>CANHHA010000006.1 GCA_947460825.1 Flavobacteriales bacterium
GCAATTCGTTTAGCCACATAGCCTTCAAAAAATCTAAAAAATCTTGAGATCAAACCACGGAAAATTGCAGGAATCCAATGTTTATCCATGATCTGTTTCGGAAGATCTTCGTGAGCATCATAGATCACTTTTTTACCTTTTCTAGCCAATTTCAATCCATAAGGAAGTAATTCAGGATCGTGAAAATGATAAACATCAGCGTCCAACTCGATCGCCTTTCTATATACTTCAGCGGTTGTACTGATCATCCTGCTGAAACGTCCCTTACCCTTGCGTTCAACTCCAATGATGTGAACTCCATTCAGTAATTGCGTTTCACATGTGGTCGAAACAAGATAAACATCATAGCCCTCCTTGCTCAATGAAACGCATTGCTTATGGAAAATACGAATATCCGTATGCGGATGCGCACTTGTAAGGTGAGCAACTTTGATTTTTTTGGGGTTATTCATTTTCTTGTTTTCCACAAATAATTCGATGGTTTTTCAACGCTGAACTTTATATATCTTCTCCCATTTTGCAATATTGAAAAGACGCCATTTCGTACGGACATCGATATTCTTCATGTCTAATTTACTGAAATCGATCAACTCTTTAAGAATTTCGGAATTCATGACTGAATCGCTGATCTCATCATTGATCTTTGCCAGCCATTCTTCCTCAGGTGCATTAAATCCAAGTTTATCCTTTCTCCAAACCACTTCCTTTGGAAGAAATGGTGATACAGCATTTCTCAGCAGATTCTTGGTCCACCCCTTACTGATCTTATATTCATCCGGCAATGACAATGCGGTCTCTACTAAGCGATAATCTAAAAATGGTAATCTCGATTCAACGGAATGCGCCATAGAATTTCGATCCTCATAACGCAAGAGATGAGGCAATTGTGTGTACTTGATTTCTAACTTCTGGAGTTTCAAAATATCCAAATAGCTCGATGAAACTTCTTTCATTAGTCCAGAACTAAACTTTTCAAGGATATCCTTTTTTAGGAATCTGCTTCGCTGTTTTAACTTCTTAAGTCGGAACCTGTAATTTGTGAAATACAGGTAGTACTTTATCAATTGTAACTTAGAAAGCTTAGAATTTTCAGAAGACTGAAGGAATCCCCGGACTTTTTTCAATCCTCTTAACTGCATCAGATAAGCAGGATAATAGCGCTCATAACCCAATAAGGTTTCATCGCCTCCCTGACCGTCAAGCATAACCAAACAATTCATTTGTCTTGCCTTCTTCATTACAAAGTATTGAAGGAAAACAGACGGACTTCCAAATGGCTCTTCTTGAACTTTGATAACCTCATCAATGGATGAAATAAAGTCATCCTCAACCGGTTCAACCATCACGAGGTCTGTATCACAGAATTCTGATACCTTTTTTGCATATGAACTTTCATCGATTGACTTTTTATTCACTTTGGCGTGAATTGCTTTAATCTTTCGGTTTGAGTCCTTTCTTAGGATTTCTGCTGAAATAGAGGTAATTGAGCTACTGTCTAAACCGCCACTGAGACATGTTCCAACTTCAACATCACTTCGCATGCGTAGTTTAACAGAATCTTTCAAGCATTCGCGATATGTACTGATCGCTTTTTCCTCGTCCATTAGCCTCAGTTCATTCCGAACATTAAGATCATAATACGGATGGATCTCAAACGTATGGTCGCTCAAATCATACATGAGATTTGACCCTTGTTCCAGCTTTTGAATTCCTTCGAAAAACGTTTCATCACAATGGTCTTCATATCCCAGAACAAGATAGTCCAATAGGATTTGTTTGTTGGCCTTTCTCTCTGAACAAAATGGTAAAAGCTGCTTTATTTCGGATCCAAAGACAAATGACTTCTCATTTTTAAAAAAATAGAATGGTTTTACACCAAATCGATCCCGGCTACAGAAAAGGATATTCCTTTCTTTGTCATAAATACAAAAACTCCACATACCATTGAACTGATCAACGCAAGAAAAGCCCCATTCCCTGTAGGCCGCAAGAATCACCTCGGTATCACTCTGGGAGCGAAATTCATATCCCAGAGCACTTAAATTCTCCCTGATCTCGACGTAGTTATAGACTTCACCATTGTACGTGATAACCAGATTCTCACCGTACGGCATAGGCTGATGACCATTATCGGAAAGATCGATAATCGACAAACGTCGATGACCGAAGGCGAAATTTGGACCATGCCAAAATCCAGAGCCATCAGGTCCGCGATGTGCGACCACATCAGTCATTTGCTTGATCACTGCCTGCTCAACAGGCTGATCCATTCTATTTACAATACCACTTATACCACACATTCAATAAGTATTTACAATGTTTTTGGTATTGATCCAGTAGGCTTTAAATGAGCCCTGTATACAACAAAAAGAACAATCGTAAGTAACCATCCACCACTGAACATGATCGTTAGTAACGATGAAGAACTTAGCATTACCAATGGAAAAATGTTCAACGCAAATTTTAACAGCGTTTGTTCTTTAAAAATAAGTTCAATGATGACAAGACACAAGGCAAGTCCAATTGCTGCCAGCACTAAGCCAAGCACCCCAAAATTAGCATACCCCCTCATAAAACCTGCAACATTCACCGTGCCTTTTAAACCATGTTGTGCATTTTCTTCATAAACCAATGGATACAATTCTTTCGTATAATCATGAAATTCTCCTCCACTTATTTTAGTGTAGATCTTAAAACCATTGCCGTTTAGAAAAGGTTTGTCTTTCGGAATATGATCGAACCATTTGGTTACTATTCTCCCTGGTGTAACCGCAACCCTATCCTTCAAACCAAGAAAAATATTCATAATAATCGAACCAGCCGATTGCGTACTCTTCTCATAATCCAGTTGTATGTCGTTGATACCTCCCCTCATTGTTACATTCTGAATATAGGTCAGAAAAAAAACGATAACGATTGAACTTAATCCGTACTTAAGGGCATAAAACCATTTTTTCTCAAAAAGAGCGATGATCCCTACTGGTGCCAAAACAAGCAAAATGAAGCTCTTCTGCATGAGTAAAAAAGCATAGGTAATGGCAATGAAATAAAAGAACCAATACAATTTCTTTTCTCCTTTCAGAAAAAGAATTGCCAATGTAAATGGAATTATCGCTTTAAGATTCCAGCTGAACATATAGTTGACCCAAGATGGAACCGATTCAGTAATCGATGCTCTCAGTTTAACAACTTCACTTAGCTTTAAAACCCCCAAGGCTTGAATCGATGGAAACCCATTTATATAGATGAAATGAACGATAATGAATAGAATAATGATACTGATCAAACTTAGAGGATTGACAACTTTCAGCCATGCCGGAGGGAACTCAAAAACACTTCTTTTTAAATCCAACTTCTTTACGAGAAAGAATAAAGCCCAATATGCGGATGTAAAAACAGCGAAGTATAGTGCCAAATTACCCATATACGTTGACTGACAAACTTCAAACACACCATATAGGATCAGTAAGAATACGAACGAGTATGACCAAAAAAGACCATTCACACTAAAGGCGGTTTTTAACTTCTCACGCATTTAAAATTCGGTTTTTTTCATAATTACGCACCTGCCACCTCAGTAGTAAAAAATAAATGACATACGCAATAACATCTATCGTGAGGTAAACATAAAGAAATTCTGTAACACTTATTCCATCTAGAAAGAAAAGCGAACAGATCATTATAAAATAAACAAGCTGCCAAAGGCTGATCCAAAAGATCTTTTCCAACGCATTAAACGTAATCGTTAATGGAGTTACCAGAAAGCGCAAGCCGTAGGCAGGGATTAAAATAGTAGTCATCACTCCCGAAAGCTCCCATTTTTCACCAAAAACCAAGGTGAAAAGTGGCACACTGAACAACATACCGATTAAAACGATCAATCCAGCTACGACTGCAAGGATCTTGATAATTCTTTTTAAAACATCTTCGATAGTTCTTTTATCCCTGATCCTGACCGAAATGTCCTGAAAAAGTACCTGAGAAATGGAAACCGATATGAGTGCCAATGGCAGGGCCATGAACATCCTCGACAGATCGAAATAACCTGTGACCTCACCCCCATAGAATTTATTCAATAAGATTACCGGAATCGACAGGCTTATGGTGTCCAACAGCGCGGGTAACGCATTGTACTTGGGAAAACTTGAATATCTTTTAAAAAGAGCAATGATCTTCAACTTTTTTAGAGCTTTTAAGTGAAAACCACTCTTGACAGCTTGATAATAGCTAGAAATAAAATTCGTCAGATCCCCCACAATGTTACCCACAACTAAACCTGAGCCGAAAAAATTAACACCCAGTCCAACCTGTGATACCCCTTCTGCACCGCGACGATATACCTTATTTAGTGAGGATGATTTAAAAGCTTTCTTCCTAATCAACCAATAGTTAAATACCTGTGAACTCGAAAATAGAAAAATGGACAAGGGCAAGATTAAGAGCCAAAATCGCATAATCTCGGGCAACGAAAGTAGCGCTATGATCTTTGCGTTAAATATTAAAAAAAACAGAAAAAGCAAGATAGAAATAATCAAAGAAGTAAAAACACTTCCCGCTACAAGATTTGCTGCATCTTCGTCCTTATTAGGAAGCATAACAGTACTGTCGTATTTCAATGTTGCAAAAGAATAAAATACACTGAGTAACGTTGCGTACAACGCAAGAACACCAAAATCAGATGGTTCGTACAATCTTCTTAAAAACGGTTGAAGGATAATCGGAAATACCTGAGCAACAACAGTTCCTGTGATCAGTGTGAATGAATTCTTTACGAATTCAATTTTTGCCAGCTGCTTTGTATATTTCCGAATCATGGATTGACTTCTTGTTCAAGGATTGAAACCGTGCAAGAATCCACCAAATATACTTGTTTTTATCGAGTTAATTCTGAGCTATTTCGGCTGTAATGCAATGACCACGCAATTACAATCAGATGGTAAATGATCTTACCGATCGAAACGAAAAGCAGCACTTTGTCAAAACCGAATTCTAGCTATAAAACGAGGGCTCGTCGAATTGGATGCGGAAAAAGTTCAACATTACAATCGTGACCTCATAAATCAACGTGCCACAAAAAGCGCTAATGCAGCACTCATTAAGGGAATCTACTCCCGTATCTTAGCGTCTGAAGCCAAGGCAAAACGATAGTACAAATACAAGGTGAAGATCAACCAAATGGCTTGAATATAGGATACTGTTTGCAAGGTTAAAATAAATACTGAGGCTGATTTTCCGTAAAGCAAGGGGAACACCCAAAAGGGTATCACTTGAATTAAGGAACTCACCAAGCCCATGATTAAGGCATAACGTTGTTTGTTTAGTAGCAAAGGAA
The DNA here is from genome assembly GCA_947460825.1 of Flavobacteriales bacterium. GTDB lineage: Bacteria > Bacteroidota > Bacteroidia > Flavobacteriales_D > Crocinitomicaceae > UBA952. Next base: position 5,333 of record CANHHA010000006.1, read on the forward strand.
GTGCTGAAATCGGAGATAAGACAAAGTTAACCATCAACCAAAAAGCCATCGTTTCTGCGTACGTACCCGCTATTCCCCACGTAGTTCCAAAAACAAAACCGAAGATCTCGGTACCATAAAAAAAGAGCACAGTAAACGGAATAATAGAAATCAAGGTAAGCACACCAATGGTTTTTGAAATTATCGGGGTAAGTGCTTTTTGCTTATGCATTGCCTCGGAGGAACGGTTAAAAAAGAGTTGTCCAACAGATACGCCGACCAACATCAGCGGAATGCGTAGCATTTGATACGCGTGGCCGTAAGAACCATAAACCGCTTCGCCAAAATACGCTAAAATCAAGGTTGCAAGCAACATATCCCTGCCGTTGTCAATGAATACATGTGGAAGATTCAACAGCGGAAACTCCCGATGTTGTTTGAGTACCACTCGGGTTTTACGTGGGGAAAATAGCTCTCGGAAGCGTTGATGGGTTTTGCGGAAATCCCAAATAAATTCAATTGCAGAAACAACGAATCCTAAGAGGGTCGCTAAAATAAGTCCGAAGGATTTCCAATTCAAGAAAAAGAAACCCCATTTGAGTGCATTTGAAACCAGGGAGTTGGTGATTTTTTGACGGGAAATGATGCCATACGTTCCTGTACGAACGGCCCAACTGGTCCCCACATTTATAACGATCATAGCGGCCGCTCCGAGTATTACACAAAGTATAAACCAAGGTTGAAGATTCATTAGATCAAACACCACGGAAAAGACCAATAAAAAACAGGCAATAAAAACTAAGAGCCAAAAAGAAAATAAATACACAAAGCGGTACATCAAATAGGAATGCTCATCGCGTTTAGGTAAGGGAAGAGCCGCTTCATATCGCAAGGTGGCAATCGAAGAAATGAAGGCAATTAAACGCATGTAATAAAGCATTTCACCCATTTCCGCGTTGGTGTAAAGCCGGGTTAAAATCGGTGCGATGGCATACCCAATCACCTGAGCCATTAAGGTCCCTGAAAAAAGTACGGTGAACGATTTAAATACATCGCTCTTGGTGAACTGTCTTATTCTTTGTAATGGCATTCAAGACAAAGATACTATGATTATATTTGTCGGACTAATTCAGAAATGTATGAAACACGTAGCGGTTATTGGAGCTGGAACCATGGGAAATGGGATTGCTCACGTATTTGCCCAATTTGGACATCAAGTAAACATAATAGATATATCGCAAACCGCGTTAGATAAAGCGATCGCTACTATAAGCAAAAACCTTGACCGACAAGTAAGTAAAGGGGCGCTGACCGAAGCTGAGAAAGAAGCAACCTTAGCTAATTTATCTACGCATACCGATATGAAGTCAGGGGTTGAAGGGGTAGCGCTGGTAGTAGAGGCAGCAACGGAGAACGTTGACTTGAAACTTAAGATATTTAAAGAATTAGATGCCTTAACTGATCCTTCAGTTATACTAGCCACAAACACATCTTCTATTTCCATTACCCAAATTGCTGCGGTAACTGGACGACCGGACAAGGTCATTGGAATGCATTTTATGAACCCTGTTCCTGTAATGAAATTGGTTGAAATAATCCGTGGGTATTCTACTTCAGATGAGGTAACGAACACGATTATGGACATGTCTAAAAAACTGAATAAAGTTCCTGTTGAGGTGAACGACTATCCTGGGTTTGTTGCGAACCGCATATTAATGCCAATGATTAATGAAGCAATTTATACCTTATATGAAGGTGTGGCAGGAGTAGAAGAAATTGATACGGTAATGAAATTAGGGATGGCTCATCCGATGGGCCCCTTACAACTCGCTGATTTTATTGGGCTCGATGTTTGTCTTGCTATTTTACGCGTATTACACGACGGATTCGGAAATCCAAAATACGCGCCTTGTCCTTTACTGGTAAATATGGTAATGGCCGGTAAAAAAGGGGTAAAATCTAGCGAAGGATTTTATTCTTGGACACACGGAACCAAGGAGTTAATGGTTGCTCCTAATTTCAAATAATCCTCAGATTATATCGTATGCTTGCGCGGCATGTAAGTCTGCTCGAGCTTATCATAATCAAACGGAAAATCAAACAGATCTCCCATAGTGCAATTTAAAGCCGAAGCAATTTTAACATAAGTCAGTAGTTGCGGATTCGATTTGCCGTTTTCTATCACAGACAAATTTGAAGGCTCCATTCCTACCGCTTGAGCTAAATCCTTAAGTGCTTTTCCTTGTTTTTTGCGAATTACTCTTATTTGTTTTCCAACACCTACCAATAACTCTTTGTCTGTATTTAATGCCATAGTTCAAGTTAGTTCATGTATTTGTCAAAAGTACATAGAAAATTAATATTGCAATACGATATTAGGCAATAAAAAAATAAAATACCCATTTTAGTAAGCATTATAACATTTTAGTAACGACAAATTTATCGATTGGGAACGTCATCAATGCCTGTAAATCTAGGGAAATAGGAACCCAAGATACTCGCTCATAATCACCCACTTCGGTAGTCCCCAATGGAAGGTTTGATATGCCTGTTTTAATGGTTGTAGTATCTAAGGTAACCCGATAGTAAAATGAAATGACTTGATCACTAGACTTAAAAATTGATGCTTGGAAATACTCGTTCACATAGAAAAAAGTCGCGGTTTCAATTACGGCATCGAGTTCTTCGTTAAATTCCCGATGCAAGGCATCCAAAATCCCTTCGCCAAGTTCTACACCGCCACCCGGAAATTTGGTGAATTCATACCCGCCGCGACGTTCATGAGAAACTAAGACTTCGTGCTTTTCGTTTACGACGATTCCATACACGCGCAGATTGAACCGTGTAACCAACTATTTAAGAAACTTGAAAGACATTCCTGGATATACGGCATCGTCGCCCAACTCTTCTTCAATGCGAAGTAATTGGTTGTATTTAGACATTCGGTCGCTTCGAGAAGCAGAGCCAGTTTTTATTTGCCCGGTATTTAAAGCCACCGCCAAATCTGCAATCGTATTGTCTTCGGTTTCCCCAGAGCGGTGACTCATCACTGAGGTATAACCATTGGATGTCGCCATTTGTACGGCTTGAATCGTTTCGGTTAAGGAACCAATTTGATTTACTTTTACCAGAATTGAATTAGCAATTCCTTCGGAAATCCCTCTTGATAATCGTTTGGTGTTGGTTACGAATAAATCATCTCCAACCAATTGTGTTGAGCGACCTAATTCTTCTGTGGCTAATTTCCAACCCGACCAATCATCTTCAGCTAGGCCATCTTCTATAGAAATTAATGGGTATTTACTCCGCCAATCTTTCCAAAATCCAACCATCTCAGCAGAGGTTCGTTTTTCGCCGGTAGATTCAAACTCATACAATCCTGTTTCCGCATTATAAAATTCAGAAGCGGCTGCATCGAGCGCTATATACATATCATGGCCCGGTTTAAAGCCCGCTTTTTCTACTGCTTCAATCACCACTTGTATGGCTTCCTCATTGGAACCAAGACTCGGAGCAAAGCCACCCTCATCCCCAACATTCGTTGACATGCCTCGATGCTTCAACACACTTTTCAAGTGATGAAATACTTCAGTACCCCAACGCAATCCTTCTGAAAATGAAGAGGCTCCCAAGGGCATCACCATAAATTCTTGAATGTCAATTTTATTATCCGCGTGAGAACCGCCGTTAAGAATATTCATCATGGGAACAGGCATGGTTACTGCCCCGACACCTCCAACATACCGATATAAACTTAAATCTGCTTCTATTGCCGCCGCTTTTGCCACAGCCAAAGAAGTACCGAGTATGGCATTCGCTCCCAAATGTGATTTATTGGGAGTTCCATCTAAGTTAATTAAGAGGGTGTCTATTCCTTTTTGATTAAACACATCGTGGCCCTGAAGTGCTTCATTGATTATTGTATTCACAAAGCCAACCGCCTTCAAAACGCCCTTTCCTAAAAACTTAGTTGGATCATTATCTCTGAGCTCTACCGCCTCATGTATCCCGGTTGATGCGCCCGAGGGAACCGCTGCTCGACCTAAAACACCGGAGGAAGTAATTACATCTACTTCAATGGTTGGATTTCCCCGAGAATCTAAAATTTGCCGTGCAAATACATTGGCTATGAAACTCATAATTTGGATTAGTTAAGTTGATTAATAAATTGATCGAAAAGATACCTTGAATCATGGGGACCTGCGGATGCTTCCGGGTGATATTGAACTGAAAACACCGGTTTACTTTTCATGGCGATTCCAGCTATAGTATGATCATTCAGATGAATATGAGTAACTTCTATTTCCGACTGCGAATCAATACTCTCTTTGGTAATTACAAACCCGTGATTCTGGGAAGTGATTTCGCCTTTTCCGGTTTTCAAATTCTTGATTGGATGATTTATCCCACGATGCCCATTGAACATTTTTTCGGTCTTCAACCCTTGGCTTAATCCTAAAATCTGATGTCCGAGGCATATACCGAATACAGGACGATTCATGGCCACAATGTCTTTTACTAGGGCAATGGAAATTGGCATCGCTGAGGGGTCTCCCGGTCCATTGGAAAGCATATATCCATGTGGGTTAAAGCTATTTATTTCTTTCAAGGTGGCGTTTAATGGGAATACGCGTACATGACACCCACGGTCTGTTAGGCAGCGAATGATATTCTTTTTCACTCCAAAATCCAACAAGGCCACTCTAAATCGGGTTTCTGTATTTTCAGGAAGCACATCATACGCATCAGTGGTTGCTACCTTCGAAGATAATTCAAGCCCATTCATATCTGGAATGGCATCCAACTGGGATTTAAGATCTTCTATATTGAAATTTTCAGAAGAAATTATCGCATTCATAGCTCCTTTGCTTCGAATATGGCGAACTAATGCTCGTGTATCAACATCAGCAATACCCACTTTATTTTGTGATACAAATAAATCCTGTAAAGAGGAATATGCAGAGGGACGGGAATAGCCATTGGAAAACTTTTTTGTGATTAGGCCTGAAATCATCACCTGTTCGGATTCAACTTCTGTTTTGTGCACGCCATAATTTCCAATATGAGCTGTCGTCATTACTAAAAGCTGTCCAAAATATGAAGGATCCGTAAAAACTTCTTGATAACCGGTCATACCGGTATTGAACGCAATCTCACCGGTTGCTGTACCTGTTACGCCAATTGCTGTTCCGTGAAACACAGTTCCGTCCTCTAAAACGAGCAATGCGGGTTTTGAATCTGTCATGAAAATATTTTAACAAAATTAATCGCTTCCAACGAAGCGACACTTGCCTAAAACAAAAAAGACGACCTAAAGCCGTCTTTTTTTATCAACACATGTGAATAGCTTATGCTTTTGGTTGTTCTTCGTCCGCTGAAGAATCTTCCGACGCTGAAGTGTCATCCGTAGATGGAGCCTCTTCAACCGCTGGGGTTTCTTCTACTGCCGCAACTTCTTCAACCGCTGGGGTTTCTTCTACTGCCAAAACTTCTTCAGCCGCTGGAGTTTCTTCTACTGCCACAACTTCTTCAACCGCTGGGGTTTCTTCTACTGCCACAACTTCCTCAACCGCTGGAGTTTCTTCTACTGCCACAACTTCTTCAACCGCTGGGGTTTCTTCTACTGCCACAACTTCCTCAACCGCTGGAGTTTCCAGTTCAGCACTTGGTTCAATTACTTCTACGGCATCTTCTGAAGCGTTCATCACTGAATCATTCGATGATGTTTCTTTTGCCGTACTTGATCCACCGCGACGCGAACGACGCGTTGTTTTCTTGGTACGATCAGTGTTGTAGATTTCATTAAAATCTACTAATTCTATCATACACATTTCGGCATTATCTCCTAAACGGTATCCCGTACGAATAATGCGCGTATATCCACCGTTACGCTCTGCGATTTTAGGGGCGATGTCTCTGAATAATTCAGTAACAATTTCCTTATTTTGCAAATAGGAAAACACCACACGACGTGAGTGCGTAGAATCCGTTTTTGATTTAGTAAGGAGGGGTTCAACAAAAACGCGAAGCGCTTTTGCCTTTGCAAGGGTTGTATTGATACATTTATGTTGAATCAATGAACAAGCCATATTCGAAATCATTGCCTTTCTATGGGCTGATTTTCTTCCTAGATGGTTTAATTTATTTCCGTGTCTCATCTCTCAGGTCTTTGCGACTAGTCTCTGTCTAATTTATACTTTGCTACATTCATTCCAAACGTAAGACCTTTATTATCAACAAGATCTTCAAGTTCAGTAAGTGATTTCTTACCGAAATTCCGGAATTTCAATAAATCTGATTTCGCGAAAGAAACCAAATCACCAAGGGTGTCTACTTCTGCTGCCTTTAGGCAATTAAGGGCACGAACCGATAAGTCCATGTCTACCAACTTTGTTTTTAGCAATTGACGCATGTGCAATGAACTTTCATCGAACTCTTCCGTTTCGGTTTTCATTTCATTATCCAAGGTGATACGCTCATCAGAAAACAACATAAAATGTTGAATCAGGATTTTTGCTGCCTCTTTCAACGCTTCTTTAGGCTGAACAGAACCGTCTGTGGTAATATTCAATACCAATTTTTCATAATCAGTTTTTTGTTCTACCCGATAATTTTCAATGGTATATTGAACATTTTTGATTGGTGTAAAAATGGAATCGATGAAAATTGTTCCGAAGGGAGCATCTTCAATTTTGTTCTCTTCGGACGGATAATAACCCCGACCTTTGATGATGCTTAACTCCATTTCTAACTTTACAGAGGGTTCCATATTACAGATCACTAAATCTGGATTAAGCACTTGAAATCCATTGGTGAATTTACCAATATCCCCTGCAGTTAACGTGTTTTGACCGGTGATAGAAATTATAACCGTTTCATTTTCCACTGAATCAATTTGTTGTTTAAAACGCACCTGCTTCAGATTTAGAATCATTTCAGTAACGTCTTCAACGACTCCCTTCATGGTACTAAACTCATGATCTACGCCTTCAAGACGTATAGAGGAGATTGCAAACCCTTCTAAAGAAGACAATAAGATTCTTCTTAGAGAGTTACCGATTGTAATACCATATCCTGGTTCTAGGGGGCGAAATTCAAATTCTCCATTAAACGCATCCGACTGGAGCATTACAACTTTATCCGGTTTTTGAAAATTAAGTATTGCCATTGTTGAGATTAAAAATTATTTAGAATACAATTCGACGATTAACTGTTCCTTGATGTTTTCAGGAATCATATCACGAGAAGGCATATTGATTAATTTACCTATCATAGAAGCTCCATCCCAATCTATCCAATCCAGTCTTTTATTAACTGAGTTCAAAGAGGTTACAATAGCTTCTAAAGATTTAGATTTTTCTCGAACACTGATGTTATCACCTGGCCTCACATGAAACGATGGTACATTTACAATCTCACCATTCACGGTAATATGGCGGTGACCCACTAATTGTCGTGCTCCTCTTCGAGAAGGTGCAATCCCTAAACGGAACACCATATTATCTAAGCGCGATTCGCACAATTGTAACAAGTTCTCCCCGGTAATCCCTTTCATTCGAGAGGCTTTCTCAAACATGTTTGAGAACTGACGCTCTAGAATACCGTAGGTATATTTTGCTTTTTGTTTTTCACCCAACTGAATCGCGTATTCAGATTGTTTTCCACCTCTTCGTTTGGAGGGCCCGTGTTGACCGGGACCATAACTTCTACGCTCAAGTGCTTTATCAGGACCAAAAATTGGATCTCTGAATCGACGAGCGATTTTTGATTTAGGACCTCTATATCTTGCCATTGTTATTAATTTTTAGTCATGAATTAAGGCATTTTCCTTCGATGACTGGTTAAATAAAATTATACTCTTCGTTTCTTTGGTGGACGACAACCGTTATGCGGTAGTGGTGTCACATCAACAATTTCAGTTACTTCAATTCCTGTATTGTGTAGGGATCGAATCGCTGATTCACGACCAGCGCCAGGTCCTTTTACAAAAACACGAACTCTACGTAGTCCGAAGTCATGAGCTTCTTTCGCTGCGTCTTCAGCGGCTAGCTGAGCGGCATACGGGGTGTTCTTTTTAGAACCTTTGAAGCCCATTTTTCCCGCCGATGACCATGAGATCACTTGTCCGGCATTGTTTGTCAAGGAAATAATGATGTTATTAAAGCTGGCTTGGATATGTGCTTCACCTGCCGCTTCAACCTTGACATTTTTCTTCTTCTTTTGATTGGATTTTGCCATGTTCTTACTTATTATTTAGTTACCTTTTTCTTATTGGCAACAGTTTTTCTCTTACCTTTTCTAGTTCTCGAGTTATTTTTCGTATGTTGACCACGTAATGGTAACCCAGCACGGTGACGGATTCCTCGGTAACAACCAATGTCCATTAATCGCTTGATGTTCATTTGAACTTCAGAGCGCAACTGTCCTTCCGTCTTCACTTCATTCACAGAAGTACGAATTGCTGACAATTGGTCATCATTCCAGTCTTGAACTTTCAGATTCTCATCGATTCCGTTATTGGTTAGAATTTTTTTAGAAGTACTTCGACCAATCCCATAAATATAGGTTAATCCGATAACTCCTCTTTTGTTTTTTGGTAAATCTATACCTGCAATACGTGCCATATATCCTGTTTTATCCTTGTCGTTGTTTTAATTTCGGGTTCTTTTTGTTGATCACATAAACCCTTCCTTTTCGCTTTACAATTTTGCAATCCGCAGTTCGCTTTTTAACAGATGCTCTAACTTTCATTTTCTATGTATTAATTATTTGTATCTAAATGAAATCCTACCTTTGGATAAATCATAGGGAGACATTTCAACCTTAACTCGATCCCCAGGTAAAATTTTAATATAAAACATTCTCATTTTACCAGAAATATGTGCGGTTAACACATGTCCATTCTGTAGTTCAACACGGAACATCGCATTGGGTAATGCTTCTAAAATAGTACCGTCTTGCTCTATAGATGATTGTTTTGCCATTGCTTAAAATCCTGATAATTCGTTAGTTCCTCTTCTACCTCTCACTTTGGTATCTCCCATTAAAGAGTCCATATGTCGGTTCAATAAATACGTTTCAATTTGTTGTAAGGTGTCAAGTACAACTCCCACCATAATCAATAGGGAAGTTCCACCAAAGAACATAGCAAACGAATCGTTTACTCCGGCAATTTTGGCAACAGCCGGAATGACCGCAATTGCTGCTAAGAACAGAGATCCTGGAAAAGTAATTCGCGTAACTAAATCGTCAATGTGATGTGCGGTCTCGTCTCCTGGTCTAACCCCTGGGACAAAACCACCGCTTCTCTTTAGATCATCCGCAATTTTCCGTGGGTTAATCATGATTGCAGTGTAGAAATAAGTAAACACAACAATCATAACTACTAGAATCACATTATACCACAACCCGTAAGGATCACTCAAAATACGTTGTACAATATTCCCTCCACCTTTGGAATCTGTGGCACTGAGGAAGATGGTCATTGGTATGGTTAGGATTGCTTGTGCAAAGATAATCGGCATTACACCGCTTGCATTCACTTTTAAAGGCAAGTAGTTTCTAGTTTGTTGTGCTTCTACTGCTCGGTTACCGACAACGCCTTTAGCGGTATTCAACGGAACCCTTCGGACTCCTTGAACAATCAGTATTACACTTAAAATGATAAGCATTAATACCACGACCTCTAATACCAATTTAATTAAGTTTCCACCTTCAAAAGACTTACCGACTTCAGCAATGAACGCCCCCGGTAAGCGGGATAAAATTCCAACAGCAATTAACAATGAAATTCCGTTACCAATACCTTTCTCAGTAATACGTTCCCCTAACCACACAGCAAACATGGAGCCTGCAACAAGAATGATAATGGTTTGAGCCCACCAAAATGTGGTTGGGTCGTCCGGTAAGGCTCCTTTTTGTTCAACGTACATTTTTAGATAAGACGGTGCTTGAAGAGCACAAATAACAATAGTTAAAATCCGTGTGTAGTTGTTAATTACTTTGCGTCCGGATTCACCTTCGTTCTGCAGTTTTTGAACTGCTGGTACTGCCATCCCTAGCAACTGCATAATGATGCTTGCTGAAATGTAAGGCATAATTCCCAAAGCCATAACGGATGCATTAGAAAAACCACCCCCAGAAAAAAGTGAAAGTAAATTTTCTATTCCTTTTTGCGTATCGGAACCGCCTGCAGATGCACTTTCTAAAATACTGTAATTAATCCCTGGTAAGATGACAAAGGATCCAATACGATATGCAAGCACCAACCCTAAGGTTAATAGAATCCGTTGACGAAGTTCAACAACGTTCCAAATGTTTTTCAGATTGGTTATGAATCTTTTCATGTTACTTTATTATCAGATTTTGGTAACGCTACCTCCTGCCGCTTCAATCGCTGCTGTTGCTGTTGCAGAAAAATGATGCGCACTTACGTTTACAGCGACTTTTAATTCACCACGTCCTAAAATTTTCACCAACTTAGTTCCTGAAATCAATCCATTATCTAAATAGGTGTCTATGTTAAAATCAGTGATGCTTTTAGTTTCGGCTAGCATTTGTAAAGAATCTAGATTAATCGCTTTATATTCTACACGATTGATATTCTTGAAGCCGAACTTAGGTACACGACGTTGCAACGGCATTTGACCTCCTTCGAACCCTATTTTTTTCGAATAACCTGAACGAGACTTTGCTCCTTTGTGTCCACGAGTGGAAGTTCCACCGCGGCCTGAACCTTGTCCTCTACCTATTCTTTTCTCACTTTTAACCGATCCAGCGGCCGGTGTTAAATTATGTAAACCCATTTCTAAGTTATTATCTTGTTAATCAACGATTTGAATAAGGTGCTTTACCTTATTTATCATACCTAAAATCTGTGGGGTACTTTCTTTTTCAACCACATGATTAAGGCGTTTAAATCCCAATGCTTTAATCGTCGCTTTTTGATCAGCTGGACGTTTAATAGCACTTCTTACCTGTTTGATTTTAATTACACTCATTGTTTGAAAAATTACCCGTTAAACACTTTATAAAGATCAATTCCTCGTTGACGGGCCACTGCTGATGCATCGCGCATTTTAGAAAGCGCATCCATAGTAGCTTTAACCACATTGTGAGGATTTGATGAACCCTGAGATTTAGCTAGTACATTATGTACACCAACGCTCTCAAGCACGGCACGCATTGCACCCCCCGCAATTACTCCGGTACCATCTGTAGCTGGCTTCAAAAAAACCTCTGCACCCCCATATTTACCCTTCTGGGAATGAGGAACGGTTCCTTTACGAATCGGAACACGAATAAGGTTTTTCTTTGCATCATCGATTCCTTTCGTAATTGCCTCAGTTACCTCTTTAGCTTTTCCTAGGCCATGACCAACCACACCGTTTTCATCTCCAACCACAACGATTGCAGAGAAGCTAAACGTTCTACCACCTTTGGTTACTTTTGTTACACGGTTCACGGAAACCAGTTTATCTTTTAACTCGATATCTGCCGATTTCACTCTGTTTAAATTTTGTTGCGTACTCATTCTTATTAAAATTTAAGTCCACTTTCTCGAGCTGAATCAGCAAGTGATTTCACTCTTCCGTGATATAAATAACCATTTCGATCAAACACAACTGCTTGTATACCTGCTTTAGTAGCATTTTCTGCTATTATTTTACCAACCATTACTGCTTGATCTAATTTTGCTGCTTTTTGAGCTTCTTCATGCTTCAACGAGCCTGCTGATGCAAGTGTTTTACCTGTTGTATCATCGATAATTTGAGCATAAATCTGCTTGTTACTTCTAAATACAGATAATCTTGGAATCGCAGCGGTGCCAAAAATCTTCTTTCTGATTCTACGCTTGATTTTCGCTCTTCTTAAAACTTTGTTTAGTGCCATGACTTTACCTATTATTTTTTACCTGCTGATTTACCAGCTTTTCTTCTAATTTCTTCTCCAACGAACTTGATTCCCTTTCCTTTGTAAGGTTCAGGTTTTCTAAAACTTCGTATTTTAGCAGCTACAGCGCCCAACAGCTGTTTGTCGTGGGACTCCAAATTAACTACCGGTGCCTTACCTTTTTCTGTAACCGTGGTGCAAACGACTTCTTTTGGAATCTCGAATACGATTTGGTGAGAAAAACCAAGAGCCAATTCAAGCAACTGCCCATTTGCATTGGCACGATACCCTACACCTATAACTTCCATTTGTTTTTTAAATCCTTCGGTTACCCCAATAATCATGTTTTGGATTAAGGCACGATACAACCCGTGTTTTGACCGATGATTAGGAGCGTCCGTGGCGCGTGTAATCGTTAGTACATTATCTTCTAAACTCAATGAAACACAAGACAAATCTATATCTTGTATTAAAGTCCCTTTCTTTCCTTTTATGGAAACCACATTTCCATTCAAGCTGTATTCTACGCCTGAAGGGATTGTGATGGGTAATTTACCAATTCTTGACATCTTTCAATTTTTAATATACGTAACACAATACTTCACCACCTACATTCAATTTACGTGCTTCCTTATCGGTAATCACTCCTTTTGAGGTAGAAATCATAGCGATACCTAGTCCGTTCAATACACGTGGCAGTTCTTCTGAACCTGTATACTTCCGTAAACCTGGCTTGGAGATTCGCTGTAATTTCGTAATTGCAGGAATACGCGTTGACACGTTGTATTTCAAAGCAATTTTAATGGTACCTTGTTTGTTGTCTTCCTCAAACTTGTAGTTCAGGATATATCCTTGGTCAAACAAAATCTGCGTCATAGCGCGTTTTGTGTTTGAACTTGGAATTTCAACCATTTTTAACCCTGCTGAACTTGCGTTACGGATACGGGTTAAAAAATCTGCGATTGGATCTGTAGTCATTTCTTTTTAAACTTTATAATATTACCAACTAGCTTTACGAACTCCTGGGATTTTCCCTGCCAAGGCCATCTCTCTAAACGTTACCCTTGAAATCCCAAAATGACGCATATAACCACGAGGACGTCCGGTTAAACCACATCGGTTATGAAGTCTGATTTTCGCCGAATTTGCAGGTATTTTCTGAATCGCCATCATTGCGTCCCATTTTTGATTAATTACCTCTTCACTCGTTGAAGTTGATTTCAAAACTTTGGTCAATTGCTCTCGTTTCTTAGCATATCGAGCCACCATCCGTTCTCTTTTGCGCTCACGCGCTTTCATTGATTCTTTTGCCATCTTCTATTATTTTTTTACAAATGGAAATCCAAATGCGTCTAACAATGCTTTTGCCTCTTCGTCACTCTTGGCAGTAGTTACCAAAGTGATATCCATTCCAAGAATTTTGTTTACTTTATCGATATCTATTTCTGGAAAGATGATGTGTTCTTTAATTCCTAAATTAAAGTTTCCACGGCCATCAAAACCTTTGGGGTTGATACCTCTAAAATCTCGTGTTCTAGGAAGTGAAACCGAAAGGAAACGATCTAGGAAATCATACATACGATCGCCTCGAAGCGTAACTTTCGTTCCGATTGGCATTCCCTTACGGAGTTTGAAATTCGAAATATCCTTTTTCGAATTCGTAGTTATCGCTTTCTGCCCTGCAATTCTGGATAAATCCGCTGCAGCACTATCGATTAACTTTTTGTCAGCAACTGCGTCACCCATTCCTTGACTCAAAACAATTTTTGTCAATTTTGGCACTCGCATGATTGATTTATATCCAAACTGTTCTGTTAATTCCTTAATAATTACAGTTTGATACTTCTCTTTAAGTCGTGGTGTGTAAGTCATTATTTAATCACCTCCCCTGATTTCTTTGAAAAACGTACTAATTTACCTTTATCATTTTCCTTTCTACCTATCCGTGATGCTTCACCAGCAACCACTAACATTAGATTAGAAACATGAATTGTTCCTTCTTTTTCCTCAATTCCACCTTGTGGATTGGACGCGCTTGGCTTGGTATGACGTTTAACTAAATTCACGCCCTCCACTGTTGCTCGCATTTTGGTTCGATTAATTGCGGTAATCTTACCTTCTTGACCCTTTGAGTCACCACTGATGACTTTTACTTGGTCTCCTACTTTTATTTTTAACTTCGTTTGCATATCTCTTTAAATTACAACACCTCTGGTGCTAATGAAACGATTTTCATATAATTGTTCTCGCGTAATTCTCGAGCAACAGGTCCGAAGATACGTGTACCACGCATTTCACCGGCTTGGTTCAAAATTACGCATGCATTATCATCGAATCTTATATAAGAACCGTCAGGACGTCGGATTTCTTTTCTAGTGCGCACTACCACAGCAGTAGCAACGGATCCTTTTTTGACAGCTCCGGTAGGCATAGCACTTTTCACAGCAACAACTATTTTGTCACCAATGGAAGCGTATCGTCTGCGTGTACCGCCCAACACTCTTATGCAAAGGACTTCTTTTGCGCCGGAATTATCAGCTACTGCTAATCTTGATTCTGTTTGTATCATCTCTCAGGTTATTTCGCTCTTTCAACAATTTCTACTAGGCGCCAATTCTTTGATTTACTCAAAGGACGCGTTTCCATAATCTTTACTGTATCGCCCGTGTGGCAGTCGTTTGTTTCGTCGTGGGCTACGAATTTCGTAGTCGTTTTAACGAACTTTCCATATTTCGGGTGCTTTTTCTTTCGCTCCACAGCAACTACAATAGACTTGTCCATTTTATCGCTAGTTACGATCCCGATTCTTTCTTTTCTTAAATTTCGCTTTTCCATGTTAAGCATCAATTATTGCGCTGCAACAGCACTGTTTCTTTTGGTTAATTCCGTATTAAATCTGGCAATTGTCTTTCTTAAACTCTTAATTCTCATTGGGTTCTCAATAGGAGCCGTTTTGTGTGTTAAGGTCAAAGAAATCATTTGATTCTGCAACTCTGCAAGTTTGCGATTCAAATCTTCCTGTGATAATTTTGATATATCTTGTGTCTTCATCTTCTAATATTAAGCAGGTATTTCAAAGTCATTACGAACCACGAACTTACATTTAACCGGTAGCTTTTGTGCAGCAAGTCGCATCGCTTCTTTGGCTATTTCATAAGAAACCCCATCCGCTTCAAACATAATTCGGCCTGGTTTAACCACAGCAACCCAATGGCTCAGTGCACCCTTTCCTTTACCCATCCGTACTTCAGCTGGTTTAGCTGTAACCGGTTTATCTGGGAAAATTCGAATCCACACTTTTCCTTCTCGTTTCATGTAACGCGTTACCGCAATACGAGAAGCTTCAATTTGACGTGAAGTGATCCATCCTGGCTCTAAGGTTTTTAGACCAAATGATCCAAAAGCAATCGATGAACCACGGTGTGCTAATCCTCGATTTCTACCTTTCTGTACTCTTCTGAACTTCGTTCTTTTTGGTTGTAACATTTTAGTACTCTTTTAAGCGTATTACTTTTTCTTTCTTTTTGGTGCAGCTGAACCCCCACCTCCTGCGTTTGAATTCGCTGTGGACATTCCAACATTTGGAGAAAGGTCACGTTTTCCATAAACTTCTCCTCTACAAATCCATACTTTAATCCCTAGACGACCATAGGTGGTGTGCGCTTCAGACAATGCGTAATCGATGTCCGCTCTGAAGGTATGCAACGGCGTTCTTCCGTCTTTGTACATTTCTGAGCGCGCCATTTCAGCACCATTTAATCTTCCAGAGATTTTAATTTTAATTCCTTCAGCACCTAAACGCATGGTTCCAGCAATCGCCATTTTAATGGCTCTACGAAACGAAATACGCGCTTCTAATTGACGTGCCACTGCATCAGCGACCAATCGCGCATCAAGTTCAGGACGTTTAACCTCGAAGATGTTGATTTGAATCTCTTTCTTGGTTAGTTTTTTTAACTCCTCTTTTAACTTGTCTACTTCTTGTCCTCCTTTACCAATGATTACCCCTGGACGAGCTGTATTAATGGTTACAGTAACCAGTTTCAGTGTACGTTCGATAATAATCTTAGCAATGCTAGCCTTTGCCAAACGCGCATTTAAATACTTTCTAATTTGATCGTCTTCAACGATTTTATCTTTGTAGTTTCTACCACCATACCAGTTAGATTCCCATCCGTGGATGTAGCCTAATCGATTACCTATTGGATTTGTCTTTTGTCCCATATTCTTAAGAATTTACACCATCAACGATGATTGTAACATGATTTGATCTTTTTCTAATTCTGTGTGCACGACCTTGTGGCGCAGGCTGAATTCTCTTCAACATTGCTCCTCCGGCAACTTCAATTGATTTAACAACCACTTTTTCCTCACTTAGGTCTTTACCCTCATTTTTCTGTTCCCAGTTTGAAATTGCGGAACGCAAAAGCTTCGCTAAGTCGACTGCGGCGAACTTGGAATTATGGCTTAAAATATTTAGCGCTTTATTCACTTCGACACCGCGAATTAAATCAGCAACCAATCTCATTTTACGGGGAGAAATCTTCGAATCATTCAATTGCGCAACGGCAATTTGCTTTTTCTCATCTTTTAACTTCTCAGCCCTTAGTCTTTTTCTAGCACCCATGACTTAAAATTTATCTTATCGTTTTTTATCTTTTTTATTTCCGGCATGCCCTCGGAAAATTCTCGTTGGAGAGAATTCACCCAATTTGTGACCTACCATATTCTCTGTAACAAATACAGGGATGAACTTATGACCGTTGTGAACTGCGAAGGTTAAACCAACGAAATCCGGGGTAATTGTTGACGCACGTGACCAAGTTTTGATTACTGCCTTGCTGTTTGAAGCTTGGGCATCATCCACTCGTTTCATCAATTTGTAGTGAACAAAAGGCGGCTTTTTTAATGAACGACTCATACTACGTTATTTTTTTCTTCTTTCTATAATGAACTTATTCGAATACTTTGTTTTGGATCTCGTTTTGAATCCTTTGGCTGGCATACCATTTCTAGAACGCGGGTGACCTCCGGAACTTCTTCCTTCACCACCACCCATCGGGTGATCCACTGGATTCATCACGACCCCACGTACACGTGGACGACGTCCTAACCAACGAGAACGACCTGCCTTTCCTGAGCGCTCAAGGTTGTGTTCTCCATTTGAAACCACACCAACCGTTGCCAAGCAAGTTATTAGGACCATTCGTGTTTCACCACTTGGCATTTTAACTACAGCAAACTTACCTTCTCGGGCGTTTAATTGACCATAGGTTCCCGCTCCTCGTGCGATTGAACCACCCTTACCAGGCATCAGTTCAATATTATGTATCAAGGTACCAAGTGGAACATCTGATAAATACATGGCATTCCCTACATTTGGAGTAGCTGTTCTTCCTGCAGTTACCGTGTCTCCAACTTTCAACCCATTTGGAGCAATGATATAACGTTTCTCTCCATCGGCATAATACAACAAAGCGATATTCGCTGTACGGTTTGGATCGTATTCAATTGCCTTTACCGTAGCCGGGATGTCAAACTTGTTTCGTTTGAAATCAACGATTCGATACTTTTGTTTGTGTCCTCCTCCAATGTAACGCATTGTCATACGTCCATCGTTATTACGGCCACCAGACTTTGTTCCGCCTTTAACAAGGCTTTTCTCTGGTTTTGATGCGGTAATTACCGACATGTCTATCGCCACTTTATGACGCTGACCAGGAGTTGTTGGTTTAAACTTTCTAACGCTCATTGCTCAATTAATAGTTGTTAAACAAATCAATGGTTTCACCATCTTTGATTGAAACTACAGCCTTCTTCCATTGTTTGCTTCGTTGCTCAACAATGCCTTTGTTTGTAAATTTCACAGAAGATTTTCCACCGCCATAATTTTGTGTACGTACATCTGTGACGTGTACTCCGTACATTTTCTCGACAGCATGCTTTATTTCAAGCTTATTTGCCTTGCGATCCACTTCAAAAGTGAATGCATTTCTCGCTTCGGAAGCAAAGGTTGCTTTCTCAGTGATTATCGGCTTTCTAATTATTCCTTGCATGACCCTGGATTAATTTAAAATTTCTTCAATACGACTAATCGCCGATTGGGTTACTAAAACTTTACGCGCATTTAACACGTCGTAGGTATTAAAAGACTCAACGGTTACTACCTTCACTTTCTTCAAGTTTCTTGAAGCTAGATAAACGTTGTCATTCTTATCTCCTAAGATCAATAATACTTTCTGGTTGTCTAAAGAGAGCGCTGACACCATAGAAACAAAATCTTTTGTTTTAATCGCATCCATACTTACATCTTCTAACACCATCAAAGCATCATTCTTCATTTGATAAGAAAAAGCTGACTTTCGCGCTAATCTTTTAAGTTTAACATTCAACTTAAAGGAATAATTTCTTGGTCTTGGCCCGAAAATACGACCACCACCTACGCGCGTTCCTGACTTGGAGCTACCTGCTCTTGCTCCACCAGTACCTTTCTGTTTCTTTAACTTTTTGGTAGAACCAGCGATTTCATTTCGTTCTTTCGACTTGTGAGTTCCTTGTCTGCGATTCGCTAAATGTTGTTTCACATCTAGATATATCGCATGGTTATTTGGCTCAATACCAAATACCTCATCAGAAAGGGTAGCTTTCGCTGAAGACGCCTTACCGCTTACGCTATATACTTTCGCTTCCATTATTTATAAATTGTTACGTAAGAATTATTCGCTCCTGGAATAGATCCTTTAATGATTAAAATATTGCGTTCTGCCAACACTTTCAAAATCTCAAGATTTCCTTGTGTTCGTTGCTTGTTACCCATTTGTCCGGCCATTCGCATCCCTTTGAATACACGCGCTGGATAAGAACAAGCTCCGATTGATCCTGGTGCACGCAAGCGGTTGTGCTGACCGTGTGTGGCCTGACCAACACCGGCAAAATTGTGCCGTCTTACAACCCCCTGAAAACCTTTACCTTTTGTAGTTCCGGTAATGTCCACAAACTCACCCTCTTCAAAAATATTCACCGTTACCTCATCTCCAGCATTCAACGCTTCAAAACCTTTAAACTCAACCAACTTAGATTTAGGTATCGTATTTGCTTTCTTAAAGTGTCCTTTCAACGCATTTGGGGTGTTTTTTTCCTTGCGATTTCCAAAACCCAATTGAACAGCGTCGTACCCGTCACGGTCGGTTGTTTTAACTTGAGTTACTACGCAGGGACCAGCTTCAACAAGCGTGCATGGCAATGATTTGCCCTCGGCACTATAGATGCTAGTCATTCCGATTTTTCGTCCAATAATTCCTGACATAACTAATTTAACTTAAGATTATACTTTAATTTCTACATCAACACCACTCGGCAACTCCAATTTCATTAGGGCATCTACAGTTTTCGATGAACTACTATAGATGTCTAACAAACGTTTGTAAGCACACAATTCAAATTGCTCACGCGCCTTTTTGTTGACGTGCGGGGAACGTAAAACCGTGTAAATACGCTTGTGAGTGGGCAATGGAATAGGTCCATTTACTACAGCACCGGTAGCCTTTACCGTCTTTACGATTTTCTCAGCAGACTTGTCTACCAAATTGTGATCGTATGACTTTAATTTTATTCTAATTTTTTGACTCATTTCCTTTTCAATTTTATGCTGAAATTTTACTTCAATTTAGAAATCACATCTTCCGCTACATTCTTGGGTGCTGGCGCATATCGCGCGAACTCCATAGAAGATGTTGCACGACCAGAGGTAATTGTACGCAACTGTGTTACATAACCAAACATCTCTGACAACGGAACATCAGCTTTCAACACTTTAGCTCCTGCACGATCATCCATTCCTGTTGGCATTCCTCTTCTTCGGTTCAAATCTCCCTGAACATCACCGAAATAATCTTCTGGAGTTACTATTTCCAATTTCATAATAGGCTCTAAAAGAATTGGGGAACAGGACTTTAACGCTGAGCGATAAGCCATCTTCGCACACAACTCGAAGGACAATGAATCTGAATCCACCGCGTGGAAAGAACCATCAATTAACTCAACTTTCATTGATTCTAACGGATATCCTGCTAACACACCGTTTTTCATAGATTCTCTGAACCCTTTCTCTACGGAAGGAATAAATTCTCTTGGAATATTACCACCTTTAATGCTATTGATAAACTCAAGGCCTTTTTTCTCGGCATTGTCTTGGTGGGAAATTTTAACGAGGATGTCTGCGAATTTACCACGACCTCCCGATTGTTTCTTGTATACCTCACGGTGCTCTGTTGAACCAGCGATTGCCTCACGGTAAGCTACTTGAGGGGCTCCTTGACTTACTTCAACTTTAAACTCTCTTTTCAAACGATCTACAATAATTTCGAGGTGAAGCTCACCCATTCCTGAAATAATGGTTTGACCGGTATCTTCATCCGTTTTGACACGGAAAGTTGGATCTTCTTCGGACAGTTTGGATAGACCGATTGACAGACGGTCAGTATCTGCTTGGGTTTTCGGTTCGATTGCCAATCCAATAACTGGTTCCGGAAATACCATCGATTCAAGGATAATTGGTGCATTTTCAGCACACAGTGTATCTCCTGTTTTTATGTCCTTAAAACCCACTACCGCACCGATATCTCCCGCACCTAACACTGGAATTTGAATCTGTTTGTTGGCGTGCATTTGAAAGATACGCGAAATACGTTCTTTGTTCTCAGATCTTGTATTTAATACATACGACCCGGCATCTAGTTTTCCAGAGTAAACTCTTGTAAAACACAAGCGACCCACAAAAGGATCTGTGGCAATTTTGAATGCTAATGCTGCGAACGGTTCATCATAAGATGGCTGTCTGGTTACTTCCTCATCCGTTTTCGGGTTGATTCCTGTAATACCATCCACATCTAATGGTGAAGGTAAAATCTCCATAACCATATCAAGCATTGCTTGAACTCCTTTATTTTTAAAAGACGAACCACACATCATCGGAACCACTTTTCCGGAAATTGTGGCTTGACGTAAAGCATCTAGAATTTCACGTTCCGTTAATGAATTTTCATCTTCGAAATATTTCTCCATTAAGGTCTCATCAAACTCAGCTACAGCCTCGAGTAAATTACCTCTAAGTTCGCGTGCTTCATCTATAATATCTGCTGGAATCTCAACTTCTTTAAACGTCATTCCGTAGTCATCCTCGTTCCAAACAATTCCACGGAAATTAATTAAGTCGACCACCCCTCTGAAATCGTCTTCTTCACCGATATTGATTTGAAGCGGAAGAGCATGACTTCCTAGCATGTCTTTTACTTGTTTACACACTTTAAGGAAGTCGGCACCTTGACGGTCCATTTTATTAACAAAACCAATTCGGGGTACATTATAGTTGTTAGCCAAACGCCAATTGGTTTCCGACTGAGGTTCTACTCCATCTACTGCAGAGAACAAAAATACTAAGCCGTCTAACACGCGAAGAGACCTGTTCACTTCCACGGTAAAATCAACGTGTCCTGGAGTATCAATAATATTTACATGATACGGTGTTCCACGGTATTGCCATGTTAATGTAGTAGCTGCAGAGGTGATGGTAATCCCACGCTCTTGCTCCTGCTCCATCCAATCCATAGTTGCTGCGCCGTCATGCACTTCACCGATTTTATGATTTACACCACCATAAAATAGAATTCGCTCTGTAGTGGTAGTTTTACCTGCGTCAATGTGAGCAGCAATACCAATATTTCTCGTGTATTTAAGATCTCTTGCCATCGTTTAGAATCTAAAATGTGAAAATGCTTTGTTTGCTTCTGCCATTCGTATGGTATCTTCTTTCTTTTTAAAAGCAGCCCCCTCTTCTTTGGAAGCGGCAATGATTTCAGCGGCTAACTTTTGAGACATTGTTTTCTCATTTCGCTTGCGGGCATACCCAATCAACCATTTCATGGCAAGTGAGGCTTTCCGCTCTTCTCTTACAGGAGTGGGAATTTGAAAGGTTGCACCACCAACGCGTCGGCTTCTTACCTCAACACTTGGTGTTATATTTTCAATGGCTTTTTTCCATACCTCAAGACCTGGGGTATCTTCCACCTTTTTCTCAATCAGCTCAATAGCTTCATAGAATATTGTAAACGCCAAACTTTTTTTCCCAGAGTACATCAAGTTGTTTACAAACTTGGTAACAACCTGTTCGTTGAACTTTGGATCTGGTAAAATGGCTATTTTTTTCGCTTTTCTTCTTCTCATCGCTTAAAAATTATCGTTGAATTACAACTATATTATTTTTGCTTAGGTCGTTTAGTACCATATTTTGATCGTCGTTGAGACCGTCCCTGAACACCTGCTGTATCTTCAGCACCGCGAACAATGTGGTAACGAACTCCTGGTAGGTCTTTCACACGACCACCACGAACTAATACTAAGGAGTGTTCCTGAAGGTTGTGACCTTCACCTCCGATATAAGCATTGACCTCGCGTCCGTTCGTTAAACGTACACGAGCCACTTTACGCATGGCAGAATTAGGCTTTTTTGGAGTGGTTGTATACACACGAACACATACCCCTTTTCGTTGAGGACATGAATCAAGTGCAGCAGACTTACTCTTCTTTACTACCGCCGTTCTTCCTTTGCGAACTAACTGTTGAATAGTTGGCATAAAAATACTCTTAATTTAACAATATATAATAACCTCAAACGCTCTTTGAGGGGTGCAAAGATACGAGGTTTATTTAATTTCACAATAGCAATTGTAAAAAAATCGAAAATTTTAATGGATAACCAAGTAATCATTCCTATTGCTAATTGAATGAGAGTGTTTTCAGGTTTAATCGAGCCCTTGGTTCTTTCAATGGAAGTGTCAATAGAGCGCTTGAATGACCTTTGGTGCGCCATCACCACGTTTTCATTTAAACCTGGTGCCGCGCTTCTTTGATGTTAAGCTATCGTGGGGAAAATTTAAGTTACTAGTGAAAGATATGTAAAAATCCGGCCAGTAAAAACTTGGTTCGGTCTTGGTCATCGTAGGTATACTTTTCACCGTCGGGTAATACGGTATAAAAATAAACCCCGTCTGTAAGTGGTTTTCCATCCATGGTTAACCCGGACCAGTCATTCTGATAATCTGAATTTTCATAGACTACATTCCCCCAACGGTTAAATACTTGTAAGCGAACATTATTGTAATCCTCTAAGTGTTGAACAATAAAAACATCATTGGTGAGATCCCCATTCAAGGTTAACACATTTGGTGCCTCTAAGGGACATTGATTATACACTAATATCGAATTTAACCCAACTGTCTTTCCGCACTGGTCTTGAACCTCAATAGAGAACAAGTTTTCGTTAGGTAACAACAAAACGCCACCAAGGCTAACCGTATCGCTATTTGGAAAAGAGCCGGGGCTCCAGGTGTATTGATACGGGGGTAATCCAAAACTTACCGCACATCCCAGCCATGGAATCTCACCGCCATTTACGCAAACATTAAGAGAATCAGTAGCAATTACTGACAAAGGTTGGTAATCTACGAGGTTTAGAACTATAGACGTGGTAGCAAAGGTTCCATCGCACGGATTTGGAACAATAACACTGAAAAATACGGTCTCGGTAGATTCCGTTAAACTATCCAATAAAGCCTCAATGGTAATAGTATCAGAAAAAACACCCGTTGGTATGGTCAATGCATTGGGAATGAATGGGTAGTCTACTCCATTGGTGGCGGTTCCGCTCAACCCAATCTGTACCACTAAATTTGTTGTTGTATCTATTCTTGAGATGATAAAGCCTGCAATACCACAATCCTCAACCAGTTGCGGCGGTCCGGTAATATTCACTGAAATCGGAATATCTACCTGACAAACAACCACTCTAAACGCAAATGTTCTGATTTTTGAATTAATCAATACTCCATTGCGGTATTCATTAACCTTCACACCGGCTACAAAGTTACCGATGTTATTCGGGGTGAATGCCATCATACCTGTTTGGGGATTTATGGTGATTGTGGATCCAGCTCCAAAAGGCAACAGGGTGCTAAACCCTGCATTCCAAGCAACCCCTGCATATGGAGGAGGTGACTCTGGGTTTGGAATCACATTGACTATACTTCCGCCCAATAATGGATCTGCTAGCTCATAGGTGAGGGAATCACCATCCGGATCAAAAGCTATATGGTTAAAATTTAAAGTATTTTGTGCACAAAGCACCAAGGGGGGATAATTAGTAAATCGTGCTCCCTGATTATATACGGGGGTTAATGCACTCCCTGGAATAAACGTTGTTAACGTGATTCCATTATTTCCAGGATCTACGATGTTGTCTATATTATTTGCCCAACAGCACCGTTGGTAAGATATATGATACCCAGATGGATTGAATGGCAATTGAATGGTATCAATATATATTCCTTTTTCAACGCATATATTGTTTGGAGGAGTTACGCAGGGGTCATCATACACAATGGGTAAAATCGCACTAGAAAATAAGGAAACAACCTCTTCTGAGTAATACGTTCCGTCTTCATTGAAGATTGTATAAACGAGTGGATTATCATAGGACGTTGCACTGTTACAATCCCTATAAATCTCAAATGTTACTTTATAAAAACCGTTGCCTAAGGAATCGTAATAAATTTCTCCGCCAAGGATGTGTGTAGCCTTAACCTGATTGGTTAACACACAAATGAATGCAAAACAAAAACCTAATAATAATTTTCTCATATGTAAGGGCTTACTATTCGTCAATCCAAACCCTTTCCATGGTTCCGTCCTCAAAATACAGTATAAGGATTTGGCCCGGTCTCTTTACAGTTACTCTGCCACTCAAATCAGTGATTCTGACTATTTTTTTCGAAGAGAGCCCATTCAAGTCATTAATTCCGCCGGTTAAAATAGTTAGGGTTAAGGTAACCAAGCTATCGCAGGCATTTACATTTGCTGCTGTGTCAACGTAGGTACCCGAGGACGAATAAACCATACCGTTGAATGGCCATGTGTAAGAACCTGTGCTCGTTACATTCACCGTTCCTGTTAAAAGGGGTTGCACTGTTATTGACATGAGACTCGTATCACAGGTAATGCCATCGCAAGCAATCAATTGAACGTTGTATGTCCCTGAAGAATCATAACAAACCGCATTGGGATTTTGCGAGGCGGAAGTTTGACCGTTTCCAAAATCCCATGAATATGTATTTGCCATAGTACTTGTATTGGTAATCGAAATACAGTCGCCTAAGCAAGGTGTGTCCGTGGAAAGCATGTAAGAAGCAGTCACCGATGGTTGAACTGGAGACGTAATTTTCACGTTATTTATAGCTAGGGAAGGGTCTGAACCAGCGCCGTCATTATCGTTATGCCATTCAAATCCAATTCTTAGTGTGGCGATATTGGAACAACCAGCGGGCAATAAGGCAACAATACTACTCCAAAGCCCTTGTCCTGAGGCACAGATTGTACCTGAGTTTATAAGCTGCAAAACAGCCCAATTACTTCCACCGTCTACACTGTATACTACATTGCCAAAATCAGCTCCTGGCTGCCCAATACCGATGTAATCAAAAGACAAATTCAAGGCGCCCATGTTAAGTGTATTTATATTGGTGCTATTGTATACACGTTTATTTGTAGTTGCATCTATAAATCCGAGTCCGCCATCGCCGGCATTGTATGTTGCTCCTGAACCGACACACCATGCACCTTGACACCCCACATGTAAGGTCTTGTTACCATTACCAGCAATTCCGCAATTTCCTGGAGCGACGCCGCCTTCGGCGTCAGAAATAAACCAAGAATTTGCATCCAAGCCATTGGTGCCTATCGAGCTATTCAAAATCCAAGTTCCAGGGTTTTCAAAATCGTCCTGCCAAATAATGCTTTGGGCATAAAAACAAAAATTAAAGGGTATAATAGCGAGAAGTAAGATTTTTTTCATGGGAATTATTTACCATAAATTTAGATTAAATTCAGGATTATCGAAATATTTCGAATAAATTCCTTTAATTTTATTTAAAAAAATGCGGATCATAATTTTTGCTTTTTTATTCATTTGCCTTCCTATTCAGGGACAAATTGAAGCCATTTACTGCCCGGAAATTAATGCTCAATTAAAGCCGTTGGGCGCATTTCCATTTGGTGTTGCATCGGGAGACCCAAGCGAAAAGGGGGCGGTACTTTGGACCGCACTTAACCCATTCAAACTTCAAGTGTTTCGCGCAGTGAGATGCCAGGTAAGCGAACAAGCAGATTTCAAAGAAATTACCAGAACGTATCAATACGAAGTAGAAATAGCGCGTGGCTTAACGGTAAAAATCAATGCCTCGAATCTATCCCAGGACAAGGCTTATTTTTATCGATTCATATACGGGGAAGACACCTCTTTAATTGGGAGAACAAAAACCATTGGAACAAATCCACAGAACCTTAGATTTGCTGTAGTATCTTGTAGTAATTATGAATGGGGCTATTTCAACGCATATGAATCCTTATCCAACATACCCGATCTAGACTTTGTAGTGCACCTTGGTGACTATATCTATGAATATGGTCCTGGTGTTTACGGTGATCAATCCTTAAATCGCGGGCACTTGCCTGCCAAGGAGTTATTAACGATTCAAGATTACCGTTCTCGGTATGCACAATATCGGCTTGATAAACAACTCCAGTATATTCATCAAAAGGCCCCATTCATTTCGGTTTGGGACGATCATGAAATTGCAAATGACGCCTATGCGGATGGTGCACAAAATCATCAGGAGCAGGAAGGAGCATGGAATGTTCGAAAAAAAGCAGCGCAACAAGCATATTTTGAATGGTTACCCATCACAGACAATACACAATATCAAGTCAATAGGTCCTTTGCGTTCGGATCGCTCGCAAACTTATATATGCTAGATGAGCGCATGTCTGGAAGAACAAAACAACCTTCTGAAGAAAATGCAAGCCTCGAAAGCAATACAATGCTTGGTAAAAATCAATATGATTGGTTAGTAAATGAAATGGATCAATCGAATGCGGCATGGAATATCTTAGGTAATCAAGTACTCTTTTCTAGTATTACAATTCCACCAGATATAGCCGGCATAAAAAAAAGCATGGATACCTGGCAAGGATATTTAAAAGAACGAAATCAATTATTCGATGAATTTCATAAAATCAGCCTTACTAAATATCAAGCAAACAACCTCATTGTACTTACGGGTGACATTCATTGTTCTTTAGCCTTAACACTTGAGCATAAAAATAAGCCACTCGGGGTTGAATGGGTAGCCCCTAGTGTAACATCCGCAAATTATAATGAGCGATATTCGTCATGCAAGACAAAATCAGTTGAACGCAAACTAAGAAATAAGGCCCTTAATCCCGCATTGGACTTTGTAAATCTGAGGCATCATGGTTTTGTTCTCGTAGAACTGACCCCTTCCCATGCAAAATCAACATGGTTTAAAGTAAAGGTTACTAAACCAGGGAAAACAAAATCTAAAAAGATTCATACCGAATCAATTCAGAAAATAATCACCCTAAACGGATAGAAAACCATCCAAACTACGTATAACTACGTAGCGGCTTCCCAATAACTACATAGATTCTTATCGGTATCTACGTGTATTTTACATGTGCCGGAAGAAAAACTGTATCTATCAGACTTTGTATATACTCACCTTTGGTTTAACAAACAACGCTAATACCAAAGTTTATGAAAACAATAACACTACTTTTCGCTTTAATCTTAGGAGGTTTAATCAGCTATACGTTCGGACAACGATCGAAGGTATGGGCTCAAATTAATGATCTATCAGCAATCCCTGTTATGAATGCAGATGGAGTTTTAAGTTCGAGTAATGCCGCGTTTAATGCCTCCATAAGCTCCCATTCCATTACCTCAGTAACACAAGCATTACCCGCTTCAAAACAAGAAAAACTTCAACGCGTTTTTGAAATTGAATGCGAATGTACAGAGGAGGTGCTCTTGAATGCCTTAACGTCAATTCCGTTCATTACAGGAATCGAACAAGCGCCAAACTATCAGGTACTTTACACTCCAAATGACTATAATCTTGGGGTCGCTAATAATTATGCGTTGGATTTAATCAATGCTCAAGGAGCTTGGGACCTTACTCAAGGTAATGCAAGTTTTATAATTGGCATTAGTGATCAAAACGTAAACCCGGCGCACGAGGAATTGACAGGAAAGATTGTATCATATAACGCAGCTAACACCGCAACACCTACCCATGGAAACGCCGTTTGCGCCATTGCTGCGGGAAACACAAACAATAATCTAGGGTTAAGTTCCATCGGGTTTAATTCTTCTATTGCTTTTTATCAAATGAATTACAACGAATTGCTCGCAGCTACTTACAGCGGGATTAGAGTACTAAACTTAAGTTGGACCTCTGGATGCTTTTTTAATCAATACGAGCAGGATGTGGTAACCGAAGTTTATAATAACGGAACCTTCATCATTGCAGCAGCCGGAAATGGTAATACCTGCAGCTCAGCAGATGCGTTAGTATATCCTGCTGCCTATGCGCATGTATTTGCCGTAACCAGTATTGGTGATTTAGACAATCATGAACAAGTGAGTGGAGACCCGCTTACTACTCACCAGCACAACCAAATGGTAGACCTATCGGCACCGGGTTACAACGTAGCAATTGTTCCGTCGAATGGCTGGTATTTAAACAGTTCTGGTACCTCCTACGCTGCACCATTCGTCACAGGTACTGTTGCCTTAATGCTTGCGATAAATCCATGCTTAGGAAATCTAGACATCGAATTCATCCTTAAGAATTCAGCAATTAATATTGATGCGTTAAATCCTCTGTATGCCGGTAAAATTGGCAGTGGTCGACTCAATGCAGCGGCAGCGGTACTGATGGCTCAAAACCATACGCATGAAGCCATTTTTAATGTCTCTATTCAAGGATCATGTTTGAGTACTAGCTCAACCGTGAGCGTAAACCCATCAAACGTTACTGGCAATGTATCGGCAACGTGGTCCAATGGACTGGTTGGGCTTCAACAAACAGGTATTGAAACTGGAATCTACACGATAACCTTGATTGATGCCATCGGATGTAGTTCAGATACTACCTTTACAGTGAATACGCCGGTTGCAGTTCAAGTGAATGGGGTCGTGACTCAAATTCAGTGTTTCGGACAAGCAAATGGTTCAATCGATGTGAGTGTTCTTCAAGGAAACCCTGCATTTACTTATGCATGGGATAACGGAGCAACGACTCAAGATATCAATAATTTGGGGGCTGGTACCTATCGATTAACTGTAGTTGATGCAAATGGATGCGTTTCGCAAAGCAGCTATACCCTTGCTCAGCCTACTGAGATTACGTTAAATGCCATAGCAACTGATGAAATACAAGGCAACGACGGAATGATTGAATTAACGGTTGACGGTGGTGTTCCATCTTATACTATCCTATGGTCTAATGGCGTAAATACTGAAGACCAAACGAATCTTACCGCAGGAACCTATGAAGTAACGGTGGTTGATGGAAACGGATGTATGAACAGTTTAGAGGTCATTGTATTGAATAATCAAACAAATAGTGTAACAGAAGTGTCTGCAAATAACATGACTGTATTTCCAAATCCGAGCATGGGAAATGCAACGGTTCGATGGGAAGAAGCAATGGTTGAATTGACGGTAATTGATAATAACGGTCGAATTGTTTACCAAAAAGATATACATGGACTTAATTCAATGGAATTGAACAGCTTGAATTCAGGAACGTATCTGGTTAATTTATACAGTAATGAAGGAATTGCAGACACACAACGCATCGTTGTACTGTAATAGTTAGGTTTAGGGTTGGAAAAAGGGATGGCAACGGCTATCCCTTTTTCTTTATCATTAAAAAATGTTGAATTTCGCCAAAGAGTAAATGAGACGGTTCGACACAAACGTAGCCCAGTTTCTCGTAAAATCCCAGGGCATTTTCTCGTGCATGCAGGATGATTTCAATCGCCCCTGAATCCCAAGCCTCTGCTTCCATGTGTCGCATTAAGCTTGCCCCTATTCCCTTGGATTGACCGCTGGGTTCAACCGCCATAAATCTGATTTGCCGTGTCGTTGGTTGGATAAAGTCTAAGCGACCAACGCCAACAATTTCATTGGCTTCAAAGGCCGCAAAATGCATATGATCAAATTCAAAATCATCTCGTTCTGATCCAATGGGTTGATTCCAGGGCTGTCTAAGTACTCGATATCGAAGCGCGTAATAACAAGCCCAATCCGCTGCTGATTTCGGCTCCCTTATTTCCATTTAAAAGCAAGTTGTGACATCCGTTGGGTGTGTGTGGTTCCCTGTAGCTCTTGACGAATCAAATCCGTTGCGTTCGGAGTGCTGAATACCTCATCTAGGGATTTAATGATCCCAACGGGGATATGATGTTCATGACATAAAGCCTCCAAGGTTTCCGCTTCAATTCGTGAAACAAAGGGCGCTAATTCACTGAATAAATCACTCCTGTTCCTAACACGTTCTTCATTGGATATATACCGAGAATTATCTGCAAGTTCAGCACAATTAAGAACGGCGCAAAGCGCCTTAAATTGACGATTAGAGCCAATAGCAAACGTGAGCAATTTGTCATCTTTTGTAGAGAAGACTTCTCCGTAGGGGGCGATGTTTGGATGTAAACTTCCTATTCGCTTTGGAATTAACCCATTCATTAAATAGGCGGAAGCTTGATTTACTAAACTAGCCACTGCTGCGTTGTACAATGAAACACTAACCCAAGACCCTTTTCCCGATTTTTGAAGGTTCATTAAGGCGAGTAAAAGGCCTTCTTTTAAATGGTGCGCTGCCAACACGTCAATGAGTGCGACTGGCATTTTCAATGGCGGATGATTCGCCTCGCCATTCATCGACATAAAACCTGTTTCTGCCTGAAGAATTAAATCATAAGCAATGTGATCGGAATCATCTCCAAAACCAGAAATCGATCCAATAATTAGCCTTGGATTTATGGCAAGCAGGGCCTCTTTTGACAAATTAAACTTCGTGTAATCGCTGGGTTTGAAATTCATGATTAATACGTCCACGCGTTTGAGCTCATTCATCAACCAATCAAAATCTGCAGTTTGACTTAGATCTTTACATAGGTAATCCTTACCATAGTTGATGCTTGAAAAGTAACTAGTTACCTCTTGAGATTCACCAGGAATGCGCCACGTTCTGGTCACGTCTCCGTGTTCAGGATGTTCAATCTTGGTAACCTTAGCGCCCAGTTCGGCAAAGAACGTAGCGACGGATGGTCCGGCTAATACCGTAGAAAGGTCAAAAACAACGAGCTCCTCAAACATGAATCAAAATTACATTAAAATTCTATGTGAAAAATGCATGAATTCGCAGAAATATGGGCGGGGAATTAGGGATAAATGAGTAAATTTGCGCTAATAAAAATTTTACTATGGTTTTTGATATTGACATGATTAAACGGGTATATTCAAAATATCCTGAGCGTATTAATTCGGCTAGAAAAATACTCAATAAACCGTTAACCCTAACGGAAAAAATATTGTATGCGCACTTGTGGGATGGAAATCCTTCGGAAGCGTTTAAACGAGGTGCTTCCTATGTGGATTTTGCTCCAGACCGCGTAGCGATGCAAGATGCCACAGCACAAATGGCCTTATTGCAATTCATGCAAGCAGGCAAAAAACAAGTTGCCGTGCCTTCAACAGTGCATGCAGATCACTTAATTCAGGCGCGAGTTGGTGCGAGTAAAGATTTACAAGACTCATTGAATCAAAACAATGAGGTATTTAACTTTTTGTCTTCTATTTCGAATAAATACGGAATAGGTTTTTGGAAACCAGGCGCTGGAATTATTCATCAGGTCGTATTGGAAAATTACGCATTTCCAGGCGGTATGATGATTGGTACCGATTCACATACGGTAAATGCCGGTGGATTAGGAATGGTGGCCATTGGTGTTGGGGGTGCTGATGCCGTTGACGTCATGGCAGGAATGGCCTGGGAATTGAAATTTCCGAAATTAATTGGCATTAAACTAACAGGACAATTAAACGGTTGGACTTCCGCCAAGGATGTTATATTGAAAGTAGCTGATATTCTTACTGTGAAAGGTGGAACTGGATGCATCGTTGAGTATTTTGGGGAAGGAGCTCAATCACTCTCTTGCACCGGTAAAGGAACCATTTGTAATATGGGCGCTGAAATTGGCGCTACCACTTCTACTTTTGGGTACGATGATTCCATGCGCCGTTATTTAATTGCAACCGGTCGTCAAGACGTTGTAGACGCTGCCGATGTAATTGCTGAACATCTAACGGGAGATGCGGAAGTTTATGAAAACCCTAAAGCATATTTCGATCAACTCATTGAAATCAACCTTTCTGAGTTAGAACCTCACATCAACGGCCCGTTCACTCCAGATCGAGGAACACCTGTGTCTAAAATGCGAGCCGAAGCAGAAAAGAATGGGTGGCCGATGGACGTAGAATGGGGATTGATTGGATCTTGCACGAATTCTTCGTACGAAGATTTAGCACGCGCAGCTTCCATCGTTAAGCAAGCTGTTGCGCACGGAATTACTCCCAAGGCAGAATTCGGAATTAATCCAGGTTCAGAACAAGTTCGATTCACCGCTGAACGCGATGGCATCCTCGCTGATTTCGAGAAAATGGGAACTAAAGTATTTACCAATGCGTGTGGTCCTTGTATCGGTCAATGGGATCGAGCAGGTGCTGAAAAACAAGAAAAAAATACCATTGTGCATTCGTTCAATCGAAACTTCTCAAAGCGTGCCGATGGAAATCCAAACACCCATGCATTCGTTACCAGTCCTGAAATGGTTGCCGCTTTAGCCATTGCGGGAGATTTAGGATTTAATCCGTTAAACGATACCTTAATCAGTGCGGATGGTAAGCCCTTTAAGTTGACGCCTCCTGTTGGCGATGAATTACCCACGAAAGGCTTTGCCGTTGAAGATAATGGATATCAAGCGCCTGCAGCAGATGGGAGCCAGATAGAAATTGTTGTAGCTCCGGACTCTCAACGCCTTCAATTGTTAGCGAACTTTCCTATTTGGGATGGTAAGAACATTATGGGAGCAAAGCTTCTTATTAAAGCAAAAGGAAAGTGTACAACCGACCATATTTCCATGGCTGGACCGTGGTTAAAATATCGTGGGCACTTAGACAACATTTCAAATAACCTTCTAATAGGTGCTGAAAACGCATTTAATGGGAAGGCCAATGAGGTAAAAAATCAACTCACCAATAGCTATGGAGAGGTACCGGCAGTTCAACGCGCATACAAAGCCGCAGGAGTTGCATCCATTGTTGTAGGAGACCACAATTACGGGGAAGGAAGTTCAAGAGAGCACGCTGCGATGGAACCAAGACACTTGGGTGTTTCCGCGGTCATTGTAAAATCTTTTGCACGGATTCACGAAACGAATTTGAAAAAACAAGGAATGTTGGCCTTAACCTTTTCCAATGAGGCTGATTATGCATTGATTCAGGAAAATGATGAATTTGATTTTATTGATCTTGCATCGTTTGCACCGGAAAAACCATTAACCATGCGAATTCGTCATGAGAATGGAACACATCATGATATAATCTTGAATCACACCTACAATCAATCGCAAATCGAGTGGTTTAAAGCAGGGTCTGCATTGAACTTGATTAAACTTATGGAGAATTAATTCGAAATTAATAGCACGAAAAAAGGGAGGCTTGCCTCCCTTTTTTTGTATCGATCGTATTTACTTAGAACTTTACTGAAAGTCCCGCCTGAAGTAAGCCTCCACCAAAAGCACCCAACTCTATATGAGCACCAATGTTTTGGGTAAAATATACTTTTGCGCCGATTGCAATTCTTAAGGTCACAGGAATTAATGCTTTCGCATTCGCATCCTGATAATTTGGGTGACTTGGATTGGTTTCCCAGGTTCTATTCACACTCTTATATCCTCCCGCAAAGGCTGAATACATATCCACTTTTTCGGATTGCACAAAATGATAATTCAAACGCAACATAGCGCGTAGTTTCTTGGCTTTATATTGTGCTTCATACGTGGTAAGTCCACCAAGTCCACTGCCATCAGGTGCGTACACTTGATCTTCAAACTTAAACGCAAATCCAGAAACTTCATAGTTTACATCGGCACCAATACCAACCTTATCACTCATCATGTATTCAAACCTCCCGCCGTAGGAAAGCATACCTCCAACTGCTCTATACTCTTGAACATTCTGCTCAACTCCATCATATTGATTATACAACAAAGAGTTAGCCCAATTAGGAACACCTACATACGGGTCTATCGAGAACGAACCTTGCATCATTTGAGCATGCGCGCACATTCCACTGATGATTGTAAAAACTAAAACATAGATTTTTTTCATAATTAATTATTTTAAAGAATATACTTATTATTTCAATAAAAGTTTCAGTTGAGGGAACGATTTACTTAGAGAAGTGAGTTCAGAAATTGAAACTTGCATGCCCTCCATGGCAGCGATCACCAATGCGGCTAGCACCATTCGATGATCATTAAACGTTTCAATGTCTACCTGTTTATGTCTAATTCCTCCGTTGATGAAAATTTTATTACCCGATAATTTATATTCGGTACCGAGTGCGTCGAGCATGGCAATAGATGATTGTAAACGATCTGATTCTTTTGTTTTTAGGCGTTCTGTACCGATGATTACTGATTTTCCTACTGCCGAAGCTGCCAATACACACAACAGTGGAAATAAATCCGGCGAATGGGTTACATCCACTGAAATCGCTGCGTTAGCGCCTCGCCTCGCGGAAATGGTATCCCCTTCAATTTGAATATCCGCCCCGTATGCTTTCAATACATCCAGAATTCGCTCATCAGCTTGCTTTGTATTGACCTGTAATCCACGCACAGTAATCGATCCTGTAATGGCACCAACGCACAACAGGTTTGCTGCACCACTCCAATCTCCTTGAATCCTCATGGCGCTGCCTTGAATGGGGCTATGACCATGCATCGCGATACAGCGTTCATCCCAACTCAGGTGAAGACCTCGGTTATTTAATTGCTCAAGAGTCATTTCGAAATACGGTAAACTCACGAGGTTTGATAAACAAAGTCTCCGATCTCCTTGAGCACAGGCTAATCGGATAAGGACGCCAGAAGCGATTTGAGAAGTAGTGGATGCATCGAGCTCGATTTCCTGATGTATCGGTCTTTTTTGTTCTAGAATCAAGGGCCATTCCCCTACTCTAGAATGTTGAACTAGGCCAAGTTGAGATAATAACTCCTCATTAAAGTGAAGTGCCCGATTCAGTAGGGTACCTTCCGCATGAATTCGAAGTTTACGAGCAAATAAAAATCCAATGGATACCACATTTCGGATTAAAAACCCTGATTCACCCACATGAAGCGAAAGTTCCTCTTGAATCCCTGCGGGAACTGGAGGAAAAATCTCCATATGATTGCCGTTTACCTTGACCTGGGCACCAAAGCGCAATATGCACTGAATGGCCGACTGCACATCATCCGGAAGGTCTTCAAAATTTCCTAATAACTGCGAAGGGGAATCTGCCAACAAAGAAAGTAGGAGTTCTCGTTGCATATGACTTTTGGAAACCGGCGCTTCCATAACTGCGGGTAAATGGACCTTAGGAAGCTGAATCACCTAACTCTAAATTGCGTAATATGCTAGATTGGATATCGATGGATTCTTGATGAATCAACTTAAATACCTCCGCGGCAAACTCCTTTGATAAGTCTGCATCGTCCGAAAGTTTTAAAAACTTGGCCAAGGCTTCCTCCCATTGATTCGGTTGAAAAATTGCAATATGATTGCGCTTTTTGTAATGGCCTATCTGTTCTACGAGCTCCATGCGCTTGGCGAATACCTCAATGATTTGATGGTCCAGTATCGAGATGTTGGCTCGTAGCTCCCTGATTTCTTCTTGATCAATGGCTTGTCTACTGCGCACCATTAAATTAACCAATAGACTCTTAAAGGCTTCTGGGGTTATTTGCTGCTTGGCATCCGTTTTAGCGATCGAGGGATCTGGATGTACCTCAACCATGAGCCCATCAAATTTTAAATCAATAGCTTTCTGTGAAACTTCAAACACGTTATTGGCAAGACCCGAGATGTGGGATGGGTCACAAATAATTTCTAGACCAGGAAACTCTGCACGCAAGGCGATTGGAATCTGCCAATTTGGAAGGTTCCTATATTTTTGTTTATCATAGGTTGAGAATCCCCTGTGAACGGCAATGACCTTTTTGATTCCCGCTTTATATAAGCGCTCAATTCCTCCCACCCATAATTTAAGGTCTGGATTTGTAGGGTTTTTTATTAAAATTGTAGCCTCCGTTCCTTGTAGGGAATCGGCTAATTCTTGAACTGAAAAAGGATTTGAAGTGGTGCGAGCACCAATCCACATGAGATTAAACCCATGCGCCAATACGCTTTCGACATGGGAAGAATTGGCTACTTCCGTGAGGACATTTACACCGAATTCTGCTTGAATATCACGCATCCAAGATAGTGCAATCTCACCGGCTCCCTCAAATTCGCCCGGCTGTGTTCTCGGTTTCCAAACACCTGCACGAAACGCAAATAAATTAACGGATTGTAATTGTTTCGCTACCGATCTTAATTGTTCGTAGGACTCTGCACTGCAAGGGCCTGCGATGAATTTTAAATCCGAGGATAGCATGAGTTATTTAGCATAGTTCACAGACCTCTTTTCTCGTATTACAGTAACCTTTACTTGCCCTGGATACGTCATTTCCGTTTGAATTCGCTGAGATATCGTAAAAGATAATTCTTCCGCGCGTTGGTCGGTTACTTTCTCCGCTTCAACCAAGACCCGTAATTCTCGACCTGCTTGAATGGCATAAGCACTGCCAACCCCATCATAAGATAGCGCTAAGTTTTCAAGTTCTTTAATGCGCTTAATGTAGGCCTCCACAATTTCTCGTCGAGCACCTGGTCGAGCGCCAGAGATTGCATCACAAACTTGCACAATTGGAGAAATCAAGGTTTTCATTTCGATTTCATCATGGTGCGCTCCAATGGCATTTAATACATCGGGTTTTTCGCCATATTTCTCAGCGATTTTCATCCCTAAGATGGCATGTGGTAATTCTGGTTCTTCATCCGGAACTTTACCAATGTCATGTAACAATCCTGCTCGTTTTGCCACTTTCACATTTAATCCCAATTCGGCAGCCATGATGGCACAAAGATTCGCTACTTCGCGAGAGTGCTGCAGTAAGTTTTGACCATAAGATGAACGATACTTCATGCGTCCAACCATTCGCATTAACTCAGGATGTAGGCCATGGATTTCTAAATCGATACAGGTTCGTCGGCCTGTTTCGGCGATCTCTTCATCTAGGTTCTTTTTAGTTTTAGCTACAACCTCTTCGATTCGCGCTGGGTGTATACGGCCATCGGAAACGAGTTGATGTAAGGAAAGGCGTGCGATCTCTCTACGAATGGGATCAAAGCAAGATAAGATAATCGCTTCTGGGGTATCATCTACAATAATCTCAACGCCCGTTGCTGCTTCTAAGGCGCGGATATTCCGCCCTTCACGACCAATAATACGCCCTTTAACCTCATCCGATTCTATGTTGAAAACAGAAACGGCATTTTCAATGGCTTGTTCCGTAGCTACGCGTTGAATGGTTTGGATTACAATCCTTCGCGCTTCACGGTTCGCGTTTAATTTGGCTTCTTCAGAAATTTCTTTAATTTGAACCATCGCAGCCGTTCTTGCCTCATCAACTAGGGCATCCATGAGTATTTTCTTCGCTTCCTCCGGTTGAAGACTGCTGATTTTTGATAATTCAGCGACTCGCTTTTGTTGGATTTTATCAAGCTCCTGCATTCTACCTTCTAGGCTACTGCTTTTTTGAGTTAATTCTCCTTGGGTTCGTTCAAGGTCTTTTTCCTTCCGGGTTAAGTCTTCTAATTTTTGGTTGATGGATTTCTCTTTACCCCGAATTCGATCTTCGTTTGATTGCGTGCGCCGCTCGCGTTCTTTGATGTTGTTCTCATGCTCTTCCTTAAGTTTCAGGAAATTCTCCTTTGCTTGCAACGCGCGTTCTTTTTTGATGCGTTCCGCCTCGTTCTCAGCGTCAGTGATGCGCTGTTTTACTTTGTTTCCTACCACCCATTGTTGTGCAGCGAATGCACCGCCACCTCCAACTGCAAGTCCGATAATTATTCCTAGTACGTCCATTCCCTTGTATTAAATTGTTAAAATTCAGGGTTGGTAAAAAGAACTGTTAGATTAAATCCTGTGCCTCTTGCGTTAAATCACTTAGCTTCTGTTCTATGAGACTAAAATCCGGTTGTGAATCCGTAGTTGGTTTCATTAAATACTGTAACGAAGCCATTGCTAACAAATCCTGTTGATCATTTACTGCATAGTGCTTCTTAAGTGCCTCAATGGATATGTTTAGGGCATTCGCAGCGCTTAGTACCTTTTCCTTTTCAGATTCTAATACTGAAATCGGATAGGTTCTTCCGGCAATATCTAGTTTCAAGGATACTTTAGCCATTGTTATTCTTTAGCTGGGCAATACAAAAATCTATTTCCTTTACCAACGCGTCGATTTCCGCTTCGTTTCGTGAGTATCCACTGAACAAATTTGGTTCAATCGCCTGTTGTTTTTTATTTGCTTCGGCCAACGCAGTTAATCGGGTGATTTCTTGCTGGAACGATTGATGCGCAATGGTTAGGCGTTCTACTTCCTTTTTGGCATCTTCCAGTTCAACATTTAACTGTTCAACGGTTTTTCGTTCTTGCTCAATTTTTGCTTTGAATTGATGAAAAATGGTTCTTAACTGAGCAATCTGGGTATCAATTTTCGGCGTCATCCGTGCAAACTTTCCACAAAGTTAACAGACATTGTTAGATTTCCCGACTATTACACATTTTTTTATCAAAAATACTCCATGAATGTTATGTTGAGGGCGCCGTGGTGTAAAACGCTTTGGTATAATTTGGTTTAATTGCATGAATATCCTCAAACATGCCTGCCGAATATCGTTCAAAAGAGAGGCGTACTTGACCACTGGCTGAAGGGGTTGTATCATCGTCGAAAAACTGATGATCCACCTGCAACAGTGCGCGCAATTTTTCATTGGCGTCACCAACCCACATCAAGGGTTGAACG
This sequence comes from Flavobacteriales bacterium, assembly GCA_947460825.1. Taxonomy (GTDB): domain Bacteria; phylum Bacteroidota; class Bacteroidia; order Flavobacteriales_D; family Crocinitomicaceae; genus UBA952. Next base: position 44,360 of record CANHHA010000006.1, read on the forward strand.
GGCGGAATAAAAGCACCACTGATTTCTTCCGGGCGATCTGTTATTAGGACATTCTCCTCGTGTTGTACGCGCAGAAACACCTCATTTCTTCTCGCATCAAACGCTGCTGCAATCGCCATGGATGGATGCTTTATACGCGCAAGCTCTATCAAACTTTCGAGCGAGGAAATGCCAATAAACGGAATTCCTAAACCAAATACTAAACCCTTAGTTGTTGCCAATCCAATGCGCAATCCGGTGTAAGAACCTGGTCCTAGGGCGGTGGATATGGCCGTGAGAGATTCGATCTCTAGGGCATTCCGTTTCAACAACACATGAATCATCGTGGTTAAGGCTTCCCCATGAATAAATTGATCACTACTCGATTCTAAAACGTCTAGCAAAACACCTTGATTGGAAAGCGCTACAGAACAAACCTTGGTTGATGTTTCTATGTGCAGTATCATGAATGCAGCTCAAGCTTAAACCCAACACCATGGATGTTTAAAATCACGATGGATTCATCCGCCTTTAGGTATTTTCGAAGTTTAGTGATAAAGACATCCAGGCTTCTCCCTACAAAATAATCATCCTGACCCCAAACCGTATTTAAAATCACCTCACGCGGAAGCACTTGGTTTTTAAATTTGAATAAAAGCTTAAGAATCTGCGCTTCTTTTTTTGTAAGTGACTGAACTTTTCCGTCTAAGGTAAGGGTTAAATTCTCTGTATCAAATACAAAATTGGCAACATTAATTACTTTTTCTTCAGGAATTTCAGTGCGAATATTTACGCGCTTTAACAAGGATTTTATGCGAAGATTCAATTCCTCCACGGAAAAGGGTTTGGTTAGATAATCATCTCCACCGGCATTGAAACCCTCTATTTTGTCTTCTGTCATGGATTTAGCAGTTAGGAACAAAATAGGTATATCGCTATTAATTTTTCTTATGTCTTTTGCCAAGGTAAACCCGTCTTTTTTAGGCATCATCACATCGAAAACACAGAGGTGATAGGCTTGTTCATTGAAACGTTTCAGGGCCTCTACCCCATCGGTAGCCAAGGATACTTGATATCCCTCCGAACGCAATTGATCGGCTATAACAAACCCGAGGTTTATGTCGTCTTCAGCAAGTAAAATTGAGATTTTCATGGTAGGCAAATTTAAGAACTTTGATTTATGAAAAGTCAAGAGTCTTGGTTACCCAGGACCCTTGACTAATCAACCTAACCTACTACTGCTACAAAGGTAATGTGAAATTTTAAATCAGTTACGAATCCCTGCTCTTTTTTTCTTAAAAATTTGTTAATCTTTAGTTTATTGCAGTTTTCATACCCTTCCTCCAAGGAAAACTTCTTACCTTCGGAAATAAATGGGACATATACTAATCGTTGATGATGAAGCTGATATTCGGGCCTTACTCAGATACAATCTTGAGAAGGAAGGATACACTACCGATGAAGCGGAACACGGCGAAATGGCTTTAGCGCGAATCGCGATTAAAAAACCCGATTTAATAATTTTAGATGTAATGATGCCGGTGATGGATGGCATACAAACCTGTGAGCACATTAAATCAAATTTAGAAACGAAAGATATCATTATTTGCTTTCTAACCGCACGCGCAGAAGATTACAGTCAGATTGCTGGGCTTGATGCGGGAGGGGATGATTACATTGCAAAGCCCATCAGACCAAAGGTGCTCATAAGTAGAATAAATGCGCTGATCAGAAGAAATCGAACTGTTTCTAGGTTGGTGACAGACGAAAAACCTCAGGGGGATCTTATTATAGATCGGGAAACCCATTTGGTTCACGTGAAAGGAATTTCCCATCAACTCCCACGCAAAGAATTTGAACTTCTTTCTCTTTTAGCATCCAAACCCAACATGGTTTTTAAACGCGAAGTGATATTATCAAATGTTTGGGGTACCGATGTTATTGTAGGTGACCGAACTATAGATGTTCACATTAGAAAGTTGCGTGAAAAAATTGGCGACTCATACATACAAACCATCAAAGGTGTAGGTTATAAATTTTATTCAAAATAAGGAACCATGAAACCGTTTATTTATATCGCATGCATTTGTTTTTCCATACTCAGTTATGGGCAACGAATCCAATCCCATGAATCTATTCGTCAACACCTGGTTGCTTGGGATACCATCCGCGGCTCGTGGTTATTCGACGCCATTCATGCGATTCATACGAATCAAGCTGTTCCAGACCGCACATTTCCGGAGGATTTAACTCCTGCAGAACTCTTTTCACTGGCCCCCATAGAAGATCGAGAATCCTTACAAAACACCTTAGATAATATCAATCCATCGGATGCATTTACCGAATTAATGAGTGCGCTGTACAATTCCGCAGCATGTGCAACTGCACAAGGGAGAAGTTTTGGAGACCCGCACTTGGTTACCTATGACAACACCGGTTATTCATTTCAAACGGTTGGTGAATTTGTCTTAACAAAGGTCGGAACACACTTCGAAGTTCAAGCCCGACAAAAACCGCAAAGTGATGATTTTTCATTAAACACAGCGGTTGCCATTAAACTTTATGACGATCGAATAGCCTACTATGCCGCGGATATTCCAGACGGTTCGAATTCACCCTTGTGGCTTAATGGACAACCCATTCGCATGGAAGGACGCACTTATTACCTGCCCTGCGGAGGCACCATCCGCCTTATTGGAAGGAACTATGTAGTATCGGGACCCTTAGGCGAAAAAGTAATCATAGACAATCGAGGAGGCGGGGGTAGAGGATTTATTAATTTGACGGTAAATATTCCCTCTTGTAATTTATCGGCGCCTACGGGTTTATTGGGAAATGCAAACCAGAATAGAGCGGATGAATTTCAAGTTAATCAATTCGGTCAAAACGATAATCTTACGGGTTTTATGGGAATGAATACCCCGGAATTTGCCTCCTTATCTCAAGACATTGAACAACGGTATCAAAACGAAATCATCAAAGATTTTGCAGAAATCCATCGCGTTTCTGATGAGCATAGCCTGTTTGATTACCGTCCAGGTTTAAGTACTTCATTTTATACGGACCGGTCTTTTCCACGTGTGATACGAACCTTTAATGCTATCCCTAATAATAACCGCGATGTCGCCAGAAATCGATGTCAACAAATGGGAGTCTCAGAGGCAGAAATGAACGGGTGTATTTTTGATGCCCATTATTTGAATCTCACGCCAAATCCAATTCCTACCCCTCCACCGGCAACAGAGGGAGTGATTTTAGACAAATTAAGGAGGCCCATCGTGAATTCAAACACTATTGCCCCTTCAAAATTTCCTGACAATGCAGCTCAACCAATGCCAACAAAACCGATAGATTCATCGCCAAAACCATCAGAATACGAACCCGTGCAGAAACCAAGTTCTGAGCCTGCCAAACCAAGCATTAATTTTAAAACACCCGAGCCAAAGGCCCCGAATATATCAAAACCAGTGAATAAGCCCGCCCCGGTGAGCAAACCAACAGTATCTCCTGCGCCTAAAAATCCACCGGTATCCGTACCTTCTAAAGGAAAAGGAAAATGAGAACCCTTCTTTTTTTCGCCTGCTTTTTTCCATTAATAACCCTCGCTCAAACGCCAAAACTCGTGGTTGGCGTAGTGGTTGATCAAATGTGCTATGATTACTTGTATCGTTTTCAACATCATTTTTCAACAGACGGCTTTAGGCGATTTCTAGACCGCGGCGTGAATTGTAGAAACACCAATTACAATTATGTTCCCACCTACACCGGACCAGGCCATGCCTCCATATACACAGGAACAACGCCATATAATCATGGGATTGTTGGAAATGACTGGTACAATCGAAGTACCCAACAATCCGTTTATTGTGTTTTTGATAGCACAGTAAACCCAGTTGGCAATCCTTCGAGTAAATATGGTCAAGTTTCTCCGCATCAGTTGGAAACTATGACCATTACTGACCAGCTAAAACTCACTTATCCATCTTCCAAGGTTTATTCGATTTCAATAAAAGACCGGAGTGCAGCACTGCCTGGTGGACACATGAGTGACGGGTCATATTGGTTCGACTACACCAGTGGGAAGTTTATTTCCAGTTCCTATTATATGGAAGCATTACCCGAATGGGTACAATCGTTTAATCAATCGCATTCTGCAGATCATTACATTAAAGATTGGGAGTTATTAAAACCTATTTCTGAGTATTCTAGAAGCGTAGATAATTCACCCTACGAGGTCACGATTAAAGGCTCAAAAAGCCCAACATTTCCCTACAAATTCTCTGAATACGCCAAAGGAGACTACAATTTATTCACCTTAATGCCATTCGCAAATACGCAATTGACCGATTTTGCATGTGAACTCATTGGAAGTGAACAAGTCGGAAAGCACGAGACCACAGACATGCTTTGTATTAGTTTTTCCACACCAGACATCGCTGGTCATGCCTTTGGTCCATATTCCCTTGAAATCGAGGATATTTATGTACGACTTGACCTTGAACTCGCTCGATTATTTCGCACCCTAGACCAAAAGCTTGGCAAACACAACTATGTGGTATTTTTAACTGCAGACCATGCTGTAGTGCCCGTTCCACAACAGTTAATAGACGAAAAACTACCTGGAGGGTATTTTGATATGTCGCAGGCGAAAATCACAGTAGAAGAAACACTCCTTGCGATGTACGGCCATAATCTCATGCTTTCGGAAGAGAATCAAAACATCTACTTAAATACTCCTTTGATAGATTCATTGAAATTAACACGCAGCGAGATACAGCAACAAGTTGCTGCCATCCTCCGAACTTTTCCTGAAGTCAAAGTCGCCGTTACAGGCTCCGATTTAGAACGCGGAATCATTGATGACGCTTGGATGCAAATGATTTTAAATGGTTATTCGAAGGAACGAAGTGGGGATGTAATCTTTATGCTCAAACCGGGATACCTGCCTGTTGGATCCCGTAAAAAATCTGAGCACAAAGGGACCTCACATGGATCCGCTTTTAACTATGACACCCATGTTCCGCTGCTTTGGTATGGAATGCGGATGAAGCCACAAGAAATCTTTAGACCCATCGCAATTACAGATATTGCTGCGACATTGGTACACCTGTTAAACCTGCAACGCATGGGCAGCATGACCGGAAGCCCTATTGTTGAGATTTTAGGGCAATAAGTACGTAGAAACCCGATTTTCTATTCGGGTGATGATATCTGTCTCCGTTTCTCTAACGAAGTCTAGGCCCGTGATTCTTTCATAGAGCTCAATGTATCGCTGACTAACCAATGTCACAAACTCATCGGGCATCTCAGGCATCTGCTGCCCCTCTAATCCCTGAAAGCCTTCTTCAATTAACCACTGTCTTACAAATTCCTTGGACAGTTGTTTTTGAGTTTCTCCGTTTCGTTGACGTTCCTCATATCCTTCTAAATAGAAATATCGGGAAGAATCCGGCGTATGAATTTCATCGATTAAAATCACTTGACCATCCTTCAAGCCAAACTCATACTTTGTATCAACCAAAATTAACCCGCGTTCTTTAGCCATTTGAGTGCCCCTTGCGAACAACGCTCTAGTATACGCTTCCATCTGAAGATAAATATGTTCTGGAACGTGGCCATTCGAAATAATATCTTCTCTAGAAATGTCTTCATCATGCCCTTCGTCGGCTTTCACGGCAGGGGTAATGATTGGTTCAGGAAAGGGGTCGTTTTCGTTCATTCCTTCGGGCATGAGCACACCACACAGCAAGCGATTCCCTGTTTTATACATTCTCGCGGCATGTCCGGCCAAATATCCGCGGATCACCATTTCCACTCGAATCGGTTCGCATGCAATGCCAACAGAAACATTGGCATCTGGGGTAGCAAGCAACCAGTTTGGTACTAGATCGGCCGTGGCCTTTAAAAAATATGTCGCCACTTGATTTAACACTTGACCCTTGAATGGTATGGGTCTTGGTAAAATGTGATCAAACGCACTGATTCGGTCAGAAGCAACCATGATTAATCGCCCGTCGGACAGGGAATACACATCCCTCACCTTGCCGTGATAAACCGATGTTTGACCCTTAAAATTAAACTCATGACTTTTCAGTGCCTTAATCATATTTCTTTTGTTTATCTATTTGTTCTTGGGTTTCAAACGCGGTAATTATTTTTGTAATCAACTTATGGCGAATGATATCACTGTGCCCCATTTCAATGATACCAATGCCCTCAATATCTCGCAAGATTGAGGTCGCATAGGCCAGTCCAGAGCGCTGTTTTCCGGGTAAATCTACTTGTGACATATCGCCAGTAATTACAAACTTAGCAGTCATCCCCATTCGGGTTAGGAACATCTTCATTTGCATGATCGTGGTATTCTGGGCCTCATCTAAAATCACAAAGGCTTTATCCAAGGTTCTACCGCGCATAAAAGCCAAAGGAGCGATTTCAATAACCCCGTATTGGATCATTTCCGCCAATCGTTCTGGTGGAATCATGTCTCTTAATGCATCATATAGCGGCATCAAATAAGGATCCAGTTTTTCCTTTAAATCTCCCGGAAGAAAGCCGAGGTTTTCCCCAGCCTCTACCGCTGGACGGGTGAGCACAATGCGTTTAACTTCTTTTGCTTTTAGTGCTTTAACCGCTAAAGCAACCGCCATATAAGTTTTTCCTGTTCCTGCAGGACCGATGGCAAAGACCATATCATTCTTTTCAATGGAGTCTATGAGTTTTTTTTGATTGATCGTGCGTGCTTTAATTTTTACCCCGCCATTTCCGTGCACCAAGGTTTCGGAACCGTTATCGGTATGAAGAAGTTTCTCACCATCCGAAAGCATTAAGTTATCGATGTTGTTTTCTGACAAGGAATTGAATCGGTCAAAATGTCTCAGAAGCAGTGTTAATTTTACTTCGAATTGATCTATAATTTCTTCTTCCCCTTTTACCACGATTTTGTGTCCACGCGCTACAATAGAAAGTTTTGGGAAAAAGGTTTTCAAATGTTTTAGATTTTCATTGTTTACCCCAAAAAATGCAGCAGCATTTATCCCTCCGAGTTCTATATTCCGACTACTTAACTCCAATTAAAATCAATTTATCAGGCGACATTGTGTTGAAAAACTATACTTTTGGTAAAATTATAAAATAACTCAAACATTGCGTTCTTAAAATGCAAATCATTACCCTTACATCGGACATTGGATTGAGAGATTTTTATGTGGCTTCTGTGAAAGGCCGGCTATTACAAGCGGTGAACGGGGCTCAACTTATCGATATCACGCATCAAATTAAGCCCTTTGACGTGGCTGAGGCAGCCTACCAATTAAGAAGTTGCTATGCATCATTTCCTCGCGGAACCATTCATATGGTTGGTGTTGATACCGAACCCTATCTTCCCTATAAAATTACAGACCCATCTCAAGAAAATCAGCTAACCTATCCGTCTATCTTGACATATGATGGTCATTTCTTCATCTCGAATGACAACGGGTTTATTGGAACATTTTTAGGAGAGGGGGTGCCCGAAGCGCTCTACAGGTATGTCCGTATTGAAGAGGAACCTGAATCTTGGACTTTTATGATGAAGACCTGTTTTGTAGACTTAGCGAGTAATATCGCTAACAAGGTTCCATTTAAAGACTTTACCGTTGAAGTGAATGCCTACAAAAAAGCATTTACCCCGAATCCGATTATTGAGCACAACATGATTCAAGGGAATGTGATTCACATTGATCATTTTGGAAACATAATTACGAATATTTTCAAACATGATTTTGAGCGTTTTGGGTTAAATGTTCCATTCACCATTAGTTACCAAAAAAGAAACTATGACATTGATGTAATCTCCAAAGCGTATAATGATGTTACCATCAGTGAACGGGTTGCCATTTTCAATGATACCGAACGCTTAGAAATCGCCATCAATCGGGGTGCGAACGGGGGTAACGGTGGTGCTGACCGCTTATTTGGCATGAGGTTGGGCGAACCTGTTCGCGTTACGTTCTTCCCCAAAGGCTCTGTAAGAAATCTGGACTCCTTGTTATGATCACCCGAATCGTTAAACTACGTTTTAAAGAGGACCGTATTTCTGATTTTTTTGAAATCTTCGAGAAGGTAAAATATAAGGTTGTAAATTTTCCGGGTTGCATTGAAATGAAGTTACTTCAAGACCACTTGAGTCCGAATATCGTTTTTACCTACAGCCTTTGGGAAGATGCAGCTGCCCTCGAGAACTACAGGCTATCAGAAACGTTTAACGGCCTTTGGGGCACCATAAAACCAATGTTTGAAAGTAAGGCCGAGGCTTGGACCCTTCACGTGCAGTTCGAAGGAACGAACAAAAGCGTCAAATCAGATTAAGTTGACCTCCTATTTCATTAAAAATCCTAATTTTGAACTTCACTAATTCAGGACGTCTATGTATGCCCTCTATCTAAAAGAAGTTAGAAGTTTTTTAAGCTCCATAGTGGGCTATGTTTTCATTGTGATTTTTTTAATTGCATGTTGGTTATTCAATTGGATGTTAAGTTCAAACATGAATATTTTAGACAGTGCTCAAGCTGAGCTAATTCCATTTTTCAATACAGCACCCTATATCTTTCTAATTTTGATTCCCGCAATTACCATGCGATCGATGGCAGAAGAACGGAGAACGGGTACGCTTGAGTTGTTATTCACCAAACCTATTAGCGACCTTGGCATCCTGCTCGCGAAGTATTTTGCGGGGGTAACCCTCTTATTAATTTCTATCTTGCCAACGTTGGTATACTATGGATCGATTCATTACTTAGGGAATCCCGTTGGAATTGTGGATGAAGGAGCTACATTTACCTCCTACCTCGGATTACTGCTACTTGGTGCTGCATTCGTTTCCATCGGAATATTTGCGTCGTGTTTAACCTCAAGTCAGATTGTAGCATTCATCATGGCAACAGCCTTGTGCTACATGTTCTATGACGGCTTGTCTTTATTGGGGTCTTTTGCACAATTCGGAAGCCTTGATTTTATTATCCAATATTTCAGTTTGAGTAATCATTACGATTCCATTAAAAAAGGCGTTGTAGTTGCCGGGGATATTATATTTAACCTATCGTTCATCGTGTTCTTTTTAAGTGCCTCACTCACCGTGATTAAAACCCTAAAAAAATAACCATGAAACAGATTAAATGGAGTAGTTTTTTTAATTGGGGGTACTTCCTCGGAATCCTTGCTGTACTCATCTTGCTCAATGTCATTGGAGCTTTGATCAATGTTAAAATTGACATGACTGAGGACAGTCGATATTCACTAGCACAGGGGACGACTAATTTTCTTGCAGACAAAAAGAACTTTGAAAATCGCATTAGCATAAAAATATACTTAGAAGGAGAACTTCCAGCAGAAATACAAAGCTTTCGAAACGCGATAGAGGACAAGTTAAAAGACTTTAAATCCATTACTGGAAATCGAATAGAATACCAATTCATAAATCCAAATGAGGGGCATGCCAATAAGAAAGAGGAGTATTTTTTCCTTCGTGGAATTTTCGAAAAAGGGATACTGCCAACGAAAGTAGTATACGTAAAAAACGGGGTACAATCCCAACTGATCTTGTGGCCAGGTGCAGAGGTAACCTATACCTCAAATGGGGTTGTCAAAGAAACATACATTCAATTTCTTCCCGGTACCCCAAATGGAGAACCGATGGAATTGAATCGATTAAATCCGATCCTTGAAAATGCGCTTAATAACCTTGAGTATAACATGCTTTCCGCTTTGCGAAAAATCAGCCAAAAAGACAAAAAACGCATCGCATTTTTGCAAGGTCATGGAGAACTAAATGAGCACGAGACCATGAATGCTCGGGCTGTTTTAAGCCCATATTTCTACCTTACCTCCTTGACCTTTAACACCAAAGAATCCCTGAATGAATTAAACGAACTTGACGGATTAATTATCGCTGATCCAACCCAGCCATTCAGTGCTATGGACCTTTACTTTATAGATCAATTCGTGATGAATGGCGGTCGCTTAATGGTCTTCATGAATACACTTGCTCACCACGAAGATTCACTGGCGCAGAATTTTATGGACCATTCTGTTCGGAAGAATCTCACCTTGGATAAAATGCTGTTTGACTATGGAATAAACATTCATGAAAACTATGTTTTCGACCGAATATGCGGGTATCGGAAGGTCCGCATGGACAATGCAAGCAGCTTGAGTTGGCCATACCACGTGTTAGCAAGCGCGTCGCTACACCCAATTACTCGGAACATTGACCCCGTATCGCTTGAATACGCGAATGAACTGCAATTAATCGAAACACCCGGCGTAAAACTCACCAAAATCTTAACGAGCTCATCGAATGCAAACCGGTCTGGATTAGCTCCTCAAATCAGTTTAATGGATTTTCAAATATTCGGTGAAAATCCAGCCTTTGTTGAAAACCCGACGGATCCGATTAACAAAATTACACTCGCTGCAATGGCCGAGGGTAACATCCCTTCCCACTTCATTAATCGCGATGTACTGATTAAGGTGGATACACTGGAAGCATTCATTCCTGTGAACTACAGAAAAAAACAGATAAAAAGCAATAAAGAAACCAAAGTGTTTGTGGTTGGAAATGGTCAGTTTATTGCCAATGCCTATGACTCAGTTTTTCGAGGAGGTAAGTACGAATACGTTTCGTCTCCACCGTTCCCTTTCAATGCCTTAAAATACAGCAAGGTGCCTGATTTAAATGGCCGGCCTGTGATTTATGGAAACCAAGAATTTATACAAAACCTCGTTGATTACATGATGGGGGATAATAGTGTATTGGATATCCGCAGCCGTCAAATAGAATTTAAAGAAATGGACAAAATGAAACTGCAGGCCGAAGGTGAACGAATTCGATACCTGAATTTGTTTCTACCCATTGTACTCGTTGCCATGTTGGCGTTTGTAATGATGTTTTCAAGAAAACGCAAATACATCAATCGATGAAAAAAAATAAGAAACTGCTTAGTTTAATGGCATTGCTCCTCGGAATACTTGCGCTCGCTGTATTTGCCATGAACCTTATTGAAAACAAAGGTAATTCAGATACCGAGTGGATCAATTTCGCGATAGAGGACACCACCCGAATTTCAAAAATCATCATTGAAGACACCTATGGGCAGCACATGGAACTGATTCAAGATGGCAATCAATGGCATGATGAAAACGGTGATTGTGTCTCAAAGCCTAACGTTTCCTTTATTCTTGAGGCGGCTAAGCTTATAGAGTTCAAGGGCTATCTCCCAGAAAAATCCAAAGCAAAATTCACGGAGCTCATGGCCACACAGCACATTAAGGTGTCTTACTTTATTGATGGGCGATGGACAAAGTCCTGGTATATTGGCCCGCCAGCGCAGGATCATTATGGCCAAATTATGCTCTTAGAAACTGCCGATGAAGGAAAAAGCAAAGACCCGGTAATGATGCGAATAAAAGGCCTAAATGGCATTATTAGCCCACGATTTTTTGCAGAACGCAAGCGCTGGATGTGTACCGAAATATTCGCGCTCAATACAGAAGACATTACCGCTGTGGACCTCAAGAACGTTGAAAACCCTGCACTCAGTTTTAACATCAAGAATTTAGGCCGTCGGTTTGAGGTGAGATCTCATGGTAAAAAATTAAAGGTACTGGATACGGCAAACGTATATCGATACCTGCAGGGCTTTAAGAAAATTCATTTTAACTTTCCCAATATCGAATTGAGCAAGAAACAAGTGGATTCCGTCAAACGAAGCCCCCTGTTTTCTCAGTTAAAAGTCACTGAACGCGGAGGAAAACAAACCATCTTGCGCATGCATCGAATAAAAAGTCAGGTGCCACAACGGAATGAAGTAGGAGAAATGGTAGAAATGGATATGAATTTATTTTGGGCTGAACTGCCAAACGGCGAATTGGTTAAGTGCCAGTATTTTGTATTCAATGCCTTATTGATGGGACACATCTATTTCCCGGATATCGCAAATACGAAATAAAGTTGGGAATTGAGCGAAGGGCGTCTAGAATTCATAAAGTATTGTTATCTTTGCTTGTTGAAAATTAAGCTATGAATTTTATTACATCCAGCAATACCTTATTGAGTCATCTACAAAGCATTTCAGGTGCCTTGAGTACCAATACTAAAATGCCAATTTTAGATAATTTTCTATTCCATATCACTGGAAATAAGTTAACGGTTTCAGCTACAGATTTAGAAACAACCATGATCACCCATTTGGATGTTCAGTCTGATGCTGATGGCAAAATCGCCATCCCTGCAAAGCTTATTCTCGACGTTCTTAAAAGTCTCCCAGACCAACCGTGCACCTTTCGTGTTAACCCAGAGAATTATTCCATTGAAATCACCTACGATAATGGTAAATCTAAAATGGTTGGATTTAACGGTGAGGAATTCCCGAAGTTGCCTACGGTAGCATACAGCAGCTCCATTGAAGTAACTGGTGAATTGCTTTCGAATGCCATCAATAAAACCCTGTTTGCCGTTGGAACAGACGAAATGCGTCCGGTAATGACCGGGGTGTATTGTCATTTTTCACCTGAAGACATTACGTTTGTTGCCACGGATGCACACAAACTGGTGCGTTACCGTAGAACCGATATCAATACCACTTCTAGCTCCTCATTTATTCTACCTAAGAAACCTCTTAATTTACTCAAGGCTAATTTACGCGGAGATGAATCGGTGAAGTTGGAGTACAACGAATCCAATGCTACATTTACCTTTAATGATTTAACCCTGGTTTGCAGACTTATCGACGGGAAATATCCTAACTATGAAGCAGTGATTCCAAAGGAAAATCCGAATGTGCTTACCATAGAACGAAGTCATTTCCTAAGCTCCCTGAAACGTGTTGCGATCTTCTCTAACAAAACAACACACCAGGTAAAACTGAAAATTGCTGGTGCTGAACTGCAATTATCCGCCGAAGATGTTGACTTTTCCAACGAAGCCAATGAGCGTTTAACGTGTAATTTCGATGGCGATGATATGGAGATTGGGTTTAACTCCCGATTTCTTATCGAAATGTTAGGAAATTTGGAAACCGATTCTGTGCAATTATCGATGAGTGAACCTTCTCGCGCCGGTTTATTAACGCCTCATGAAAGTGGAAACGAAGCAGAGCATATTCTAATGCTTGTGATGCCCGTGATGCTTTCTAGATAAAATATGCCTTCGGAAAAGCCCAATATTCGTAATCTTTCTTTAGTTGAATTAACAGAAGCCCTAGTACAAGGAGGCTTTCCCAAGTTTCGCGCCTCACAGGTGTTTGATTGGTTATGGAAACAACATGCTGCCAATTTCTCTTCCATGAAAAATATTGGGGCGCCACTAATTGCCTACCTGGAATCACATTATCACATTGATCGATTGGCGCTTGATACCGTTCAAAAAAGCAGCGATAAAACTATAAAATGTGGTTTTAACACCATTGACAGCCAAGTAATTGAAGGAGTCCTAATCCCCACCAGTAAACGCATGACCGCGTGCATATCCTCGCAAGCCGGATGTAGTTTGTCCTGCGCCTTTTGTGCTACAGGGAAGCTGAAACTCATGAAAAACTTGAGCGCCGGAGAATTGGTAGATCAAGTGGTCGTGCTCAATGAATTAGCGACTACAAACTATGGGATTCCCCTCTCGAACATTGTTCTCATGGGAATGGGTGAACCCTTACTCAACTACAAGAACGTCATTTCGGCTCTAGAGATTCTAACCGACCCCAATAGATTCAACATAAGCCCGCGAAGGATCACTTTATCGACTGCTGGTATTTCAAAAATGATCATGAAATTGGGGGATGAAAAAGTCCGTTTTAACCTTGCCCTTTCTCTGCATGCCGCCGACGACAAAAAGCGCAGTGAAGTGATGGAAATCAACGACTCTAACAACTTGGCTTCATTGCGTGAGGCCTTAATTTATTTCCACGAACGCACCGGGTCTAGAATTACCTTTGAGTACATCCTGTTTCATGCGTTTAATGATTCAATCGAAGATGCAGCTAACCTTGCTATTTTTGCGCGATGCGTACCGTGTAAAATCAACATTATTGAATACAACAGCATTGGTGATTCTCGCTTTACGAAAGCAACAGAAGCTCAAACGGAAGCCTTCAGGGAATTTTTAGAACGGAGAAACTTAATCGTGAACGTTCGGCGAAGTAGAGGAAAAGATATTGATGCCGCCTGTGGCCAGTTGGCAAATAAAATAAATCAGGCTACAAAATCGCTTTAATTTGAGAAAGCGCTTGTAAACACGCTGTATCGCCTTTAAATTGAAACGCTTCTTCAAATGCCAATAAATATCGATTAATTAAGGTGGTATTCGACGTTGGCTCAAAAAATTTGCGCTCTGGCTCGATTTCGATTTGTTTTAAAAATGAGCGTATTTCTTGCTCGTCGAACACAATACCATTTCCGATTGGATTGATGTAGAACAATACCCCATATTCACTTTCAGACTCGCTAAATAGAGAAGTATTGTTTTCATCCATACGCGCCAAGATGAATATCTTTGGGAAATCAACACCATAGATTGGAACTTCTAACCAATTTGCGATAATCGAATAAATCAAACCAATAATCAAGGGATTACCCTTCTTTTCCGTCAAAACAGTTCCAATATTCAAATGCGCTAGATCGCGCTGAAAGCTTTCCGTGCACTCAAATCCATGAACCTCGAAAAACATGTGATTTAATATTTTTACCTGTTCAAATGCCGTTTGATAATCATTTAATTCCAACCACACATCTTTACGAAGCGCCTCCATGTGTTGTAGAACAAGCGCATCGTCTAAGGTGGAATCCACCAACTTATTTAGGGCAACAATGGCTTTTAATAGGTCTTTATCTGCAGAAGTACTCCAAGTTAATAACTCATTAGAAACAGCATCTAGGCGAATGGCCTGAAGGATTTCTGAGGCACGACTTATTTGCCTAATCCCGGCCGATTCATTGGATAATACCTCCACAAGAAACGGCTCGATGAGCTGAGCTTCTGCTTTTATTACTTGTTTGATCACCAGATAAATCCGTTCATCGGGATCTTCCAATAAATCTACCAGTGCTTTTCGTTTTCGATTTGACATCATCACGAGACAAAAATATTCACGAAGCAGGCTCAAATAGGAAAGGGGTCAGTTCTTTATCAAACTGAAAATGTTAATACTCATGTAACCTAATTAAAAATCGGCCGTTTACTTGTTTGAATTCAAATGAACTATGCTACAGGTTATTTGAGATTAGGGGGACTTGTCCCCCTTTTTATTTAACTTTGACTATGAAAATAATGATAACACTTTTGATCAGCCTTGGGTTATTATCCTGCAAATCAACGAAAGTAGCAACAATTGATCCTCCTTCAGAGGGTACTAACCAATGGGTTGGAATTATTCATGTCAATGAGAATCAATGTCCCGTGTATATTGAAATCAAGGATGAATTAAATCCTGGAGTAGCCGTTCCGTTCCATGCTGTTTATCCGCTAAACTTAAAGGATGGCATGAAGAAAAAAGGACTAAAAGTGCAATTCAGCTATACGATTTCAAAAGCCATGTCTCCTGAAGGATGTTCTGCAGAAGCGGTAATCCAGCTTGAGCAGATTACAGTTATTCCATAGGAGTAAAGCTATCTAAGCATAAGTAAGCCAAGGCGCGACCAATGGTTCGTTCTTGCTCCGCATTATTTGCAGCACCTTCGGTTAAATTAAGATATGCCAATGGTTGATTCGGAAGTAGTCGGATAATGTTTCTTATTTCGTCCAAAGACCACCCAGAAGGTGAAGATGCGGAAGAAGGCATATTTGCCATACAATCCATATCAAGATCAACTCCTACAGGACCCTTAGCATGTAAAAAAACATCTAAAACATCGGAAGCAAGGACTTCCCCCCCAAAATAAGACTCAAAAAACGTAAGGTTCACATGGTGTTTTCGGATGAAATCCTTCATGAATGGTGTAATTCCATAGGCATGAACTCCAAACACATGGTAATTCTCGAGCACTCCTTCTTCCAACGCGACCGAAAAACTATTGCCGGAATGCCTTCTATTTATGGCTCGGCAATCGGTATGTGCATCAAGATTAATTACAGTTTTACAAGCTTTCACCTCATTTGCCCAACGCATAAGGGGCAAGGCATTGTTGTGCCCTCCACCAATTACAATAGGAAGTTGGTCCTTTGACACATTGAGGCGCAACACCTCCAAAACAAAGGCATCCAGCTCTTCCACCAAGACGCTAGCCTCCTCTACTTGCGTAGGAAAAGACCCGATAAATGTAATATTACCCAAGACATCAAAGGATTGGCCTTGATAAGGCCACTGAATAAATTGTTTAAAAAATGCGTTAAATGAATGTTCCGAGCCCATGCGCCCATAATTCGCGAATGGACCTATGGATTCGCTAATTCCTAAAATTATCACCTGTGGCTTGGGTTTATTTACGGTTAAATAGTCGCCAATCCGCTCCTCTCCTTTCCTACTGATCATTAAATGATCAGAAAATAACTGGGACTTCGTTCTGAGTTCGAAATTCTTACGTGTGGATTTCATAGGTTTTCAGGATGGTTTGTATAAATTCAGGAATACGAATGGGTTTAGCTTGATGTAGGGATTGAAACACTAACACGGTTGAAGCAGTGGTTAAAATTGTTGCATTTTGGTCAAACAACACATAGTTAAATTCCAGGGTACAATTGGTTGTTCTAACTAGCGTGGTCTCTAAGCGCAAGAAATCATCATATTTTGCAGGCGCTTTGAATTGCGTAGTCATGGATACCACCGGCAATAAAATCCCCTCATCTTCTAAGTGTTTATAAACCACTCCAAGGGACCGCAATGCTTCAACGCGACCCAATTCAAAGTAGGTTGCATAATTGCCGTGATAGCAATAACCCATGCGATCAGTTTCACTGTAACGCACACGAAATTCAGAGACATGGGAATAATATAAATTCATGATAGCATATAAGTCCTTTTTCTTTGGAACTCAATCTAAAGTATTGTAAATTTGTCTACTCCAAGCTTCTTATTTCAAGGTGTGGTAAAAAATGTTTTTAGAAGTAAAAAAAAATTAAAAGTCAAGGGTGTTTGAACTTTTTTTTTCAGTTTTTTCTATCAACCTTTGTTCACAACTTTTTAACAAAAGTTAATGTGCATTTAACATACGTAAAATGCTGTTTATCAGTTCGGTGAATTTATTAATTGTTTTAGAAAAAAATTATGTTGAAAGATCATACCACGGCTTGGGAGTCTTGTTTAAAAGTTATAAAAGATAACATCTCTTTACAAGCATACAAGGTGTGGTTTGAGCCAATAATTCCAGTAAAACTAGACCAAAGTATTTTAACCATCCAAGTTCCTTCTCATTTTTTCTATGAGTGGTTAGAGCAGCATTACATTGGGTTACTGAGTAAGGTAATTAAGAAAGAAATTGGTCCTGAAGGAAGTTTGGAATACAGCATTGTTATGGAGAGCAATCACCGAAATGCCACGCCTTACACAGTAAAATTACCCACTCAAAATAATTCGCAAGGTCAAAATTCACCCCAAAGCATTCCACTTGGAGCAACTGAGCATCAAATTCGAAATCCCTTCATTATTCCGGGATTAAAAAAAGTGACCATTGAGTCTAACTTAATTCCAAGTTTTACCTTTGAAAATTTCATAGAAGGTGATTGTAATCGGTTGGCGCGTGCATCGGGATATGCTGTAGCGAACAAGCCAGGAGGTACGGCCTT
The DNA here is from genome assembly GCA_947460825.1 of Flavobacteriales bacterium. Lineage (GTDB taxonomy): Bacteria > Bacteroidota > Bacteroidia > Flavobacteriales_D > Crocinitomicaceae > UBA952. The sequence goes on from CANHHA010000006.1 coordinate 62,085, forward strand.
TAATCCCCTATTGATATACGGAGGAGTAGGTTTGGGTAAAACTCATTTGGCTCATGCCATCGGACTCTCTATCAAGGAACAGCATCCAAGTAAAACGGTACTTTATGTGCAATCTGAAAAATTTGCCCACCAGTTTATTGATGCGATAAAGAATCAAACGACCAATGACTTTATTCACTTCTATCAAATGGTGGATGTGTTAATTATTGATGACGTTCAGTTTTTTGCAGGTAAGGAGCGTACACAAGATGTATTCTTTAGCATTTTTAATCACTTGCACCAAAATGGTAAGCAAATCGTACTTACTTCCGACAAGGCTCCGGTAGAAATGCAAGGGATGGAGCAGCGCTTGTTATCCAGATTCAAGTGGGGGCTATCTGCAGATTTAAATGTTCCAGACTTGGAAACGCGCATTGCCATACTTGAAAAGAAAATGTATGCAAGTGGGATTGAATTACCGAAAGAAGTGGTTGAGTATTTAGCCTATTCGATCAACACGAACATTCGAGAAATTGAAGGTGCGATGAATACGCTCTTGATGCAGTCATCCTTGAATAAAAAATCAATTTCATTAGAGCTGGCAAAGCAAATGGTTGATAAATTCGTTAAGAATACCGCTCGAGAGGTCTCTATTGAATATATTCAAAAAATTGTATGTGATTATTTTGATTTACCCATCGAAATGCTGAAATCTAAAACACGGAAGCGTGAAGTGGTTCAAGCCCGTCAAATTAGCATGTATTTTTCTAAGAAAATGACAAAATCTTCCTTGGCGAATATCGGTGCACATTGTGGTGGTAAGGATCATGCCACGGTGCTACACGCATGCAGAACGGTCGTGAATCTTTCTGAAACCGATAAGCAATTTCGGGTGTACTTAGAGGAACTAGAGAAGAAGTTAACCATTCATTAAAACTCATTGAGCGTTAAGAAACGGACGGTTTCTTGTGTAAGCGAATTCTCCTTAACACAGCAAAAATCCAAATTCACTGCAATTCTATTTCCGTGTGCTGATGAGGACGTATTCAAATCTAATCTGAACCATATAAAATCATTGCATGCTAAGGCAGATCATGCTTGCTACGCTTATCAAGTTGGAAATCCAATAAAAACAAGAGCAAATGACGACGGAGAACCCTCTGGAAGTGCCGGATTACCGATACTTGGACAATTAAAGTCTCATGAATTAATCCATGTGGGATGTGTGGTTATCCGCTATTATGGCGGGACAAAATTAGGAGTACCCGGATTAATTGCCGCATACAAAAACACGTGCTTGGGCGCAATACGAGAAAATGAAATAATTCCACACCAAGCATTCCAAACGCTTCAGATCGTTGGTGATTACGTATCCTTAATGAAATTCATGAGTATTGCCAACCAGCAGAATTGGCATATAAGGTATCTTAGTTCGGAGTCTGAACCCATGTTACAGATACACATTGAAGAGGAAAGCGTGCCGCTCGTAATGGATAAATTATCATTATTTTCGTCATTAACCTGTTTTTAAATGCATGTGTTATAGCAACTCAAGTACTTCAAGTAACGAAACACTCCGTCAAACTTACAAGCGATCTGTTCAGTTACTGCCCCCTGAAACACCGGTATATTACGCGAATGGATTTTCCTTTCCAACGTGGCGTATTATCACCAAATCCCCAAGCATAACCCTTATGAAATGGGGGTTAGTCCCTCATTGGTATCGAGGAAACACCCCCCTTGATTTTGCGAGTAAAACCCTTAATGCACGAATAGAAACCCTTCATGAAAAAGCGAGTTTCAAACCATTAATAGCAACGCATCGTTGCGTGATTCCTTCATCGGGGTTCTTTGAATTCAAGCACTTGAATGCAGTTAAAATCCCTTACTTTATTTATCCAAAAGAACAATCCATATTCTCTATGGCTGGGCTTTACGATGAATGGTTCAATCCCGAAACCAAGGAATATCTGCGGTGTTTTACGATAATAACGGCAGCGGCTAACCCACTCATGGAAGAAATTCACAACAGCAAGAAACGAATGCCCTTGATTTTACCGTATCATCAGGTAGAACAATACCTTAATGGCACCAATAAAATTGAGCATTTCTTACCCATTCCGCCTGAAGAAATGAGTGCTCATCCTATTGCCAAAAGCATTATTTTCTCTCAACATGCAAACGTACCTGCTGTGCAACAGCCTATTGTTAATAATATTGAGGAACAAACCCGATTATTCTGAGATATGGTATTAATTTTGTGATTGACGAACCATGAAAATTACCTACATTTTATTCCTCTTACCCTTACTCCTTAGTTCATGTATTGAAATCATTGATGATTTAAGCATCCACAGTGATGGTACAGGCACCTTTAAATACTCTATCAATCTAAGCTCCAGTAAATTAAAAGTGAATTCGATTCTTTCCCTCGACAGTTTAGATGGTAAGAAAGTCCCTGATTTGGCTGAAATTGAAGCAAAAATCACAGAATTCAAGAACCTACTGTCGCAGGAGCCGGGGATAAGCATGGTGAAAACAGACCTTAATACTAGTGATTTTATTTTAAAAATAAGTATTGATTTTAATTCAATTTCACAATTACAATCCGGTATTAAAAGTGTTCTAATACGCCTTGGTAAAGAAAAAGACCAATACGCGATCGAAGAAGATTGGATTTCTTGGGATGGTAAAACCCTAAATCGTGAAATTCCATCCGCAGTAACTTCCAAAGTAAAGTCCTTTGAATACTCAGAAATGGATTTATTAAAATCCGGTACGTACACCAGCATTACCCGATTTGATAAGCCTATTTTAAAAACGAGCAATTCAAACTGCAAACTAAACCCATCTCGAACTGCTTCCATGCTTCAAGTGAATACCTACGACCTTAAGCTCAATAATTCACTCATTGAAAACGCGATTACGTTAACTCCCTAAGCGGTATGAAACACACTTTATTCTCCGTTGTCATTCTACTGTCCGCAGGTATGTTTGGGCAAAAATCGGAATTGATGATCCCACAGGAAGCGGTTACTGTATTTAGTATAAACAACCTTGATTTACTTAAAAAGATTGGTGTTGACCAACTGATTTCTTATGATTTCATGAATGAAATCCATCAAGAATTGTTCGATGGGTCTACCGATAACAAATCTCTCAAGGATGCGGGAATCGATTTCGACCAGCGCTTGAATATTTTTTATGGAAAAACCCAAAACATGGAAGTTTCGGGGTTTACATTTGGTATTACAGACCAAGCGGCATTGTTTTCAGTGTTTGATGATTTCGATCCGCTTCCTAGCGAAATCAATGGGGCGAAAGCCTACGGCTCATTCTTTAACAACTTGGTCATTAAAAACAATAACGGGTTACTAATCCGGGTTGAACCGATCGAGTCTTATGTGATGTCCATGACCGATTCCATCTGGTTTTCGAGGGGTAATCTCTCCCCATATTACCAGGGATTTGATCAAAACGAAGCCTTTAGCGATGATGAGTTAATGGCCCAAGATATTTCTTATGAGCTTCTTGAAAAAAACTACAATGAACTTCGTGATAGTATTCAGTATGTGCTTCAACACCAGTATTTATCTGAAGTATTTAGAGGGCTCTTCCAAGAAGGAAAATCTCTTTATTCCCTGTCTCAACCATTCCGAGAGGTATTACTCCATCCTGTTGCAGGGGTTTTTTACATGGATAACGAACGTAATTTTGACCGTGCTAAAAACCTTTGGTACCTCAAATCGGTATTGCCTTCGCTGTACCTTGACATTCAAGAACTTTACCAAGGAAATATCATAACCGGCGATCTTGTTTTGGGAGCACAATCGATAGATTTTAATATTACAGCCTCCTACAGCGAACCTTTGGGTTCGATTTATCTTGAAATGAATGACGCGAAATTCGATAAGCGCATTGCCAAATATATCAAGGAGGATCAATCGGCATTCTTTACCTACACCATAAATTTAGAGCATGCGTACAACAAAGCATATGAGATTGTGCTTCCCTTATTAGAAAAGGAGAAAAATATAGACTTATCCATGAATGTTTTAACGCTGAAACTCGCTAATGCATTCATCAACAAAGACGCTGTTTTTGACGCCTACAAAGGATGCATGTTTGGAACCTTTAATGGGGTTAAGAAGGTGAAAACTCGAAAAATTGAATTTTTTTACAATGAAGACACCTTTGAATATGGTGAACGTGAAACCGATGCGGAAGAAGAAATGCCTATTTTCACCCTTGGCTTTACCACGGGGAGACCAGATGTGCCTGAGTTAATTTTAGAGCATTTGAGTACGATTACCAGTAATTTTGAAAAGACCCCGAATTATTGGGTCTACAACAAGGCGATTTTTGATGCTGCTCCGTTGTATATGATTAATACCGATGGGCTTTTTATTCTAACAAACGATGAAGATTTGGCGAAAAATCATGCGGAGGGCTACGGAAAAGCTGGGCTTTCCAATAAAACCCTGAAAACCATTAAAAAAGCAGGCTCAATGAGTGGATTTGCGAATTTAAAGGCTGTTGCCAATCAATTTCCCACCGACTTTCTACTCCCAGAGCAGGTTCCACTCATGGAGTCATTACGCGGTAAATCGGGTACGATGTCACTGCGCTCAGGTAAGACCACCCTCCAGAATACGGAAATATCATTATCCTATGGTTTCGAGTCGTCGGAAGACTCGGGTAAGCATTTGCTAGACATGTTAAACACCTTGTACTTGCTAACAAAATAAGCGTGAAGTCGTTAAATAAAGGTGTTTTTTTTATAGTTCTCCTTGCTCTTTTGGGCGGAATCCTTGTAGCTAAAAGTAATTTTTTTTCATTCAATAAGCATCCGAAGCTCATCGATCGAGTACCCGTTTCGGATTATTTAATTCGGCTCAAATCCCTGCAATTCAGTAAAGAAATCAATCCCATTCTTTTTAAATATAAGTTGCCAATTCGAGAATTTGCAGCGCCAGATTTCCTTCTCGGACAGGCAAAACATCATGGAATAAACTTACAAACTGAAGTGTATTTATTTTTTAATGAGCCAAGAGATGAGTGGGGCGCGCTGATGCAAGTAAACGATTCTTCCAAACTTATTGGTGGAATTGATCGCTTCAGGAAAAATACCGAGCTTAGCGATTCCTCTACGGATGACATTCGGATTTTTTATTTTAATGAGTTAAACATCTATGTCGCCTATGAAAAAAACTACTTGTTTTTCTACTCTGGGAAAAATTTCTCGAGCCGCCTGAGTGAGGTAAGCCAATCAAAAACAGGAGGAATACGCCCTGAATGGAAGCGGTTTTTATCAAAGAAACCTTTCCGAAAAGAAAACTTAGTAATCTACACCGAAGGAAAAGGCATTCAATCTTGGGGATTCGACTTTGGGCTCTTTGCTCATGACAATGATACCACGGGATTACACCTCAAGTGTTACTTGCACTCCTTTGCTCCACATGGGATTTACAGTAAACCAAAATCAGTTGGACTGCCACGGTCAAGCCAAGATGTGAAAGCCATTGAACTCCACCTTTCACCACAATTCAACACCACTAAAACCGGTCATGAGCTCATTGGAAAAATACATAAAATGGGAAAGAAAATTAGTTTTCCTACCCGTGAGTTTTTCGCCACATGGGCAGGCGATTTGTCCTTTAGGGAAGGTGGCGCTGTAAATGCCACACAACGAATCATCACTTCGGAATTTGATGAAGATTTTAATGTGCGAGAGGTAATTAAATTCGAAACAATCAAAGTGCCCGGCTATACGGTTGTATATAATACCTCAGATGATGGAAAACGCTTTATCAATCAGCTCTTCGGGAAAGGCCTTTTACGCAGTGAAACGCAGCGTTTACGTTTTTTATTCTCCCCCTTACTCAGCATGAAATATACGGATCCATACTACTTCTTTACTTCAGCGTCTACGTTTCCGAAACAAATTCCTGACCCAGGAAACTACGTTCTTTGGAACTACGAGGGAACTCCCATCCTATTGACATTGGGAACGGTAAAAAAACACAGCATAGCACTGGAGGTAGATTTTGCAGTGAAACCCGTACTCAAGTACATTCAACGAATAAAAAAAACGAATTCAAAAAAATAACTAGTATACCTCTTCGGTGAGGAACATTGTTTTAATTTCTGTGATAATTTCTTTAACTTCTTCCAATTCATTAGCCATAACCAAGGCTGACTTATAGGTCTTGAAATGAGGAATCCCTTTAAAATAATTGCCATAATGACGCTTCATTTCAGCAATTCCAACCTTTTCTCCTTTCCATTGTATGCTAAAGTTTAAATGTTCTTCGATCGCATCAAGCCGTTCTTGAAACGTAGGAGGGTTAATAAATTCACCGCTGGCTAAAAAATGTTTGATTTCATTAAAAATCCATGGATATCCGATAGACGCCCGTCCAATCATGATGCCATCTACCCCATAGGTGTCTCGGTATAAGCGTGCTTTTTCTGGAGAATCAATGTCTCCGTTTCCAAAAATTGGAATTCGCATGCGCTGATTATTCTTAACGGCCCCAATCAAGCTCCAATCCGCCTCTCCTTTATACATTTGCTTCCTTGTTCTACCGTGAATGGTCAAGGCCTCGATTCCAATGTCTTGCAAGCGCTCTGCCGTTTCTACGATATTCTTGGTTGAATCATCCCAACCAAGACGCGTCTTTACAGTTACCGGAACCTTAACGGCATTCACTACCGCTTTCGTGAGTCGCACCATTTTAGGAATATCTTGAAGCAGGCCTGCTCCGGCGCCTTTACACGCTACTTTTTTAACAGGGCAGCCGTAATTAATATCAATTAAATCTGGTTTTACTCGCTCAATAATTTGTGCTGCTTGAACCATACTTTCCTCATCAGAACCAAAAATCTGTACGCCGATGGGACGTTCATATTCAAAAATATCCATTTTCTGGACGCTTTTCACCGCGTCTCGAATAAGCCCTTCCGAGGAAATAAATTCGGTATACATCATATCTGCACCGTGTTTTTTACACAGCGCACGAAACGGGGGATCGCTCACATCTTCCATAGGCGCAAGCAAGAGTGGAAAATCACCCAACTCGATATGTCTGATTTTTACCATTAGTGGAACAGTGCTGGATTTGAATCTTCAATCTGCTTTAAGTAAGTCTTTAATGATTGCTCTTTATCCTTCCTTAAAACCATCAACATTCCATCCGACTCTACGATGATCGTATCTTGGATTCCATCAAGAAGCACTACTTTATCTTTCGGAAGATGCACCAGGCAATTTTTCGTTTCAAACAAATGTACATTTTCCCCTACTACCGCATTTCCATGGTCGTCTTTATCCATGTGGTCAATTAAGCTACCCCAAGTACCTAAATCACTCCAATCAAAATCCGAGACCACCACAGAAACATTTTTGGCATGTTCCATGACCGCGAAATCAATGGAAATATCCTCGGCCGCAGCAAATGCACTCCGCATGAAGAAGGCTTCAGTATCTGAATTATAAGAATCCATAGATCCGCAAAACACCTCATACAAGGAATTGGCATATACCTTTATCGCCTCTAAAATATCTACTGCTCGCCAAATAAATATGCCTGAATTCCAAAAATAATTGCCGGAATCCACAAACGTTTTCGCCACATCGATGCTTGGTTTTTCACAAAAACGACGCACGGGTTCTACCGCTCCAGGAAGATGTTGGCTAGGCCGTACTTCGATATAACCATATCCCGTATCAGGACGTGTCGGTTGAATTCCCAGGGTCACCAATTGCCCTAAATTCGCTTCTTGAACAGCGGCATTAATACACTCAACAAAGCGAGCAGTATTGATGATTAAATGATCTGACGGTGAAATCACCAACGTCGCATTGGGATTTAAGCTCAAAATCTTCGCTGCGGCAAAAGCAATACACGGCGCTGTATTTTTTCGTTCAGGCTCGCAAATGACTTGATCCCCATCTAATTCGGGTAATTGACTGAGTACCAAGTCGCGATATCGCTCGTTGGTTAATACATATACCTTTGAGGAGTCAGAAATTTCAGTTAGGCGTTCAAAGGTTAAACGCAATAATGACTTACCAACCCCGAGTACATCCAGGAATTGTTTTGGTTTTTGCTGCGTTGACATGGGCCAGAAACGACTTCCTATGCCCCCCGCCATGATTAAACTGTATGTATTATTCTCCATCGTTAATGTATTGAACTTTTGCCATCAAATGCACCAAGTAAATTCGTTTTGAACTCAACTCCATGCATTCAAACCTAGTTCTCCGTTTGTTACCTTTTAGAAAGGTGCGGTTATTCAGTGCAAATTTAGTGTTTTTTGGGAGCTTTTCTAACGGAACCTCTTCCGGATTTGTCAGATCATAGGACGCCAACACTCGACTTAACTGAATGTCGGTGCAGGAAGAAGCTTTGAGTGCACTAAACGATTTATTCAGTGCGTCACGCAAGGGAAGGGGGAGTTCTGGGTGATCAATAATCCGTGAAATTAGCGTGTGAAAATTTCGCTTCCATTCTGCACCATGAGGGGCTGCGCGCAAACCGAGCTGCTGAAATGTGTGTAGGTGAGCAAACTCGTGCAAGGTAGTAATTAAAAAGGCATAGGGATTTAAATCGCCATTGACCGTAATTTGTGGCTTTCCCTTCACATTTCTCGGCCTAAAATCTCCCCACTTGGTTTTTCTACCCTTTACAATTTTAAAATGCACCCCTGATTCAAGCAATAAATCCGCAAGTAAATCTGCAAAGCAGGCAGGCACAAATTTCAAAAAGGCTTGTTGGTATTTAATTCTTTTTTCCACCGATCCAAAGATAAACAGGAAATACATCCACCAAACTGCTAAAAATAAATATTACCTTTATCGACGTGAAATATATTCGAAACATAGGTGCCTATTTTATCATGCTCTTTTGGGTGATTCGGAAACCGAAAAAAATGAGCATATTTTGGAACATGTTCATGAATGAAGTTCAATTCATTGGAATTAATTCAATTCCGATTGTTGCGCTGATGTCAACCTTTATGGGGGCAGTAATTTCCTTGCAAACGGCATCGAATATGGACAGTCCGCTTCTTCCTGCTTATACCGTTGGTTATATCACACAATCGAGTATCATCTTGGAATTTTCACCCACCATCATATCGCTTATTTTAGCGGGTAAAGTGGGTTCGAACATTGCTTCGGAAATCGGTACGATGCGCATTACGGAGCAAATTGATGCCCTTGAAATTATGGGGGTTAATTCCATCAATCACCTGATGTTACCGAAAATTCTTGCCTCCGTTATTTACTTTCCTATTCTAATCGTGTTCTCCATGTTTTTAGGGATGTTCGGTGGCTTTCTTGCCTTGGTGATTTCTGATTTGCAAACTACAGAAACATATATTCTTGGACTTCGTTCTTGGTTTGACCCTTACAATATATTTTATGCATTAACCAAAACGGTAGCTTTTGGATTTATTATTGTTTCCGTTGCTTCCTTCTATGGATACTACGTTAAAGGGGGATCTTTAGAAGTTGGTAAAGCGTCAACTAAAGCGGTTGTGATAAGCAGCGTGGTGATACTCATTGCTAATTTCATCATCACCAAACTCATGCTCTTGTAATGATTAGTGTTCGGAATGTAAATAAATCGTTTGGAAAGCAGCAAGTCTTATTTGATGTGAGCGCTGACTTTGAACCGGGGCGTATCAATTTGATTATTGGTCAATCTGGACAGGGAAAATCTGTGTTAGCAAAATCAATGGTTGGGCTGCATGAAGTTGATTCAGGTCAGATTTTATTTGATCAAAGAGACTTCACTACCATGGAAAAAAGCGAACGCAGTGAAATTCGCCAGGAAATAGGCATGTTATTTCAAGGAGGGGCCTTGTTTGATTCCATGACCGTAGAGGAAAATATTAAATTTCCCCTATCGATGTTTACAAAAATGACCAAGAAAGAGATGCAGGACCGGGTTGACTTTTGTTTAGATCGGGTAAACCTTCAGGGAAGAAACGCACTATATCCCTCAGAATGTTCTGGTGGTATGCAAAAACGGGTGGGCATTGCGCGAGCCATTGCTATGAATCCGAAGTATTTATTTTGCGATGAGCCGAATTCAGGACTTGATCCTAAAACCGCCATTGTTATTGATAGCTTAATCCGGGATATCACCTATGAATATGGGATAACCACGATCGTCATTACGCATGACATGAACAGCGTGATGGAAATCGGAGATAAGGTTATTTTTATTCACCAAGGAAAAAAATGGTGGGAAGGCGATCGACACAGCATCATTACCACGGATAATCCAGAAATTGAAGCCTTCGTATTTGCCTCAGAATTCATGAAAAAAATTCGCGTTTCCTTAAAAGCACACAACTCCTAGGATCAGTTTACTTTTAGACCTGTCTGTTTCAAATTCAGGGATAATGGATATCAGATTTGCTCCTTTTCAATTCTTTTGTATCTTTGTGCTCCAATTTGCTCAACGGGGCAGTTAATTGGTTTAGCGGATGTGGTGAAATTGGTAGACACGCTAGACTTAGGATCTAGTGCCGAGAGGTGTGTGGGTTCGAGTCCCTCCATCCGCACCTTCAAGGTCTCGTGAATTCGGGACCTTTTTTTTTGAACATAAAATTAAGAGTTATATGAATGTGATTCGTCAAGAAATTGATGCCTTGAATGGCTTGCTTATTGTTGAGATTAACGCGTCAGACTATAGCCAAAAGGTTAAAAACACCTTAGAAAAACACCGAAAAAACGCAAATATCCCTGGTTTTCGTGCGGGTCACACGCCAGCAGGAATCATTGAAAAACGCTATGGGAAAGCAGTTCTTGCTGAAACATTGAATACACTTGCCAATGAGGGCGTTTATGGATTCATTCGTGAAAACACCTTGGATATTCTTGGAAACGCAATTCCGTCAGCTACCCATGCCATGGAAGGATCTTTTGATCAACCGGGTACCTTTAAATTTACCTACGAAATTGGAATGGCTCCCGCGTTTGATTACCAATCGGTGTTAACAAAAGGAGTAGAATATCATACCGTTCGTGTGGATGATAAATTGGTAAGCCAACAACTTGAAGACATCCAACGACGTTACGGAAAAATGATAAGCGTTGATGAGGCTGGGCCAAAAGATTTAGTAGTAGGTACCTTTACGGAACTTGAAGCCGATGGGTCTTTAAAATCTGGGGGAATTAGTCACAGTACCACCTTATCGATAGAGTTTATTGAAAATATGGATGCTAAACAAGCATTAATCGGTAAAAAACAAGCCGATCAATTTAGCTTAGATCCGAGCACCGTTTCTAAAGATGATGCAGATAAGGCCTCCCTGTTGGGGTTAACACCCGAAACACTTCCTTCAAACGAGGTTGCTTTTGAGTTTAAAATCACGGACATAAAACGCATGGAATTGGCGGAACTAAATGCTGATTTATTTGCTAAGTTATTTCAAGACGGTGAGATTACCGACGAAGCGGGGCTAAGAGCTCGAGTAAGTAAAGATTTGGAGCAAATGTTCGAACGAGATGCCGACCGATTGATGACTCGGAAAGTATATGACGTGTTAATCAACGATGTGCAAATGACTTTTCCAGAAGCATTTCTTAAACGTTGGATTAAATTAAGTGCCACAACACCAATCGCTGATGAGGACATTGAAAAGGAATTTGACGCCTACTTAAAATCGTTGAAATGGCAATTGATTCAAACTAAAATCTTTAAAGATTCTGATACCAAATTGGTATATGAAGAGGTCTTAGCATTTACCAAAGGCTTATTGATTAGCAACTATGCTCAATACGGGATGCCTGCACCAGAAGACGCGGAACTCGAAGCCTCTGCGCGCGAGTTGTTAACTAAAAAAGAGCAAGCGAATAGTATTTACGATCAATTAGCTGAAGAAAAATTGACCCAATATTTCAAAACAAACGCAAGCCTAAAGATAAAGCCATTGTCCTATGATGACTTCCTTGCAGAAATGAAAAAGTAATAACGCTTACCTTACTTCCAATCTAAGATGTGCAGGGGCACATCAATTCGTTGTGAGAAAACCAATTGAATTTCCTTGACCATTCGTTCCAAGTGTGGTGTTTTGTAACTTCGTTGAGGAAAAACTCCGATGATTTCTCGTGCCGGTGATCCATATGGAGAGACCAATCGTTTACGAAATGTTGGATTCTCCTTGGCTGATTTAAACGATGCCGGCAGCAGGGTATACCCTCCATTCATATTAACCATTTCGACCAATAAATCCATATTCCCACCTATATAATCCCATGCTGGACCATTAGCGGTCTCTGAGATATTGCAAAAATTAATTACTTGAGTTCGCAGGCAATTCCCCTTACTGAGTAACCAAGGTTGCTGACCATCCAAGGACAGCACATCGACGCTTCGTTCGTTCCCTAGGGCCGTATAGATTTCAATTTCTTCCGTAAACAAGGGCGCCGTTCTATATTTTGCCTGTTGAAAAGGGCCGGCTAGAATCCCCAGATCAAGCGTTCCTTTTTCCAATTCTTGAATCAAGCCTTCTGTTGTATGCTCAAGGTACAACAAACGCACATTTGGAAGAGATTCAGCGAACATCGAAAACAGACGCGTTAACATGTATACAGAAACGGTGGGAATAATTCCAACCCGAATCTCTTCTTTGATCTTTCCGGCCATGCGGTCATTAAGTAACCTCAGGTTATCGTTCTCAGACAAAATCTCACGAAGCATAGGAATAACCTCAATCCCATAGGGAGTAAGCGACAGCGGACTTGATGCGCGATCAAACACTGCATAGCCCAATTGCTCCTCCGCTTTTTTAACCTGCATTGATAAGGTGGGCTGAGTTACAAAACAGCGCTCACTGGCTCGTGAAAATTGCAATTCTTCACTGAGAATAACCAGATACCGCATTTGCTGCAAAGAAATCATAGATAGTATTTATGTAAATATAATTTATTTTGATTTTATTGATAACACAGGATGCTTAACTTTGTTGAGAATTAACATAGTTTTCATTTGGTTGAACAGAACCTAATTCGGTTTGTTTTATCTTTGTATTTAGTAACATAATAAATTAAAATAACATGTCAGTTTTAGTAGGAAAAAAGGCTCCATCGTTCAGTGCGGGAGCAGTAGTAAATGGAGGTGAAATCGTAAATAATTTCTCTTTAGATCAATATGTAGGAAAAAATCATGTCTTGTTTTTCTTTTACCCAAAGGATTTTACATTTGTTTGTCCTTCTGAATTACATGCATTTCAAAGTGCATTAGGAGAATTCGAGGCACGTGGAGTAAAAGTGGTTGCGTGTTCAACAGATACGGAAGAATCGCATTGGGCTTGGTTACAAACACCAAAAAACAAAGGTGGGATTGAAGGCGTAACCTATCCAATTGTGGCGGACACTTCTAAAACAATATCAGAAGCATTTGGCGTATTAGCGGGAGAATACGAGTATGATATGGACGGCTCATTAACTGCAAGCGGACCGATGATTGCATACCGTGGGTTGTTTTTAATTGACAAATCAGGAACGGTCATGCATCAATTGGTTAACTTTTTTCCATTGGGAAGAAACGTTGATGAAGCCCTTCGAATGGTTGATGCCTTGCAGTACTTCGAAGCCCACGGTGAAGTATGTCCTGCGAATTGGCATAAAGGAGATGAAGCGATGAAGCCTAGTTTTGACGGAGTAGCTGATTACTTGTCCAAACACTAATTACGTTGTAATTAATCCAAGATAAGCCCGAAATTTTCGGGCTTTTTTTTGACCTAAGGCAACGCGAATATCACTGCCTCGTTATGCTATAAGAAACCCTAAATTTTACGGCCATGAAAAAACTAATCTACCTCTGCGTGATGTTGGCAGGAGCTTCTTTCGCTCAAAAAAACTCCATAAGTATTTCAACTTCTGAATACGATGAATTGAAAAAAAGCGGTCAATTAAATACCGGAACCGTGTATCAATTTTCCGATTTAGTGGCACCAAACAAGATTAAACCTAATGCAGCAGCCAATAAAAATGGAATGTGTGGATGCATGTTGACCTTGGACAACAGCTATACCTTGGCCATGGCCCCTAATGACGACGGATCAACGAACTACATTCAACTTCCATTCAGTTTTGATTTCTACGGAACTACATATGACAGTGTAATCATTAACAACAATGGGAACATTTCATTTTTAGCGCCTTATTTCGAATTTACAGCCAACCCTTTCCCAGACCCAAGTTATAACATGATTGCTCCCTTTTGGGGTGATGTGGACACTCGTTCTGCGAACGGAGGAAATGTATGGTACAAAGTTACCAACGACGCCCTGATTGTTATTTGGGACCATGTTGGATATTTTGATATGAACGATAACTTAACGAACACCTTTCAATTGGTGATATCCAATGGTCAGGATACAATTATACACGGTAATAATAACATTTCATTTTGTTACGGAGACATGCAATGGACCACAGGTGACGCCTCATCGGGAGTTGGCGGCTTTGGGGGATTTGCTGCCACCGTTGGCGTAAACATTGGCAACGGAGTTGATTTTTTCCAAGTAGGTCAGTTTGATGCGCCTGGAACAGGGTTTGATGGGCCTTACGCATTTCCAGATCAAGTTGATTTTTTAGACGATCAAGAAGTTTATTTTGATGTTGCAGGTATGAATGCCGCCAACATCCCACCTTTGGTTATCAATAGTAATATTTGTGATACGATCGATGTATATACCGGCGACACCCTTCACAAAAGCATGAATCTCGCCCAATTTACATTGTCACTAATGACCCCAGAATTTGGCCAACTAATTTCCTGCGAAATTTCAAGCGATGCCCCAACTGGATTCAGTTATGTAGAAAACGTTAGCAACAACGATTACATCAATTTAGCGTGTTCTTTCGATGCCCAAGGTCTGCAAGAAGGCATATATCATATTTTTGTAAACGCTTCAGACAACGGGGTTCCGGCAGAAAGTATAGAAATGACAATCCCTGTGAGGGTGCATCAAAGCCAAATGGCAAATATTCAAACCCAAGTCATTGCTGGTCTACAGGTGTATCCGAACCCTTCCAACGGCGCCTTTTCCCTATCGGCCAACGTCGAATTAACACATATTTCATTGATATCTATGAATGGAAGTGTTGTATTAGAGCGCACTTTGACTGGATTTAATACTGACTTTAATCACATTGCGCCGGGTTCATATTTACTTCGCGCAGTAGACCTAAATGATGCGGTACAAACCTTACGCGTAGAAGTTTTGCCATAAAAATAACCACAACTTAAAATCAAAGCCATCGTTACCGATGGCTTTTTTATGCGCTTTGAATAACATTTCAATGTGGAAATCTAAACTCAAGGTCGGAGTTGGGTGAATGAATGCTGATTAATTTAGCGTGACAAAATATTGATACACATGAGAAATAACGCGAAATTGTTTTTAAGCATCCTTGGAATTTTTGCCTTCAACCTTGCTCTATTGGCACAAGATAATAGCATTGGTGGCGGAGGAGATGCTCCTGCTGCTGCAACAACTAAGGGAGGTGGCATGCCCCCAATTCCGTGGGAATTTATTGTTCCGCTTGGCATACTCTTATTTTATACCTTATATGTGATTTACGAACGTATTTTATACATCCGTAGAATGGTGAAATTTGATGCTAAATTGGTGGATAATATGCAGCCACACCTCGAGAAAGGTAACTTGTCTGATGCCATGGGAATGGTGAGAAACCAAGACGGTGCCTATGCTGCGATTGTTAAGGAGGGGTTAGAAAGCATTGAGAGTAGCTTAAAACCGAATGAGGTAGAGTCTAACATGGAGAAAATTGCCAACATAGAAATTGGTAAGATGGACAAAAACTTAGGTCATTTGGGATTGATTGCAGGTATTGCTCCTACCATCGGGTTTATTGGAACAATCTCTGGGGTAATTACCGTATTTTACGACATTTCTAGAACCGAAAATGTTTCTATTGGGATCATCTCCGAAGGACTTTATGAGAAAATGTTTTCCTCGGCAGCAGGTCTTATTGTTGGGTTGGTTGCTTATACCGGTTATCACGTCCTGAACTCTATTATTGATTCGAACACCTTGCGTATGCAACAGGTGATTGTCAAATTCACGAAACTAACTCGTCCATAATCATGGCATTAAATAGAAATAGACGTCGGCACATTGAGGTCGCCACTGGAGCCTTGAGTGATATCATGTTCTTTTTGCTCTTGTTCTTTTTGATTATTTCGACCTTAGCCAATCCAAATGTAATTAAGGTTCCCTTACCCGAATCGAACACGACGCTGAAAACCAATAAATCCCACTTAACCCTTTCCGTGCAATATATAGACGAGAAGTATATTTATTGCTTTGACAAAGATCTTGAAAATCAAATCATTGACAACGACGAGGCCCTGATGTCGCAATTAATCTCTCGCACCAAAGCATTGAAGGATGACATTGTGGTAGTGCGCTTTGACAAGCATGCACAAGCACAAAAATTAGTGGATTTGTTTGAAATCGCAAAGGCGGCCAATGTGAAATTGCGCCTGGGTACCGTAGTGAAAAACTAAGCCAAAAAAAAAGGTTCAACTTGCGATGGCAAGTTGAACCTGTATAAATCGATATTTTTTAAGTTCAAGTAGTGTCAAAAACTCATTAAAACGGCGTTTTAATGACCCGTTTCTAAAGGACGACCGTACACTGAAATCGCTTCTAATCAATTTAATGTACGCCAGTTTTCCTTGTGCAGTGCATCCGGAGACCATCAAAATTCCAGGAGCATTTGGGAGTTGTTCTGTCATTTTTTTGAACGCTTCAAACATTGCGTCATAGTCCAATTGAAGTTCAAACTTCTTTCCGGAAACTGAATTTGGATTTTCTCCAATTTCTACGCGGCGACGGATCAATTTTACGTTTTTTTCAGATCCAAAAACTAGCTTTAATTGTGTCATAAATAAAATAAATTAAGGTTAATAGATATATAAATGCCTCATTATGTGGCCAAAAAATGTTGGAAAGTCACTGCGCTCAGTAACCCTTGACGACCAACCAAGATGTCAAAGAACTTTTTTAACTCCAGGACAAACAACACATAGCTTGCCTGGCAGGCAAAAAACCTACTATTAAATGCTTAAAAATTATTTTGGAAAAAACCGCTGTGGGTTATGACATAATCAAATATGCTATTTTTAAGAGAAAGAAAAAAATGATTTTCAAAAATTTCAAATGTTTTAACACCTACGCACCCTCATTTAAATGATAACAAAATTTTGAAAAAATGAAAAATAGTGTACCTTTGCAATCCAATTGTGGGCTGGTACCTTAGCTCAGTTGGTAGAGCAAAGGACTGAAAATCCTTGTGTCCCTGGTTCGATTCCTGGAGGTACCACACTTTTAAATTTTAAACCCTTGATTATCTATATGTTAGTCAAGGGTTTTTTCTTTCAGTAAAACATTTCCGGACTTGAACCTTTGAAAATAGGGTGGTTTTTTAGGGGGGTTCGGGTGAAATTAATTTATTTTTTCAGTTACAAATTATCAAGCTGTATAGGTTGATTACCACATTTGTGTGTTTTTTTGATTTTTTTCAATAACCCCACCTACCCCTAAAGATTAGTGGTGAAATCCTTTTCAAAAGTTGAAATAATTAAAAATAACGGATTGCCTTTTAATCTTTTATTGTCCGCCAATTTCCTGTGACGACGTAGCTATATTTCGCATTATTAATTTTAAAGAAATCAAAAAAAGAACTTGGACCATGAGGCTCAAGAGTTAATTCAACTTTTTGTCCTTTTTTTAATCCAATTTTATTTGGTTTATTCCTGTAGCCAATAAAGATTCGATCTACATTGCTATTTTCACTTTTTATCATCTTGTATTTTAATTCGTAAACGTAGAACTGAAATCTAAGACTTGGTTTTTCCCAACCTGTCAAAGAAATTATTTTTTCAACCTCTACCACAGTGGTTGTTCTATTGAAAAAAACACTTCTAAATAGGAATACCATTCCCATTATAAAAAGATACGAAAAAAGAATATATAAGGTGATTTTTTTGATTTTTTTCATGATGGTTTAATTATCTTAATTCTAAAGAATTATTTTCCAATTTTAAGTTTTATTGAAATTATTTAACGAACTCGTTTAAAATTGTAAAAAACACTTGTCTATTACTTTTTTGGGTCATAAAGTAAAGGTAATAAATATAAATTTGATTCCTGGAGGTACCACACAAACCCCTGACCGCAGCGTCAGGGTTTTTTTATGTCAACGATTATGATAAGATGGCACAAAGCGAAATTTTCTTCGTGTAAATTTGTTTGCAAAAAAAGCCTCATTCAAGAGACTTTTTAGGTTAAATTCTTTTATGGTTTAATTACCTTAATCTCACCATCTTTACTGATGACCAAGCTTTGACCAAGGGCTTTTTTCTTTTCAATTAATTTTTGAGAAGATAATTGGATAGCTTTCTTGATTTTTTCCTTTAGCAGGTCTTTTTCTTTATTGCTCATTTGCGATAAATTTAAGTTGATAGAATTTCGAGAGTTGATGAATGATAAACTCACCGTTTAGTTCTTTCTCAGCAATTAATTCTGATTCTATGTTCGAGTTATCATAAATGAGTAAAGAATCAACCCTATTCGCATAAAGCTTGAATAGGTTTCTAATTCCAGAAGTATAACGTCTTTCAATGACCTCTGCTTCAATATTATGTCCACCTTCAGTAACTCTTTTTTTAACTCGATCTTTTGCCAATTGAATTGATTCTAACCAAAAGAAAATAAGCGTAATGTAATATCCTTTATCTCTTGCTGTATTAATCGTTGAAACAAATGATCTTGTAGATAATGTTGTTTCAAATGAAAAATCTTGTTGGGATTTTAGCAATTCCTCAATCCTGGCTAGCATTAACCTTCCTGCTTCAATTGCTACCTTTTCTGGTTGAAATGGAGAAAGTCCTCTGGCAATTTCGTCTGCGTTGACAAACTCTTTACAATTCAATAAATCTGGAAGAATGTTAAATGAAGCAGTTGTCTTTCCTGCGCCATTGCAACCGCCAATGATATATAACTTCTTTTCCTCCACATTCAAAGTTAACGAACTTTACTTTCGTTACAATCTTGTGCAGCATTTATTGCAGGGAATGAGCTGATATCTGCTTTCAACACGTTCGATATTTTTGACCTTTGGCAAACACTCAACCCCTGACCGCAGCGTCAGGGGTTTTATTTCTTACATTTATCCAAAACATTTAAATTTTAATAGAATGAAAAATTTTGTAAAAGAAAATTGGTACAAACTGATGGTGGGTTCATCTATGATGATGGCATCCTTTGGGTTTATGATTTATGCAATTAGTCCGGCATATTCAAACAATAATGAAAATAAGGTAGAAATCCCTTCAAGCCAAAACACAACCTCACCTGTTGGGACAAATGGGGTGATAGTTGGGGATAAAGCTTATTTCGTTGATGGAGGATATGCTTACATTTGTGGAACAGGCCATATAGAAGGGTTCTTCGGATACTCAACAGGTCGTGCCCAGTGGGTGGGTTCAGAATTTTGTTATGATTGGGTTGGTTCCAGTGGTAAAAAATATCATGAAGTTTATGGTAAAAAAGTTAAACTACCATAACTTACACTTTTGATGAAAGTATAAGTTGTAAAATATTGAAGAACAGGCGTGTAATAAAATAATGTAGCTTTTAACTTATACACCCGTTATCCTTGAAATAAAAGTATAATTTGAGTAGAAAGATAAGGGACTTTGTTCATGATTCCGACCTTTCCACCTCCGCCGCGGCGGAGCGCACGATTCCCGGAGGTACCACATTAAACCCTGACCGCAGCGTCAGGGTTTTTGGATATTAACAAACTTTAATTCGAATTAAATTCCTGAATCCAAGTGCAACATAAATGAGGATTCAACACTTGGTATTACTACTGAATATTCAACTTCTTACATTAGTATTTTTTTTCATCAGTGCATATTAAATATGGAAAGTCGTATTTTTGTTAAACAAATAAATTCTATTCCATGAAAAAAATATTTATTCTTTTAAGCTTTCTAATTGCGGTTTTCAATCTTGTTAGTCAAGTACCCAATTATGTGCCAACAAATGGGTTAGTTGGCTGGTGGCCCTTTAATGGTAATGCCAACGACGAAAGCGGCAATGGGAATAATGGAGTAGTGAATGGAGCAACATTAACTACCGATAGGTTTGGAGTCAACAATCATGCATACAATTTTGACGGGAATGATTGGATAGAGTTAACCATGTTAAGCGCCATTAATGCTTCAAACGAAATGGCTGCTAGTGTTTGGGTAAAATCCGAAGGGTATAATTCAAATACAAATTGTTTTTCGGGTTGCGCACAATCATATTTTGGAAGGGGTTTCGACGGAAGTGATGGGTTTTATCTTTATCTCTACCAAGATCAATCACCAAACTTCGGTGGCTCGGTCAATGGTCCCTTTAACGGAGGTGTAAGTTCCGCAAGCCCAAACACTCATTTAATTCCGCAGCAACAATGGCATCATATTCTATTGAATTATGATGGAATTAATCTTTATATTTTTGAAGATAATGTACTCGTCTCCATAATTCCCTATTCTAACAATGTTGGAAACAATCCTAATAATGTTAACGGAGCCTTTGGTAGGCAATTCGTACCGAATTTTCCTTACTTTGTAGTTGGAAAAATTGACGACGGGGCCATTTGGAACCGCGCCTTAACCGAATGCGAAATAAGTATTTTATACCATGCTGGAGGTCCATCCATAACGATCTTTAATGACCTAGATCAAAACTGCCAACAAAATGCAGAACCTGGAGTTTCAGGAATCCCGGTAACTCTTCATCCTTTGAACTTAGTATCCGTTTCTAATGCTTCCGGCGTTGCCGCTTTTAATAATTTACCCGACGGAAACTACACGGTGACCGTTGATACGACCAATATTAATTGGAGCGCTAACTGTGCTTCGTCTCAAACACTTACCATTCAAAACGGAATCGTTAATTGCGTTGGATTTGGGATGATAAACAGCAACCCTTGCACGGATCCTGATGTTAGTATTTATGCACCCTTTCTTAGAAGGTGTATGTCCAATAATGTCATTTACGTACAAGCTTGCAATCAAAATACAGCCACAGGTGCCTTAATCGCTTCGTACGTTGATGTTGAATTAGATCCATTAATGACCATCAATAACTCAAGTTTGCCCTACACAATACTAGGTAATAACGTCTATAGATTTCAAACGGGAACCCTAAATCCTGGCCAATGTGCAAATTTTAATCTAACTGTAACCATTAGTTGTAATGCAATTTTAGGTCAAACCTTGTGCATGGATGCGAATTTGTATCCTGTTCAGTCTTGTGCACTCGATAGCATCGCGTCAAATCCTCCAACAAATTCAGGACAAGGAGGCCCCCTCGGTGGGCTTCCACAGCCTTGTAATCTCCCCTGGGATCAAAGTAGTTTGAGCGTAAATGGTTGGTGCCAAAACGATTCCATTTATTTTACGGTTACCAACACTGGAGTACTGGGCGGTGGCGACATGGAATGCTATGCCCCGGTTTGGCTCACAGTAAATGGCGTAGTTACCTTTACCGATTCAATCATGCTTCAAGGTGGGCAAACTATTACCTATGCGTTCGAAGGAAATGGGCAAACATGGATACTAAACGCTTCCCAACACCCCTTGCACCCCGGAAATTCTCAACCCAATGCATTCGTAGAACGTTGCGGCAATGCCGCCAATTGGAACCCCGGAGAAGTCAACGATTATCCGCAAGACGATGCGGATCCCGTCATTGACATCTATTGCGAAGAAGTAATTGGAAGTTACGACCCCAACGACAAGCGAGGCTACCCAAATGGTGTCACTAACATGAATTACATTCAACCTAATCAGCAACTTCAATACGTGATTCGTTTTCAAAATACGGGCAACGATACTGCATTTACCGTTGTAATTAGGGATACACTTGACACTGATTTGAATATTTTCACGGTTACACCAGGAGTAGCCAGCCATCCATACTCTTTTCAAATGCAGGGGCCGAGAGTACTCGAATGGACTTTCAATAACATTAATTTACCGGATAGTACAACAGATTCGGCGGGAAGCAATGGATTCGTTACCTTTCATGTCGAGCAGAATCCGAATCTTGCCCCTGGAACCGAAATTTACAACGAAGCGGGTATTTATTTTGATCTCAATTCCCCAATCATCACCAATACCACAGTGCATCGAATCTACGAAGGATTTGTAGACGTATTGAATTTGCAAGAAATCAATGAATCCATTCGACAGGTTTTTATCTATCCAAATCCAACTTCTGGATCAATAACTGTTAACTCGAAAGAAGCTATTTATCAAGAATTTATAATCTATGATGAAATGGGAAGAATCATGATGAGCGGAACATTAACTGGAACCGAAACGATTGTTTCTCTAGCTGGTTTATCAAAAGGATTATATATGCTTAAGGTTAATGGAAATTATAAGCCAGTCTACGTTATTAAATTTTAATTGTCATACCATCGAATTAATAAGTAACCCTGACGCTTCGGTCAGGGTTTTTGTTTTAATAATAAATTTCTTTTGTAGCATCGGCTTATAGCAATCGGTTGAAATAAGAAAGAACAAGCCCAAAAGTCATATTTTCCCTACCTTTGATTCATGCAATCAACCAAGGTTTTTGTGCTAGACGGTGGCAACACACACCTTAAACTGGGTACGTTCGTCGGCCAGCAGCTGGTGGAAACCAAGCGGTTTCAAGAACGTGCCTCCCTGGAAAACTACCTGAGCACGGGTGATATCGTTGTAATAGCGAATGTAGGGGAACGCCAACTTCAGCAAGACTTAATTGATATTGGATGCCAAGTTTACACGGTCTCTAACATGCATCCCCTTCCCTTCGCCAATGCCTACAACACACCAAGCACCTTGGGAATCGATCGCTTGTGCAACATAGTTGCCGTGCATGAGAACCATCCAAATCGAAACAGCTTAGTAATTGATGCAGGAACATGCATTAAATTCGATTTCA
>CANHHA010000007.1 GCA_947460825.1 Flavobacteriales bacterium
TATCTTTCCTAATTTTTCCGCTAATTGTGCTTCAAGCTCCTCTAAGCGCAAGCCCTGAACAGAAATTCTGCCTAGTAGGGGCAGGTTGATTTCGCCTGTGGGATTTACAACAAATCCGGATCCCTGAACCGCAGGGTTTTGTTCTTCACTAAGGGCAGCGATTGACAATAAGGCTTGTTCTCCCGAATTTGGATAGATTTTGATCATTAATTCATCGCCGGTTTGGATCTTTTCAGCCGTGGTTTGACCGTCATACGACGAAATAATATACGATGGGTCTTTCGAAGGAGCGAGTAACTTATTGGAATTGTATACACCGCATGAACTGCTTAATATCAAAAGGACGCCAAAAATTATTTGTTTGCTATTCATTGGGCAATAAGCTCGTATATAATTGGTGCACATCTGCTACTAGGCGTTGATAACTGAATTTTTCTTTTACAAAGTTACAAGCATTTTGTGACATTTTAATCCTTAGATTCTTATTTAAGTGCAATTCAACGAGGTATTTACTAAGTTCATCTGAAGAATTCCCTTGAAGGATTATTCCTGTTTGGTTCACATCGATAATGTCTTTTACCCCCCCAACATTGGTGCTAATTACGGGGATTCCGCTCGCCTGTGCCTCAATTAAAGAAACGGGTGTCCCCTCATTGAATGAAGTTAAACACACGATGTCCATTGCTGGGTAGCATTCGATCATGTCAGTGACCCAAGATTTAAATACAAGCGAATTCACTAACCTTGGGTGATTTTCAGCCACATACGCTTCAAGCGCTTCCCGAAGTTCCCCATCCCCCACGATGTAAAACATAAAATCCTCCGGGTATTTTTGGTGCGTTAGTGCAGCGGCATCAATGAACAAGTGATGATTTTTTATCGGGGCAAGACGCCCCACAATAGCTACTGCGGTTTGTTGTGGTTTTAGGCTATATTCCAATCGGATGGATTCCCGATTTACTTTGCTGGCCTCAAACCGCGATAAGTCAAAGCCAAGGGGAATGATGCATGCTTTTTTTGATGGAACAATGCGGTATTTGTCAATGATTTCTAAATGTTGTGCAGAAGAGATGGTGATGATCATCGTACTGAACTTACCGAGCAATCGTTCAATAAGTACAACCATTCGGTTTATTATTGGATGGAAATACCCATGAAATACATGACCGTGATACGTGTGTACAATTACAGGTACTCCCATTATGCGGGCCGCAATACGTCCGAGAATCCCTGCTTTTGAGGCATGCGTATGCACAATGTCTGGCTTAAAGGTTTTTATAATACGCATGAGTTGGAACAAGGTCCGGATATCACCAAGTAGGTTGATTTTTCTCGACATTGATGGAAGGATTTCAGCGGAAATTCCGTGGTGATCTAGAATGTAACGCGCATCATATTCGCTCTCTGTTGCACACCCGCCAACAAGCTTGGTTTCATAGTTATCTGGTAAGTATTTGCTTAAATATGTGACATTGTAGACCGGTCCACCTACATTAAAACGGTTGATTATCCGCAACACTTTAATTTGCTGAGCATTTACATTTATCATCCGTTACTGTTGAAAAGTACTTGGCATCTCTTAGCTCGAGTACATCGAATTTAGCATCTTTGTACCCATGTTCATGCTACAAAGATATAGTTTACTCTTGGTCTTTTTAAGCGGCATTTGGAGCCATGCACAGTCAATTGACTCTTTGGTGAAGAATTTCGTGAACAACAAGGCACTTTCCGGGGCAAAAATCTCACTGTTGGCGGTGGAAGTTTCGAATTCGGATACCTTACTTTCTTATCAGTCCAATCTTGTTACAGCACCGGCCTCCACTACAAAGTTGTTTTCGACGGCTATGGCTTTGGAGATACTTGGACCGGAATACACCTTCGAAACCGGGGTTTACACGGATGGAATTATAGTAAATGGTACCTTAAATGGGGATTTGTGGATTCGAGGTGGAGGAGATGTGTCCTTTGGTAGCAAGTTTTTTTTCGGAGAAGGAAAAGAATTTGAAACCATCGATCGATGGATCGATAGTTTGCGAAAAATGGGGATCAATGCCATAAACGGGACTGTGTATGCCGATGCGTCGTCCTTTGGGTATGAAGGCACCCCACAAGGGTGGTCCGCCTGGGATGCTGGAAATTATTTTGGAGCTTTTCCCGCCGGGTTAAATGTTTACGATAACATCGCGAAGTATTATTTTAAAACCGGAAAACCAGGGACCAAGGCAAACTTCATTACCACGTCACCCTATCAAAAAAACCTAAAATTAACCTCAAAAATTGTGAGTTCCAATATCAAGGGGGATCAATCGAACCTTCAAGGTAAGGCCTACGACGACCATCGCCTTGCCACGGGAAAACTACCCGCTTACCAATCAAGTTACATGGTTAAGGGCTCGGTGGCGGATCCTGAGGATAATTTCGCGGAGGTTATGAGTAACAGATTTCTTTTGGATTCTTTTCCAGTAGCCGGAGGATTCAAAGCAAGTAAAGGGATGCGCTCACCGGATTATGATGGTATGCAGCGCTTGTTTTTGAATCACGGAAGAACGGTGAAGGAAATCGCAACTTGGACGAACCGAAAAAGCGTGAATTTCTTTGCGGAAGGCTTGTTGAATGGAGTGGCGTTTAAGCTTACCGGAAAAGGAACAAATGCCCAGGCTATTCAAATTTACAAGCAGTTTTTTGGTTCTAAAATCGATACAAATTCCTTGCTTTTATTTGACGGTAGCGGGCTATCTAGAAGTAATCGCATTGCAGCATCACACTTTTGTGATTTGCTAAGGTATATGACAACAAGCACAGTGGGGGATCATTATTTAGAGACCTTGCCGATTGCTGGTCGCAGCGGAACGATTAGTGATTTGTGTAAAGGAGCTGCTGGGGATGGTCGAGTATTTGCGAAAAGTGGCACCATGACAGGAATTAAATCCTATGCGGGATATATTGAGACAATAAGCGGGAAAAAACTCGTTTTTGCTTTCATCGCTAATGGTTACAGTTGCGGACAATCCACCGTAAAAAAACAAATGGAAATCTTATTGAATGCGCTTTCAGCGCTTTAGTTCAGTGCTCAGGATTGCTTCCCAAAAGGAGGAGATGGAAATCCCCGCCACTTCGAGCATTTTAGGAACGATACTCTCCGATGAAAAGCCAGGGGTAGTATTCACTTCTATCACAAAGGGTATCCCTTTCACCAACATAAAGTCGATGCGTGCGATGGATTTCAAATTCAACAGCGAATATATTCGTTTTGCTTGTGCCTGAATGTTGCGTGTCTGTGCTTCGGTAACCCGCGCAGGAGTGATTTCATGAGATTTGCCTTGATATTTGGCTTCATAATCAAAAAATTCATTTTCTGAAACGATTTCTGTTAGCGGTAAGGCAATCAGTTCCTCTGAATTTCGGTAGACACCACAGGTGACCTCGACCCCATCTAAAAACGATTCTAACACTACCGTTTTACCTTCCTTAAAAGCTTGGTCGATTGCGCTCCTTAAATGCCCCGCTTCCTTGACCTTTGAAATCCCATAACTGGATCCTGAATCTGTGGGTTTAACAAAAAGAGGCAAGCCTAAGGTTTGAATGATTGCATGTTCGTCGATTGAATCTCCCGCATGAAGCAATATTGAATTGGCTATTGGGATATCAAAGGAAGATAAAAACTGATTGCAGAACCACTTGTCAAAGGACAGCGCAGAGGATAGTACGTTAGCATTCACATACGGAATTGACAACAGATCAAGGACGGCTTGGATTTTCCCGTTTTCTCCAGGATTCCCATGTATGTATACAATGGCACCGTCCAGCTCGACTCTTTTACCGTCTCTATATGTTATGTTTCCTTGGTTTAAATCAAATATACCGGGATTATACCCATTTTGAACAATCCAACCTTTTTCTGAAATAACGATTTGGTGGCCAATATAAGGCTCAGGAAGATTTGAAAGGATGGTACTGGCACTTTTAAGGGAGATGTCATACTCCGAGGAGTATCCACCACAAATGATTCCGATGTGTTTCATGTAGCGAAACTAAGTCATTTATAAGTTCCATAAATTGGTTGTTTGTGAATTTTTGAAAGGACAAATGTTGAAATTAACCATGGATTATCTGTATTTTTGTCTGCTATGCGCATATTGTATCTATTTCTCTTTGTGGCATTCCATTATTCCTTTCGATTATATTTCAGAAAAATACGAATCTTTAATACGAGTAACTATTTTTTTGGAAGGACCATTTTTGTAAGCAATCATCAAGGTTCTTTTATGGATCCACTACTCATTGCATCTCAACGAAAACCTATCGTTTTTTTCATGACACGGTCTGATGTGTTCAATAAATTCACCAGACCCTTTCTTTGGGCAGCGCACATGCTACCGATTTATCGCCAACGCGATGGGGTAGATACCAAGGTGAAAAATGCTAAGATTTTTGAAAAAACAAACATTGTGCTGAGTCGCAATCGAAATATTTTGATTTTTGGTGAGGGCTTTACAGACGACCGGATTCAACGCCGCTTGCATTCCATAAAAAAAGGCCCCGCTCGAATTGGTTTTTCTGCCCTCGAGTATGCTGATTGGAACAAGGAAATTTACTTACAAGGGCTTGGTATCAACTACACCGACTTTAACCTGCGAAAAAGTGATGTTCTGATTGCGGCAGGAAAAAGGATTCGGTTAAATGATTTTCGAGCAGATTTTGAAGAGAACCCCGCCAAAACGATAACTGAGGTTACGCGCATCTTGGAGGCCGACATGCGAAGCTTAGTGACCGATGTCCACGATCCAGAGTGGGCCGATGTTCACGAGGATCTTATGATGTTTACCAGAAAAGGTATGCATCCTACCTGCTTTGATGATCAATTTACGCTGGAGGAACGGTGGGAGTATTCCATGAGTTTAGCCAATTGGATCAATGGGCTGAGTGAACAAGAACGTGAAGAACGAATGGCCTTGGTGAATCGCATTAAATCATACAAAAAACAACTAACGTTACTCAAGATAACTGAAAATGAACGGTATTTATCTGAAATGAATGCCTGGAATTCAGCAAAGATCCTTATCCGGATGATGTTGCTCCTGCCGTTTTCTGTGTTGGGTGCACTGCACGCAGGATGGCTTACGATCCTCATTAAGAAATGGGTTGAGCGTGCCTTCAAACGGCCAGTATTTTGGGGTTCAACTAAAAAAGTACTCGCAATTTTCATCGTGTTGATTGTAAACTTACCCCTACTTTTCATTCTCCCACATTACCTTCCCTGGTCCAATGTTTCAAACTGGATTTTTTCCTGCGTTTATTTTTTGGCACTGGGACTTTTTGCACAGTCTTTTTTAGTGCTGTTATCGGATATAAATTATTTGAAACGGGTTCGCTATATGGAGTCTATTGATTTGGGTCAAATCAATCGTGAGCACTCGGCAATTTTACAAAAAATACTCGAAGATTTTCCGGCGGCATGATTTCTAGCATAGCCAGTGATTGGTCCATGCACTTGGCCGATGAATTTCAAAAGCCCTATTTTAATAGGCTTGATTCCGAGGTCATGCAAGCGTATTTAGCTTTTCCTACCCATGTATTTCCGAAGAAAAACGACCTGTTTACTGCCCTCGATGCCTGTGCTTTTTCTGACGTTAAGGTAGTTATTTTAGGGCAAGACCCTTATCCCACAAAAGGGTATGCACATGGTCTTTGTTTTTCGGTACCCGCAGAGGTAACTACACTCCCGAAAAGTTTGCAAAACATAAGCAAGGAGTTGGAGTCGGATGTCGGAAAGCCTTTGTTGGGTAATGGAAATTTATTGCGTTGGGCAACACAAGGGGTGTTGATGTTAAATGCCATATTAACCGTGCATGAAGGAAAGCCAGGCAGTCATGCGTCGATGGGATGGGAGCAATTTACAGATGCTGTCATTGAATTATTAGGAAAGCAAGAAAATCCAATCGTTTTTATCTTGTGGGGTGGATTTGCGAATTCAAAAAAAGCACTAATTACCGGCTCAAAACACCTCATCTTGTCAGCGCCACATCCATCGCCACTTTCTGCTTACCGCGGTTTTTTTGGATGTAAGCATTTTAGCCGAACCAACGAATTTTTACAATCCATCGGGAGTGAGCCGATTGATTGGTAGCATTTAACTATCTTTGGACACATGAATTTGATAAACGATTTATACCTAAAAGCCCATCGCGGAGAGGATATCCCGCGCTATCCGGTTTGGTTGATGAGGCAGGCAGGACGCATTCTGCCGGAATATAGAGCAGTAAGGGCAAAATTAAGTGGCTTTAAAGAATTGGTCGAAACTCCGGAATTTGCAGCCGAGGTGACCATACAGCCTGTTGATTTACTTGGGGTAGATGCTGCCATTTTGTTTTCAGACATTCTTGTAGTACCTGATGCCATGGGATTGACCTATGAAATGATAGAACAGCGTGGACCTTACTTCCCAAAAACAATTCGTTCCCGGGCGGAGCTTTCATTGTTAGACCGTAATCCGGATGTGGCCGATCGCCTTTCCTATGTATTTGAAGCGATTCGTTTAACCAAACAAGGCCTTGAGCACCGGGTTCCACTGATTGGATTTGCCGGGGCACCGTGGACCATATTTTGCTACATGGTAGAGGGTAAAGGTTCAAAAACATTTTCGGAATCTAGAAAGTTGTTGTATACCGATCCTATTTTGGCACATGAGTTGTTAAGTCGTATCACGGATTTCACGATTGAATATATGAAAGAACAACAAGGTGCAGGGGTAGATGCGTTACAGCTTTTTGATTCGTGGGCAGGTATTCTCGGAAGAGAACAATATGAGATTTTTGGTCTTTCTTATATCCGCAAAATTGCTAAAGCGTTTGAAGGGTTCCCATTCACCGTATTCTCAAAGGGTGCCATAGCCTCTTTGCCTGAAATCACTGAAATACCATGCACATCCATCGGCTTAGATTGGAATATGGATATGAAATCAACCCGTAGTTTGGTCGGGGAAAATAAAACCTTACAGGGGAATTTGGACCCGTGTCTTTTGTATTCCGATAATAAAACAATTGAATTTGAAACAAATAAATTGCTGAATTCATTTGAAAGTCGAAGACATATTGTAAATTTGGGTCATGGCGTATACCCGGATATAGACCCGGAAAAAGTAAAAGTGCTAATTAATACCGTAAAAGAATATGAAACGAAACATTTTTAATGGCTTAGTCCTATGTGCATCTTTAGTCTTATCATTTCATGTGGCAGCACAAGGAAAAAAGGGTGAGAAAACAGCCCGTTTCTTCAAATATACATTTGATGAGTTTTCAAGCGACGAGGTGGAGGTTTCTGAGCCTGGTCAAATTTCTTTACTGAAAGGGTTAAAAGCTTCTACTTCATTTCCTGCAGATGTCTTTTATGGAGCTGGAGAATTTGGAGCGGGTGTTAACATGTATGGATATGCATTACCGGTAGATCCCAAAACTGAACGCTTTGAAGGGAACGACAAAAATACCTTTATCACGACCGATGATACAAAAGATGGAAATAAGGGGTATGCAGGAATAATAACCTACAAACCAGGGAAATTACAAAAAGAAAAAAGCTTCATTACGATTCCATTTTTTGAAGGGAAAACTCAAAAAATCATGATTAAAGGCAAAAAGTATTGCGTTGAGATGTCTATCTCTTTAGCAGAGGCCTCCAAATACGCAACAAATAACATCGGGATGATGTTTGTGAAAGAACCTTCACAGTATCAGATTGAATTAGCCGAAGGCGAAGAGTCTGGACCTATTAATGTAGAGGCGAACCGCATTATGTACAACTACAAAAATAGAGTGTACGATTCGTATTCCGGGTGGGATAAGGTATGTGGAGTCTATGTGGCAAAAGGAGATGAAAAAGGGGTGGTAATCGGGAACTTTTTGTTTAATGAACAAACCCAAGCCGTTGTTCAAAAGAAAATTGCTGTAAATAAGCAAGAAAGAGATGCGGCAACGGGAGAATACACGGAGATTCCATCGGTGTTAGCCATGGCATACTACTATATCGATAACTTAAGAATTAAAGAGATGAGTGATAACGAGCCATGCAATTGTGTCAAAGTGGATACCTCTGCTTCGCAAGTTGAATTCTCCAAGGTGGTGATTACAAAAGAACCTGTGGTGTCGGATAAAATGACCGAAAAAGAGAAAATAGCAGCACAAGTGATTTATTACGCATTTGGAGACAAAAAGGCAAATGAAGTAGGAAAAGCATGCATTGAGTACGTAGCTGAATATTTAAAAGCAAATCCATCAAAAAAGGTAATCATTTATGCACATAACGATGAGACAGAAGATAGTTTAGCAACGGCCTTTGAGGATCTGCGTGAAACCTTGGAAAACTTGGATGACCAACGGGGTGAATATATTAAAACACGCCTTATGGAAAAATATGAGATATCAGAAAACCAAATTACCATCATTGCAGAGAATGCAGACAAGCCTAACGAGGCTGAAATGTCAGATGATCCAACATCTGAGGATCGAGAATTAAAGTTAGCGTATAACCGCAGGGTTGTATTCGAATTAACTGACAAATAACATTTAATGGGTTTAGTGTAATAAAGGGGCGAAGAGCCCCTTTATTATTGAATAAAATCCTTTAGTGCTCGATGTAGGCTACGGGTAGGTAGCCCCATTACGTTGGTGTATGAGCCCACAATGCTACGAACACCAACTAATCCAATCCACTCCTGAATCCCGTAAGATCCCGCCTTGTCAAGTGGTGTATACGTATCGATATAGTACGATATTTCTTGTGGAGTAAGTTGGTCAAACGTAACCGTAGTTAATTCATCGAAAATTAGATATCTATCTTGGAAGGTGATGCCCACCGCCGTGATTACTTCGTGGGTCTTTCCTGAGAGCAGGGTTAACATTTCCTCTGCTTCCCCCAATGAACTTGGTTTTCCGATAGGTCTACCATCCATAAAAACTAAGGTGTCTGCGCAAATGATCAGTTCATCGGCCGATTTGGTGGCGGATAATTCCCGGAGTTTCTGCTGTGCAATATCTTTGGGAATATCCCGGTATGGTAGCTTTTCATTAACGAATTCTTCAAAGTCAATGCTTCTTACCTCAAAAGTTACTCCGAGTTGCGATAACAGTTCCTTTCTTCGTGGGGAGTTTGATCCAAGGATAATTTTCATAAAAAATATAGCGCGATGGTACCAAAAAACAAACTAAGTTTCAGCACCCGAGATATATGTTTCTCGCGGACATGAAATAACTGAAACAGCAAGATGCTTGCGCCTAAACATACGGCTCCTGTGAAAAAGATAGTAAACGATGTACGTGTTGGAAAAGCATCCAACAAGGATCCAATCAGGTAAATAGGAACGATTAATAAACTAATTCCAGTGGCAATCCAACGCGCCTTATTGCTCCCGTAAACTATGGGCAACGAACGAACATTTCGCAAGGAATCACCTTCCATATCCTGGATGTCTTTTATGATTTCTCGAGAAAAGTTTAGGAGGAAAGCAAAAATAGAAAACAACAGCACCGGCCCTAAATTATTGGGCTGTATGCCCAAATCATAGATGGGTTTTAACGCGATGATCGGGGTGATTCCAACTAACAAAGCGATACTCAGATTCGACCAAAAAAGTCGTCGTTTTAGATTCACGGAGTAAGTCCATAGCAGGTACGTTGTAAAGAAATGAATAAACACGTAAAACCAGCTTTTAAATCTCCAACTTAGGTATAAGGATAAAACCAAGGCTATGGCATTAAAAACCCAATGAATGATGATTGCCCAGCGTCGCTTTATGGTTTTTTCAAGGACGATTTTTTCAGGCTTATTGATTCGATCGGAACGGACATCAAAATAATCATTGATCGCATTTCCTGCTCCAGCCACCAATAGGGTAAAAACAACAAAAAGTATGAATTCAATTACAGGGGTAGCGTTTTTTGTTTGAGATACCCAAACCCCTCCCATGGTAAGCGCCAAGAGCAACAGATTAATACTTCGGATTAGTCTGAAAAAACTCATTGCTTAATGATTTTATACACGGTTCTCCGGTTCGTTTGATGAGCCTTTTCTCGCTCTGTTTCCAAGCTTAATGCGGCGATTTCTGAATCGATAATGATTGGTTCACGTTCCCCAAAGCCAACAAAAGTTAGCCGATTTACATCAATGCGCTCCACTTGAATTAAATAGGTATAGACAGCTTTTGCCCGTTCCGTCGACAATTTTAAGTTGTCCTCCGCATTACCTCGAGTATCGGTATGACCACCCAATTCGATGTGTAAGTTGGGATTTGTCCGTAAGAAATTGGCGAGATTGTTGAGTTCGATGTTGGATTCTTTCCGTAAGGTTGAGCTGTTTAAATCGAAATATATGTTCTTTAGAATATTCGCTGTACCACTATTCAATGGATTCATGGGAATGTCCAAGTGATACGATGTTTGATTGGTATTATATGTTAAATCAAAACCCAAGGAAGTCATGGCATATCCGTCATACGTGACTTCAATCACATATTGACGATTTGAGGGTAAAGGAACAGTAAAAGTTCCGTTAATCGCATCTGCATTACTTACGATGATGACCTCCCCTGAGGCAATATCTTTAAGCGTAAAATGACCTGGAATTGGATTGTTGCTCTGCGCATCAAAAACACGCCCATCAAAATAATAAGTAGTAGTAGGTTGAAATTCTTTAGGGAGTTCAAAATAGTAAATGTCAAGATCACCATATCCTCCTGCTCGATCGGATGCAAAAAATGCCAGGTTACCCTCCGCCGAGACAATTAATGAGTTTTCATCAAATTTCGTGTTAATCGGATACCCCAAATTTTTTGGCTTAGACCAGTTTCCCTGATTATCCATTTGGCTCATAAATATATCTGAACCACCCATTCCGGCATGTCCCCTCGATGCAAAGTATAAGGTTTTTCCATCCGGATGAATACACACGGATTCTTCAGCGAAAGGGGTATTAATTACATCGGAAAGACGCTCAGCAGCACCCCACTTTCCTTGTTCCGATAATTTACTCACATATATATCACTGTTGCGTTGATCAGCACCCTTGCCCCGTAAGCCGCGCACAAAATACAAGGTTTTACCATCTGCAGACAAGGAGGGTTGGGTTTCCCAATGATACGAATTAACATCTCCAGGTAGATTAACAGGGTTTGACCATCGAGTACCAATTTTTTGGGTGAAGAACAAATCGCAGCTACCTTTTCCTTTGCGTTGCTCCCCGTAGGTTCCAGTTTCGTCGATACAAGCCACAAAAATCAGACTTCGTCCATCTGCAGAAATCGTAGGCGCACCCTCATTGTGTTCTGTATTCACATGCTCAGGCATTGGTGTTGCTGTGGACCATTTATTCTCCCGATTAAGCGATGTGAAAAAGTCTTCTTGGATGGTGCTTCCAAAGGGTAAGGCGCGGGTAAACATCAACTCTTTACCATTCACCGTTAGGGTAGGATAATATTCCGCAAATTGCGTATTCACTCCTGGGCCAGCATTGACGGGATTGAAGGGCTTAGGGTGCTTTATCGCATCAATGGCAAAAAGCGCGTTGTCATATATTGAGTAACCTGATTTTAAATATTCTTCATTTGCATTGGGATGATTGATAAAGGATTTAATATTAGCAAGTGCCTTGTCGTAGGTGCCTTGGTCAAGGTATAAATCAGCAAGGCGGTAAAATGTCATTCCCGTTCTAGAATGGTTGGGAGATACACGTAGTGCATTTTCGAAATCTTCTATAGCGCCTGATTTGTCGCGCAGATTCATGTGATATTCTCCGCGAAGCACGTAGGCTTCCCAAAAATTCGGATCCTTTTTAAGCGCTTTATCTACAAGCTCAATTCCCGCCTTGAAATCAGGCATTCGAGTTTCAGGGTCTAATTGCTGCGTAGGAATGAATTGCGCCTCCTTAAAAAGCTTGGTCGCCTTTTTACTCGAACTACTAAATTGAGCAAAGGACAAATGGCTAATAAGCATGCATACAATGACCAACAAGCTGGTGCGTTCTAATCGATTCATCAGGGAATATTTAGAAATTTATGGGTTTGTAACGATAACCTCCATCGAGGGTTACGCATTATGAAATCAATGATTTGTTCCTGGAGTTCGTCTTTTTTACTCCATTCGGGTTGAAGGTACAGTAAACAATTCTCGTTCACTTGTTTGGCATGTTCTTCCGCCCACGCTATGTCTGAGGGATGGTAAATTACGACCTTCAACTCATTTGCTAGCGCATAGGCTTCAGGATGAGGCTTTTTAAATTTTTTAGGAGAAAAGGTATACCAGTTTACGGCGCCGTTTAATGCATAACAACCCGAGGTTTCTATGGAAATATATTTATTTTCCGTTTGAAGCATATCGGTTAATGCCGATAAATCGTGCATGGCAGGCTCCCCGCCCGTGATGACAATGAAATCGAACCCCTCACTCAGCGCCTTGATTTCCTCCAGTGAATAGGCTTTACCTGCACCTGCATCCCAACTTTCCTTTACGTCGCACCAAACACATCCAACATCACATCCAGATAATCGAAGAAAGTACGCTGAACGTCCAGTATGGAACCCTTCACCCTGTAAAGTTCCGAAATGCTCCATGAGTTGATAAGCGCGCTGCTCCATACCAACAAATTTAAGCTTACTTTACTATGTTTGGCCAAAAAGGTCACCATTTAATCTATCTTTTTATATTTGTTAAAATTAAATGAACAAGCTATGAAAAAGATTACCCTATGTTTTGGCCTTACTTTATCCTTTTTATACAGTGCTCAGTCCCAAATTGGGAACAGCGACATGGAGCAATGGGAAAATGTAACAGCGCCTACCGAAGAGCCTATAAATTGGAATAGTTTTAAGACTGGATCAGGAAATCTTTCAGGCTTTGCAAATAAGCAGATTGAGCGTTCTGCGAATGTTCGTGCTGGTGCGTCGGGTATGTATTGCGCCCGCATTTGGTCTACCAGCGTACTTGGAATTGTTGCCAACGGAACCATGACCTGTGGTCGAATTAACATGGGGAGTGCAACGCCAGCCAACGCAGCGAACTATAACTATTCTTCTATCGCGGATGCAAACTTTTCAGAGGCATGTGTTGATTCTCCGGATTCTATCGTGTTTTGGGTAAAGTATACGCAAGCAGGTGGGGGTATTCAAAATGCGCGTATTCACGCGGTTTTACATGATGCTTTTGATGTACACGATCCCATCGATGCCAATTCACAACCTCATGTAATTGCCACGGCTGAATTAAATTATGCCGCAACGGGAGGGAATTGGGTGCGTAAATCAATTCCATTTACGTATACAGCGAATTCTGGATTGGTACCAGGGTATGTATTGGTTACCTTTGCAACCAACTCAACTCCGGGTGGTGGTGCAGCGAATGATGAAGTACTAATTGATGATATTTCACTCGTTTATAATGGCGGTGTTGGACTTGAGGAAGCTTCAATCGCGCCGATGCATGCAAATTATTCAAATGAGGAATTGAGCTTGTTCGGACAAACTCAAGGTGCCTTGATGGTTTATTCCATGAATGGGGCTGAAGTTTATAACGGGTTGATCAATGGAAAAGCTACAATTTCTCTAACAGCAGGAATCTACGTGGCACGTCTGATCGACCAAAAAGGAAATGTCTTTTCAGCGAAGTTCTCGGTTAACTAAGGAAATTGAAGTACGTATTAATTCTATTGGGGCTTGTAACAACCTTGGTGGGGTACAGTCAGTCCACCGTTAAAGGAATTGTTCGGGGGGAAAACAATGAACCCATAGAAGGGGCAATCCTTGTATATCGAAAGGACATTACCATCGGTGCTCAATCAGATGCCAATGGGTACTATGAATTGTTCCTTCCCTCAGGCGCTATAAAAGTAGTGGTGCGTTTTTCAGGCATGCGCAATGATACCTTGTCTCTAAATTTAGCACCTAATGAGGTGGCAGAAGTGAATGTTACCCTGAAACCATACAGCATTAAGAAAGATCAGGTAACGGTTTCGGTAGGGAAATTTGATAAGCCCCTGGAAGAACAAACCGTAACTATGGTGGTGTTGAAACCATCCCTCATCGAAAACAAAAATACCCGAAGCATTGAAACGGCCTTGGATCAAACACCCGGCTTAAATATTTTAGATGGGGAGCCTCAAATTAGAGGTGGAAGTGGTTTTACCTTTGGTGTGGGTTCAAAAGTGGCTGTAATTGTTGATGACATGCCGATGCTTTCTGGCGATGCAGGTCGTCCAGAGTGGGGCTTTGTTCCAGTAGAAAACATTAGCCAAGTGGAAATAATCAAGGGTGCCGCGAGTGTACTCTCAGGTAGTTCAGCACTTTCAGGGTCTATTCACATCCGAACAGCATATCCAACTTCCAAGCCCTTGAATAAGATTAATTTTTACTCAGGGTTTTATTCTGCGCCATCCGTTCCAGGGGCTCAATGGTGGACCGATATTCCATTGATTGCCGGTGCAAATTTTATTCACGCAAAAGCGTACAACAACTGGGATGTTGTGGTGGGTGGAAACGTGAATTATGACCACGGATACATCGGCGCACCCAAGCCCGGACAATATGTGATCGATACCATCTCAAATTTTACAGACCGGCAAATGGCCATGAAACGGGCTCGGGTAAATTTTAATATTCGTCACCGTTCTTCAAAGATTACAGGTTTAAGTTATGGCCTAAATGGCAATGTAATGTTGGCCCAAGGGAACATGTCTTTCGCTTGGTTAGACGATACATCAGGATTATATCGTGCCTATCCCGGTGCTGTGTTTTTACAAGATCAGACCATTTTTAATTTAGATCCTTTTGTACAATTAATAACCAGTACCCACGGAAACCACAACCTCAGAACCCGTATATTGCACAGTGACAATCAAATGACTGCTAACCAAGATAATCAGGCAACCACCTACTATGCTGATTATATGTTTAAGCGCACCTATAAACAATTAAATGGACTTGATTTTATTGGTGGGATTACCAGTTCATACGTTAATTCTTTTGCAAATATGTATGTGGGAAGCGGAAGTCCCAACAACCGCTTGCTTAATCTGTCTGCATACACTCAAATGGAGAAATCCTTCAATAAAATTTTAAATGTTTCTGCAGGGGCGAGGCTCGAATATTTTCAATTGAATGATACCGTGACCGCCATTAAACCAATTTTTAGATGCGGAGCAAGTCTAAAGCTGTACCAAGAAACCTACCTACGCGCCTCGTTTGGACAAGGATATCGCTTTCCAACCATTACAGAGCGTTTTATTAAAACTGGCGTTGGGAATTTTGGGGTTTTTCCAAATCCGAGGCTATTACCTGAAAGCAGTTGGAACGCTGAAGTAGGGGTGAAGCAAGGATTGAAATTGGGGGGTGTTTATGCCTATCTTGATGCGGCCTTCTTTTGGCAGGAATATCAAAATACCATTGAGTACATGTTTGGGATTTGGGATGTGGCGAATGCGCCAGGATCTTTTGCAGGATTTAAATTCTTGAATACAGGAAGGTCCAGAGTAGTGGGCATTGATTTATCATTGGCCGGAAAAAGTAACATCAACAAGAACCTTGAGATATCGTTTTTAACAGGCTATAATTACATCGTTCCTACAACGCTCAATCCAGACTATGTGTACGCCATTGATGATATCAATCGGATCTACAGTTACAACACAACCTCCATGGATTCCGCCAGTGGGATTTTAAAATATCGTTTTCTACATAATGTGAAATTTGATGCGGAATTAACCTATAAATCTAAGTTCTCTGTAGGTTTAAGCATGAAGTATTTTAGTAAGATCGTTAATATGGATGCGATTATTAAAGACTTCGAAGAAACCACAGCGGCTTCAGGTGGTGATAAGCAAAACATTCGATACATGGATTATTTTAATGCACATCGATTCGGGAACATCATCTTTGACGCGCGCGCTTCATACAGTGTGAATGAACACCATAAGGTTGCGCTGGTGGGTTCGAATATCTTGAATCGAAGTTATTCGCTACGTCCGCTTAAAATCGAACCTCCGCGATCTATCATGCTACAGTATACATGGAAGATAAGTTAGTCTTTTTATTGCGATTCTAAAATATAGATGTATCTTTGCACCCTGATTTTTTTTATTAACCGGGGTTTTGCACCCCAATTTATAAACGCATATGGCAACAAGAATTCGTCTACAAAGACACGGTAAAAAAGGAAAAGCATTTTTTCACATTGTAGCTGCAGACAGCAGAGCAAAAAGAGATGGTAAATTCATCGAGAAATTAGGCACATACAACCCAGTATTAAATCCTGCAGTAATTGACATTAACTTCGAACGCACCTTGCATTGGGTGACGGTAGGAGCAGAAATGAGCGATACGGCACGTGCAATACTTTCTTACAAAGGAGTATTATTTAAAAGTCACTTATTGAAAGGTGTCGATAAAGGTGCATTCACATTAGAGGAAGCTGAAAATAAATTTAATGTTTGGCTCTTAGAAAAAGAGAATAAAGTCCAATCTAAAAAAGAGGGTCTTTCGAAAGCATCCGATAAAGAGAAAGCAGAGCGTTTGAAAGTTGAAATGGAAAAGAATGCCATCAAGGCTGCTGCGTTAGAAGCTAAAATGAATCCAGTAGTGGAAGAAGCTCCAGCAGTGGAAGAAGCTCCAGCAGCAGAAGAAGCTCCAGCAGCAGAAGAAGCTCCAGCAGCAGAAGAAGCTCCAGCAGTAGAAGAAGCTCCAGCAGCAGCAGAAGCTCCAGCAGCAGAAGAAGCTCCAGCAGTGGAAGAAGCTCCAGCAGCGGAGGAAGCTCCAGCAGCGGAAGAAGCTCCAGCAGCGGAAGAAGCTCCAGCAGCGGAGGATACAACAGAAACAGCAGAATAATAGTTATCCCATTGGAGGGATTCATAGAAATCGGTCATATTGCGAAACTTCACGGATTCAAAGGTGAAGTTTCGTTGTTTTTAGACGTTACCAATTCAGACGATTATCGAGATTTATCCGTGGTTTTTTTTAATATGGATGGGATATCAACCCCCTTCCATATTGTTCGCATAAAACCAATGAATAAGGGCTTTCTTGTGTTAACGTTTGAAGGTATTTCAACCGAAGCGGAAGCTAGAACTCTTTTAAGAAAAGCTGTGTTTCTTCCAGAAGTGGTGTTGCAAGAATTAGATGAGCATACCTTCTACGATCATGAGGTGAAAGGCTTTACGGTAATAGATACGGTTCGAGGAAACATTGGAACTGTTGTTAGTATCATCGATCATTCCTCAAATCCCTTGCTTCAAATCGATTGTGATGGACAAGAAATCTTGGTCCCTTTGAATCTAGACTTGAATAAGACCATTAATCGAACCGATAAAACGCTTACCATTACAACCCCTGAGGGTTTGCTTGATATCTACCTGGGTTAATTTAATAATCCAAGACAAATTTTCATGCGGATCACATGTTTTGCGGCGTCAATTACTTGCGCCTTAAATTCCTTGTCTTTTTTGTATCGCGCCAGTAATTCTTGATGTGTTTTAGCTGCGTCAACGGGCATTAAAACAATGTGACAACCGGCCTCGATGGCTTTACTCGCGCTTTGTGGTACATTGACCACACCGCCCATGTTCATGGCATCCGTTACTACTAAGCCATTGAATTTTAACTCGTTTTTTAATAAATCCGTAACGATGGATTTTGAGCAGGTAGACGGAAGTCCATTCGTTTGATATTTCTTGTTGTTTATAACTGCAATATGTGCGACCATGATGGAAAGTACGCCTTGTTTTATTAGTTCTGGGTAAGTGCTGATTTCCTTTAATTCGCCATCTATAGTTTGTAAGGAAGAATGTGTATCTCCACTAACCAATCCATGACCTGGAAAGTGTTTTGCCGTGGCTATAATATTCTTCTTTTGAGTCTCTTGAATAAAGGTATTAGACCACGGGATAAGTTGTCCAGGTTTTGAACCAAATCCTCTGTAGCCTACCGTAGCATTACCTGCCACATCAACCACAGGGGCAAAATTATAATTGATCCCAATGTCAATTAAATCGGTTGAAATTTGCTGAGACACTTGAATTACTTCATCGATAGAACTGATTTCAGCTGCTTTTTTAACGGGCGTTGAACCAGTTATTTTACGATTAACTAAACTAGGTTCTGCATCCGCGCTGTATAGAAAGGGTAAATTACCTAAGGATTTATTCGTTTTTTCAAAGGATGAAATCATGGAGGTGAATTCACTTTTTGTACCATTTAACATCAATACACCGCCAATAATCCGGTGATTAATGTGGTCTTCTATCATAGCTTGTGTTTGCCCATATTTCCCAACGGCAGGCATGATAAGTTGTGCGATAATTGCTGTATCATCTAATTGTTTTAGAACGTCATTTACAGCGTTATCTAAATCTGAATTTGCGCTTAAGAAATCAGTTAATTTGAATTTTATTTCAGTTTCAGGTTTAGGGACTTCGGGAGTTAACTTGGTATCTGCCTGTTGAGAACAAGCGAATAAGCCTAAAAGTGTAGAAAAGAGTAGAAAAGTGAATTTCAAGTTCATAGCATATTTTTTATCAAAAGTATAAAGCATTTAGTTGCCGCAAGGAGTATGCCGCGTTTCTTTTCAACATCCCATCTTGGATTGCAATGTTATGAGCTGAGTAATTTAATGTAAATTTAATGTTAAGTTCAGCGCAATTATTTTGATAATTAGTCGACTAACATTTAAAATCACGTAATGAAATACCTTAGTTTAATTCTACTTTGTTCGCTAACGCACCTTTTTTCTGCTCAAGGCTTATACGACAAAAATACGGTCCAAACGGTCGAAGTATTCTTCGCACAAGCCAATTGGGATGCTTTATTGGATAACCTTGCACAAACTACGGAGGATTATTTATTAGCCGATTCTGCAAGAATAAATGGTGTTGTGTTTGATTCGGTAGGGGTAAAGTATAAAGGGAATAGCTCGTATAACTCAAGTAATAACAAAAATCCACTGCATATAAACCTGGATTGGGTTCATAGTAATAACGATTATCAAGGTTATACCTCTTTAAAGCTTCAAAACTTATATATGGATCCATCCATGATTAGAGAAGTGCTTTCCTATGCAATCCTTGAAAATTATATGGATTGTCCGAAATCGAATTTCGCCAATGTATACATTAACGGTACGCTTAGAGGCCTGTATTCAAGTGCAGAAAGTATAGATGATCGGTTCAATACCAATCATTATTATGACCAGGAAGGATCTTTTTTTAAATGTAATCCCATCGGTGGGGCAGGACCAGGGGGCGGAACATCCCCTGATTTGAAATACATAAACGCTGATACCACAGCATATGCCACTGGGTATGAATTGAAATCAGCCTATGGGTGGACAAACTTAGTAGACATGATTAATACCTTGAATAATAATTTTTCGGTGATTGAAGATAAATTGGATTTAGATCGTGCCATTTGGATGTTGGCATTTAACAATGTGTTAGTGAATTTAGATTCTTACAACGGTGCATTTCGTCAAAATTATTATTTATATCGCGACATAAATAATCGGTTTGTTCCAACGGTTTGGGACTTAAATATGAGTTTCAACAGTTTCCCAGGAGGAACAGGTTCAGGTTCCGGAGGTCCAACCTTGGATCCTATGTCCAACAGTAATTCTAATAATCATCCATTGATTAAAAAAATCTTAGCTGATCCAATGTATAAACGAATGTATATGGCCCATGTTCGAACGATGGTTCAAGAAATGTTTACCTCCAATTGGTATATAACACAGGCAAATACCTTGAGAAATACAATTGATTCCTATGTTCAAGCGGACCCGTTTAAGTTTTATACATATACCCAATACCAAAATAGTTTAACTACTGCGGTTACCGGAGGGGGTGGGCCTGGAGGAGGTAATTCAATCCCTGGAATTCAAACCCTAATGAATGGTCGAGTTGCGTATTTCAGTACGAACCAAAATTACACCTTGGTAGCACCAACCATTAACAGTTATGCTGCATCAAATCCAACACCGGTATTTAATGAGACATTCTTTATCACATCTGCTGTTACCAATGAAACCGCTGTATATATAGGGTATCGCACCTCCCATGAACTTCGATTTACCCGCATTCCTATGTTCGACGATGGAAATCATGGAGATGGAGCAGCTGGAGATCACACCTACGGCGCTTCCGTTATTGCAAACGGTCCCATCTTCGAATATTACATCTATGCCGATAATGCCAACGCTGGATTGTTTAGTCCGCAGCGGGCTGAGCATGAATTTCATTCACTGGATTTGAATATCCCTGCACCAACTGTGGGGCAAGTTCAAATTAATGAAGCCATGTCAGACAATGAATTAACACATGATGACCCCTATGGCGAGTCGAATGACTGGGTGGAATTACACAACACCACTGCTAATGCTTTGGATTTATCTGGCCTGTACTTGAGTGATGATGTTATTGCGCCTCAAAAATGGATGATACCATCAAATACCGTAATCCTCCCGAATGACTATTTAATCATTTGGACCGATAATGACACGCTGCAAACAACCGGCTTGCACACCAATTTTAAGCTGGGCGCTACAGGTGATTATGTTCGTCTATCCAATGGAATAACAATCCTTGATCAAGTAACGCTTCCTGCATTGTTAACGGATGAATCCTATGCGCGCTGTCCAGAAACAGGCGTC
Organism: Flavobacteriales bacterium; assembly: GCA_947460825.1. GTDB lineage: Bacteria > Bacteroidota > Bacteroidia > Flavobacteriales_D > Crocinitomicaceae > UBA952. The sequence continues at coordinate 20,667 of CANHHA010000007.1, forward strand.
GTGTTTGACTATGCGGCTCCAACGTTTGATGCCATGAACAATTGTTTTGCCGGTACTGAACCGATTTCATTTGAACCGATACTCTATCCGAATCCAGCAAGTGATATGGTAAATCTTAAGCTTACACAGCAAGCTCACATTGAAGTGATGGATATGAATGGAAGGGAAGTCTTCACTGAAGGTAATGCCATTGGATTGATTCAGCTCACAACATCGGCATGGACCAATGGGCTTTATATAGTGGTTATTCGCGATAATCAAGGTGAAACACATTGCTTAAAGTTAATTAAGCAATAACTATTCTTGTGCTAAATGGTTCTGAATCATCTGCACCACTAAATGGCGTTGATGAATTTCTCTCAGGTAGAATTGATTTACTTTCTTCGAAATAAATTTACGTTTACTGTAACCAAAAGTAAGAACCCCAAAGGCTTTTCGGATAAAGTTTAAATTAGGAGAATAATCTAAATCCATACGACCAATGGCTTGTAGCTCTTCATTAATTCCTGGGCTTAAATCCATTTTAATGGCTTGCTGACGAATGCCTTCAATAAGGGTGTCGTAACGCTCCAATTTGATTCGCTCGTAGGTTCTGGTTTTCAAAAACCGTGTGTACTGAAAGTCTGCATCGGTGAACGCATGAAATAATTCTTCGATTGTCATAATTGAATGTGGACCGCAAATGTAATAAAAGGAATAGAATAGGGCATGTTTTACACTCCAATTGTCTAATTTTACACCCTATGAAAACGAAATCAACCCGAAAAAATAAGGTCAACGTAGTAACACTCGGATGTTCTAAAAACACCTTTGATTCGGAAATTATGATGGCTCAACTCAAGGCGAATAGTTTTGACGTCGGTCATGAACGAAACGAGGAATCGGAGATTGTAATAATCAACACCTGTGGTTTTATCGATAACGCTAAACAAGAGTCAATTGATACCATTCTTCAGTATGTAAACGCGAAACAACAGGGTTTAGTGGACAAAGTCTACGTGACCGGTTGCCTCTCAGAGCGTTACCGAAGCGATTTGGAACAAGAAATCCCCGAGGTTGATGCATATTTTGGAACGCGTGAATTACCAAGGTTATTAAAAACGCTCAAAGCAGATTATAAATATGAGTTGGTTGGAGAACGTTTACTTACCACGCCAAATCATTATGCGTACTTTAAAATCGCAGAAGGCTGTGATCGTCCATGTTCCTTTTGTGCCATCCCTTTGATGCGCGGACAGCATGTGTCAACACCCATGGATCAATTAATTAAGAATGCCACTCAATTAGCGAAACAAGGGGTAAAAGAGCTCTTGTTGATTGCACAAGATTTGACCTATTACGGCTTAGATATTTACAAGAAACGGAACCTAGCTGAATTAGTAGATAAATTATCAGATATTGAAGGAATTGAATGGATTAGGCTGCATTACGCCTTTCCTGCTGGGTTTCCCATGGATGTGTTAGACGTGATGCGTGACCGTTCCAATGTATGTAATTACTTGGATATTCCATTGCAACACGGGTCTACGGCGATGCTTAAAGCAATGCGCAGAGGCATTACCCGCGAAAAAACGGAGGAATTAATTGATGCGATACGACAGAAAGTCCCTGGCATTGCGTTGCGAACAACCTTGATTGCTGGATTTCCTGGGGAAACAGCACAGGATTTCGAAGAAATGATGGGATTTGTTGAACGTAGTCGTTTTGACCGACTGGGAATCTTTACCTATTCCCATGAAGACAATACGCATGCCTTTTCAATGACGGATGATGTGCCCGATGCGGTAAAACAACAGCGCGCAGATGCGGTTATGGAACTGCAATCCGGTATTAGTTATGAACTGAATCAAGCAAAGATTGGAAATACCTATAAAACATTGTTTGATCGGGTGGAAGGGGATTACTTTGTCGGAAGAACCGAATTCGATTCTCCTGAGGTGGATAATGAAGTTCGAGTAAAACGAACACCTTCCTTATATGTGCCAATTGGCGCATTTTCTCAAGTAAAAATCACCTCGGCAGATCATTATGATTTGTATGGTGACATATTGTGATTAGATTTACTAATAATTAAACAAATAAAAACATGAAAAATCTGTTATCACTCACTGTTCTTTCAATGCTTTTAGTATTGAATAATGCGTGGGCACAACCTGTATCGCCCCTTACTGTAATTGATGCTTCAAGTCCAAATGCCTGTGACGGTTCGGCATCCATCACGAATCCAAATATTGTTATTACCAATACTATTGTTTGGTACTCGAACGGCGCGATTTTAGCGCAAGGGGTAACCAGTGTTTCTAACCTTTGTGCAGGAACGTATGGCGTGTATTATACAACCTTCATTGATTCTGTTACGGCAACCTTTGTAATTTCGGGGAATCCATGCAACAGTTTGCAGGCGGTAATCACGGGGACAGCTGCAAGTTCTCCAAATGCATTCGATGGATCAGCTTCAGTAACTGCTGTTGGCGGTTCTGCACCGTACGTATACAATTGGAGTATTGGGTCTGTGTCAAGTACAATTAATGGGCTTGGTGTTGGCGTTTATACCTGCTGTGTTACGGATATGAATGGCTGTGTGAGCTGCGATAGTTTTACCGTTTCGGCGACCATAAATCCAGGAAATGACACCGTTTTTATAATTAACAACAATAACATTCCGAACGTAATGGATTCGCTTGGAATGCAACAAGTGCTTGATTGCAGCATAGATTACAATGCCATTGGTGCAGCCTTTATTTCTGGTTCCCAGTATGTTCCAAGCGGTAACCCAAATGCGCTAGATAGCATTTATCTTACTTGGCAAGTATATGATACCTTGGTGCCTGCCAATGTAATGGCGACGTATGTGGTTGGATATTCTTTATTCCCTCCATTAGCGCAATCCTACACCGCAAGTTTAGAGATTCATTGCCCGCAGAAGAATACGAATTATAATACCTTACTAGTAATCGATCAATTCTATACGTCACAATTGGGAATAACGGAACCTACGTTCGTACCAAGCATTTGCGTTCAGGACGGATGTGCATCGGTAGCGCTAGGAGCAAGTTCTCGTGGCACATTAACCGTTTATTCGATTAGCGGAAGCAAAATGACTTCACAGAACGTGATGGAGGTTTCCAACGCGCAAATTCCGGTTTCTTCATGGAGCACGGGCGTTTACTTCTTGCATTACACCCTAAGTTCTGGTGCTCAGGGCGTGGTGCGTTTTGTGAAGGAGTAGTTTAATGAATTATATATTTCTATATATTTAAAATATTTATTTACATTAGTTCTGTTCTTATAGTTTTATAGTACATTTTAATCCAGGAGTTATGCGATTTACCTTTTTAGTGCTTTTATTATTTCCGATATTATTGTTTGGTCAGGATTATTACATCATTAAGAATTCTAAAAAGACTCAAAGTATTTTTAATTTGGATGATGATAACTCATTAATGAGTATTTTGCTACGTAATAAATGGGTTTTTGGTCCAAGCGGAGCTATTTACAACGATGAACTAAATAATCCTGAAGGGTTTAGTACAGGTCACTATACTTTAACCTTTGAGGGGTCTCCCTGGCAGGGAATATTCCAAGGTGTGCAAATAGAATATTATACGGATTTTCAGCATTTTGAATCATTTGATAGTTGGGTAAATAATTATGTTCAACGTGATTTTGATGTTATGGGTGTTGGTCCTAATTGGATGCCTGATATTTTAATGCAAAAATGGGATCCTGAATTTGAAGCTGCGTGGTATGTGGCAAATAAGTCTGCGAATGAGAGCGGATCTGATGTTGTAATTAATAGCCTACCCAAAGTTATGTATTTTGATTTTAGAAATATTGATGCGATAATTGTTAAGAAAAATTCAAAGGATAGCACGTATCGTAACTCAGATGGTACCTTTTCTGCTATAGCAAGACCAAATGATAGAATTTATTTTGTTCAAAAGTCGGAAATGAAGGATAAATGGGAAGTTGTTTACAATGCTTCTCTTGAAGATGTTTTGATGTTGAAAGCTAATTTCAATAGTAATTGTCGACAATCGTCTTATGAACCAGTTTCAGATTACGTTGAATTAAAAGGTGTCACAAAGGATAATGTAATTACGATGATGCGGCAATTGCAAATGGAGGAAATGAACAAGCAGGATGGCAGTCCTTTGAAAATTATTGATTCACATCAAAAACGTGAAACTGAAATTGGTAAATTGTATTCAGAACCTTTAGTTGGGTTTTATCAAGGTCAAGAAATTTGGTATATGACAGATTTTCGAAACTATACAACACATGAAGATTGGATAAACTTTTATATGAATAGTGATTATGATGCTCTTATGATTGGCGAAAAATGGTTCCCCACTCATAACCTATATTTATCGGATACTTCAGTTAAAAAGGCTTGGGATAAGGCTATGGAAAAGGCTATTACTACTGGCACAGATCAGCCAATTATAATGGAAAAAACGGCTGTATTTTGGAATGAAGTGTTAAATCCCGCGGTTTATTTACAAATGGAAATTATAAAAGGTGAACATAGTTTTAATAAAATTGCTAGGAATATTTTGATTTGTAGATCCGTGGGGCCAGACTTAGGACAAATATATTTCGATAGGGAAGAAAGGATTAATTCGGGTGTTGTACCTGCACTCGTTTTCAAATTAGATTTATTTAAGTATGATGGCAATACATTATCTAAAAGAGATTCGCTGGTTGATAAAAGGAATTCAATGTTGAATAGTATAATCAGTACTTACGGTAAAATTAATTTCAATTACGAATGGGAAAAGATCTTCTTCAATAAATCTTTATTACTACCATTCAGCAAAGAACAACTTTCTTTCAAATTAGTAAACGGACCAATCGATTAATTCTTTGATTCGAAGAGTTTTAATTTGTCGAATTTTATTGGTTGAGAACCTTTGTTTGGTTTTATTAGCTACGGAATTGTCAAAGCATCCTGGGTCGGACAGTATAGATGTTGGATATTTGTGTATAACCTTGGACTCCATCGGAGTCCGATAGTTTACAGTATAATCGTCCCCAACAAAGCGACTCCATAGGAGTCGAATGTTTCACCTGTAATTGAATACAAATAAGCTGCTCCACGGGGTTGAAGATACAACAAGGCATCAGTGAATCGAATGTTGGCTGTGCTTTGTTCGAGCCCGCTGGGGTCGGGCAGTATAGGTATTGGATATTTGTGTATAACCTTGGACTCCAGCGGAGTCCGATAGTTTACAGTATAATCGTCCCCAACAAAGCGACTCCATAGGAGTCGAATGTTTCACCTATAATTGAATACAGATAAGCTGCTCCAGGGAGTTGAAGATTGAACAAGGCATCTGTGAATCGAATGTTGGCTGTGCTGTATTCGACCCCGCTGGGGTCGTGAAGTATTGGTAATGGATCTAATATACAATCTAGAACTCCAGCGGAGTCCAGTGTTTCACCTGTAATTGAATACGAATGTGTTGCTCCACGGAGTTGAAGATTCAACAAGGCATCTGTGAATTGATTGTTGGTGTTGCTTTGTTCGACCCCGCTGGGGTCGCGAAGTATTGGTGATGGATGTTTGTGTATAACCTAGGACTCCAATGGAGTCCTATAGTTTAAAGTGCCATCGTCCCGAACAAAGCGACTCCATAGGAGTCGAATGTTTTCCATGTCAATTATAATTAATTCTAAGAAGGGATTACGAGCACGCTCGTTTTCCGGGAATAGGGCTCAATCCAAGCATAAAGCCCACCTTGCATTTGCAAGGCTCGGACTTTTTTGTTTATTCCCTCACTCAAGTAAGCTTGGTTCGTTCCTAAACAAAAAAGTCCGCTTCTTTCGAAGTGGACTTATTTTGTGATCCCGCTGGGATTCGAACCCAGGGCCCATACATTAAAAGTGTATTGCTCTACCAGCTGAGCTACGGAATCGCTGATTTGAGGGTGCAAATATACCAAAAATATTCTTCTCGCAATCCTTTATTCGGTATTTTTGGTAAATATAATTATATACGCCGATGCCTTTGTCGAAACACATATGTTTACTCGGGTTTATGGGGGCAGGGAAATCTACCCTTGGGACCGCCTTGGCGGAGCGCTTAAACGTTTCGTGGATTGACAGTGATCTGTGGATTGAGCAGACCCAACAACGATCAATTCAAGAGATAATCACTGCGTTTGGTTGGCCGGCCTTTCGTGCCTTCGAACAGGAGTTCACGATGTCAATGGCTACCCAGGAGCCTTCTGTTATTTCTTGTGGTGGAGGATTTCCCTTAGCTAAAGAAAATTGGCTCTGGATTTCTCAGTACTGTACCTCCATATACCTTCAGGTGGATAGCGAACTGCTGTGTGAAAGGCTTTCAGTAGATCAAGGATCAAGACCCTTACTGGCGAATCTGAATCAAGAATCGCTTAAGTTATTCATTACTTCCGAATTGAAGCATAGAGAACCTATTTACGAGAAAGCAGATGTTATTGTAAATGGCAATGGTACGGCAGAGGAGACGATTTCTCTCCTGGAGACATTAATATAAATCGCGTCGATAACCAAGTTGAAATAAAAAGTTTAAGCGAGAATAGGTGTGGCTATTTTCACCTGCACTATTATTAACAACATTTAATACCGAATAAGTTCCCGTAATGTCGAAGAAGAGGGTTCCTCTTACCGGTATGGTGTATTTAACACCTCCCTGTATCCCTAACGCTAAGTAGTAAATACTTCCTTTGGTTGGATTGGCATTCGGTAACGTATATTTCCCCTCCCACTCATAGGTTTCCGTGTAATCTAATTTCGAGAACTTTGCGCTGGTAGTATTAATTCCTATCCCAAATACACTTCCTCCATACAGGGCCAATCCGTTGTCATAGTCATTGAGCATATACGATCGCGTTCCCCCTTCAATGAGAAAGGTATGGGATCGCACGTTGTATGGAACAGAAAGCGTATATGGCGAAGTAGCCACATCAATGGCGGTCATATTAGCGTAACGTGTTGTGCTGTCTTGGTTTGGTAAAAAGGCTGAAGCTCTAACGAAAAAGGTTAAATCGCTAGACCGTGGTATTTCCAAACCCAGGTTGAATCCAAAAGATTTTTTTTGCGTACCAACGCCATTTAATATTCCTGTACCCCCAGAAATACTCATTTGAGCTTGGCTCGTTAAACAAAGGCTAGTAAACAATATTGCGATTAAAAACTTCATAATAATCCAGGTTCTCATAGACGTTATAACAAATGTAGTTCAGACACCTTGATTAAACAAGTTAATTCAATTTTAAGTTTTGTTAATGTTATTAAAATTATTGCGATGTTTTTTCTAACTTCGTTGTCGTATGAAGCGTCAATTGGCTTTTTCCTTAGTACTTGCAACCCTGTCGTTTATTGCGACAAAGGCCATCGAGTCCTATGGCGTCGATCAGTTTTATGAATATCAGGCTACCCATTTCCAAAAAGAGAGTGGATATTTTGATTTACAACACCCCGTAAGCATCCAGTATCTTCCCACGGGATTGATTCCATTCAGTGAAATTTCCAGTATGGACAGCCTTCACCTCATGGCCATGCAAGGGAGTGGATTAAACGGTCTAGTTCGTTTAAATTCGGATTCCAATTCTTTTTCAATCCTTTCGCCCTTAAAATCAACGCAGCATTTGTCTGCTTTTGTACAGGTAGATTCCACCTTGTATTTATTTGATGATCGCATGGATGTTTACACTTCCACCTTTCCGTATGATTCCTCATCGACACGTAAAATTTCACAGGAACGGCCAAATTGGAAAAGTAATTCCGCATGTTTTCATCAGGCCACGCATCGAATATATTTCAATCCTGAAGTAGATCATCCAGAAACAAATCGACTTCGTGCCGTGTATACGTTTAATCTGAATAAAAACCGTTTTGTTTCCGAGCCATTATTTTCTTACGATGTTGATGCCGTGGAGCGCTTCGCCTCAGAACATGGAATTAGAATCCATGCGAACAGAGTAACTTCATTAAAAGACACTGTGTTGGGATTAACTGTTATACCGAGTGCCATAGCGGTACACCCCAAAACAAATGAAGTATATATACTATCAGCCATTGATCATTCATTAGTGGTATTTAACCAGTTTGGATTCATTACCAATTATTCTGAATTGGATGCTGGGCTATTTCCAAATCCAACTGGATTAACCTTTGCTCAAAATGGGGATTTGTTAATTTCTAACGAGGATTTTATTAAAAATTCAATCGTTCGGATCTCCTGGAACAAACTTTGGCAATCCAAAGGTGGAAAAGGATTGGTTTTTGGACGTTAATCCAAAAGCAGTAATCTTCCCATAGGTCCCTCGCACATCAATAAATCGAGCGCTGATAAATTATTAATGAAGGGTGTTTGGTAACTAAATACTTGCTGATATTCCGTAAAGGATTTTCGTGTTAACCAATCGATTTGACGTAAGTCTGTTGCCTCGTATGGTTTGAATTCGTTCGTGTACCCAATTGAAACAGGCAAATCCCATGCTTCAATGAATAGCTGTAAAATTTGTGCGTTTAGTGCTGAAAGTTCACGGGGAGGATTTAGCAATAAAGACTCGATTTCGAGGTCATAAAAATCAAAATACGGGGATTTCCCATACGCAGTTTTTATCGCTCGCCAGTGTTTAATTCCCCACAGGGGTTCATCGCCAATTCGGACTTCACCCACGGATTGCTTTTCCAACTGATGTGAAATAGGAACGGTTAGGCGCAGAATGCCCTCGGAACCTAAAATTTCGCATCGATTTCGAATGCTCTGCTTGATCCAATGTTCGTGATGATCAATCCATACGATCTTGTGCCTACATAGTTCCTTCACATAGTGAATGCTGGGGAAATATGCCGTTGGGAAAATCACCTATGCCAAATACTTGAAAATGGCAATTAATACTCCGATTCCTAAGGCGAAACCAATGAGCTGCAGTATACTAAAGGAACCTTCTTGACTCACGTTTTTAAGGATCCGTTCCATTCTAAATCCTTTATAAGGGCTTTTAGATAACCAAACTAAGGAAGCTCTACCAACGATGTGATCTTCCGGTACAAATCCCCATACTCGGGAATCGGCTGAATTATAGCGGTTATCTCCCATCATCCAATAATAGTCCATTCCAAAGGTATAGGTGCTTGATTTTTTACCATCGATAAGAATGGTTCCGTCTTTCTTTTCCACTAAAGAGTGCCCTTCGTAAGCACTAATAATTCTTCGGTACCAGGCAATATTCTCGGCACTGATTGATACGGTAGTGCCTTTTTTAGGAACCGTGAATTCTTGGAAATCCGTCATGGTATTATTCACGTAAAAATCCTTTGGAAAACACTCTAAATTTTCAATCAAATCCTCAGGGGAAGGGGTTCGTTTCTCAACCGTGTACGATGGGCGGTCTATGTGTGCTTTAAACTTAGCCGTTGGATATGCCTGTTGTATCTCTCGTTTCTCACGTGGACTGATGTTTAACACATACGGATTCGTAGAGTCGCCTTCTTCAAAATCGAACCGTGAACCATCCGGGGCATTCTCTAACCCATAGACATCAAATAATTCCTGCGCGTTAAAGGTGGTTGAGGACTTACTTACATCCCACTTAAATGCCATATTGTCAAAGATCTTAGCTGGTTTTCCATTGCGGTATACGGTAGCATTGGAAACTTTAATGACATCACCGGGAGTTCCAATGCATCGCTTAATGTAATTCTCACGTTTATCCACTGGACGGTAGATTAAGCCACCGTGGGACATCCCTTCAGCATTCTCGGAAGAGTAAATGGGGAATAAGCCGTTTTTCATATTTTCACGTGCAATATTTCGCCAATAATCGATGTTATCGATGAACGTCATAAACTTGAGGGAGTCTGCTGCATTCACTCCCTTTCCAAGTAAGTTATTTTTAATTCGAAACTGCCAAATCGCCTCGTTATTGATAATTCCATGGTAGTCATGGCCCATTAAGCCGTTAGGGATTCTTGGGTCATACACCGCAGTGTCTCCGGAGGGGTAATTAAATACTACAATGTCATAGGGTTTGATTTTTCCAAAGCCCGGTAAGCGGAAATAGGATCCTTTCTCAATTGTTAAATAGGATGGAATATTAACCCATGGAACGTTGTTGTGTACAAGCGGATAGGAGAGGGGGGTAATCGGAACTTTTGGTCCGAAGGCCAATTTATTCACAAATAAGAAGTCGCCCACAAGCATCGTTTTTTCCATGGATCCTGTAGGGATTTGGAAAGGTTCAAAGACATAGGTTCGAATAACGGTTGCCGCAATCAGTGCAAAAAGTAAGGAATCTCCCCACTCTTTGACTCCAGATTTACTTCCGGCTTTCCTTTTGCTAATCAAGGAAAACAAAAATTCTAAGGCATGGCCTAAAACCGGTAAACACATAAAAAGCACGAGGTGGTCTCCCCATTTCCGTGCCTCAATTTCTTTGGCGTTATTCCAGTTTGTTTCAGGAACTATGCATGCTTTTTCATCCCTTCCAAGTTGATACATAATCCAATACGGGAGGAAAATACCTTGAAGGGTTTCCACCATTGTAAACTTACCAAATCGTCGGATTAAACTTACATTGGCGACCATCATCATAATAAGATGAACCCCGGGAATGAGCATGAGCACAGTCCAGAATGGTTTTTTACTGGTATGCTTAAACACTAGGAAATAATTATACAACGGAATGTAGGCATGCGAAGCTGGTAATTCCATTTTTTGAAATAATTTCCCCCATTGTCCTATAAAGGGATTTATTAAAATTAACAGGTAAAAAAAGATAAAACTCATGTGCTTATATTATTTGTAAAACATCTTTCATCGTGAAAACGCCTTGTTTTCCGAGTGCGAATTCTGCCGCTAGAATAGCGCCTAGTGCAAATCCGTCACGGTTGTGAGCTTCATGCCTCAGCGTAATGGTATCTATGGTGGATGTTGCCCTGATTTCGTGAGTTCCGGGTACATCGGGAAGGCGTTTCGCCTCAATTAATAATTCGTTATTATCGGTTACAGCATTCAATGACCACGTTTTGTAGGCTGGGTGCTTTTCAATAATTCCTGCTGCCAGCGTGAGTGCAGTACCACTCGGTGAATCTAGTTTTTGAAGGTGGTGAATTTCTTCAATGGATAGGGCGTATTGAGGATATGCAGCCAACATTTGTGCTAAATTCTCTGTGAGCTGTTGGAATATATTTACGCCGATACTAAAATTAGATGCATGTACCAAACAAGTATTTGCGGCTTCAATTTGTTGGGTAATTTGCGGCAAATGGGCGCTCCATGCGGTAGTTCCAACCACTATGGGTAAGTGTTGTTGAATCGCCGTTTCAATATGGCCTACCACCAGTTCTGGACGGGTGAATTCAATGGCTACATCTGCGTTGGTTTGAGTGGCAAGGGTATAGGGACTTGCAGTATTGAAAATTGAACAAATTTCATGACCTCGCTCTTTCGCTAAGCGCTCGATGGTTTTACCCATTTTCCCATATCCCACCAGTGCAATTTTCATGAAATCAATGGAGGTTTAGTTTAGCGGTCAACCCGAAACTGTTGTAATTTAAAAACGAGGGTCTTACCATCAGGCTAAGATTTTTGGATACGTCAAAAGATAGGAAATGAGCTTCTACTGCGGCATCAAGGATTTGAAGGGCATATACCGCGCCTAATCCTAAAATGGAGAGGTCACGTAATCTCGCATATTGATCATACAAGGAAACGAGCGCTTGGTCATCGTAATCTATCCATTGCGGGTCTCCGATACTCCCGGCTTGCCGCACTGCATATTCGGATTTAATGCCTTGCACCATGCGCTGATTTTGAATGAGTATATAAGTGGTCCCTCCCAATCCTGCTGCAATTAGAGGAACTTTCCAAAAGGCATTTTTTCTTCCAGTAGTATGAATGCTGTTAAATACTTGTCCTGCTCCGGGAAGACACGCTGAAAAAAGTGCGGCCTTTCTAAACGGGATCAGGGTGTCTTTGGATGTTTGTTGTGCTGAAATCAAACACAGCGTACACGCTATGAAACTAAATAAAATCAGCAATTTCATTTATTACTTAAGGTTTCGATGAGCATATTCAATTGTTCCATAGAATTGAAGGATACGGTAATTTTTCCTTTTCCTTTTGCATCTTGACTCACCTGAACGCGCAAGCCCAGGGTTGATTTAAGTTGTTTCTCAATGGATTGAACTACGGCAGATTTTTGGGTTGACTTGCCTGGAGTTGGCTTGGGTTTGCTGTTTGATTTCCCCCATTGTTCCACTTCTCGCACGCTCAATTGGTTGGTTCTTATGGCATTAAACGCCTTGATTTGCTCCGTTTCATCCTGAATACTCAATAGGGCGCGTGCATGTCCCATGGTTAATTGTTGATCGCGAACGGCTGCCTGAATTTCTGCAGGTAATTTCAGTAATCGAAGGTGGTTAGCAATGTCTGACCGTGATTTTGAAATTTTAATCCCGAGTTCAGATTGGGTGTATTTACATTCCTCGATGAGGCGCGAATAGGATAAGCCAATTTCTATGGAGTTTAAATTTTCCCGTTGAATGTTCTCTACCAACGCCATTTCTAACATGGCTTGATCGTTTGCAACGCGAATGTAGGCAGGTACGGCACTTAATCCTGCCAAATGAGAGGCACGAAGACGCCGTTCTCCCGAAATCAGTTGATATCGGTTTGGACTGATTTGTCGTAAGGTCAGGGGTTGAATGATGCCCAACTCCTTGATTGATGAAGCCAATTCTTCGAGCGCTTCCGCTTCAAAATGTGTTCTTGGATTAAATGGGTTTGTCTCTATGCATGCGATTTCCACCATGGTTGTACCGCCAATGCCGGGTTCATTGTTGGAGAGTAAGGCACCTAAGCCGCGTCCCAATGCGGGTCCTTTTTTGTTATTCGAAGTCATTTTCTAATTCAAAATCAATGTGTTTATCCGAATTACCCATTTTGGTAAGGTTGTTTTTTTGTAGAATCTCACGAGCGAGGTTGAGGTAATTAATGGCGCCTTTCGAGGCAGCGTCATGCATAATTACAGGAATTCCATGGCTCGAAGATTCCGAAAGGGTAGTGTTGCGATGTATAATGGTATCGAACACTAAGCGTTGAAAGTGTGTTTTAACTTCATCAACTACTTGATTGGCAAGCCTTAATCGTGTGTCATACATGGTTAGTAACATTCCTTCTATTTCTAAGGTGGGGTTTAACCTACCCTGTACAATCTTGATGGTATTGATCAGCTTACTAAGTCCTTCCAGGGCAAAATACTCACATTGAACTGGAATTAACACCGAGTCTGCCGCAACCAATGAATTCACAGTAATTAGGCCCAGCGACGGGGAGCAATCGATCAATATTACATCGTACTGATCAGAAACTTCTTCTAAGGCCTTTTTGAGTAAAAATTCCCTATCCTCTAAATTGATCATTTCGAGCTCAGCACCAACCAAGTCAATGTGAGAGGGTAATAAATAAAGATTGGGGGTATTGGTTTCAAGGATAAGCGATGCGGTTGAAGCACCATTGACTAAACAATCATAAATGTTATGTACATTTTTCGGATCGAACCCTAAGCCTGATGTCGAGTTGGCTTGCGGATCTGCATCAATAATGAGTGTTTTGTATTCCAGTACGCCTAGGCAGCCGCCTAAATTGATGGTGGTAGTTGTTTTACCAACTCCTCCTTTCTGATTTGCTATTGCAATGGTTTTTGCCATACTACAAAAATAGTGATTCATCGATGCTTCTGCAAGTTCGTTTTCTGGGTTAATTCGCCTTTTTATCAACCATTTTCATTATTTTTGTTAAATCATTCGCAGTTATGCCAAAGAACACACACCTCCGTATCGGTCGAGCAAAACACAACCAAGTTATATTGGACCACGAGCAAATTGCAGCGGAGCATTTGGAGTTGTTCGCAGATGCTGAGGGAAACGTTTTTATTACCGATTTAGGTTCTGCTCAAGGAACCAAAGTCAATGGGCATGTGCTCAAAGGTTTTGTGCAGTTAAAGGATATGGATGAAGTGGTACTCGGCGGGAAGGTTAAGTTTAATTGGAAGAAATATCGAAATATTGAACAAACTGTACCGAAAGATATCGGAAAGCGTCCTCCAATTGAGATTCAACATACCTCTCCAGCCCCGAAGAAACGAGCGGATAAGCAAGCTGTTTTGGCGGTGGAGTCGAAAAGTTTGCTCATTATTTATGGAATTATCGCCTTACTCATTCTGATGATTTATCTTATAAATTAGTTGGGATTTTAGGTATAATTAAAAAAAATTAGTAATATTGCACCCCCAAAGTGGTGAATTTAATATCAGAATCATGAACTTAATCAGTGAAATTCAAAAAGAAATAATTGCCTTAAACGATCTACCTTCATTTAAATCTGGAGATACCGTTTCAGTAAGCTATAAAATTAAAGAAGGTAATAAAGAACGTACCCAGCAATTTCAAGGTGTTGTATTGCAACGCAGAGGTGCAGGAGCTACCGAAACCTTTACTGTCCGTAAAATGTCCGGAAATATCGGTGTTGAGCGTATTTTCCCAGTAAACTCTCCATTCATCGAAGCGATCAACATCATCAAACGAGGAGATGTTCGAAGAGCTCGTATTTTCTACTTCCGTGAGCGTACTGGTAAGTCAGCACGTATTCGTGAGAAAAAGCAATTCAAGAAAGAAGCGTAAATCGCTTCCGAAAATATATGTTAAGGGCCCGAAAGGCCCTTTTTTATTGACTAATAAGTAAGAACTCAGTTCGGCGATTATTAGCGCGGTTTTGCTCGTTCGTGTTGGGATACTTTGGATTTTTTTCTCCGAATCCCTTGCTGGAAAGACGGGTTGCGTCTACTCCTTGCGCTACTAGAAATTTCAATACGGTATTGGCTCGAGATTCAGATAGGGCCAAATTCTTCTCATCATCTCCAAGATCATCCGTGTGCCCATGTATGGCGATGGTTAGTGATGCATTTTCATTTAAGTATTCGGAAAATCGCTTTAAAATAAGGGTTGAGCTTTCTGCTAATTCATAGGAATCTGTACCAAACAAAATGTCTTTAATGTTATAGGTTTTCCCTGCCTTCAATGCTTCCGATTTCATCGATACTGTTACGCTGTTGGCGTTAAGTTGATCTTTAGTAATTATGGAGGAATTGAATGCGCTTCCTTCCTTTTTTAGGGTAACCGTAATTGGTTCATCGGTATTCATTTTTAACACGACAGCATACTTACCGTCATCATTATTTACGTCCATCACTACCTTTTCTCCATTCGATCCATAGGCAACCTCAATTTTACCATCTACCACCGCTTGATTCTTCTCGTCGGTGAGTTGCCCCTTTAATATAACTACCGATTTTGGTTGTGCTTTTAGGTATAAATCAAACCCGTAGATGTTCCAATTTCCACCTTGTTGACTCGAATAATAGGCGAAATCTCCCTTTGTTGAAACAAAGACCCCCAGTTCATCCCCGGTGGTATTAATCGGATATCCAATATTCTCTGCCTTACTCCAACCTTCTTCGGTTTTTCGGATGTAATAAATATCTAGACCCCCAACGCCAGGTCGTTCTTCTGATGATTCCGATACAAAATATAGAGTTTCTCCATCTTGATGAAAGAAGGGGCTTTTATCTTTTCCGGCGGTATTTATTTCGTTGAAAGGTTTACCCTCCGACCACGTTCCGTCATCTTTTTTGATGGCAATATAAATGTCGTTATTCCTCGACCCTTTTCTTAAGGTTGCATAGAAAAGTGTCTTACCATCGGCCGAAAGAGATGGTTGTGCTTCCCATCCGTCTTTGGTGTTGATCCCAGGGCCCATATTCACAAGTGGTGTCCATTGGTAATCGTTTCCCCCTTTACCCGTTCGTTTGTATGAGGTAGTAAATAAATCACAATTGAGATAAGTTTGCGAATAAACGGTTTCCTTTTTACACGCACAGATGATCATTTCTTTGTTATCCGCAGATAAGGTAGCGGTACCATAGTTAAAAAAGGACCCATCGTTCAACGGGGCAGGGACTGGAACTCCGTAGTTAAATACATTTTCATTGAGCGACAAGCGTTCAGATACCGTAAACTCCTCTATAATATGGTCGGAAATATCACCGAGGTTTTTGCGGTTTACTTTACGCGTAAAAAACATTAGGTCGTTATCGGGTGAAATCATCGGGAAATATTCGTCGAGGTCGGAGCTTACCTGTTCAATCAATATCGGTTCAAATGGAACTGGATTCTCGGTAAATGCTTTCGCCCGAAGATGCCGCTCGATGAAAGCGCCGGCGGTTTTCTTCTTTTCGGCGTGATCAGCAGCTAATCTCGTAAAATCATCTTCAGGTAAAGCAACTAATTCCGTGAGGTATGGGATAGCCTTTTCAGTTTCCCCCTTGGTAACAAGCATTACTGCGAGATTATACAACATTTCTTCATGAAAGGTAGGGCATTTTTTATAGGCAGAGGAATACAGCACAAAGGCCTGTGCTTCATATCGAGCTGCTTCCGATTCCTTTTTAGGATCCTCGCCTAATTTTCCAGCTAGCGCATAGGCTTTTTGGGCCATGATAAATGGGATTTCTGCATTATTAGGATAACTTGCATTGAGTTCTTGAAAAATCAAGCTCGCTTTATTTATATCCATTTCATCACGAAAGGGTTGTAAAGCTTTGATTAGTTTTTTGTCGCTGCTAATGCAGGGGTCGGATTGACCAAAACTGAGAAACGAGAAAAATAATAAAAAGTAGCACGGTATCCATCGGGGCATAGGCAAAAAATTAGTCAATACCTTTTAAGTAAATTATGCTGTAAAGGTTACACTTATTATACCTTTTTTAATGCCGATATACAAACTTCAATGTCGGATCTTTGTATATTCAAGTGGGTCACAAAGCGTATCATACCCGGACCGAAGGCCATGCATAAAATCCCCTTTTCTTTGAGGTCTTGAATTATAAGGTCGCGCCGTTCAGCTTGGGTAAGGGTTATAACAACAATATTTGTTTCTACGGGATAAATTTCTTTTACCCAAGGCAGGGTAATTAAACAGGATTCAAGGAGTTTTGCGTGTACGTGATCTTCGTTTAAACGAGAAACGTGCCGTGTCAATGCGTAATACCCACCGGCAGCAATGATTCCAGCCTGGCGCATGCCACCGCCTAAGACTTTTCTAATTCTGCGTGCTTTGTGAATGAAGTCGGAGGAACCTATCAGTAATGAGCCAACCGGAGCCCCAAGTCCTTTGGAAAGGCACAGTGAAATGCTATCAAATGACTGGGCATAGGTAGCTGGGGTTTGCTTATTCACGGTTAGCGCGTTAAATAGTCTGGCTCCATCTAAGTGTAGCGGTAGGTTTTGATGCTTACAAAACGCAGCAATCCGTTGGATTTCTTCGAACTCATAAACAGCACCCCCACCGCGATTGGCAGTATCTTCAATGGAAACGAGTTGAGTAAGGGGTAAGTGAATGTCTTCTGGGTTATTTATTGCGGCTTGAAGATCCGAAGCGTTTATTTTCCCGTGATTTCCCCTAAGTAATTTCATGGAACATTGGCTGTTTCTTGCAATTCCGCCCCCTTCGTATTTGTAGATATGACTCTCTTGATGGCAAATTACCTCGCCTCCCGGCGCGGTGTGAACCATAATTGCAATCTGGTTGGTCTGTGTTCCAGATGCACAAAACAAGGCTGCCTCTTTCTTGAATAAATCCGCAGTATATTGTTCCAGTTGATTAACACTGGGATCTTCATTAAATACATCGTCTCCTACAGGTGCAGCGGCCATGTATTTGCGCATGGCTTGGGTTGGAATGGTTACCGTATCGCTTCTTAAATCGATCATTCTGGGTATCTTTGGTTAAAAGTGTAAAAGTAATGTTTTGGATTATTCCCTTGGTTGCTTTCTTGGCATCGATTCTAACCTTTTTCTCAGGCTTTGGTTTGGGTACCCTGTTGATGGCTGCCATGCTTTGGTATTATCCCCCGGAATTAGCCATAGCGTTAACGGCTTTGGTCCATTTGTTAAATTCAGCAGTTAAATCCACGATGAATCGGCACGTGCAATGGCGGATTGTTTGGCTTTTCGGAATTCCGTCGATGCTTGCAGCATTTTTTGGGGCAAGGCTCTTAACTAATTTAAGCGCACACCCCGCGGAGTTGTTTGATTTGACTGAATCCTCTTTGACCCATCCTGTGAGTTTTTTGTCGTTTCTGATTGGTTTATTTTTGATGATTTTCAGCATTGCTGAGTGGGGGATAAACGGTAAATCCGTTAGCGCACCCTTGTGGATTGGAGGACTTATTTCAGGTTTTATGGGCGGTCTCAGCGGGCATCAAGGCGCCTTGCGAAGTTTATTTTTATTGCGTGAAATACCTGATGTGCGCACGTTAGTTTCCACCTTGGCCTTTATTGGCTTACTTACCGATGTGGCGCGTAATGCGGTGTATCTGAATACTTTGCCATGGGAAAAGGTTGATTTATTCCAACTCTCGGTTACGGGAATCGCAGCTACACTTGGCGTATTGGTTGGTACTCGGATGTTGAAGAAGGTTTCAATCCAACTTCTTCATCGCTTGATTACCCTTGGAATCTTTACCTTAGGATCTTCCATGCTTTTGGGCCTACTTTAGGATTTATCCTTAGCCCTGCGCTCTTTGCGTTTCTTTCGCTTGGTTTTCTTGGTATCACCTGGTGTCATGTCTTTTGGATCATCATCCGCTGTGATTTCTGTAGATTTTTCTGTTTTATTGACATCATAAAGCACTTTTTTATCGCCGTATTCATCAATTTCCATTTCGTATTGTTTGATGCCTTTTTTATCGTAAATCGTTTGGTGTATTGTTTTTCCTTTCTCGTTATTGACTAGATGCTCTCCGATCGGAATATTCTTTTTAAAGGTGCTCTTTGAAAGTATGGTCCCGTCTTCCTGGTACTTGATAAAATCACCGTCTTTTTGGTCCATCATCCACATTTCAATTCCCGCTTCCTTTCCACTGCTGAAGAAATAGGTTTGTTTTCCATGTTTTTTACCTTCTTTATAGTTCAGGCTTACCTCGGGCTTACCTTCCTCGCTAAACTTAAGGTGCATTCCATCCAAGAGGCCATTTTTGTATTGAACGATTTTGAAGCGTTTCCCATCGGGAAAGTACTCCCGTTGAATTCCATCTCGAATATCATTTAGGAAGTTCATATACACTAAAGTGTCACCATTGCGATTGAATTCTTTGGTAACACCATTCAACTTCCCATTCAAAAAAGTTTCCTCTTTTGATATCTTTCCGGTGGAATCAAAAAAGAATTGCTGTGTGCCATTTCTAATTCCTATGATGTGACGTTGTATGGCCTTGATGCATCCGGAACTGTAATAGCAGGTGTCTGACCCATCTCGCTTTCCATTCACACAATACATCTCATCCAAGACATAACCCCCACGGTTATAAGTCTGTCCCGTCCCATTAAACGGTGTGTACAAATCTTTGGTGAGGACATAGGTATTGATTTCTTGATCATAAGTAACTTGATCATATAAATTTAAATACCGCCTTGGTTCAGCCTTCTTTTTAACGTTTCCGCAAGGACTTTTTTCCTGGCTCATGACCGCGTTAACAACGAGGACAAGAACAATGACTATGTATTTTTTCATATATGTAAAGATGTTAATGCTACGCTCATGGGTTCAGGGATTTCAATCGTTTGTTTGGTGTGGTTGTTAAAACAAACCAATGTGCTGGTTCCGGTTGCGCACAACGTGGAGCCTACATAAACCTGATACCCTAAGCTAAAACTCTTGGTTCCAATTGCGGTTACAAAAACGGTAATCTTGGGTAGGTCATGAAGTCTAATCGACGATAAATAAGTAGCTTCATTTTTAACAAGCACTACTCCTTGTGTCATCCAATCCCAGTCTTTTCCGAGCAAGGGGTGAAAGTAATGAATTCGAGCCATTTCAAAATAGTTAAAATAGGCTACGTTGTTTACATGGCCAAGTAAATCGATGTCCGAAAAGCGTACTTGAACTTCAAAAGGGCTACTGTGCATCTAATTGCTGGAATTGGGAGTTATTGCTTTTAAATTCTGGAACAATTTGTTTCATGATCGCTACCCGTTGCATAAGCGAGGTGTTAGATTCAAGCAGTAATTCAATCTGCGGATTCAATTCCGAGGTGATTTCACGAGTTTTTGCAATCAGTATTTTGGGATGATGGGTTGTTAATGTAGTTTCTGAATCCGCTAATAATTCCTCGTAGAGTTTCTCTCCCGGACGTAAGCCAGAGATTTTAATTTCAATGTCCTTGCCGGGTTCCAAGCCATGAAGCAGGATCATTTTTCTGGCTAATTCGATGATAGGAACAGATTCACCCATGTCAAATACATAGATTTCTCCACCCTTACCCATGGAAAAAGCTTCTAATACCAATTGGCATGCCTCGGGTATAGTCATGAAATATCTGGTGATGCGTTCATCAGTTACGGTAATCGGTCCACCTTGTTCAATTTGTCGTTGAAAAAGTGGGATAACAGATCCGTTGGAGCCTAGTACATTTCCAAAGCGGGTGGTGATGAATTTGGTAATTCCCAGGTGATTTTTATTCTGCACAATCATTTCGGCGATGCGCTTACTTGCACCCATAATATTAGTTGGGTTAACCGCTTTGTCCGTTGAAATGAAAATAAACTTTTCCAGGTTGAATGCAACGGCGCACTCGGTTAAATTCCTCGTTCCTAAAATATTAGTAATGATTGCCTCGTGTGGATTTTCTTCCATTAATGGGACATGTTTGTAGGCGGCTGCATGAAAGACAATGTGCGGATTGAACTCTTCAAAAATACTCCGTATCGATTCGAAGTTTCGAATATCTCCGATTCGGAAATGTATGCGAAGTTCATGTGGGTAGTCAATTAATTCCTGTTGCAGTTCATAAAGTGGAGATTCTGCTTGATCTAAGAGTATGAGGTTCGCTACGTTATACTTAATCACTTCCTTTGCGATACCACTACCGATAGACCCCGCAGCCCCTGTGATAATTATGGTTTTCCCCGCCATTTCAGCCGCTAAGCTGCTTTGAGCTAATTGAATATGTGCCCGACCTAACAATTCCGAAATATTAATTTGACCTATCTTTTTTGGGGTTAATTCCCCATTGACCCAGGTATTAGGATCTTGCACCCGCTGAATTTTTACTTGTTTTGAAAGACAGATTTCCACGAGATTCCTCAATAATTCCGGGTTGAGTGTACGAATGGCAACAATGACTTTTTCGATTCGTAGGGAGGAAAGTAAGGAATCCATTTGGTTCGCGTCGAAAACCTTGATCCCATCGATTCTATTGCCTACAAGCGCAGTGTTATTGTCCACAAACCCTATAATTTTTTGCTGAATGCGATTATCGTTTTCTATGGTGCGTTTGGCAATTATTCCCATGGCTCCCGCCCCGAATACCAAGACACGTTCTCCAATCTCAGCGGACTTTACCGTTTCGATATACCATAGTTTAATGGCAAATCTACTCCCTATAAGAAACATAAGACTAATCATAAACTCCATTAGAATTATGGAGCTGGGAAACAAGTAGGTAGTGTTCCAAATGGTGGCGCGTAAGGCACTAATGACAATAAAAATCAAGGTAGCGCTGAGATTGGCTTTGAGTATGCGCTGTGAATCTTGGGTTGAGGTGTAGCGAACTAGGCCTTTGTGGATTCCAAATAGAATAAAAACGACCCCTTTGATGCATAAATAGAGGATGAATTCGGGCCAATGTTGGAGCCATTCGTTTTTCATCGCATACAGATTGGTATTTAAATCGAAGCGAATAAAATAGGCAAGGACTAGTGAAAAGACAGAAATAATTAAATCAATTACGATTATTATCCAACGAGGGGTTGCCGTTCTTAATTTAATCATGAAATCAAAGGTAAAAAAAAAGACCGCGATTGCGGTCTTTTACTTCAATTAGTATCGTTTTAGTTCAATCGAACGATGTTCATTTTAAGGTCGCTCAACACTTCCTTAATGTATCCATCTTTCATAGAAACGAATACCGAGAGTGCTGGGTTCGTATCTCCGTAGCAATTTCCTGCTTTGGTTTCACCCGCTTCAAGATTGAACGTAAATGTATATTCTGGGTTATCACACGTTCTGCAATTTCCGTTATCCAAGTCATAATACATATCCTCTCTTACTTTAAGAGATGCGGCAACGGCATTTGAATTTGTAATACTTAATAACTTAAACGTCATGGTTTCATGGCGATCTTCATTGGTACATGTGGTTAATTGCGCCGTAATACTTACGCCGTTTTCGCTGTACAATACTTCAGGGGAACCTACAGCAGTACTTGTCATTTTTTGACCAAATGAAGTCAGTGAAATCGAAGCTAATAATCCGAAAAAAGCAATACGTAACATAAGCGGTGGTTTTTATTAAATTTATACATGTCTAAGACGACAAATCTCCTTGAATTGTTGCTTTGAACGCTTAAAATTATTCAATATTTTTGAATCTTAAAAAAATGATTGAAATAGAACGTAAATTTTTGATCGGAAACATGGATTTACTGAGTCCATGGCTGTTGAATGGGCGAACTATTCAACAAGGTTATTTGTTTGTGGCGCCTGATAAATCATGTAGGATTCGCTTGAAGGGGGAACGGGGGTTTATCACCTTGAAGTTCGGTGACTCCGCATTAGTTCGGTCGGAATTTGAATATGAAATCCCTCAACCTGAGGCAGAGGCCTTGCTCCGTCATTGTTCAAAAGTGCTTTCGAAAACGCGATTTGAGGTTATGGTCGATTCCCATGTTTGGGAAATTGATGTCTTTCATGAAAAACTCGAAGGACTCATAGTCGCTGAAATTGAATTATCTCGAGAAGACGAAACTTTTGTACTACCCGATTGGGTTGGCAAGGAAGTTACTGCAGATAAATCGTATCTGAATGTAAATTTGATTGAACGGTTATAGTCTTTCTATGGGGGATGTGATGCAATCCACGACGTTACCTCCGATTTCGAAGGTGAAAAAGGCATTAAAATCCGCAATGTTTTCCGTCTCAAAAAACGAAACGTTTTGCTCCGTGAGTTGATTGATTTCGTTTAGTGTGATTTTTTTTATGTATTTCATGAGTACTTGATCTTCATCCCAAATATCCTCCTCAATTAAATACAAGGTGGGTTCATGAAAGGGAATGAATTCTTTGTCCTCGATGTAGGGTTCTAATATGTTCCAAAATTTCTGGGTTGGAGTTACTTTTAAATAGGCTCTATTGATGGTTTTCATAGTCATTGTTTAGGTGTTTTGGGAAATGTCCATCGGCATGATTGTCCAGTTCCTTGTTCTATGATGATCCGGATGGAATCGGTTGGATAGGAATATCGTTGGTAACGCTCCCATTGCTTGCGATTAATTTTACCGCTCGAATTAATTTCAACGATTGAGGCGCTATTGATTAATATGAGCACATTTTCTTTGGATATTTTTTGCCTTTCAAACCACTCCAATTGTTGGTTATTAGGCCCGTAATGGTCTAGCCAGTTAAATAACGCATTTATTCGGGTGTTACTGTCCTTGAATTTCCATTCACCAACATACATGGATTTTTCACCTTCTCGAAGTACAAAACGGGTGGGGTATTGTCCTTTTGGATGCGGAAAACGATCCAGAAAGTGTGCAGTTTCATCAACTTCGATTGCATCAAAATTCAAGCCAACACTATCGTTGGTGTACTTCATGAGATACGGAGCAAGGGTATCTTGTTTGGCAAGTTGCTTCCGGTGTGTTTGTGTTCGTTTGGGTTGAATATCTTCAAACCTCTTATTTTTTCCTTCTGACTTGCTAGAACAGGCGCATAGTGCCATGGCACCAATGGCAATACTCCATATGAATTTGAGGGTTAGTAAGGGTTTGTACATGCTCCTACAATTTTAACGATTTCTAAGATATGTTAAGGTCACTTTTGTTATTTTTGTAAAAAAAGAAATGATGAAAAAATTAGGTATGTATTTTTCTATGGTATTGTTGCTCTCTGCATGCGCAACACAAGTGCCTTACACAAATTTAATTCGAGATGAATTTGCGCTTGATTCAGAGGAGAAATTAACCAAAGTTCAATTTTATATTTCTCACACCATTGTAATGGATGAGGAGGTAAAAAATGAAAATTCAACTACCACCACCAATGGAACGCTCATCAACAGCTCAAGTACTAAAAAGGAATCGGTAATAGTTCAAGCGGGAACCCCTTGTGTTTTTGATTCATATGGTACCAAAGGTGAAATTCTGGTTCGTTTTGAAATCGGGGAAGGAAAAACCTTGAAATTCTTTTCGAAGAATGAAGCCAATCGCCGGTATTATTTTGATGTGGAATGGAATCAACCCGGTGGACCCAAAATTCAATATGGGGATGTGACGTATAAAATCGATGTTATGCGAGGTAGTCCGCGCTCTGCATACATCAAAGTTGCGAAAAAGAAACTCGAAAAGGTGAAACGCAAAGATCGCTTTGTTCGAGGAATGAAAGTGAAATAACACCTAAAGCCATTCGAATCGAATGGCTTTTTAATAAATACCCTATGAAGCATTTCCTCATCCTATGTTTATTGGTGCAAGCCAGTATGTATGCTCAAAAAAAATCGGCCACTAAAGAATCATCAGCCCTGCCTTTTGATGAGGGTACTGTTTCCACATTAAGTTTCCGCATGGTTGGTCCCGCGCTCACTTCCGGGAGGGTAGCTGATATTGCCGTTCATCCTACCAATAAGGATTTATGGTATGTCGCGGCAGCCAGTGGTGGGGTATGGCTTACCAAGAATCACGGCATCACGTTTCAGCCTATTTTCGATGGCTACGGAAGTTATTCTATTGGTTGCGTGAAACTATCTCCATCGAATCCAAATACCGTTTGGGTGGGTTCCGGAGAAAACAATAATCAACGTTCCGTAAGTTATGGTGATGGGGTTTATAAATCCGTAGACGGTGGAAAATCGTTTACTAACATGGGTCTCAAACAATCAGAGCATATTGGAAGTATTGTTATTCATCCAACGAATGAACATGTTTTATGGGTTGCGGCGTATGGTCCTCTTTGGAGTAAAGGCGGAGAACGCGGCGTATATAAGTCTGTGGATGGCGGTAAAACCTGGAAACGAACCTTGTTTATTTCCGATGATACCGGAGTGGCCGAAGTAGTGATTGATCCAAGCAATCCCGAAATTCTGTATGCTTCTGCACATCAGCGCAGAAGACATGAATGGACGTATATCGGAGGAGGACCTGAATCTACGCTGTATAAGTCCACCGACGGTGGAGAAACCTGGCGTGAAATTGCATCGGGATTGCCAAAATTAGACATGGGTCGAATCGGCCTTGCAGTATCTCCTGCAGATCCCAATTGGGTCTATGCGATTGTTGAAGGGCGTTATGATAAGGGGGGTGTTTATTTGAGTACCAATAAAGGAGAATCTTGGAACAAACAAGGAGGGTTTTCTACCAGTGGAAACTATTATCAGGAAATTTTTTGTGACCCATCCAATAAACGTAAGGTATTTGCAATGGACACCTACATGCATCATTCGGAAGATGCCGGCGTTACCTTTAAGCCAACGGGTGAATCACATAAGCACGTAGATAATCATGTCATTTGGATTGACCCATCGAATACCGACCACTGGTTGGTTGGATGTGATGGCGGGGTTTATGAAACCTATAGTCATGCCAAGGAATGGCGGTTTTTTGACAACCTACCCATTACGCAATTTTATAAAGTAACTACAGACAACGATTATCCATTTTATAACATTTACGGTGGTACCCAAGATAATAATTCCATGGGTGGTCCTTCAGGCACAACGAATGTTAGTGGGATATTAAATACGGATTGGTTTATTACGAATGGGGGAGATGGATTTGAGTCGGCAACGGATTGGAATAATCCAAACATTACATATGCCCAAGCGCAGTATGGTTGGTTGGTGCGTTACGATAAACAAAGTGGAGAGAAAGTTCCGATTCAACCCATGCCAGCTAAAGGTCAACCCGGGTATCGTTGGAATTGGGATGCGCCATTGCTCGTTTCGAAACATGATGCATCTACCTTGTATTTCGCAGCGAATAAGGTGTTTAAGTCTGCCAATAAAGGAGATGATTGGACTGAAATTTCACCAGATTTAACGCGACAATTGGATCGCAATAAAGTTCCTGTCATGGGACAGGTTTGGAGCATTGATGCAGTGATGAAGAATGCATCTACTACGGTTTATGGTAATGTGGTGGCCATGGATGAATCGCCTCTTAAAAAAGGAGTGCTCTTTGCAGGTACAGACGATGGCTTAATCCAAGTTTCGCAAAATGAGGGCAAGGATTGGAAAAAGATCGAGGCCATTCCAGGGGTTCCCGCTCAAACTCGGGTGAATATGTTGACGGCATCACGATTTAATGATCAAGTGGTTTATGCAGCATTTAATAACCAGCGTAACGGGGATTTCAAACCGTATGTGTTTAAGTCGTCAGATTGTGGAGTTACTTGGACCTCCATTTCAAGTAATTTACCTGAACGCGGAACGGTTTACTGCATTAAGCAAGATTTTAAAACACCCAATTTACTATTTGTTGGAACAGAGTTTGGGGCATATTTCACCACCGACGAAGGACAACATTGGACAAAACTAAGTGGCTTACCAACCATTGCGGTGTATGATTTAGATATTCAAGAGCGGGAGTGTGATTTGGTAGCGGCTACCTTTGGACGTGGGTTTTATGTATTGGACAACTACAGTCCGCTTAGGGGCTTAACCACAGAGGTGCTGAATAAAAAAGCACACCTGTTTGATACCGAAGATGCATTATTGTATGTACCAGCGGATCCCCTAGGATTGGAAGGTACAGGATTTCAGGGCCATAATATGTGGGCCTCGGAGAATCCGTCTTTTGGGGCAGTGTTCAATCTGTATCTTAAAGAGGGGATACCATCAATGAAAAGTAAACGTCAAGAAAAAGAGAAGGCGCTTGAAAAGGATAAAAAAGAAGTGACTTACCCATCGATGAATGAATTGCGCGCAGAACTTCAGGAAACAAAAGCTACTTGTATTTGGGCTATTTCTAATGACGCTGGTAAAGAGATTAAGCGTTTTACTACAACCCCTGCTAAGGGTATTTCTCGTGTAACGTGGAATTTAAGAAGCAATCCAACAACCACAGTGAATGGCGGTAATAATGGATTTTTAGTGCCGGCTGGTAACTATTCGCTGGAAGTTTATATGGTAAGTAATAAAGGAATAGACACCTTGGTGAAGCAGCATGTATTCAATGTGAAGGCATTGAGCAATCAAACCTTAATTGCGAAAAATCCTGAAGAGCTAAATGCATTCAGAAAAGAGGTAGCAGAAGTGAGTAGAAAAGTTAGCGGCGTAGGAGAAATCATGCAGGAATTTAGCACGCAGCTTGGGTTAGTTGAATCCGCTTTATTGAATTATCCAAATACAGATATTAGCATGTTACGAGAAATAAAAAGCTTAAGTCTTGGATTAGATTCTTGTAAACTCATTATGTATGGCGATGAATTGTTAACTAAACATGAATTTGAATCAGCACCGAGTATGACGGGACGTTTGGGCATGGTGGAGTATATGTTGTATGACAATACCTCGGGGGTAACCAATACGCATCGAGCGAATTTAGCTGCAGTGAAGGAAGAATTTTCAGGAGTTTCAGTCCGAATTAAACAACTGCTTACCACGTTTTATGGAATCGAAGAGCGTTTAGCGCAAGTTCCAATTCCGTATACCAAATCCAGAGGACTGCTCTGGAAGGAGGAATAAGGTGCTGGAGTAAACCATGCGTTCGTTCAGGTAATAAGTTGGGTGATATGTTATGTAGCGGATAGATTTCCGTAGGAATGCCTCTATTCCTAAATTGCATGTCGAAACAAATTTTTTTATCCTTAAATCGGGAGCTATTATTACATGGCTATTATCTTCGCCTTAAATTAAACAGAGAAGAGGAACGCGTATTAAATTATCGCAATGGAATTCGTGCAGCCATCAAGGGTGAAACGAACCTTTCTGAAGTTCCATTTTTTGTTCAATTACAATCGATGTATGAGGGGTCAAAAATCCCTTTATTAAGTTCATCAACATCGTTGGAGCTTTTTAAAAGATATTCAAGGAATAAGGTGGTGTTTCCATGTTTGATGTATCTCTCGAAGAAACTCGACTCCTCAAAACTTATTGATTCTCCCGTTTATTGGGATCTGGTGATTCAGCATTTAAATTTAAACGCAAAGGATACAATTGATCATAAAAAACCAGCCTTAAATCTGCTCGTTTCATTATCCAAAAAACTATTGAACATTGAAAATACCGATCGATTTATCATCCTTTTTAAGTTTATTTTAAATAATACTACAGATGGTATTTATTCGTGTTTACAGCGTTTTGAGTTAGGTGCGAATGTACTGGGTCACCAAATTAACTGGGCTAAGCCCATCCGGATTCAAAAGCTCTTTCAGTTATTTACTTATTTACAGAAACATAATGCACCACCTGCGGCATATGAGTTTTTATGTATTGAATTAGTTCCACGCTTAAACGAAAAAGTGTTTTTAGAGGAAGGCGAACGGTTCGTTGAGTTCATAATACAACTCTATACGTACATTACAATTGACTGTTTATATACCTTAAATTTTCAAACGTTAACTGGGTTATACGCCATCTACCGTATAAACCCATCAGTTTTTGAAAATGTTGATTTTGTAGTAATTAATAAAAAATTTGAGCTTAAATCGCAGGGCAAAGCAATTGATTTTTATAGGTTCCATGGGTATTCTTCCATCATTATTGAACACCTTTTTAGATCTTGGGGAATATCAATTTATTTTACACGCAATTTCATTGGTGGAAAGCTTACGTACAGAGAGGAACAGTGGCTAAGTGAATTAATCCGGGGAGGTAATTTAGTGTATGCGAAAGATTTGCCATGTACGGTTTCAAAAAAATTGGCTCATATCTTTAATACATTACCGGGATCATTTGATGATTCTTCTATTCAGGGTACGGTAACGGATGGTTTAATAAAAACAGCCTTATTTGAACATACAGGGGACTTAGCTTACGTTTTATATGTTCATCGCTTTATACGTAATGTAGACGAAAGTGAATTTTGGATTAAAACAGCTATGTTCTTGCATCGGCAAGGACTTCGTGTTGAAACAGGAGGAATAGGAGAGCTCTTTGATTACATTCGCTACCAGGTGTTTACCTTAAACCGAACGATCGATTTCTCAAAAAAGAAACTCCGAAATTTACAGCAGGATGTCGAAGAATGGCACACTGAATTGAATAACGCTAGACGCTATGGGCATCAGGGACTGGTTAAACTTCCTGATTACGGAATCAGCACCTATGCGTATGAAAAACAAGGTAAACAATATATAATCAAGCAGTTAAAAACCAATAAAGAATTAATTGATGAAGGTACCGCTTTAAAACATTGTGTTGGTCTTTACACATCACATTGCTTACAGAGTGGTTCCTTTATTTTTTCATTGCGGGAATTAAGGGTAAATGAGCAAGAAGAAACAGAGGAGAAACGGTGTGTAACGATTGAAATAAATCGCAATCGAATAATTCAGAAAAAAGGACAATATAATCGAACGTGTAACCCAATAGAACTTGCAATCATATCCGAATGGATGCGAGAATATAAAATCGCAAGTTAGGCACTAACTTAGGATTATATGCCAAATGATATAGGTGCAGTACGTTAATGTAATTCCGAGCAACAGCGCTATGCTCACGAGATAGATTATCTGCTTACGAGACCCTATGATGGGTAAGAGCTTTTCTTCAACGGTTTTGGTTTGGTTGGTTGAGATTAAGGTGACAGTAATCCAAGTTACGGTGGTAAGCAAGGTTACCACTAAAATTCTCGATTCTTCCATTGGTAATTGCCTTAATGGACTGTTTTCGTGTAGATAGGGATAAATTAAGGTGAATACTCCGGAACTCAACATCGCGCTTA
Organism: Flavobacteriales bacterium; assembly: GCA_947460825.1. Taxonomy (GTDB): domain Bacteria; phylum Bacteroidota; class Bacteroidia; order Flavobacteriales_D; family Crocinitomicaceae; genus UBA952. The sequence goes on from CANHHA010000007.1 coordinate 50,660, forward strand.
ACTGAGACCAGGCATTGATTCTAAACCATATCCACCGCAGTATAAATACAGGAGCTACTCCGGCAGAAATAGAAAATGTAATTTTAATGAGTTCCAGGAGGTTCGATACATTAAGCGCCACAAGAACAGATAACACGCTTAATGCAAGCATCATAAATATCGAAAAAGAGTGGTGTTCCTTTCGCTTCTTATTGGGATTTATCCATCCATTCCATGCGTCAATGACTAAAAAGGAAGCTCCCCAATTCAGTAGTGATTCGGCAGTTGTTATAAACATGGCAAAGAATCCTAAAAATACGATGTCTTTACTATACGATGGTAACAGATTAAACAGGGAACTCACATAGGCGAGTTCACCCGGCATGCTATGTTCTGAATAACCCAGTAAAGCCACCACATGAATTACCATAAAAAAACCAAGTAAAAAGGAGATTAGGATTGGTGTGAGTCCCGCTTTAATGGCGTCTTTTGGGGTTTTTACTGCTGTAAAGCGCGAGGTTTCAGCTCCACCACCATCGAATAAGTAACAACTCCACCATTGCACGCCAAGGTAAATAAACAAGGAAAACCAAGCCGATGAATCGGTAGGGAATAAGCTCCGTTTGGAAGGGTGCTCAACCAAAAATTTCATCCAATCCTTTTCAAAAATAAATACCTTTCCAACAAAGAAAAAAATTACGAAAAAACTAATAATAAACAGGACGGTGTGCAGCACATCCAGTTTGAGTTTGATGTCGAGTACATTCTTGATGGCAAATAATAGCATGATACCACCCCCAATACAGGTGCTTTGGACTGGAGAAATTCCATAAAAAACCTGAATTACTCGAGCAAATCCAATTAAATGAAAACTCACCGCTAAGGTCACAACCAATCCCCCCACATAAAGGGCTCTAAATCGATGTAGCCATACTCCTGCTTTTCCAGGAAATCGAAACAATATGAATTGATTGTCGGTAGCTAAGTTGAGTTTATGCCACAGCGGTGCAAATACGAGCGGTACTACAAAAACCCCGAGATTACCCGCCCAAACCATCCACATGCCTTGCATTCCATGTTCGGAAATGATCCCAGAAATCAATTGTCCTTGATCCACCGATAGAAATAACATATACAAGGACAAGCCGGAAATCCACCAAGGGACTTTTTGGTTGGATTTAAAAATTGAGCCGTTTACATTCTTCCATTGAAAGAATGTGATGCTAATCACGAGTAAAAGATATATCGAAATAAGTAACATTATATGATGCTAGGCATTGTATAATACAAATTACCAAAATTTATGAGATTATAGGGTAAAATATGTTTTTACTCAAATTTAACCTTTTGTGACCCCAATTGTCTCTTTTAATTTCTTATTTTGCATAAACCGCGATACTAACGTTTACAAAAGATTCAATGCCAAAACCAAAATTCCGTATTTCACAAGCCGTATTAAATGCGCTTAAAATGAAATTGGAAGATGCCTTAAGTTGTCGAATTCAGACCAAACCGGATTGCAAGCAAGCGGCACTTGTTATATCGGATAAGACGGGAAAGAAGATTTCTGAAAGTACAGTGTATAGGCTTTTTCTGTGGGAAAAAAACATCATTTCGCCGTATGTACAAACCTTAGAAATTTTAGCAGAATTTATTGGGTACCCATCTTGGTTTGCATTAGAGGATCACCTACATGAGTTGTGTAAATTCCGAATAAAGAGTGGCGTATTTGCTGATGCATTTGATCGAGAACCATATAGCGTTCTATTTCACTGCATTCAAATGAAGTCATTCGATGCCTTGCGGAGTTTTTTTAATCAATTTCCTTCGGATGTTTCTTTTGAAAAGAAATTAATCTTAGGAGAAGAAATTTATGCCGGCTTATATCGAAACCCAGAATCAACGACTGATTTTTATAAAGAATTTCATGCAGTGCCGATCGTTAGAGAATCCTTTTTTGAATACTTCGCAGACCCGCAGTTTAAACTACAACATTACGAAGAGGGATTAAATCTATACCTTCAAAACATTCATCCGGATGAATCGCTGCAGTGTTTACAAGATTATATCTTCGCCAATTGTTTATTGTTAAGGCACTATTTCTTCACTAAGAATGTTAGCACCTTGGAAGCATTGGGCGATCGACTTTATGTACAATTACGCGTGAATCAAGATTCGCTAGACCAAATCCACGTATACCCACACATAAGATATCGTTGTTATTATTTGTTTTACAGGTATTTTCATGTGGGCTTTGATGAAATCTACTGGCAATGGTTGGTGCAATACGCCATACAACTAGCCCACAAACACATAGGTTGGGAACGTAAAATAATAATTCACACGGTATTAGATGCATTACAATTTGATGAAGTTCATCAAAATCTAACCTACGAGCAGTTTAGTAAAGAATTTACAGAGCTCTTTGGCTTAATCCCTCCGCATCTAAATCAAGGTCCGGTTCAACAGCGCATCCGGTTTTTTGACACGAATGCAGCGCAAATATTTGATTAGTTGGAGATTTTCACAACACATTAGGATAGTATATTGCCATGGAACAAATGTGGTCACTCCATTTCGGTCAAGTCAGGAATAATATATAGCTTCCAACTTAAGAAGCTCGGAAAATTCGTTGGCCATTAAAATAGGTAGAGGCATTAGGGTCTAATAGACGGAGGACTTCCAAGGGAGTTAGTCCGTAATAATTGTGGTGAAAATGTTCAAAGTTTTTGGGATAACGCACCATAACTTCTTCCAGAAAGGTTTCTTGAAGTGTTGGATTGATCCCTAAGGTTTCAACGCATGTGTGCAAGATGATACGCCGCTCATGAAGAGAGGATTGCTCCATGATTGAAATGAGATACGGATAAAACCATTCCCAATATTCTGTATCGAATCCGATGGATGGGTACCGGTATAAAAGGTAGTAGGCGAAATACCTAACCCGAGGAAAAATATGAACCTCCGCTAATTCGGATTCATTGTACAAGTGATTCTGATACAATAAGTTACCGTATTGTATAGATTTTTTTTGGTTTCCATTGAAAAAATAATATCTAAAAACTAGGGCATTTGCGAAAATCAAACCTTGAAGCTCTTGGGGTGATTTTTCGGGACTGAGATGTTGTAAATAGCATTGTAGTCCAAATTCATATTGAGGTATCCTAAATTCAGGATCTGCCATCATTTCAAAAAATCCTTCGCGAATGATAGGTAGATTACTAAATTTCTTAAAGAATGGAACATTGGAGCCAGGGTTTTCTTTGAGAATGTTAAATATTTCTTCACCCAAAAGTTGCTTCTTCGTTATGGAGAGATCGTCGGAGAACTGTTCAAGAAACGGATATACCGATTTGTATTCTTTGTTGTATATACATAAACGTAAAAGACTTTTATAGGATTGATCAGGAGGAATGATCCCGGATATAAACTGAAAATCGTATAACTCTTGGTAGAAATGGCAGAAAGCTGTCCAGTCGTTGAAGTCAATAAATTGGGCAAGAATGTCTAAGGTGTGTAAATACGGTTTATTCGTGTTATTGGGGTGTAAGAAAATGCGGTAAAGGGTATTTCCGGAAACAGAAGTTTGGGTTTTATTGAATACTAAAAGACTCAATTTTTCACAATTTGCTTTATTAAAAAGACGGAAATTGCAATGTGATTCAATCATCCATTTCAGACCGTGCACTAAATATTCGGCAAGAGGGTACGAAGGTTTTGGCATTACAATTATGTAATTTAAAATTAGCCAAATTCGAAAAGTAAAGCAGAATAAACATAAGATTAAGTTGGATTAAGTTATTTTATTAGCCTATTCCTTACCGCCAAGCGTTTATTTTTGCAAAGCACAAAGCATTTTTTAAAGCTTTTCGATATACTTTTTTAGGAATGAAAACAATTAAATTCGGTCCTGTATTTTTTATCTTACTTACCGTTTCTTTAGGAAAACTTGGCCATGCACAGACGATAAATCCTCAATCCATTAATAGCGGAGGGAACAGCTTGGCTCAAGTAAATGGAACCTTGAGTTTTACGGTTGGGGAATTGGTTGTATTTGGTTTGATTGACATTCAGGGCAATACGCTTGGTGGAGGATTTACGTCAGGAGCCACCTTATCCACATTAAGCATTCAAGAAATAGATGTTTCAAATTTGGATGTAAATGTGTTCCCTAACCCAACCCACAATTTAATTAATATTCAAATCAATCAATTATGTTTTGATGAATTAGTTGTAACGATTACAGATTTGTTAGGTAAGGACGTTTACTATGGTAAATATGCTGGAATTCCCAATATAATTCGAATCAATACCGCCTCGTATACAAGTGGAACATATATTTTGTCTTTGAAAAATCAAAACAACCAAGTGCTTAGCACATTTAAAGTAACTAAAAACTAACCGTAATGCACAAAATAAGACTAATTATTGGGTTGCTGTTTATTCTGTTAAATTTCCAGGTAAATTCTCAAATCCCACCGAATGCATTTAACTACAGCGCTGTGGCAAGAGATGCTCAAAGCATTCCTATAGCCAATACTACTATTGGCATTCAAATAAGTATCTTGAAAGGTTCTTCATCGGGTGCCTCTCAATATATTGAGAATCATACCGTGTTGACAGATGCTTTTGGACTTTTTAATTTGGCAATTGGCACTGGATCAATACAAAGCGGTTCAATGGCTACAATCGACTGGAGCAACGATAACTACTACCTGAAAGTAGGAATGGACGCAGCAGGTGGAACAAACTTTCTTGTAATGGGAACTACTCAGTTGTTAAGTGTTCCTTATGCCATGTATGCAAAAAATGCAGGTGGGATTGGAGGCCTACCAGTCCCCACCGTAACAACAAATGTGGTTACAGAAATAGGTTCAAACCATGCTAAGTTTAGCGGTGTTATCGGTGGTGTTAATGCAAATTACATTGTATCAAAAGGAGTTGTTATCTCACAAACACCTAACCCAACTACTCAAAACCCATTGGCAAACGTACTTTCTGCTGGCGATAGTATTGGTCCTTATGATGTTAATGATTTTGCTTATTATAATAACACTGCTAACGGTCCATTATTGCCAAATACTACTTATTATGTGCGTGCTTATGCGACAACAGAAAACAATATCACTTTTTACGGTAACGAAGTTAGTTTTACGACCTTAGGTGTTGGCCAAATAGGTACGGGTGGCGGTATTGTGTTTTTTGCTAAAGCGAATAGCACCGGTGGATGGCAGTACCTTGAAATAGCAACGAATGATCAAAGTACTGGAATTTCGTGGGGTTGTGAAGTTGGACCATCATTAAATACAGGGATGGGTTTAGGCGCGGGATCAACGAATACATCGTTAATTGTGGGTACGTGTAATGAAGTGAATTTTGCCGCAAAACTTTGCGATAATTTATCGTTGGGCGGTCAAACAGATTGGTTTTTACCTTCAGGGTATGAACTCATATTGGCGGCTCAACAGGCAAATAGCCAAGTTACTCAGGATTTATTAGCGAGTACATATTGGACTAGCTACTCCAGCTCAATCTATTTTGGGCAAGCTGAATCTTTGGTTAACGGTGGCTTGTATCTACAAAGTAGATCAAATCTGTTGCATGTTCGCGCAATCAGGGCTTTTTAATAAAATTGATATCATCTTTAATGAAGTTAAAGACGTGGTGATATTTTAGTTAGAACAATAACAATGTAATCCTATGCATACAACGATGAACCAAATTCTAAATTTATACAGGTCAAAATACCCGTTTCATTCCTTCTATGAATTGGCATCCGCCAAAATTATGAAGAACAATGCGCTTTTGGGAGAAAATTACCCTTATCTCGTAGATAACTCATCCCTTCTTGGTCTTAAATTTAAAGCAAACCCAGGGGACATAAGGGTTGACTTGCCCATTTGGTTTGGCGACCCATCAAAGGTTAAGCTAAAAGTTATGATATTGGGTAGAGAACCGAGAAATAGCCACGATAAGTTCAACATAGAAGTAAGTAATGAACATAATTTTGTTTTCGGAACTCCTTTTGGCATAGAATATTGGTCAGAGAAAAATAAATATTACCGATCTTTTAAAAATTTGATTAAAAACGATGAGATATTAACTTATTTCTCGGATGTAGTAAAAACCTACGAGGTTAAACAATCAAAAACTGAGAGTGATCTCCATGCCAAAGTTAGTTTTTGGAAAAAAGCTGAAATGGAAAAAGATAACCTAGTTTTTTTGAAGACTGAGGTGGATTTGTTAAATCCCGATGTTATTATTGGTTTAGGAAACGATAGCTATAATTTCCTTAAAAAGCACTTTAAATCATTTGATGTTCAAAAAGTTATACATCCTAATGCTAGGCAAGACAAGAAATCAGGTCTGAATGCATGGGTAACAGCCGAAATTAAGATATCGGAAATAATAAAATCCTCAAAAAGTATAGCATGAATAAGTTGATTTATTTAAAAGCAATATTTTTGATCATGTTGTTGGTTAATTCCAACGGAAGTTGGTCCCAGGGTAATCTTCAATTCTCTCAAGTTATCAACCTCACTCCGGGTAATACGTATACCGTACCTGCAAATAAAGTATTAAAAATTGAATCATTAACATTCCAATCTCTTCCCATATATACCACAAGTTTGCAATCACAACAGTGTGCTGGAAATAATACTTGCCAATGTACATGGTCCGCCCAGTCATATTTGAATATTGGTTCCTTATCTTACTCATCGCAATTGGCTATTTCTAGTTCTATCGGACCTTGCCCTGCCACTAATTCGGCTAGTGTTACTCTTCCAAACATAGTTTTCCCAATATGGTTAAACGCAGGCAAACAAATTTCTATACAAAATATAACGGGCGTTATGTTATCAGCAATAGAGTTTAATATTATTCCATGATGGCTTAAGCGCATCGCTGTAGTATTATAATAAATCTTATCAAGATATATGTCAACTCATTATGCACATCAATCCTTTGATGTTGATGCTATCTCAACCTCCCCACCATCAAAAACACCCCAAACCCCGCTCCAAGAGAGAGTACTATATTAACGGCAAGAAGCGCCCATTGTCCTTGCTCAAACAACTGAACATTCTCAGCTGAAAAGGTGCTGAAGGTGCTAAATCCTCCACAAAATCCAACCCCAATCAATGGTAACAACCACGCAGGTTTGTCTCCAGATTTTAAATATATAACCAACAAGGCAAGGAGGGCCGTAGCAAGAACATTGCTGACCAAGGTAGCCCAAGGGAAATGCTTTGATTGTACCAGCTGTTGAGCAATGAAGTAACGAAGCATACTGCCCATCCCGCCGCCAATAAATACTAAGATCCAGTTCATAGGTCTAATGTTTTTTTAGCGAAAACCTGTGCGGCAAATCCAAGGAGACCACCAACAAGTATTCCCGCAAAGATATCACTTGGATAATGCACCCCTAAATACATGCGGCTGTAACATACCAAGATTCCCCAGATTCCCAATACCCACAACCAGAGATTATTCTTGCGATGAATGAGTGGAACGATAAAAAAATAAAATCCTGCATAGTTCGCGGCATGTGAAGAAATGAACCCGTATTGTCCTCCGCGATAATACACCCCAGGAGATTCCTCGTAATAATGCAGTTTCGGGCCTATAACTAAGTGATGTGAGGGCCTGTAACGTTTAACCCCTTCTTTGAAAACGCGGCTCGATATAAGGTCTGTTAGGATTACCGTTAGTAAAATTACCCCAAAAATATACAGGGATTTTTTCCATGCATATTGTCTGAAAAGGATCGCCAGTGTTATTGCGTATAAGGGGAACGATATCCATGTTTTGCTCGCATACCAAAAAAAGTAATCTAACCATGGAGTATTCCATCCGTTAATAAGCACTAGGAGTTCTTGGTCTATATGCTCAAGCCATCCGATCATTCATTCAAGGCTTTCCAAATCATATCTTTCAATTCAGACAAACCCGTTTGAGCTACTGCGGAGATAAAACAAACCGGTAAATCTTTAGGGAGTAATTTAGTCATTTGCTTCATCATGAGTTCATCCAACATATCGCTTTTGGTAATAGCCAACATACGCGTTTTGTGCACCAATTCCGGATTGTATTTTTTGAGCTCCTTCAGTAGAATTTTGTATTCTTTTTTAATGTCGCTGCTGTCTGCTGGTATCATGAAAAGCAACACAGAATTCCGTTCAATGTGTCTGAGGAAACGCAAACCAAGACCTTTTCCCTCATGTGCACCTTCAATAATCCCAGGAATGTCTGCCATTACAAAAGAACGATGGTCTCGGTATGAGACAATTCCTAAGTTAGGCCTTAGTGTGGTAAATGGATAATCCCCAATTTCTGGTTTGGCTGCAGACAGCACTGAAAGCAAGGTGCTTTTACCGGCATTTGGAAATCCGACTAACCCAACATCAGCAAGGATTTTTAATTCCAAGATTTTCCATCCCTCCATGCCTGTTTCACCGGGTTGAGCGTACCTTGGTGTTTGGTTGGTTGGCGATTTAAAATGGTCGTTTCCGAGTCCTCCACGTCCGCCGCGCTCAATGATTTTCTCCTCTCCCTCTTCGGTAATTTCAAACAAGACTTCACCGGTTTCACCATCTTTTGCAATCGTACCAAGAGGTACTTCTATGTAGCTGTCTTTTCCTTGCGCACCGGTTTTGAGTGCCCCTGAACCATGAACGCCATGATCAGCCTTGATATGTTTTTGGTATTTTAAATGTAGTAAGGTCCACAGCTGTTTGTTTCCTCGAACAATAATATGCCCCCCACGACCACCGTCTCCTCCATCTGGTCCACCTTTCGGTATATACTTTTCTCTTCTAAAGTGGGTTGAACCGCCTCCGCCGTTACCTGATTTTGTGTGGATTTTAACGTAATCAACGAAATTGTCTGAAGCCATTATTTTTTTGAATCAATTGCGGAAAAAAGCCGCTCGGTTATGGAATCTATGGTGCCGATTCCATCGATTGCAATATACTTGTGTTGAGCTGCATAGTAATCCTTAACAGGAGCTGTTTCTCGGTTGTACACGGCAATTCGGTTGGCAATAATTTCTGGGTCTGCATCATCGGCTCGACCACTGCTGATGGCTCTTGTAGTTAATCGAGCTTTAAGTTCTTCTTCCGCAACCTCGAGACCGAGCATCACGGTAATGGCTGTATTCAATGTTTCAAGAAGCGTATCCAAGGCATTAGCTTGCGGATTTGTTCTAGGAAAGCCATCAAAGATGAATCCCTTGGGATCGTGTTGCTTCAACACTTCATTCTTTAACATATCAATGGTTACTTCGTCTGGTACCAAGTGACCTTGGTCCATGTAGGTACGCGCAAGTTTACCGAGTTCTGTTTCATTTTTTAAATGATACCGAAAGATATCTCCGGTGGAGAGATGAACTAGCTTATATCGTTCAATGAGTCGTTCTGATTGGGTGCCTTTGCCTGCCCCCGGAGGTCCAAATAATACAATGTTTAACATATGTCTTAAGATTTGACTTGGTAAATTGCGGATAAATTACGTCCGTGTTGGTCATAGTCTAATCCATAACCTACTACGAATTTATTGGGAATCTCAAAACCATAATATTTCGGTGGATGGATCCCACGATAGGCCTCCTTTTTAAAAAGTGTGGCACAAACTTCAATGGATACAGGCTCTTGAATGGAGAGTAATTTTATTACCTTATCGATGGTGATTCCCGTGTCTACAATATCTTCAATAATAATTACGTGCCGATCTTTCACGGTTCCCGTTAATCCAATGAGTTCATCAACCCGGCCCGTGGTTTCCGTTCCTGCATACGAACTTACTTTCATGAACGAAATTTCACAGGGAAGCGTGATTCGTTTCATTAGGTCTGAGGTAAACATGAATGCGCCATTCAATACCGAAAGAAAGATCAATTCTTTTCCTTCATAATCTGTGTTTATTCGATGGGCCAACGAATCAACAGCGGCGAGAATCTCGGATTCACTGAGATACGGAATGAATGATTTATCGTGTAATTGAATGGTTTCCATACGTAATGTGGGTCAAAGGTACTAAAAAACCAAAAACGAATGAAGTGAAACAATACGTGCTTTAGCTATCTTTGTCAGAAATACGGATATTGGATGTATAAAAAGATTGGCGTGCTTGGCGGTGGTCAGCTCGGACGAATGCTCATTCAAGAAGCAATAAACTTGGATGTTGAACTCCATTGTTTAGAGAATGATGATGACGCACCTTGTGCGAAAATTGCCCATGGATTTAAAAAAGGTTCCATTACCGATAAACAAACGGTACTTGATTTCGGTGCTGCATTTGATCTAATAACCGTTGAAATAGAGAATGTCTCGATTGAAGCGCTCTATGAATTGGAAGGATTGGGAAAAAAGGTATTTCCGCAACCTCGGGTACTGGAATTAATAAAAGATAAAGGCCTTCAGAAACAATTTTATGCGCAGCATAATATCCCAACGGCTCCCTTCATGTTATTGGATGCTAATTCAGATGACATTCCTCCGTTGGATTTTCCATTTGTACAAAAGCTCCGCGTTGGAGGATATGATGGTAAAGGGGTTAAAATAATACGTTCTCAAACGGATTGGGAAAATCGATTTACTCTTCCATCTGTGATTGAAGCGATGATTCCCTTTGAGAAAGAATTGTCGGTAATTGTAGCCAGAAATCCAAATGGTGAAGCAACCTGCTTTGATGCGGTAGAATGTGAATTCAATTCGGAAGCAAATTTGGTGGAATTTCAGTTTTCACCGGCAGCCATTTCCAAAGAAATAGAAGCCAAGGCTCAGGAAATTGCCAAGCATGTGATTTCAACCTTAGATATGGTGGGTTTGTTGGCGGTAGAGTTCTTTCTTACTGAATCCGGGGAGTTGTTAGTCAATGAAATCGCTCCACGGCCACATAATTCCGGACATCACACCATCGAGTGTTGCTATACCTCACAATTTGCGCAGCATTTGAGAGCAATTTTGAATTTACCCTTGGGAGACACACGCTTGATTATGCCTGGGGCCATGCTGAATATTGTTGGAGAAAAGGGATTTGAAGGACCTGCCGTTTATCAAGGGTTGCAGGATGTTTTAGCAATGTCAGGAGTGTATGTGCATTTGTACGGTAAATCAACTACGAAACCTTTTCGGAAAATGGGTCATGTGACCGTGTTGGGAAGAGAGATATCTGAAATAAAAGAGCGAATCGAGTACATAAAAACAACCTTATTATGTCAAAGCTACTAAGTTACAGCATGGGATGTTTACTGCTTATCTTTATAAGCAGTGCATGCAAGGCGAATAAAAAAGCGTGTTCAATTCCAAAAGCTTCCGTAAAACAGGAAATAGAGCAGTGGAAAGCAGAATTATTGATTAACGGTGAGGTAGGTCCTCCGTGCAAAAGGCGATACGATATTTGGATTGAAGAAAATCCAAATTATTATTACGGAATGCAACCGGTAAAGGAACTGAGCTCAGATTTAAATGAGGATGGTAAAGAGGAGTTACTTTGTTATTTTCCGGCGGTTAACTGCGTTGGAGGAAATGGAACTGATTCAGATTTTGCGATGTTCTTGTTTCATAAGGATAGCATGTTACTAACCAATAAACGAATCAGTCTACAAATAGAAGAATATATCGAAGCTACCATTTATTCCAACCGTCTTGGTGAGAAAACGATCGAAATAACAGATGTAAATATATTTTATGAATCAATGACGCGAACGATCAATGGCCGCTATGCGCTTTGGGTGTATGAAGATGCCCACTGTTGTCCATCCTACGAAGGTACATTTAGCTATGATCCGTTTGAATTATCGATTGAAATGATGGATAAAACGCTTGGTGAAATCACCAATGATGCAGCTGAGATGCGCGGGTTTTAATCGGGTATAAATTTGTGTACGACTCCGAAGGAGTCGATTTAATTCGGTTTCCATTAGGTAAAATATAGGACTCCTTCGGAGTCTCAAATGTTACACGAACAATTGAGCTCTAAATGAGACGACTCCATTCGGAGTCGAATTAAACTTCGTTGGTGTAGTTGTAAATCGGGGTCCTTTTGGTAAGAATTAGGACTCCATCGGAGTCCGATGTATTAACAAAGAATCGAGCTCAAAAGAGACGACTCCATCGGAGTCGAATTAAACCTCGTTGATGTAGTTGTAAATCGGGGTCCTTTTGGTAAGAACTAGGACTCCATCGGAGTCCGATGTATTAACAAAGAATCGATCTCAAAAGAGACGACTCCATCGGAGTCGAACCATACAAAACCTAAACAACGAAAAATAAAATATAAAAAATGTTGTTTAAGAGCTATGCCAAATACCTATTCTCAAATATATATTCACCTCGTTTTCGCGGTAAAATATCGACAATCTTTGATAAATGAATCCTGGGAAACTGAGCTTTACAAGTATATTAATGGTGTTATTCAAAACAAGGGTCAGCTTCCTATCGCGATTAATGGAATGCCAGATCATATTCACATTCTATTTATCATGAAGCCTACCTGTTGCATATCTGATTTGGTACGAGAAATTAAAAAATCGAGCACTGAATTTATTACCGTAAAAGGTTTTGTGCGCACCAAATTTCAATGGCAACAAGGTTTTGGCGCATTTTCTTACAGTCAGTCTTCGTTGGGAAATGTGAAGCGATATATAGAAAATCAAAAACATCATCATGCGGTAAAAACGTTTAAGAGAGAATATCAAGAATTTTTAAGCATGTTTGATATTGATTATAATCAGGATTATTTGTTTGATTGGATTCTTGAAAAATAGGTACGACTCCGAAGGAGTCGATTTAATTCGGTTTCCATTAGGTAAAATATAGGACTCCATCGGAGTCCGATGTATTAACAAAGAATCGATCTCAAAAGAGACGACTCCATCGGAGTCGAATTAAACTTCGTTGGTGTAGTTGTAAATCGGGGTCCTTTTGGTAAGAATTAGGACTCCATCGGAGTCCGATGTATTAACCAAGGATCGATCTCAAAAGAGACGACTCCATCGGAGTCGAACTAAACCTCGTTGATGTAGTTGTAAATCGGGGTCCTTTTGGTAAGAATTAGGACTCCATCGGAGTCCGATGTATTAACAAAGAATCGAGCTCAAAAGAGACGACTCCATCGGAGTCGAACAAATTGTGGACGCAATGTACGACTGCTCGTCAAATTCAAAGTTTTAACAATTCTGATTTGGCAATCCTCACATAATAATTTGTGGCATTTGGATAATCGGCAGCGTTGCCATTCAAAAGTAGAATATCAATGTAATTTGAGTTTATGTTCGCACTGTTCATGCGATTGCTGAGGTATATATAGTTTCCTGAGGTAAATGCGGGAGTTTTTATACAAGTCAGTGGACCATCGATGCCTTTTTTTATGTACAATTTGTCATATTTGATGCATAGGTAATAGATTTGCCCTTGGTGTTCTATTATTCTAACCCTATTAATTTCATCGGATTCTAGATTCAAAGGGGTAGAAATCACATTCCCTCCTTGATCAAGTTCTATTTGAGTATATGAGGCTTTCCATTCAACGATAGGGTCTAAGTAGCGTTGATAAATTCCAAGCACCCGGTCATCGGAAGTGACAAATAACTCGCAGTTATCGGCAAGTCTATTTCTTGTAGAAGCAAGTGGATGCGTGCTTAAATCAATAAGGGTTTGGTGGCTCCAGCTGCCATTCAAGCGGTTGAAAAGTTTGTTTTTATGATAAATTGCCGGTAATCCAGGCCCCACATAATCGTCTTGTATTGCCAAGATACAGGGGCCGTTTGAGGTGGTGGCGACAAATGGATAATAGTAAGAGTTTCCGAGGTTTTGTCCTGCGAATTCTTCACTCCATGATGCTGCGTTTTCTTGCTTGGAATATATCTTGACATCTTGATTAATTCCAAAAGAAACGTACAAGGAATTATCAGCACCAATTGCGGCCCCAATACGAATATTTACAGATTCCGGCTCACCTTGGTTATGGTCTTTAATGATTTCATTCAAGTGAGAATCAATATTTCCGGCAGAAGAATTAGGAAACCAATAATGCTTGAGCCTTCCCAAAGAACCATTTTCCGAAGGGTTAATCTCTGTAGGTTCAAACACAATAACGTGCAGCAAACCATGGGAATCAATCAATAGATTTACAGGCCGTGAAGTGGGTATGCCAGCTCCCTTTACCCAATTTCCTTGATTCGTCCTACAATAAATATAGGCTGTTGAAGAATTATTGGCATTGGGATATCCATTGACAAGGTTTTCATTTTCAATAACTGCCATAAACACCTTATCCTCGAAGCGAACAATTTTTTGTTGATTGTACCCCCACCATGTAGCATTTTGATCGTGGTAAGTACTTCCTGGTATTGTTTCGAATGTTATCTGCTCGAGGTAGTTACTCAGCGGTACTTTGTCCTTATTGCAACTTGAAATAAAAAAGATAACGCAAAACGCAAGCGAATGGTTTATGAGATAAATGAGCTTTCTTCTGCTCATAAAAATTCGGTTATTTCCAACCCCAACCATTCCAAGGTAGCATTACAGAAAATATCTTCGATCTGGGTTTTCGATAGGTCGCTTTCTTCAATGAATTTACCAATCTCTAAATCACCAAGCGGAAATGGATAATCCGAACCCAAACACACCCGTTTTGATCCCTGCATGTTCAGGATATATTTCAAGGCATCTATGTCATGCGTAATGCTATCAACCCAAAATTTACCTACATATTCCCGGGGATTTACTGGATTGTCTATTGCAACCAAATCTGGCCTGCAATTGAATCCATGTTCGATGCGTCCGAGGGTAGGTAAAAAGGATCCGCCAGCGTGGGAAAAACATACCCGTAACTTCGGTAAGCGCTCAAGTACACCGCCAAATATCATGGAGCATGCCGCTCTGGAGGTTTCTGCGGGCATTCCAACCAACCAAGGCAGCCAATATTTATTCATGCTGTCAAATCCCATCATTTGCCATGGGTGAATCATGACGGCTAGGCCAAGGCGACTACAGGCTTCAAATATGGGAAAAAATTCGTCTTCACTCAGGTTCTTATCGTTGATGTTAGATCCAATTTGAATGCCGACTAACCCAAGGGCTTTAATGCGTTCTAATTCTTTAATGGCCTCCTCGGTATCTTGCATTGGGATCGTTCCTAAACCGATGTAATTTTTGGGGTATTGTTGAACCAATTCAGCAATGTGGTCATTTAAAAATCGTGATAATTCCGCACAATCCTTAGGGTTTGCCCAATACGAGAACATTACCGGAATGGTACAAACCACTTGCACTTGTGTGTTAAATTGTTCGTATTCTTTAATCCGTAACGATTCATCCCAACAATTTTCTACGATCCTGCGAAAGAAGTTCCCACCTTGAATCATATTGGCTGAGCCATCGGTATTCGATTCCAAGTGTATGAACTTTCCATATCCGAATTTCTCTGTCCAATTGGGCATTGTTTTCGGGAGAATGTGCGTGTGCATGTCTATTTTCAACATGATGCGAAGGTACTAATTTTCACCAATCTAGACGCATGATATAGTCGTCCATCACGAAGCCATGACCAATATCGAAGACCGCCTCTTCATGGATATACATGCCTTTTTTATGGTAAAATTGAAGCGCCGGATTAATCTTGTTCACTTGAAGGATGAGGTGCTTGCAATGTTCATTTTTACTGCCGCTTACTACTTCATTAAATAATGCACTGCCCACTCCGGTTTGTTGCGTTTCTGGGAGTACATAAAGTTTATGCAGTTTGCTAAATTCCAACGTAGGAAAGTGCACCTGATATCCTGCATATCCAACAGGGGTTCTGTCGTGTTCTGCAACTAAAAAGGTATGACCATCACTCAGATTTTGTTCAAGTGATTGCTGTGAATACATGGTGTTAAGCATGTATGTAATTTGTTCCTGTGTGATGATTTCTTTATATGCAATTGGCCAAATTTTGGCGGAAAGCTCCGTTACGAGATGTAATTCTGAACTACCAATGGTACGAATGGTTAGGGCCATTAATTCGCTTTAATAAAAGAAACCGATTGGATTCTTCCGTTCATAGAGATTTGCAAGGTGTATTGACCGGATTTCAAATGCTTAACGGATACGTGCTCATCTTGAATTGGAAGCACGATACATTTTCCTTGAGCATCAACCACCGTACATTCTTTGGGTAATTCATCCACTAAGGTAAAATGTAAGTGCTCTATAACTGGATTTGGGTATACATTCCAAGCATTTTCTGTGGTATTTTCGGGGACGTCAACCAAGGCTAATGCTTCTTCAACGGCAGCATAGGCATTCAATTTCCCCATCCCCCACAATGGACTGCCTAAGGCAGGAATAACTCCCGTGAAATTATCTGAACGAGCCGTTTCTTTGATGAGTTGTTTGACCTGAACTGCTGTGAGCCATGGGTTGGCTTCTAAAATCAAGGCACAAACCCCGGCAACCACTGGACCGGACATGGAGGTTCCTGAGAACTTTGCATAATCATAGGTTTTGTTGTTGAATGTTAGCGAGGAAATAGTGGTATAGTTTGCGTCTGTAAATGAAGAAATGGCACTACAAATAGATACTCCTGGCGCTGCAATGTCAGGTTTCATTACGCCGTCATAGCGAGGACCGTGACTGGAAAAACTGGCCAGACCTCCTCCCACGGTAGCGCCACCGGGTGTTTGATACGAAGGAGCATAGGCAGCAACGCTAATAACATCGTCGGAACATGAGGGTTCTGAAATTCCGTGGTCTGCGTCTCCTGGAGTTGTTCCCGTTCCGGAATAAGAAAATGGCATACCCCAATTTCCAACATCGGTAGTTAATTCTGTCACATTCCAATAATTTACGGTGCCGTCAATCGCGGTAGATTTTAGTAGGATTTTAAGTGCTGTATTCGTGCATTTTACACGCAAGCGCATCTGAGGTTTTTGATTCAATGGATGGGCTGAATCTGCTGCAATGTTGTAAAAAATCGTATCGTTTCCTGCTATTAAGAAGGTGTCAATGTACGTATTGGTAACATTAGTACTATAGAAGGGAGATTCAGCAAGGGTGGTATTGCTTGCGTTCTTAACAACAATTCCATTCGAGAATGAATGTCCTACCTCACCCCAGGCATGGATGCTTTGACCCCACATGTTTGCATTGGCGGCGTAGGAATAAAAATCAACTTTTGAATTTAGTTGGTCGTTGTTAAAGGTTTTTTTAAGGTGAAAATTTACATTCCCGTTGTTTCCGGCGGAATTTACAAACACCACACCAAGGTCAGAGTATGCGGTAATGGCTTGACTTAACAAGGAATTCCCGTCTAAGGTCCCAAAGTGATACAAACCCCAACTCATATTAATAACCAGTCGTTTTCCTGCGGCTTGTGCTTTTTGATACATCCATTCCCACGCATCTAATACGGCTGCTTCATCTACTAAAAAGGTAACGAACAGAAAATTTGCATCGTATGCTACTCCTCGGTAAGCGGTTCCTGCTCCACATCCGCCTGCAATAGAGGCTACGTGAGTTCCGTGCGTACTGTAGCTGTAAATATTTGCGGTATCGCTTCCTGCTGCTAAGAGCGCATTTGCCCCCACATGTTCTGTTCCGTAATTAAATCCTTGCGGATGAGGGCCACTCGTTTTAAATTGATCCCAAGCGGCAATGATGCGTGTTTGACTAAGCGTGCTGTCGTAAAAAGCGGGGTGGGTATAATCGAACCCCCAGTCTGTTACTCCGATGTATACATTTTTTCCTTTGAAGCCTTGAGGTAATCCGATGCCTTGCTGCACACTATCGGCTCGAACGTCATGAACCGCTTTGTCCAGTTGATGGTTCACTTTTCCCGCTAATGCAAGATATTCTATGCCTTGGAGCGATGAAACGTATTCGCTGGCTTCAATCGGAACTTTGATACTCACAATATTCCGGATGGGATTCCCGATAATGTAGTGCGATTGCGTTAGGGTAAGCTTGTCAAATTCAGAATTGATCTTAGCTAAAAAGGATACGTAATATCGGTTATTAATGAAATTAATCGGGTAGGAAGTTAGGGTAGTGCTATCCAATATTCCGTCTTTGAGGTCACTTGATATGATCCCTAATTCGTTTTTGTCCGCAAGGGAAAGTGTGTTTTGCCCGTAAAACGGAAATAAACCAAAGAAAAGCACCACTAAGACACACCAAGTTCTCAACATCTCTCAAAAATACGGAATAGATTTCAATCTATTCGGTTTAATGCGACGGATTTACCTTAGATTATGAACGAGTGGATGTTGAAATTAACGGGTTTCGAACAGGGTGTCATTTGTTTTTCGCACCTTTTTTAACGCGATGTTGGAGTCTTCTGGGTGCCGAAATCCAAGGGGACACAACAAGGACGCACTAAGGCCTTGACTGGATAGGTCTAGGAGTTCGTTGAGTTGGTCTTTGTCAAATCCCTCCATGGGCGTGGCATCTATTTTAAGAAGGGCGCAACTCAATAAAACCTGTCCAAGTGCAATGTATGTTTGTTTTCCGGTCCATTGTTTCACCTGCTCAGCTTCCATGTTCACAATGGCTGATTTAACATGCGTGCCAAAACCTTGTAGTTTTTCAGGGGCTACGTTTCTGGTATCTGCCATTAAAGATACATGCTGATCAACGTAGGACTCTGAAATTGCTGTGTAATGACAGAGTACCAGCAAATGCGAAGCGTCAACCACCTGCGCTTGATTCCAAGCAATCGGTTTAATTTTTTCGCGTAGTTCCTTCGTTTCAATGAGCAACACTTTTAATGGTTGTAGTCCGTAGGAGGTGGGGGTAAGGCGTATCGAATCTAATATGGTTTGAATGTCGGAATCCGGAATCCGCTTTTCAGCATCAAACTTCTTACAGGCATAACGCCATTCGAGTGCTTCTATGAGTTGTTTATTCATCTTGATAATTAAAATTGCATGGGTACTTCAATGAGCAGTAAACGACCTTGTTCGCTTGCTTGAATTTCTACGTTGGGTGTTTCCCAAACGCCAAGGGCATCGCGAGACCCAAGGGCTTGCTTAGCGATTACTTTTTCTCCTTCGATATTCATCAAGTAAACGCCATTTCCCGGATGCTTAATAGTGTAGGTTTTCTTAGTATTGGGAGACATGTCTATCATGTGTATCCATGCGGTTTGGTGTATCCACAGGCCTTCATCGTCTGGGTTCGGAGAAACGAGTTGCAGGAACGCGTCCTTCATATCCAAATTTTCATAACCCAATTGCTGATATCGGGGGGTAACTTCTTGCTGGTTTGGAAAGATCCAAAGTTGAAATAAGTTGATTTCTTCGGTTTGACTTGCATTAAATTCACTGTGGTGAATTCCCGTTCCAGCACTCATTACCTGTACTTCTCCGGCATGCACCACTTCTGAAAACCCCATGCTGTCCTCATGTTTTAATGAGCCTTTTAAGGGGATTGTGATAATCTCCATATTGTCGTGGGGGTGCTTACCAAAACCCATCCCTGGAGCTACAATGTCGTCGTTTAGTACACGCAACGCTCCGAAGTGCATGCGGTATCGATTAAACCAAGAGGCGAAGCTGAAGGAGTGTTTAGCTTGTAACCATCCGTGATCAGCAAATCCTCGCGTTGAGCTGGCGTGAAATTCTTGTTGCATAATGCTATTTTGAACACAAAAGTACTGGCTTTGTTCGAACAGACCGCTTCACCATACTTTTCAATAACGTATGTTAATATCATTTAAGGGCGACATTACTTGGCAACGGATATTTCTACGAACTTCGTTCTTATGGTATTAAGTAGATTTTGGCTCATTATTTTTATTTCCTCCCTGGTTTTTATCTTGGTGGGAATTTCATTCAATCAGCAATATAGCATTGATTCGGTCATCAATGGAAAGCAAAACGACCCCGTCCTGATCGGAGAGAAATATCTGTTTCAGTTACCAAGCGCACTAAAGGATACGCTCAAGAAAGCCCCGGAGGGAACGCTTGTTTTTAACCTCAATGAAGCGGATGCTGATACCACCTACCTACTAACCGATCATCAGGTAAAAATTTTCAGCGGCGTCCAAAAAACAGATGGATTGCTTCCAACCGCGAAGTCGACCATCTTGGATATTATTCTCCCCTTATTGGCATACCTCGCGTTTTTTGCGGGCCTCATGCAGTTGCTCATTGATTCAGGGGCTGCCGAAGGTTTAGCGAAATGGTTAAGTCCCTTCTTTGTGCAGGTGTTCCCGACGGTTCCCAAGAACCATCCGAGTATTTCGTACATGACCTTAAATTTTGCGGCTAATTTTCTTGGGTTAGATTCCGCGGCCACTCCCTTTGGACTAAAGGCCATGGAGAGTTTACAGGAAATCAATCCAGATAAAGACAAGGCGAGTGATGCTCAGATTATGTTTCTTTGCTTGCATGCGGCGGGCTTAACCTTGATTCCAACCTCGATTATTGGCTATCGAGCGGCAGAACACGCAACCAATCCGGCTGATGTCATGTTGCCCTGCATTATTACCTCATTTATTGGAACGATAGCAGCCTTAATTATTGTTGGAATCCGCCAACGGGTGAATTTATTGAGTGGATTACTAATTGCGGTCGTCTTTAGTATCATTGCGGCGATGTTGGGTCTGCTTTTTTACATTGGTTCTTTAGACCTGATGGCAAAAAATCATTTTACCTCTAATTTTTCAGGGGTATTGCTTATTGGAATTATTCTACTGACTTTAGGATTTGCCTTTTGGAAAGAGAAGCGATTTAAGGAAAAGAATACTACGGTCTTTGATTCCTTTGTGGTTGGCGCAAAAAATGGAATGAATACCGCGGTTACTATATTTCCGTATGTCTTAGGAATGCTCGTAGCGATTTCTGTATTTCGTAACAGCGGAATGTTTGAGTTATTGAGTCAAGGAATAACGTGGGTCTTCTCTCAGGTTGGATTATCAAAAGAAATCACCGATTCTTTACCGGTAGCGATGCTGCGTCCGTTTAGTAGTGGTGGATCGCGTGGCTTCATGCTGGATGCCATGCGGGTGTACGGACCGGATTCGTTTACGGGTCGATTGAGTTGTATTTTTCAATGCAGTGCAGAAACGACCTTTTATGTGGTGGCCGTGTATTTTGGTGCGATTAAGGTTAAGAACACGCGCTATACCCTGTCTACTATGTTGTTAGTTGATTTAGTTTGTGTAATCGCTGCGATCTTAGTAGCAAGTTGGTTCTTTTAAGATGTTTAGTTGGTTTAAAAAAAAGAAAGAAGAAGCGCCAAAAGAGCAGAAGCAACTTCAATTAAAGCCCATTAATTATTCGGCTGAGGTGATTTTGCTATGGGCAAAGGCGGTAGGTGGGGATAAGGTAATTCAACTTGGACTGAGAGAGTCTGGGTTTCCTGAATTGTTTCATGCAACGAATGCGATTTATTTAATACAGGAATCAAGAGATTGGTTGATGGATAATGGGTATGCGCACATTATGGCTATGATTAATGCAGCGGAAGGACTTGAAAAAGCACAAGCATGGTTATATGCCAATAACATGGAATTACTGTACCACATGGGGCGTGCCGTGGATCATGAGATGGATAGTTGGGAATGGTTAGGTAAGCATGCACCACCGGATTTGTTTATTTTAACCAAATCAATTCAGGTCGTTAAAGATCAAATTGAAGAAACCCACAGAGAAATACACTACTTCGGTAAGGATTAGATGAAGATAACTGCGATTAATTTCTTTCAGTTTTTTCTATTCTTTATATTTTTTCTTTAGGGCTCGAAAATCATCGCGAAAGAACCCTCCCATCCCGCATCCGCAATCTTCCGCCATCGGTGTATTCAATAATGCGTCTTTGTTTTTCAAATAAGGCTCTATTTTTTGTTTGAAAGAGTCAAGATTGAATTCAACTGAATTTATATTGGTGTTCTCATTGTTCAAATTCATGTAAATTAAGTTAGATTGGATGATTTCATTCGCAATTTGAGCAGGAATTATATTTTGAAGTTTACACAGGTCTATAGGTTCGAAAACATCGATTTCTTTATAAATAGCCTCCAAAACGAGATAGGTTTCATCAAATAAGGGACTCGGGATTACAGGTGAATAATCTTCATAATTCTCTAGTGAATCTAAGTTGAAAGAAATATCAAAAGGTTCTACCAATGTCTGTCTGTTCCCAGTTGGAGACTTTTCATCCCGTTGAACTTCAAGTTTTGGTGAATAACCGACTTGAACAATATAGGCCATTGGTTGATTACCAACTTCTCTTTTGTAAAGCCAATTGTATGCTTTTCTACAATAACGACTTTCCGATTTCATCTTTTTTTCTTGATCCTTATTATTTTTCTCGTTTCGTTTCACATCGAATTTACTGACGTTTATCGAGCTAAAATTAATTGCAGAGGCTGTTGTTTGAAACAATCGATTTGTTTTTACTTTATTAATTTTTTCTAAATCATCGAGGGTTAAATCGTTCAGAATCAAAAAGCCATTTTCTTCTTTTTTCTCTTCGAATTGTTTTTTGGAATTTTTATCCCAAGGACCGTTTATAAAGTTCACGGTCCATCCGTTTTTATATTTTTCAAAAATCAACGGAAACCAATCGTTTTTTTGAATAGTGTTTACGACTTCACCTTGGTCGCTGATGTTTTCAATGGTTCTTCTCCATAGAAAATTCAAAACGTACAGATCTCTATCTTTTTTGAGTATTACCGTATCGGATAGTCCGAAAGTTTTGCTCCAGGTTTTGTTAGTTTTTAAATCAGTAATTGAGACTTTAAGATTACTAGCCTCGATAAGAATGGTTATTTTGGATGAAGGATTTATTTCTTCTTTTTTGGGATAGTCCTCTGTAATGTAACTCGAAAAAAAATAAAAATAAGTCGATGTATCTTTTGTGGCGGAGTATGCTTCGAACGTTCCTTGTTGTTCAATGGGGAACTCCGTTAATCGCTCACCGCTGATGGGTTGAGGTGCATTGAATAAAACAGTTCGGCATGATTGCAAAAGTAAGCCCGCTAAGATGCAGGATAAAAATTTCACGAAAGTTTTGAAGGAATGGAAATCCATAGTAATAAGATTAATTTCATAAAATTACACTAAATCGTTATTAACGACAAAAATTATGTAACACCACTTTTAATGTTTTACATATCAAATTCCTAGTGAAAGTCGAAGTGTTTTTTGAGGCGTATCTTACAGGGGTTAAACTCGCTAAGAACTTTATGTAAATTAACCTTGGTAATATTCTAAGATTGTTTTTAATGTTCAGACCCTCCTATTGCTTCCAAGTGTATTTTTTCAGCAAATCAATTTATAAAAAAAAAGCCCGCCGAAGCGAGCTTTAATCCGTATGTCTGTAAATCCTTAGATTTTAGAAACTTTTCCTTTCAATACCTTTCCAGAAACAGTCATTACGCTGTAATGATATATTCCGTTTGGCAAGTTTGTAATGTCAACGTTTGTTGTTGTTGCACTCAAGGCTAATTTACCATCCATTCCGTAGATTTCAACCCCTGAAATCGCTTCAGAAGCATCAAAGGTTAAGGCACCATTCGTTGGATTTGGATAAACATTCACCGTTGCAGCCAATTCATTTACATTAGCACCGCCAGCGATTGATACGTTGTCTAACCACAAGGTGCTGTTAGGAACTCCAAATCCCGACCCAAAGGCAGCACCGATCGAAGAAGACGCAAGCACGATTACACGGTTCGCTGTTCCCATTACTCCCGGAATCGGATCCATTGGAATAGAAGCCATTTGCCATCCGTTTGAATTTCCAGCAAATGCACCAATAGCTTGGAATAATACCACGTCATCGTTTGGACCTGCACCCATCGTATCACTAAACTGACAAGCTACTATGGCTGTATCTCCTGCTGAAACGATGTGGTTGAAGGCAAAATCCAAGGTTAACGATCCTGCATTCGGCCAAGAACCAGACACTATTTGCTGCATCACGCCAGCAATTGTATCCGATGGCCACGACAATATTGCTGCTGTAGCTGCATCCGCAATGGTCATAAGTTTCGCAGATTGAGTTCCTGCATAGGCATTCGCAGTTTCCATAGTGTATAAACCGATACCCCATCCTGGACAATCTGTGGCAACACCCGGAAGTAGCGGAGAAGCCGCTTGTTCAAAATTCCCATTCGTAAGGACTTGTGCATTCATTGAAGCGATTGAAGCTCCAAAAACTAAACTAAGTAACAATTTTTTCATGTGATTGATTTTAATGATTCATATCAAAGGTAGTGATTTTTATGCGCTATCACGATTCCGAGGTTTTTCTTTTCAATAATCACTTGTTAACGGAACTAAGGTAGAATAATCTCCACATCTACGCGTCGGTTTGATTTTCGACCATCCGCGTTGTCATTCGTCGCTACCGGTTTCCCTTCACCGTGATGCTTGATAATTATTCGTTCTGCCGAAATACCATTCATAACTAAGAAATCCCGCACGGCATTCACCCGGTTTTTAGATAAGCCAACGTTATATGCTTCAGTTCCTACTGCATCCGTGTGGCCTTCCAAAGAGAGTTTATAGGTAGGATTCATTTCAAGTAAGTTTACTATGCTTTCTAATTCCCCGTAACTTTCCTTCTTCACTAGTGATTTATCAAATTCGAATAAAATCGTTTTGGAAACTGTGCCTAGATTGTCCGGAGTTTTCGATGGTTCAATCGTATTATCTACATAGATCGTATCCACAAAGCGCTCGGTTTGGGTAATGAACACAGTGTCTATTCGCTCAATGGTTTTGAATATTGTATCCATCTTGGTCTTTACAATCTTCGTGCGTTCTGGACGACAAAGCGTCATTTTCAACATCACTTCATGCGATCCGCTGCTGTACGATGCAATGTTAGCGATGGGGGCTTCATAGGCATACCCAAAAAAGAACTTTTCTTTTAAGGATATTCCGGCGCGAGCTACCACACCCACTTGGGATCTAAATCCAACACCAAACTGAATAAACTTCTTATAGTTTGCATCCATGTTGATGTCTGCTTGCATTACATTGTTGATGCTTTTAAGCAAGACATTCGGACGTATTTCCCAGGTATTATTCAATGGGATGTCATACCCTGCACCCATCATGTAGTGGGCCCGCTGCACGTATCCGGGGAGGTTCGTATATCCAAAATTGGAATAGGTTTTAAGGAGTTGTTTTACACTTCCAAATACATGAAATCCACCTATTTTATAGGCGATACCGATATCTGAACTTATGGCTCCTGCATTTTGGTTTCCACCGTTCACGATGGGGTCAAGTAAATCGAATGCCACCGCATTAGTGGGATTTACGCGATAATTGTTGTATCCCAAGGATAAACCCAATCGCAGGGATTGTTGTCCGGAATAGAATCCATAGGAAACATTTCCAAGCGCAGAGACTTGTTGCAACATCCCGATCTTATCCAACATAAATTGTCCTCCCACACCCCAATGGTTTCCAAGGCGGGTGGAAACGGTCAAGTGATTCGTAATCGGTGCCCCTTCCAGCTTTACCCATTGGTTGTGATGCGACATGCTGATTTCCGTACAATTGTTTGTACCTGAAAGCGCCGGATTGATTAAAAATAAATTATACCCGTACAAATAGGATTGTGGAACTTGTTGCGCTGATACCATCCCAGTAAAAGCAAACACAAAAGCGAGGATGAGTTTATTTTTCATGGCTTATTTTTTAAGTCTCAATAAGTTAATCGCTCCGTTGTAGCTTTTTTCACCACATTCAATGGAATAGAAGTACACCCCATCCGGTAAGGGCTCATTGTTTTTTGTTCCGTCCCATTCATTCTGATAATCACTGGTTTCATAAAGTGGTTGACCCCAACGGTTATAAATTTTAACGTCACATCCACTAATTTGATTTGGGTTATCTATTTTCCACGTATCATTCTGTCCGTCACCGTTCGGAGTAAGGATGTTTGCGATTTCGAAATCCCCTGAGCAGGTCGTTACTGCTAATTCAAGAGTTACGAGTGAATCACACCCAGCTGCGGTACTTAGAGAATCCACATAAATCCCGCTTTCTGTTAAAACCATTCCGTTGAAGGTGTAGCTTTCTCCTTCACAAATTGATGCATTCACATTCTGTGTGATTGGTGGATTAATGTAGAGGGCCAATATGATGACAGAATCACATCCTCCGCTTGCACTTAAGGTGTCTGTAAAAATTCCTTCAGCACTGAGTAGGGTTCCATTGAAATTATAGCTTGATCCCGAACAGATGTTTTGATTTACAATAGCAGTGAGGGTTGGGCTGAATTGAAGGTTTGTTAAGATTACACTGTCGCATCCATTCACAGAATTCAAGGTATCTAAATAAGCACCTGGTGTATTGTAGGTATTTCCATTTAGGGTATAACTTCCACCCGAGCAAATACTAATGGATTGCTGTGTTAGCGGAATCGGCGGTAAAAACGAAAGTTGTGTAATGATTACACTATCACACCCTAAAGGCGTTAATAAGGAATCAATGTAGGTGCCTGCTTGCGTTTGTGCCGCGCCTTGTAACACCACACTTGTTCCTGCGCAAGCGCTTAAGCTGGTATTCACTGTAACGGGTAAACAAGGTGTTGCGCAACCCGACGCATCAAAGGTATACGTTTGCGTGCACGCCCCATCGCCGATTTGTACGGTGTAGGTTCCTGCAATAGCTCCAGTATAGGTTAATACTTGGTTTTGATTGACGGTTCCTGCTTGTGCAACTACACCTAAGGGATTAGTTATGGTATACGAATACGGCATGCCACTAAATGCATTCATGCCTCCTGCTGCAGAAAAGGTCACGGTACAGGTATTGTTGTTGTAGCTGAAGTTGGCAGTGAGCGATTGTAAATAGACGATTGGAATTCCTGTTTCAAGGGTCGCCGTTCTGCAGTCAAACATCCCCCAAGATGCCGCTTGATCTGCCGCGGGAGAGAGGTAATACAAGGTGTTGAATTGAGGATTGCCAAAGCTGCCGTTTCCATTTCCGTTGTTTACAAATACGCCGGTACCTTGAATGGAATCCATGTAGGTAAACCCAGAGTTCATTACTGGATTAGGTACCGGATTGGTTTGGTGCAGCACATAGCCTGGAGTAATACAGCTTGGGAAAGAGGCTGTGGATTGTCCGATGCCATTCAATAAGATTCCGGGAGTTACGGTATCCCCGTAGCAGACATACAAGGTGTCCCCCAAATTCACATCGGAATACCCTCCATTTGAACTGTTCGCAAAAACATCTCCGGCGTCGCTGGTTAGTTCTTTGATGTATTCAATGATGTATTGACCTTCATCGCCTGGTGCTCCACCATCAATCTGAATGGCGTATACCTTTCCTGAATCGAGACAACAAAGCGTTTCTTGGTGGCCGTTGTAATTTGCGGTACCAGAAACCAAGGGAGTAATCGATGGTGTAAATCGCGTGCCATCTACGGTGTAAGTTGCTGGACCCAGACCACCATAGCAAGAGGTGCCATTTAATAACTCAAACACGTTGAAACGCAATAAATTCATCCCAATATAGGCGCGAATGCTGAGTTCTACAGCCCCTGATGGTGGTCCAACAAAGTAATGCCACACGGTTTGATCGGCTCGGTTCGCTTGGTTTGGGTGGAGTGGGGGTTCGCCTGCTAAATATTCTCTACAGGCGAGTACATTCGAACCGGCTACGGCCTGAAAGGTAGGGTTGGTGCCTGCCGGAATTACAGGAACTTCATACAAGGTATCCAACAAGGTAAGGCAAAGAATATCATTTCCAGGGGCATTATTGGAAGGGTCGCTTATGCTCGGATTGAACACCCACGAATTAATGTTTTGAGCACTTAATGGCGTAATCGCATCGGAAGGGTCAATCATCCCAAAGTATTTATAGCCGGGTTCAAGACAGGTTCCGTTAACAATCGCGGACGGATCCCCACCAAGAAAGCTATTAGTTCCGCCTTCATCAGAGGTAATGTACTTTAAATTAGAACAAAGAAAATCATTCGGAACTCCGGGTCCAAAGGCTTTATCGTAACCAAACAAGGCAGCGCTTTCGCCGTAGAGGGCACTTTGATAATCGCCTTCGAAGGTTATTCTTCCGGAATTCGGCGCCACAAAGTTTAACCAAACGCTTTCATTCATGGAAGGATTACCCAATCCGACGTGTGGGTAGTCGTATGCATGATATTCGGTAGGATTCGCAGAGGTATGTTGTTGTCCGGTTTCACCTGCCGCATTTCCGCCGTCTAGAGCGCAGCCAAACACGAGGTTTGTGGTAGGAGCACTGTTGTTCGCCGATGAAATAGCTGTAGTACTGAAGTTGACTGTATTGGAAAGGCACGGAATGTCTTCTAGGTTCGGGGCATTGCCGCCCAAGCCATCGACACGAAGTTGATAGTATCCATGTTCGTTGGGTCCGTCGGCTGTAAATTGAATGTAATAGGTCTGTCCCGGAATTAACTTTTGATAGGAAATAAAGGGAATTGGGTCGCAGGCGTCCATGGTAATTTCCGCTTCAGGATCAATCCCTAATAAATCTATTCCATCGGAGAAATCAATGTGGGAGAGATATTCAAACTTGTTTTTAACGGTTTGACCGGTAACCACATGAACCCCATCGGTGCAATTCATTCCATCGGCTGCATGATAAATTTGGAAATAGGTTCCAATATCCGTGCCTCCCAAGTCGCTGGTTATGTTTACGCTTCCGGTGGCTGGAGCAACAAATTTCGCCCAAAGGGATCCTGCATTTTGTACATCGGCAGCTGCCGGTTCGTTGGGCTCCAAGGTTGCGTTACAGAACCCGTAGGTGTATGTGGTATTAAGAGTTAATTGTTGCGCTGCACAAATATTGTCTTGCATGTAGTTAACCACCAGCGGTAAGCGTTCTACCTGTAGGTTAATGGTGTACACTTGCGCACATCCACCGTCTTGACTGGCCGCGGTGAAGGAGTAATTTAAAATACCAACAGCGGCAGGCACTGGGAGGGTAACGTTTTGCAAGCCGGTTTGACCGTCTGTTAAACCGAGTACGTCATAGTTCCCTGCGTCGTCGTTTTCATAGGCTTCCCAGGCGAGGTTAATACTGCTTGGAACATCATTTACGCAGAGGTAATTGTGGTTGAAAAATAAGCCGCTGTTTGGGGAGAAGGTTCCCCCGGGGGTGCTCATGGTGTAGGCGCCGTTGTCGTTATTTTTATACCCGTAGTTAAACCCGAAAATACCGAATAGGGCAGGGTTGTTGTTGGTTAATCCAAGGGTGTTATCGGTCCCAGTAAATTCCCAAACAAAGTCTGAGTTCCCAAGCAAAAAGCCGTCGCAATCTACATTGGAGAGTGTTTGGACGCTAAGGACTTTTACTTGAATAGTGGCTTGAGAGAAAACGAGGGAAGGAAGTAGGATTATTGCGAGTAGTAGATTCTTCATAGGCGTGGAATTGGCAGAGCAAGATACAAAAAAAATGTTAAAATGTCGGGTTAGCTGATTCGTTCCAGCCTGCCTTTACGTTTGACGATGTTTTTATAGTCCCATTGAATGGTGGAGGATTTTTGAATCCAGCGAGATAATGCTTCGAGATTGATTTCAGCGATATGATTGTAAAACACGGAGGCGTCTTTAAATTTAACTCCAAGCACAGGTAAGGATTCCTCGTTAAAATCTGCGCCACTCCAAAACATGAGTCGAATTCCTTTTTTTTTGTTTGCTGTAGCCCACGATGGGGTTTCCCTGAAGGAACCATACGGGGTGGCGGTGCCAAATTTTTGCTTCGGAAGCAAGTAATTCACGGTCGATTTGATGTGCCAAGAAATCACATAGTTCTTGATCTTGTGGGGAGAGGAGGGTATTGTATGCGCTTATTTCTGGATTCATAGAAAACTACCTTATTCGATTATAATAGAAAAGGAGTCTAATAGCCCCGCTAGCCTATCGTGAGAGAATTTAGCCTTCTTTATTCGGTTGAGGGTAGGATTAATGGAGAAATTAACAGCGGTACGGAAATCGGCTTTTTCAAGATTTGTACGTTCAAACGTTGAAAAGTGTAAATCGCATGCATCAAAGATTGCGTTATGTAAGTCTGCCTCTGTAAATTCTACTTCATGCACCTGACATTGAGTGAATCGTGTGTTAGTAAGCTTGGTTTTATAGAAAGAGCAGTGGTTTAATAGGCAAGAATCAAACGAAACGGCAAATCCAAAGGCATTGCAATCCTCGAAGCGAAGTCCGAGTAGTTTACAGGAAGAAAAGTTGACGTCTTTAAATCCGGTATTATTAAGTGTTGCCATGCTCAAATTGCAGTCGTTAAATCTACAATCGCTAAACACAAACGCCGAGAGGTTTAGGTTGGAAAAATCACAGCCAAGGAATTCACATTGTTCATAGGTCCCTTGGTTAAGGCTATTGATGCGTTCGAAGGATTGATCGGTGAAATACGGTTGTGTCATGCTGTGTCGTCTTTTTGGATTGCTTGTAACGTTTTGCAGATTATCGATGGGCGGGCGCTCTGGACCTAGTGCATCTCAGCCCGTTGTCGCCTAGACGTGGTTTTGTACTGGATATTTCGGGAGTAAGCTGCCAAAGTCTGTAGGGAATGTTCGTCTCTTGGATTCAACTTTTTGTCCAGCCGTGAATGTCAAATCTGTATTATCCACAATTTTTATATGTAGTTACTGGTTTTTTATAATTAATCCTCACGGTTTTGAATCTTTTTGATTGTTTAATTAATTCTAAATCTATGAACGTCACCTTACTTTTTACAATGTAAACATTTCTATATTTTATATCTGAGAATGAATTACTACGTATTAAAATAGTATATTTTCCTGGCAATAACATAAGAGTTTTTGTCGACCCATTAATATTTAATTCATTGGTGTCACTCAATTTATTTCTTTTTGAAATACAAGTTATAAATAGATTTTCATTTGGAAATTTAATCATTAGACTATCATTATAACTGAATTTAACAGCTCCTAATGTATCCATTTGAGAAAAGCTAATATTGATAAAGAGTGATGTAATTAAGATGATCAAAAATTTCATTTTCAGAGTTCAATAAATATTTAGCACTGATGATTTTCACTGTTCGTTTCCGTCCGACGTGAATTTAAATCGAAGCTAACAAAGGTAGCTTTAAGATTCATGATCAACGAAGCGAGATTTTCAGTCTCTTGTACATAACGGTTCCGGGCTTGGCCATGTCCAGAGAGGCACGATTCGGGATGGCGCTTGCATGCTGTTAGGTGCTTATTACAATATTTTATCAATAAAAAGCTTATTCGGACTTTTGAATCTGTGCTTTTTTCTGAATTGATTTTAAAGCTGACATCTTCTTATATTCTCGAATAAATTCGCTAATTTCTTTGCGAGCATTATCAGTTAAGGGCTCACTTTTAATTAAAAAATCAACGCCTTTTGGTTCTTTTATATGTCCCATGATTAAGACTTAAAATATTTGTCAACTAAAACTTGAGCAGATTCAGTTGGAATTATCATTCGATGGCCGCCTAAAGTATAAGCACCTAATTTATTCTGGTAGTGTTCTATAAGTTTTGTTTTGGCAGTGAAAGCTATAAATCCATCAAAACCTTGTTGAAATGAAACTTTACAAGCATGAGCAACCAAATTTCCAGCCACGCCTTCATAAAGCTTGTTATTACCAATATTAAACGGAGCGTTTTCAAGTAAATGCATGTATACATGATCACTTTCTAGCGTCAAACTAAGTAATCCTTGAACTATATCAGAATTATTCGTTATCGTAAGCTTAAAAACCTCTTTTTTGTTGTCTGCTAATTCTTCTTTCCAATTAAAGTTCCAACGATTTTTCTTGGTGACTTGCTTTAAGTCAATTAGCCTGAGTCTATGCACCTCTGTTTCGAAACTATCTCCGGATATAGTATTTTGGATAGAATTTGTTAATCTATCAACTATAAAATCGAGTTCGATTGGCTTTGGCATGTTCACAAATCAAATATAAGAAAACTATCGATTTCAAAGACCTAAAGGTAATGAAACGTTTTTTAAGTACTTGCAGGTAACGGTTTTGCGGCTAGGCGAAGGGAGGAATAGATTAACGCAATGCTTTAGTTTACAAGAATATACCAAGAAAAACGAATGCTTAA
The DNA here is from genome assembly GCA_947460825.1 of Flavobacteriales bacterium. Taxonomy (GTDB): domain Bacteria; phylum Bacteroidota; class Bacteroidia; order Flavobacteriales_D; family Crocinitomicaceae; genus UBA952. The sequence continues at coordinate 82,693 of CANHHA010000007.1, forward strand.
AATTCGCTACAATGCCCGCTTATAGCAAAACTGCTGTTATGCCCTGTGCAAATTAAGCTTTGACTTTAATTTTTTTAGAAACAGGCTTTCTTGACAAAACTCTGCTACGTTCGGTTCTTCTTTGAGCAAAGTAACTACTCAATGCCAACTCTTCTTCTTTAGTTAACTTTTCTTGACCACCAATGAAATCAACATCTAAATCAACAGATTTCTTTTTCATAATTAAAAATTTGGAAAATATTTACCAATCAATTTCAATGCAGCCTGTGTCTCAATAATCATAACTCTATTACTCAAATGAAATGCACCAAGTGTTTTCACATAATGCTCAATCAGCTGTGATTTCGATAAAAATGAAATTGCTCCTTGAAATCCTCTTTGAAATGAAAGCTTACAAGTAAATGCAACTAAATTCCCTGGAACTCCATGATACATTTTCTTCTTTCCCTTATTGAAGTGAGCACTTTCTATTAAGTGCATGTAAACATGATCGGGTTTAACTTCGATACTTACCAATCCTTGGATAATATTAGGATTTCCAACAATTGTTAATTTATATACTTCACGTATAGGGTTTTTAAGTTCAAGTTTCCAATCAAAATCCCAATCCTTGTTTTTACTAATCGCTTTAATATCTAAAGCAGTTAAGATAGAAACCTCCGTTTGAAAACTATCGCCAGAAATAGTATTTTCAATCGAATTAGTTAACTTATCGACAATAAAGTCTAAACCAGAATCTTTTGGATGTTTCACAACTGAAAGTTAAGCATTCCACTTTGCAATGCCAAATCTCTTCTTTTCGATATCATTTGCATTGGGCATAACGTTTTCGGGCTTGGCGAAGGTGGCGGTTATCACCACAAATGTTGATGCGGAGAACCAAACTTTGATTAACCAAAAATGTGTCTGCGGAGCACTGAACTGCCACTTTTGCCAAACCCGTGTTACCACCAGTGCTTCTCACTTTTTCATTATTTGTTGAGTTAACTTAATCATTGTCTTAAAGGAAATGTCAGGATGTGCAACCTGATTTACTGTCCCAACAATGTATATATTTTCTTTCGGACTATAATATGCTAAAGCTCCTGAAAGTCCTGAGTGTCCTATGAAGTATGGAACCGCACCTGTTGGATTAAAAAGCCAAGGAAGTTTGAATAAGTGAATGCCAATACCAGATTTCATTGGAAAAAATATATTGTTCCATTCTTGCAATTCGTCAATGTAAGTTGATGGGAATAATTTTCCTCTAAAAAATGCTTCAATAAAAATAAGCATATCGGTGGAAGTTGAAACCATTCCACCGTCCGCCCCAAAAGATGTCATTGCTTTGGGTATATTCAGTTCGTTGTTCTTATAATAAAGTTTCTTTGGTATTTTGTCAGTAGAGTCTTGATAGATATAGGTTTTTGTCAAACCAAGTGGCTGAATGATAAATTCTTTACAATTTTCAGCATATGTCTTATGAGTTATGTTTTCAATGATTTTTCCTAGAAGCTGAAAATTGGCATCTGAATAGTTTGCTTTTCCTTTTGTCCCAGGTACAAAAAGAGGGGTCATTTTTTTTGTCCTTTCAATTGCTTGTTCAAAAGTCCAAAATTGGTCGTTGCCTTCCGTTATTTCGTTTTCCAAACTTTTTCCGTTCGCTCCTTTTCCTTGAAAATAGTCAGGAAGTCCAGAAGTGTGGGAAAGCAAATGCTTAATGGTTAGGTCTTGTGA
>CANHHA010000008.1 GCA_947460825.1 Flavobacteriales bacterium
CCAAGGATTAAACATAGAGGTATGTAAATCACTTTTTTCATAAGAATATTTTATTCAAAAATAATGAATCGAAGTAACTCTTGCAATATGAGAATCATCAATTAATTTGGATGATAAGTCTTTCCTTGTAGCGGGGACAGGAATATCCTGACGCTCCCTCCGCTCGGTCAGGATGGACCTCAATAGGGGGCTTAACAAGGAAAAGCCAAGCGCTAAAAGCGCTATCTTTTTGCATTTCCATTTGCTTTTGAAAGCATGCTATCAACGCTTCTGGAAATGCAAAAAGCCAGTCATCCGCCGCGGCGGAGACTGGCTTTTCTCTTGTAGCGGGGACAGGACTCGAACCTGTGACCTTCGGGTTATGAGCCCGACGAGCTCCCAACTGCTCCACCCCGCAATGTATCTTTCATTGCTTTATTTCAATTTATGCTCGGGTTATTCTCCCGATGAGCACCTCCCGAAACTTCGGGACTCCACCTCGCAATGTATCTTTCATTGCTTTATTTCAATTTATTTTCGGGTTATTCGCCCGATGAGCACCTCCCGAAACTTCGGGACTCCACCCCGCAATGTATCTTTCATTGCTTTATTTCAATTTATTCGATTCTTTAATCGAGGGCTACAAAGGTATGATGTTTTTCCTTATTTACCAAATCAATCGAGCAATAACTGCTGTTTTCGGTTGATAGCGCCGTGTTTTTCTAAGATGCACTTAATTCCAATGGCATGAGAATTCAGGTTAATACCCTGTATACTGGATCTTGTTCGATCAAATAGATAATTAATCGAAAAAATATCCTTTATCCTACACCCCAAACCCACTTGCACATTGTTCAAATTTTGTGTTCCACCCCATACTTGAAATCGATATCCGTAATTAACTATAACCGCCAATTCATAGTTAAATGGTGCATACCTCACCGGTGTGATTTTAACCGAAGGCAACAAAAACCAATCTTGATTCAACACCACCAAATGACGGTAGTAAACACCCCACTCGGTTCGCAATTGCGCTTGGGTTCCAATTCCTTTCCACTTCGCCGGACCAAGATCGTTCGCGTAAATTCCAGAAAGTGAATTTTTCGTGCGGTAGCTCAGTCCTAATTTGTAGGTTGGGTAGTTGTATGTGGAAAAGCGACTGACCACCACATCTTGCTGGTTGGTTGACACATAACTTGGATCGTACCCTACTTGCATAAATCCTCCCCCCAAGCCAAGGCTCAATCGATTTTCCTTGTTCGTTTTAATGTTTACTGCGCCTTCTATGGTAGCCGTTGAAAAGGTAAATGCGCCGTTGCGTTCCACTAAGATATTGGCTCCTGCTCCAAACATCGCCCCATCACTTTTGCGGTCATTAAACGGAAAGGATAAGGTGGCGTTAATCGTTTTTGGTGCTCCGTCAAAACCAACCCATTGCTGTTTAATCCCCATGGATCCTTCCACATATTCACTTAGGCCATGATGCGATGGATTTATACTCGCCCAGTTCATTCCATACCACACCCGATTTGGAGCCTGTTGCCCCATCGCACACATAAAGATGGATATGAATCCAAATAGCAGTTGAAACCTCATCGGATAATAGTAATTGTACCTTTCTTTAGGGTTCCGTTTCCTAAATCCAACAGATAATAATACACGCCATCCGGCATGACCTTGCCATTTCTAAGCCCTGACCAGGCGTTAACAATATTATAGGCCGTAGACTCGTACAACACATCGCCAAAGCGATTCATGATAATCATCCGATTGTTTGGATAGTTTTCTATTCCCGGAATAATCCATGTATCATTGGACCCATCGTCATTCGGCGAAAAGGTATTTGGAATTTTAAACACATTCGTTAAATACACCGTGACATAATCGAACACCTCACATCCCGCATAAAATCCTTGAACCATATAGGCTGTAGTAGCACTTGGCGATGTCTGAACACTAAACAAGGTGGGATAATTCACTTCAAAAGAAGGCGACCACAGCACGGAATCCACCATGCCCGTAGCCTGCAAGGTTACCACCGTTCCAGAATCGACATATTGGTCGGGTCCAGCGTCTATACTTGGACTACTTACCGTGAGCGAAGTTTGCGCCGTATCCACTTGTATGGATCCATTCACATTGCACCGACAAATCACCATGAGTTGATTACTCGCTTGCGTTGGTATCAAGGAAAATGTTCCAGAACTATTGCTTAGTATCGAATCTCCATTCACATACCACGTATACAAGGCCGTTCCTTGACAGGACGTACTCGCACTGAGTTGTAATCCTTCACCAAGGCATACGGTATCATTTGGAGGGAATATCAAAAACTGAGCACAAGCTAATGCGCTGTTTATCACCATTAACAAAACAATAACAAGACGCGACACAATACGATTTTACTATTAAAATTAATGGTTTTCGATGGCTTAATATCTTGCCATAGCCCAAACCTAGTGCAAACTACCGATTTTTTTACGAATTTTGGCATACTTATCGAAGGGATTCGAAGAAATTAAACAGCTACATTATGCAAAAATTTACCCTTACCTCCATTTTTTTCTTAGTGTTAACCTTGAACCATTGGGGCCAGCGCTTGGATTATGACCATTCTTCTAAATGGTTTTTCGGCATCAATGCTGGAGCGACTTGGAGTTGCACAGATGTTAAAAACGAAACCAACGGCGGATGGGGATTCACCCTAGGAAAATCCTATAATTGGAAGACGGGAAGACACATAAGTTTTGATTTGCGTGGGCGGTATTTACATGGAAATTGGTACGGACAAGATTACGACACAAGCAACCTAAATTCATACATCAGTGGTCCGCTAAGCGCTTACAAGGATTCATTTAACATGACGGCCCATAACTTTAACAGCGACCAACATCGCTTGGCGTTTGAATTAGTCTTGCACGCCAATCGCTTCGCAGAACGTACCAATTGGGACCCTTACATATTTGGAGGTATTGGAGTTACATGGCGGCAAACCTGGGGAAATTTAAGCAACAACTCCGTCAGTTTGTACGACTATCCCGACATGGTTGCCGGTGGAAACATTGCCAGCGCAATCACCACAAACATGGATAATTCCTACGAAACCCGCTTGGATCAACTAAGCGGTTTTAAGCGGAATGCTACATGGATGCCTAGTTTGGGAATCGGAATAGGATATATTGTGGGACCGCGCTTTTCCATCGGTATAGAGCATAAAACTACGTTCACCGGAATGGATGATTGGGATGGTGTGGTTTCAAGCAACAGAATTAAAAACGATTGGTATCACTACACTTCTGGGTACATGCAATTCCGCTTTAAAACTCGCGAGAAAGAACCAAAACCTGATGAGCAAGTAAATACCGTAAATAACATTAATAATTTCACAACAAATTGCATTGCCCCAACCCTATCCATTCGAGACAAACAATTCACAAGTACCTTGAGCACGGCGAGCTTTAGCCTTGGCACCACACAAATCGGTCAGTCCAATCAATTAACAGTTAAGGATCAACAAGGCAATTTGGTTCCCTTTACGTTTAATTCCACAACACGAGAACTCACCGTAAGCGCCGCCTTAAAACCTGGAGTAAATACCTTTACGGTATACGCACAAAACGAATGCGGCTCGGCCACTGAGACCATTCAAATCACATATAATGATTGCCAATTCCCTCAGATTACATTAACTAGCCCAATTAAGGATGCCAGCATTACAGTTCAATCCAATACAATCAATGTAGGCGCCTTGATTCAACACACTACGCTGAATAACATCTCCTTTTTTATTAACGGAGTAAAATCACAGGTCTTTGCCTTCAACGCAGCAAACCATGCATTTCAAGCCACCGTGGCATTAACGCCAGGTAAAAATTTGATTAAAGTAGAAGCATCCAACCCCTGTGGATCAAGCTACGCCGTAACGGAAGTGATTTACAATAACTGTATTACCCCACAACTGCAATTAATTAATCCAACCAGCAGTGGCATTACGGTGAGTACTGCGGCACAAAAAATTCAAATTAAAACCATCGGTTTCAATGCGAAAACAGAATTCAGTGTACTCCTTAACGGACAAGCAACCAATACCTTCACGTGGGTTAACAACGTCATTGAAATCCCTGTAACCCTAAAACCAGGCAATAATACCATCACGATCAACGGGACGAATCTTTGTGGTTCAGAATCCCTAGTTATAGCCATGAATTATCAAGAATGTCAGGCGCCCGTACTTACCTTACAAACTCCCAATACGGCGAATGTAATTGTAACTAAAGCTGCCTATACATTGAAGATAAAAACACAACATCAAAAGGCTATCAACCTGATGGTAAATAACAGCATCGTTAGCAATTACACCCTCAACGCAGCCTCAGGAATCTTAGAATATTCGTTTACTTTAAATCCAGGATTAAACATTGTAAGCATCACCAGCTCGAATGGATGTGGGGTAGATATTGAATCCCTCAATATTACGTATCAAGCCTGCAATGTGCCAACCGTGTCTATTTCATCAACTGGTGGCACCACTGCAAATCAAGGTTTTTTATTTTCGGCGAATACAGTAAACATTGCCAACTCACAAGAAATTAAAGTAACTCAAAACGGAGCTGCAATTCCATTCACCTTTATCAATGGAAGTATTCAAGCCATTGCCACCTTGGCTGCAGGTGCGAACGTATTCAATGTTACGGTATCGAATGGCTGTGGCACACAGACCCAGACCCAAAATATTATCTTCAATAATTGCATTACACCGAATATTTCATTGATTCAACCGGTTGCAAGCGGAATCACAGTAAATGAAGCGGTTTACCAAGTTCAATGTGCGCTTACCGGAGTCAATAACGCGTCAGAAATTACCTTCAAAGTGAATGGGGCAGCTAAACCATTTCAATTCATTAACAACCTCTTAACGGCATCCCTTTCTCTGAATGCAGGGTTGAATACCGTAAGTATTTCTGTAAAGAATTCCTGCGGCAATGATAGCGAATCACTCAACATTACCTACAAGCAATGCTTGGTTCCTTCGATTGTGATCACCAATCCGATTCAGGCCGCGGCTACGACCACTCAAAATACCACAGACGTTTCATTTACAGCGATAAATTGTTCTGCATCGTCGCAAATAGTCATTACAAAAAATGGCAGTGTGATTCCGTTCAACTTTCTGAATGGCGTGGGTTCTTTTACTGCTTCTTTAGCTCCTGGATTAAATACCTATACCCTAACAGCAACCAACGATTGTGGAAAAGACATTGCCAATGTAAATATCACCTACGACAATTGCGTTGCCCCGGTAATTACCCTCTCAAATCCAATTCCTTCTAGTACTTCCACTCAAAGTTTAGCGGTTAGTGCAGTAATACAGCATGTTACCAATGTGAATCAAATTGCCTTATTACTCAACGGTGTTGGAGTTCCTTTCACCTTCAATAATGGCCAATTGAACGCCAATTTAACGCTAGTTGCTGGAACAAATTCAGTATCACTCGCGGTAACAAACAGTTGTGGGACGGACGTTAAAACAAAAACATTGGTATTTACCCCGTGTAAGGCTCCAACCATTTCTATAATGCAACCCAGCAATTCTGGATTAAGCGTAAGCAGCGCTGGATTCACGGTTCAAGCGCAACTTGAAAATGTGCTGCAGGCAAACCAAGTGAGTATGACCTTGAATGGGACCGCTTTCACGAACTTCCAATTTGCCAATGGATTATTAACTGCGCCTGTTACCCTTTCGAATGGGGTTAACACTTTGAATTTATTTGTAAGTAATGGCTGTGGCGTAGATCAGGCTTCCACAACCATCCAATTGAGCACCTGTAATTCACCGGTTGTGAGCCTTTCAAGTATGAGTGGTCAAACCGTATCGACTGCCACGTATAGCTTAAACGCCACGGTTCAAGAAGTCACTAATTCTCAAGGGCTTACCTTAACCCTTAATGGACAAGTTACGCCATTTAACCTGTTGAATGGTTCAGTAAATTCAACATTCACCTTGCAACCTGGTGTTAATAACATCATGCTGTCAGGAACCAACGGGTGTGGAACAGACACTAAATCCATGCAAGTCACCTACGTTCCTTGTACTGCTCCAGCCGTTAATCTTCAGGGAACAAATGCAACCGTAACGAGTGCTGCATATGTATTCAATGCGACAGTAAATGGGGTGAATGCCCAACAACTTACCTTAACACTTAATGGTAATCCGGTACAGAATGTTTCTTTAAATGGAAATACCCTTACTGCATCCCTTACCTTACAAGCGGGTACAAACAGCATGGTCTTATTTGCACAAAATTCCTGTGGAACGGATCGGGGAGAATTGACCGTGATCTATCAGAATTGTACGGCCCCAACGGTTGGTATCTCTCAATTAAATGATACGGTAGCGCAAGGAATTTATGCCTTTGTGGCCAACCTTACAAACATGCCAAGCAATCAAGGAATTACCCTATCGCTAAACGGACAAAACATTCCAAGTTTCAATTATTCAAATGGCGTGTTAACCGCGAGTTTGAATTTGGCAAATGAAGTCAACACCATTGCATTAAATGCGATAAACGCATGCGGCAACGCCTCTCAAAATGCCTCTGTGTACTACAATCATTGTCAAGCACCGAACATCATCGTAACTTCCGCGCTTCAAGCGAGTGACGGCAGTTACCAATATGTGGCCACCTTGGAACATGTTTACGATATTGAAGGGGTATATTTTACTTTTAATGAGCAAAATGTGCCATTTATGTTTGAAAACGGAGTTCTTACTGCGAATGTTTCGTTAACTCCCGGCTCGAACACCTTCTATATTACCGCTGGAAACAACTGTGGTACAGATTCTGAAACCACCACGGTTACCTTTGCGAACTGTACACTCCCTGAAATCACCATTAATGGAAGCATTGCCAACGGCGGAAGTTCAACCGCAAGCTCGGTGATGATCAACGCATCAGTGAATGGTTATGATGGAAGTACATCCGTTCAAGTAACTAAGAATGGTAACGTAGTTAATGGTCTTTCTTGGGCAACCGGGTCAATTAGCCAAAACGTCAATTTATCTGACGGATTAAATACGATTACAATCACTGCTGCAAACGCATGCGGTACGGATACTGAAACATATACCGTAACCAAATGTAAAGCCCCAACCATTAGTTTAGTTAGTCCAGCCTCGAATGTTACCAATGTTTCCCTCGCGGCGTATGTATTAACCTTCAACATACAAAATGTGAGTAATGCCAATGAACTAAGTTTGACACAAAATGGAAGCACCTTAACGGGTATTTCATTAGGGGGCAGCATCGCTACCCTTCCGGTGATGCTTCAATCAGGGGCGAATAATTTCAATCTTTCGGTAAACACAGGATGCGGATCTACTCAAACTTCTTTTACCATTAACTACACGGCCAACGTAGCTCCTCCAACTAATAATACGAATGACAACAATGGCGGTGTTGAAAAACCAACGAATAGTCCACAAAACAACCAACCGAAACCCGCAAATACACCGAATAAAGGGGGCGGCGGAACAGCACCAAACAATACTCCTGCACCTCCAAAAGAGGTGAAACCAGCGGTAAATCCTACTCCAACACCCAACAATACGCCAACTCCTGCTAAAGAAGTGAAACCTGCGGTAACTCCTACTCCTGCACCGAACAATACGCCAACTCCTGCTAAAGAAGTGAAACCTGCGGTAACTCCTACACCGAAGACTACACCAACCCCAGCGAAGGAAGTAAAACCAGCTACGAATACGACTCCAAATCCGGTTAATGAAACTAAACCGGCAGAGGGCGGTGGTGCTGAAAAATCTACAGTTCCAACTAAGCCCGTTAAAGGCGGAGGGAAATAAGCCCTCTTTTTATCAAAAGGGTTTTTAATAGTGCGCAGTAATTTGTAAATTCGCACCTTAAAATTTATTTAAATGGCTATTATTACAAAGTTAAGAGATAAGTATTCTTGGTTATTAATCACCATCGTAGGATTAGCATTGGTAATCTTCATTCTTCAATCCTTATTTGATTTCATGAATTCAGGTCGCGGTGCTGAAGGAGATTATGGAATCGGATTAGTGGATGGAGAAAAGGTAAACATTGACATTTACAACAAATTAAGCGAGCGTGTTCAATCACAAGATCGAGCTCAAAAGCAACAAGAACAAAAAGAATTTACCGACGAAGACATGGAGGCCGCCAATGATAAAGCCTTCAATTTTATGGTAGATTCAACCTTAACTAAAGTGGAATATGATGCCTTGGGAATCGATGTGAGTGAGCGTGAATTTAATGCATACTTGATGGCTACTGAAGGTTTTGGAGTACTTCAAGACTTGAACCAATTCTTCGTTGATAAAGCTACAGGAGCAATCTCCGAGCAATCCATGAAAACAGGTCGTATTGAATTACAAAAAACTTTAACCAAATTAAAAACGGCTAAAAAACCAGAAGAAAAGGCACAGTGGGAAGGAACTAAAAAATACTTCATGGACCGAAGAAAAAACGAAAAGTATTTCTCGTTGATAAGCCAAGGAATATATGTAACAAAAGTAGAGGCTCGCGAAGAGTATCTTGCTAAAAAGGAAACAAAATCAATTTCCTTTGTGGCTCGTCGTTACTCAGAAATTAATGACGCTGAAATAAAGATAAGTGACTCTGAACTAGAGGCTTACTACGAGGAGCATAAAGGCGAGAAAAAATACTGGAATCGCTCAAACAATAGAGAAGTTCGTGTTTTTGACGTATCCATTAAACCGTCTAAAGCAGATACGCTAGCGTTCAATAAAACCATCGCTAAACTGCGAATGGATTTTATGACTTCGAAAAATGATTCTGTTTTGGTCATGAACGAAAGTGAAATGCGCGCTTATCTGCCAGGTGCAAGAGGAATCGCTGTTCCTGAAGGGCACCCGAAAGCAAATCAATACATGACCTACCCAATGGATTATGATACGATCATTAAACTTACGCCTATCGGTCAATTGGTTGGTCCTTACCGCGTTGGTGAAAACTTCCATTTGTCAAAATTAATGGGTTATTCGCCAGCGAAAATTAAAGCGCGACACATTCTTATTTCTACTAATGGTTCAAAAGATGCCAAAGTAATTGCAAAGAAGAAACAAACGGCAGATAGTATTCTTAAAGTAATCAACACATTGAATTTTGCCGAATTGGTACAAAAGCATAGTGAAGATCCAGGGTCAAAAGAAAAAGGTGGCGAGTATGCGGATTTTTTAGAAGGCGATATGGTGAAAGAATTTGGATCTTATTGTGCAAATGCTCCGATCGGTAAAATAGGGGTAGTAAAAACTGATTTCGGATTCCACATCATTGAAGTATTGGAACGAGACACTAAAAAATTCCCGATCCTAACTACGGTAGTAAAGTCGTTTAAAGCGTCTGAACTTACCACAGGAAATATGGAAGCAGAAGCCAACCGTCTGTTGTATAAATTAGATCAGAAGCTAGCAAAAATTGATGATTTATCTAAAAAGATTGCTGCCTTTGACACCCTTGCTTCACAAAATAAATATTTTGTTCGTCCAATCGCATTGGAAGATAACAACCCACGAGTATATGGATTGGTTACAACAAATGCCATGGATCGAATCTTAGAACTCGCATACAATGCAGATGCTGAAGCTGGTGATTTATTAGCGGCTCCGATTCGTGATAAAGACAAGTACATTATTGCCATGTTGGGAAGTATTCGTGAAAAAGGTGAGCCTACCTTAGCAGATGCAATGGATCGAATGAAGAAAGATTTAATTGAGGAAAAAAAGGCGAAACGCTTAATGAATCAAATGGCTAAAACGAAAAATCTTAAAACGCTTGCGAAAAAAGGAAATACCGTAGTGGAAGAAGCACAAATAACCTTTAGCAATCCTTCGCTTGGAAATACAGGCTATGAACCAGAAATCGTTGGTGCTTTGTTCTCTGGCTATGTTAAAAATGGTCAGACAACCATTCCGCTAAAAGGAAAAGGCGGAGTTTATGTAATCAAAGTTAACAGTACCAAGAAAGCCCCAGCGAACGCTACATACAAGGAAGAAAAAGACCAATTAACTTCTATGTTGAAAGGAAACATTCAAGGGATGCTCATGGGCGCATTACGCAAATCTGCTGATGTAGTTGATAACCGTAAGTTATTCCCGAGAATAAGATCTTAGTCTCCTAGAAATCCTACAAACGGAATTACAAAAGGCCCTATATTAGGGTCTTTTTTGTAGTAGTCGGTTGAAAGAATTTGTGCGCCAATTTCAAGCGCTTTCGTTAAACGAGAGTAATCATTCGCTCTAGCCTCAATAGTACCGGCATCCGTTCGCGTCCGGATCATATGACTGGATCTCATTTGCTTAGTGAGTTCTTCATATTGTAAGGGGTCGTCATATAAAAGAAATATACAATCTGGATTTTCAGCATTCCCATAGACAAAGGCACCCCCGCTTGCAGGATAATGCTGTGAACCGCTTCCCTGTATTATCACAAAAATCCTCCCTCTGACAGCACCCACAGTTGGCCATCCCTGGATTTTTATACGAGATTGAAGCGTTTTTTCATTCGCTCTAAACTCCGTTGTGGTATATAAGGTGCTTAACTTTTCTTGAAATAAACTATCCATATGATTCAACGAGGTACGATCAAACGATATGGCTTTTTTAAATCCAAAGAGCCTTAATATGCCGGCCTCATCTCCAAGAGCACTGCCTTTTAATTCAATATTCACAAAAATCGGTGCATGCGTAGGATTTGACAAACTCCAAGCATCCAATTCTTCTAGGGCAGCAGATAAGGTTAAATAATTTGTTTGGTAATCAATGTCTGGTATATGGATTATTTTAAACCCAGGTTCTTTAAGGGCCTTATACTTTTCTTCCCTGATGCGTTGTTTTGGAATGAAAAAGTTCAAGCGATGTTTGAAATATCGACCACCCTTTGGATCATTATACACATCAAGTTCTAAGCCTCGAATGTGATAAGTAGAAAGCTGCTCAGATATTGAAGGGTGAGAATAGGCTAACTGAAAGGGTTGGTTTTCTTCGCCGAGTACGGATTTGAATCGATTAATAAACTTCATCGTCCGAGCCGTAGGCTGAATTTTATAGCTATTGTGCGATGCGAGCACCCGAATTTCATTCATCGGTATCGAATCAGGGAACTCTTGTGCAATTCCCGAAGAAAAGACAAAGAATCCGAGTATGGTAAGGGACTTAAAAATACAAGCGGCCATTGATCCACTCCCCATCGAGTAGGGCTTTATTTTTTTCGTAAAATGCAATTGCAGGTGTATTCCACTCCAATACTTGCCAATCCATACGTCGCACGCCTTCCCGTTTTGCAATTTCAACTACGGTATTAAATAAGGCTTGACCTATGCCATGGTTTCTGTACGATTCCTTCACGTAGATATCCTCGAGATATAAGGTTTTACCTTTCCACGTGGAATAACCAAAGAAATACAGGGAAAACCCTACAATTTCACCTTCTAATTCTGAAACCTCAGCAAAACAGCGCTTATGGACAAATAAATCCGTTTCTAAGGAACTAACGGTATTGATTACAGCATCAGGTTCACGTTCAAACACTGCTAATTCAATAATTAATGCGTGAATCGCTGGTACATCAGATATTTTCGCAGCACGAACATTCATTACTGAACACCGGCAAGGTTAAACCTTAATTTAATCCCTGTGCTCATATTGCCCGTAGGATAGCTTGTCGCTACTTTTGGCGTATTTAAATTTTGATCATAATAATAGGAAACCGTTAAGTTCTGAGATAAATTATAATCGATATTCAGTTTTAAAGAAATCACACGTTGTCCCGCTGTCGCTTGATTGGTATTTTCAACCACTTTACGAATCAAGGTGGAGTTATCTCGAAAAGAGAAATTAATTCCCGCATTCAAATCATTCGCTGGAATACGCTCCATTAATTTAACCTTCGCGATTTTAGTTTGCATCCCTATCACAATCTCATCTGATTTTACTTCGGTAACTTGGCTATTGTTAAGCGATAAGGTAGCTAAACGGTCCTTTTTGTATTCAAATTTCGTAGTTAAAGATTGTCCGAAAATCGTCCAGGTAGCATCAAGTCCAATTAACGGCGAGAACTGCTCACTCACCGTGATGTTCTGCACCTGCAAACTTGAAATGAAGTTGTTATTTAAATCTAAGGCGGTTGGGTTACCATTGGCATCTGTGGTGGCGCCCATGTTGGATTGCATACCGTTCACCGAAACTGTGGAGTTGTATGCGTGACGAATCACAAATGATTTCACATACTTCTTCATAAATTCAAACTTGGATAAGCCATTATACGTTAAACTCCAATTCGGAAGTGGCATATTTCGAACTGGATTAATGTTCTTATCATTTACCTCTTTATTTCCATATGCTGTTAGGAATGCCCCGATTACCACTTCTTGTTGGTTCCCTGAGTATCCGTCAAAATATCCGGAAGGCAATAAGGAAGAATTCGGATTGTCTGCGCCAATTAATTGAGAAACTGTTTGGCGATTCGCTAACAACTGACTAAACACTTGCGAAGAACGGTCCTTGTTGTCTCGGAGGAATGCTGTTCCCCACGTAATCGTTGAATACGTTAAGGTAGCTGACTGGAACCGACTTTGTCCTTCGAATTGTTGATTGGTTTCATTCCACCTAAAGAACTCACCACTGTTCAATCCATAATTTCGATTTAATTTCATTTCAATGCTCAAATCTTTCACAGGCTCAAGGGTTGCGCGCAAATTCAACTTGGTGGAATGTGTTGTGGCAAATTGTTTATTTAAGTTCTCATTTTGAACTAACCATCCGTTATTTGCAGACAGTTCGGCAATGTTATAACCATTGTCACGCCCCCAAATGTCGTAGCTTTGTTTACCGAAGGCAAAGGAACTCATTCCGAGGTTATTGCTATTCATCCCAAGAATTCTTGATTCTTGATTTGACCCGGGCAACATGGTTCCATCATCGATGCTGTATGTCCCGGATACGTTGCGAACCGTCATTAACAGGCGCGAAGCAAAACCTATCACTGGATTGACCTTCTTCTTAGCATTCGCTTCTTTTTTCTTCTTACGCTCATATTTTCTGAGCACCTTATCCCATTTTCTTCGTTCTTTCTTGGTCATTTCCTCCACCGGCTTAGGAGGCTTAGGAGGCTGTTCTTCAACCTTTTTGTTTCCTTGATTATTGTTCTGCCCTTGGTTGTTTTTCGCATTTAATGCCCCTCGGTTATTTCTTCCATCAGAAAGTACGCGCTTAAACAAAGGGACCTTATTGTAAAGCGTTACAAAATTAGCCTGCGACGTTAAGTTAACACTGCGGTTGTTTTGTATGATGTTTCCAAAATTAGTTTGGGCTAAGGGTGCGCGTTGCCAATTATAGCTACCATTATATTTGGCATTTAAGGTCAACCAATTCGTCAAAGGAAACTTATCTAGTGGAACCGTATAACTCAAATTATAGTTATGGCTGTACTCCATTGTTTGACCAAATGTAGCCATTTGAGAGCGGATTGAATCCTTGAATTCTTGAAACGCAAATGGATCGTTTTTCCGGTCCACTCGACTATTTCCTTCAGCAAAAATCGCTCTATTGGTTGCCGCAAAAGAGGCCTTGAGATTCTTGGTAACGTCATACCCAATGTTATAATTTCTGTTCCAATCAAATTTCTTTAAGAATACTGGATTAAATTGATAATTTGGAACTAAGTTATTTCGAACTTGTCGTTCATTGTACATCCGTAAGAGATCATTTGTAAAGGTGATGTTCTTGGGCATGAGGTAGAAATTCATGTCTTTAACCAAAGCGAGCCACTTAGATTTCTGAACGGGTTTCCATTTTTTAAAGGGTTCGATGGCTTTCCCTGTAAACGTATAATTATAATTTAAGGCCCCAGTGTAATTCTTTGTTCGGTCATAATTAGTATTAAAGTCGCGTTTCAAATTCTCTGCATAAGCATAACTCGCAGACCAGTTGGAAATGCGCCAGAATGCTGGCTTAGCCCCGGCTTTCGCTTCTTTACGCACGTTGGTAAAATTGAATGATTTCCGCTCGTTAAAGTCTTGACCTAATTTTGCGCGCTCCTTTCGCGTGGCCAAATCATAGTCCGCTAATTTAATGTCGGGATTGAATGGGTCGTACTCTGGATTAATCACATTTAATGAGTATCCGTAGAAGAATGGTAAGGAAACTTTCGCTTGTTTGCCAAAGAATTGACCCAGTTGAACCGTAGAGTTCATATCCACCCCCACCTTTTGATTCCGTTGACGATCTTGCACGCGACTTTCAACAGACCCCCAATTGATTCCAGAATAGTTGCCAGAAGCAGAAATCGTTGCGAAGTCGGCCAATTGCAGTTGCGCTTGACCTACCGCAGCTCCTCCACCTTCACTCACAAAGTCGGTTAAACGCAATTCATTCACCCACACATTGACACATTCTGGTTGTCCGTCATCAGGCCAATTATTACTAGGATCAGATTGAAGGGGGTTTCTAACCCCAATCATGATGGTTTTAATTGCTTGTAAATTTGGTGAACCCTTAACCTTGATTCTTCGATCTGAATTGGCCGGATCGTCTTTAGCATATTCGAACATGGTAGAAACCCCGGTAACTCCGTCCTCTACTTTTTGATTGCGTTCTTTTTTTAAATTAAGCAAATCATCAAATACAATTTCAATATTGTTCTCTTCCGGCCAAATATCATCGGGTGAGGTAACCCCCCATGCTGTTTTAACCAAAGGCAACTCATATTCATAATAGTTATCTACGAAATCTGTACCTAAGCGAACAAACAAGGTCACTTCTTTATCGTTAAACGGAATCAATGTATTAACCTCCTCTGCGTGAGCAAACAACTTCAATTTTTTATACGTACGTACGTCAAAAACCACATTTTTGTAAGCTGCTCTTGCGTCTCCATCTTGTAAATTACACATATCAAGCACCAAGGATTGCTCATTCATTTGACGTTGATACGTTTGTGAAGGGTCTATTTCTCGAACGATACCCGGTGGCACCTCATATTTAACAGGGGTACGCTGGTCGTTCTCTTCCACATTCACGGCAGAAATATTGAACCCAGTTAAGTTTGGATCGGGTTGAACACTGATGCCTGGCTGCGTTAAATCAAGTAAATAAGGCCTCCATTCACCGCGCATAAATTCCATTTTGGCAAAACGGATTTGTGCTTGCTCATCAAAGTTTTTCATGAACAGGCGCATAAATCGAATGGATCTAAAATCTTGAATCCCATTCACCTTTTTCTCATAAGAAATCAATGGGATACGCACCTGGTACCACTTCTCTGTCTTATTTCCATTTTGATACAACTGAACATTGGTGATGAAGTTTTTTCCAACCACCATATCATTTGGCCGCAAACTCATTTTGTACTGGAAATAGGCTTCAGATTCTGAAAGGTTATTGTCTTGATTGATGTCCTCTAAATCCGGCATATTTGTAGCCTGAGTGGGATAACCCGCCGCATTAGCTGTATCAGACATATTGGTGGTAGGTGAATTCCCTTCCATGCCATTATATCGTTTGTATCGCTCTAAAATATTTAATTGGGCGTTATCAAAGTTATCATCCAGGTAATAGTTATAATCGTCATTCGATGGGTCTTGAATCATTTTAGCTTTCGAAGCAGGAGAAATAGTAAGGTTGTTCTGAACCCAATTTACATAGTTCGCATACGCCGATTGCTCTGAAGCGCTATTCAATCCATCGAGTCCGATATCTTGGTTCAATCTTGATTCTGGATCGGTATCAAATGCATTTACAATGACTTGTTCATTAGAAACCCTTGCCCATAGGGTGGTATCAACATTATCTGCAATGGAGGGACCAAAAGGAGGTATCCCATTTTCATATTCTTTGCGTGAGTCGGGCAAAACGTCTTCAGAAACATTCCCTAAATTAAAATATAAATCCCCTCCATTCATCGTGGTGTTTGGGTCCTGATTTTCAGCATCGTCATTGAACGGATCGAGCATCCAAAACTGAATAAACTGTACGTTTGCCAACTCAAAATCATTCGTTGATAGCGCCCTCATGATGCCGCCCCATCGGTTCTCAGGATTCGTAAACTGCCCAAGGCTATCTACCGTTGCGGTGGTATCATAATTGTGCATCCCCCGCTCCTTTGGATAATAACAAACGTCGAATACAGTAATGTTTGGAATGGAACCATATTGCAACTGTTGATTCGGGAAGATGTCTGTAAAATTCACTAAACGCATGCGGCTATCTGCCAGCATGGTTGCGTCTTGTTTAATGTGATTGGGAGTTAAGTTATTGCTCTGGTAGAAAACTGGGTCAATGGTATACCACGACATTTTCGCCCGTTTGAACCCGGCCGATAAGTTCTGTAAGGAGGCCTCTGGGAAAAGGTCGGGTTGCCCTTGCGGGATAGACGCTAAGCGCCACGCTGTAGCCGATTTTAAGTCAATTGTACTCTGGCTCGCCTCGAAGTCATCTATGTATGAAGTTCCGTCTTTATTAATCACCTTGGGTTGCCCGGGAATTAAATAGGCAGCTTCTCCATTGATAGAGAAGGTAGACATTTGATTGGTTGAAATCACCGGAAGCAAATCAACTAGTCGAGTAAGGAATGGAACATCGGTTCGAATGCTAAAGTCGATTCCAATCACATTATTTTTGAAGGGTTCGCTACCAAAATCCACTTTTTGAGTTACTGGACGTTCGGTCATTCGCACCCACGTAGCACCAAACTTCATTTTATCGCTTAAGCGATATTGGTAATGACCTCCCATGAGCGAACGGGCTTGAAATCCAAACACTGAATTGCTTTCTATCGAAATTTTAATGGGTGTATTTGACTCTAGAATTCCAGTGTTTAGAATTTTAACTCTCCCTAGGTTATAATCCACTGTAAAGTCTGTACCCTCGGTCAACTTTATTCCCCCGGCAGTTACAGTAACCGCTCCTTGCGGCACGTTGAGTGCGTTGAGTGGAATGTCTGAACTTACGGAGGATTGGTATTCGCCTTTAAACAGAAACCTGTTCTTACTCGGTATTTGTTGGGCTGCTGTTTTGGTTGAATCGTATAATTCGTAAAAGGCGATGTTGTTGACGGTGGTTTGAGGAACGCCGATTGATTGTAACTTTTTTGCCAGTGTTTTTCCAAAAGGCTCTACGGTTGAGAAAAAGATTCTTCCATTCTTGCGGTTAATTGTTCCCCCGTTCTCAATTTTTGAACCGGTAATGGTAAAAGGCACGTAATCAAAAACCCCGTCAGAAAACGGCTGATTATTCTGATTCAAACGGTCCATTTCTAGCAACGTCACTAATTGTTTATCATCTAACCCAGCCATTGGAAACACCGGCAAAGGAACACTGGTAGAAGGATTATTGTAGAAAATGTCGACTTTAAACCCCTGTTGATCTACTTGATAGGCACCAATGGAATAAACGTTTTTCATCATTAAGTCCCAAATCTTATTTTGAGGACTCGTGATGGTTGGCTTCAATAATTTCAAGATCAGGGCTTCTTGACCGCTGGCACCATCGGTTGATAATTCACCCACTTGATAGGTTTGTCCTCGGTAGGTATACTCGTAAGCCACGCCAAGCACCTCATCGTTATTGAGCGGATTGTTTAACGAAACATACCCGAGCAATGCATTATAACTGAATTCTTGATCCGATAATTTGCGTGCGTTCTCTACCTTTTCATAGTCTTTTGCTTGTTGGAAAGGACCGGGTGCTGTCACTTGATTGTTTAGGGCCGGTACTGCCGTAGCGAAGTTTCGGATTAGGGGTTGATTTGCCGCCCACTGATATAAACTGTTGGCACTATTGGCAGGTTCAACGCCTGTACCGAAGCCCCCGGGATTTCCTTGACAGTTGGTAGATTTACCTTCCCCTAAATCAGAAAAAGCAATAATGTTGCGGGTATTCTCGGTTATGTTGGAGCGATTGGTAACCCATACTTCAATTCTTGTGATGTAACGGGTAGCATTCACATTGGGTAAGGATGTCATTGCAGAATCATAATCGTCATGATAAAACAAATTCAAAAAGTAATGACGATTGGCTTCATAATTATCCGCGGTTAGCTCAAACTTCTGAACTTGAGACTTTCCCGTGATGTTGATCTCTTGACGCTTGCCTTTAGACTGAGCAAGAATCAAATCAAAGGTTGAACGGCCGAATTTCAGCTGTGTTTTGGCTCCGAACAAGGTTTGCGAGCCTTGAATCAAAGAGGTTGGTAAATCCAAGCTGACCATACCCAGTGCGATTTTCTGGAGGATTTGGTCTTCGTCTCCGGTATGCTCAAGTTTAGAAATATTTTCAAAATCAAACGCCGCTTGCGTGTTGTATTTAGCGCCAATTTTTAGGCGTGTTCCAATTTGACCAACAATATCCATGTTGATGTTTTGCTGGAAATCAAAGCGGGTAATCCTTCGCTGACGCAGGGGAAGAATCGGGTTGTCATATCTCGAGTGATTTACACCGAGTTGGACCTCGACATTTCCTTGCGGACGAATAACAATTTCACCTGAACCAAAAATACTTTCAAACACTTTGCTTCCAATTTTAATTGGTAGTTCAAAGGATCTTCCTACCACCGACTCTTCTTCGATTTGTTGCTCCCAGTTTTGACCTTCAAATTGTTTATTCTTATACTTCAGATAGTCCTCCAAGGACATGGAAGTTGGGTTTCGAAAGAGAAGTCCTTCACCTACGGATTGCTTAAAGACGTAATGTCCTGTTTCAGGATCATATTCAATGCTTTGTTGCATGTTCGTAGGATCACCTAAATCGAAGGATTGTTGATTGTTGTTATACGAATTAAAGGAAGGATTTATTGGAAAAGGAAGAACGGGTCCTTGGGCGTAAGATACATGGGAGTAAAGGGCTAAAAGTAAGCCCAATAAGAAACCCCTAGAAAGAATATTTCTCTTACACCAATTCACTATAATACTTTTAAGGCCTCTTTGATTAATGATTCAACCGGTTCACTACCCGTGTCGATGCGTTCTATTGCTTTTTCAGCTGCTTTTTTATCGAATCCCAAAGAAACCAGGGCCGTTAACGCATCAAATCTATTTGTATTGTTCGCGCTGAAAATATTTTGTGCTTGTTCGGATAATTTCACGACTTTACCTTTCAAATCAAGGATCACTCGTTGGGCGGTTTTAGCTCCGATTCCTTTGATTTTTTGAATGGTTACCACATCCTCCGTTTGAATTGCCTTAGCAATGTCTTCGGGGACCATGGACGACAACATAATCATCGCAGTATTTGGCCCAATTCCTGAAACACTAATTAAATGAATAAACATTTCGCGTTCTTCTTTGGCGTGAAAGCCATAAAGCAGATGTGCATCTTCCCGCACAATGAGTTTAGTAAAAACCCTCACTTGTTCCGAATCACCCAAGGCGGAGAAACAATTCAACGAAATTTTAACTTCGTAACCAACCCCACCACAATCAATGATGAGTTCTGTTGGATGTTTTTCAACAAGGCGCCCTTGCAGTTGTGCAATCATACTTTATTTATTTTGAGCGTCAATAACGGCCACTTTCACCATGTTAATTATTTCTCTAACGGTAGCTCCTAGCTGAACCACATGAATGGATTTTCTCATCCCAATAAGGATTGGTCCAACCGCATCACTATCAGTCATTTGCTGTAATAATTTATATGAGATATTTCCTGCTGACAAATTTGGAAAAATCAAGGTATTGACTTCTTTATTTGCTAGCGTGGAAAACGGGAATTTCTCTAGCAGCAGATCTGAGTTAAGGGCAAAGTTTGCTTGAATTTCCCCATCCACAATTAAATTAGGGTGTTCCGCATGAAGCGTTGCAACAGCTTCTGCCATTTTTTCTGCATCCGGACCGGGAGAGGAACCAAAGTTGGAATAGCTCAACAAAGCTATTTTAGGTTGCACTTTAAGTTTCCGAATTGTTTTAGCCACACTGATGGTGATTTCTGCAATTTGACTGGCATTTGGATTCAAATTAACGGTAGTATCCGCCAGGAACATTGGGCCGCGTTTTGTATTCAAAATATACATGCCGGCAACGGTTTTAACATCCTTTTCAAGGCCAATAATTTGCAACAACGGTTTAACCGTTGACCGATAGGAACGTGTTAAACCAGTAATCATCGCATCAGCGAAGCCCATATCAACCATCATAGCACCAAAATGATTTCGTTCACGCATCAACTTTACTGCCTCATATTCAGTTAATCCTTTTCGTTTTCTGCGTTGAAAGAACTCTTTTCCGAAATTAGTCCGGCGCTCCTCTTCTGAATCTGCTTTTGGATCAATAATGGTAACCTCAGGAAGTTCAACGTTATATTCTTCCATCAATGCGAGAATGACATCTCTATCCCCAAGGAGAATTGGAAAAGCGACTCCTTCTTCATAAGATACTTGTGCAGCCTTTAAGATTTTAGCATTATCTGCTTCAGCAAAAACAACCTTCTTTGGATTGCTCTGTGCTTTAGCCGTGATGTTTCGCATTAATTCATTATCCAACCCTAGGCGAGCTTTTAATTCCGCCTCGTATTTCTGCCAATCTTTAATTGGATTTTTAGCTACACCTGAATCCATTGCTGCTTTTGCAACGGCTGGGGCCACGGAATAAATTAAACGCGGGTCTAGGGGCTTTGGAATAATTTGTTCTCGACCAAATGAAATGTTCTTCTCCCCGTAAGCTTCAATCACTTCCTCTGGGATGGTTTCCTTCGCAAGAGAGGCAATGGCTTTCACCGCTGCTAATTTCATTTCTTCATTAATGGTAGTAGCTCGAACATCAAGTGCTCCTCGAAAAATAAAGGGGAAACCTAAGACATTATTAACCTGATTCGGATGATCCGAACGTCCGGTCGCCATGATGATATCTTTACGAACAGACGTAGCATCTTTGTACGAAATTTCGGGATCCGGATTAGCCAATGCAAAAACAATGGGGTCCTTAGCCATTTTCTTAATCATTTCTTTGTTTACAAGACCCCCACGAGAAAGGCCTAAAAACACATCCGCTCCTTTAAATGCGTCTTCAAAAGAAACTTCTTTCTTATGGCTTGCAAAAAAAGACTTCATTTCATCAAGATCACTTCTAAATTCACCAATCAATCCTTTCGAATCGAACATATAAATATTGGTAACTTTGGCTCCTAATGCTACATATAACTTTGCGCAAGACAAGGCAGAAGCACCTGCACCTGAGATCACAATTTTAACGCGGTCAATTTTCTTTTTTGCCAATTCTAAGGCATTGAGTAAGGCTGCGGAAGAAATAATCGCTGTACCGTGTTGGTCGTCATGCATGATTGGAATGTCCAATTCCGCTTTCAATCGACGTTCGATTTCGAATGCTTCTGGTGCTTTGATGTCTTCTAGGTTTATTCCTCCAAAGGTTGGTGCAATTGCCTTAACCGTTTGAATAAACAACTCAGGATCTTTCGCATCAATCTCGATGTCAAATACATCAATATCTGCAAAAATCTTAAACAGCAATCCTTTTCCTTCCATCACTGGCTTGGATGCCTCCGGGCCAATATCACCAAGTCCCAACACAGCAGTTCCGTTAGAAATTACGGCTACCAAGTTGGATTTACTGGTGTATTTATACACATCCTCTTTGTTCTCTGCAATTTTTAAGCACGGCTCTGCCACCCCTGGGGAATACGCCAAGGATAAATCGCGTTGAGAAGAATAAGGTTTCGTTGGAACTACTTCTATTTTGCCAGGTCTTCCCATCGCGTGGTAATCCAACGCATCCTGCTTTCTGATTTTTGCCATAAGTTGGTTTGGATTATAATCCCAATAATATTTGGGCTGGATCTTTTGCTCCGAATAGCATTCGTTCCGGATGTTCCAGCATTTCTTTCACTTTCACTAAAAATCCAACGGATTCTTTCCCGTCAATTATTCTATGGTCGTAGGATAAGGCCACATACATGATTGGTCGAATTTCTACTTGACCATTCACCGCTACTGGGCGTTCCACAATATTATGCATTCCAAGAATTGCGGATTGCGGCGGGTTAATGATTGGGGTAGACAGCATGGAACCGAAAACTCCGCCATTGGTTATGGTGAAGGTGCCTCCTGTCATGTCTTCAGGGGTAATTTTTCCGTCTCTCGCCTTTACTGCCAAACGTTTGATTTCGCGTTCAATTTCAGCCAATGACATCTGCTCTGCATTGCGTAATATGGGAACCATCAATCCTTTTGGAGAAGAAACGGCAATACCGACATCGGCATAGTCGTGAAAAATCATTTCATTTCCATCGATTTGACCGTTTACCGCAGGGTACAACTTTAGTGCTTCTGTTACTGCTTTAGTAAAAAAGGACATAAATCCAAGGTTGACTTCGTGATGTTTTGAAAAAGCATCTTTATACTTTGAACGTAAATCCATGACAGGTTTCATGTCGATTTCATTGAAGGTAGTTAACATCGCTGTTTCACTCTTTACCGCAACCAAACGTTCCGCAATTTTTCTACGCAGCATCGACATTTTCTCACGCCGAGTTTCTCGCGTACCTCCCCAACCTGCGGAAGCCGTGGCATCAAAGCCAGCGGATAAGGCGTTCATTACGTCATTTTTTGTGATGCGTCCATCTTTACCCGTGGCAATAATTCGGGCGGAATTAACCTTATTTTCCTCCATTAATTTAGCGGCAGCGGGAGAAGGAGTTCCTGCAGCATAGGATGCTACTGGGTTTGGATTTGGCACTACAGCCTCCTCTTTTTTTGGTGCTGGAGCCGCAGCGGGTGGGCTTGCCACTGCTTTGGCTGGCGCGCTACCGGCTGGCTTGGCTGCACTGGTATCGATTAAACATACCACTTGCCCTACCTTAACGGTATCTCCTTCTTGCGCTTTAAGTGAAATTACACCGCTTTGTTCAGCGGGTAATTCTAAGGTTGCTTTATCTGAATCTACCTCTGCAATGGCTTGATCTTTCTCCACATAATCTCCATCTGCGACTAACCATTGTGCGATTTCAACTTCTGATATTGATTCCCCCGGAGAGGGCACTTTCATTTCAAGTATTGCCATAATATTATTTTTCAACTGTTAATTTAGCATAGGCAAAAAGCGAATCGTAAAGGTTCGATAAGCGTTTTTCATGCAATTTTTTGGAACCTTCCGCAGGGGCGGCACTTGCTCCTCTGTGAATACCTACAAGGTTCAGAGCCCTTAAATTCATGGCCATGTAGGTCCAAGCTCCCATGTTTGCAGGTTCTTCTTGGGCCCAAATTACCTGGGTTGGACTATATTTTCCGATAATCTCATTGATTTGTTTCTCTGGCAGCGGATATAATTGTTCAACGCGCACAAAGGCCATGTTTTGTACTCCTAATTCCTTCGCTTTCACTTTCATTTCATAGTAGAACTTTCCAGAACATAAGACCACGGTGTCCACGTGTTTTACATCCACCCCAGTGTCATCTAACACTTCGCAGAAACCACCTTTTTCCATTGCTTCCAAGGTGGATGTAGCGTCTGGATAACGCAATAACATTTTCGGGGAAAACACAACCAATGGTTTTCTGAAATCACGTTTTAATTGACGTCTGATTACATGGAAATGATTGGCGGGTGTGGAGGTATTCACAATCTGCATATTCAAATCGGCACATTGCTGCAAAAACCGTTCAAGTCTTGCGCTAGAATGTTCAGCGCCTTGTCCTTCGTATCCATGCGGAAGCAACAGCATCAAGCCTGACTGTGTTGCCCATTTGTCTTCACCGGCAGAAATAAACTGATCAATCATAATCTGAGCACCGTTGAAAAAGTCTCCGAATTGTGCCTCCCAGATGGTTAAACCGGTTGGGTGAGCTAAGGAATAACCATATTCAAATCCGAGCACCCCATATTCTGAAAGCAAGGAATTATAAACATAAAACTTCGCTTGATGCCCACTTAAAAGGTTCAGCGGTTCAATTTCTTCCTCCGTATCTTCCGTTTTTACCACGGCATGTCGGTGCGAAAAGGTGCCTCGTTCAACGTCTTGCCCGGATAGCCTAACGCTGTGTCCTTCATTCAAGAGCGTCGCATACGCTAACATTTCGGCAGTACCCCAATCCAATCTATTAGTTTCAATCGCATTCAGACGATCTTCATAAATCTTTGATATTTTCCTAAAATACTTTTTATCCGAAGGAAGGGTGGCTAATTTTCTTCCCAATTCTTGCAGCACTTCTTTTGCAACTCCAGTTTCAGGAGATTTCTCAAAATCAAGGGCTTTCCCGTGTCGGAAACCTTCCCATGTTGCACTTAAGAAATCAAATACTTGGGCCTTATCGTTCTTGCGAGTAATTTCAAATTCAGATTCTAGGAATTGAATGTATTGTTCTTCGATGTGTTTTGCTGTTTCTTCCGTCAAGATACCCTCCGCTTCTAATTGACGCTGATAAATCACTTTAGGATTCGGGTGATTCATGATGATATTATAGAGGGTAGGCTGTGTAAACTTAGGCTCATCACCTTCATTGTGTCCGTACTTTCTGTAGCACAATAAGTCGATAAAGATATCGCGCTTGAATTCTTGGCGATAAGCCACCGCAATTTCCATGGCCTGCACGACCGCCTCAACATCGTCTCCATTCACATGGAAAACCGGAGAAAGTGTGGTCTTAGCGACATCCGTACAATAGGTAGAAGACCTGCCATCCAAATAGTTAGTAGTAAATCCAACTTGATTGTTTACCACGATGTGTATAGTGCCTCCTACTCGATATCCATCTAATTGGGCCATTTGTATGGTTTCATATACAATTCCTTGTCCGGCAATCGCGGCATCCCCATGAATTAAAACGGGACAAATCTTATCCTCGCTGTGTAACACATGATCAATTTTTGCGCGAGCAATGCCCTCAACCACGGTATTTACCGCCTCGAGATGCGAAGGATTGGGTGCCAAGGTCAAGCCAAGTTCCTGTCCGCTGTCCAAGGTAATGTGCGAGGTAAACCCTTGATGATACTTCACGTCCCCATCAAAAGACATATCAAAATCAAATTCTTTTCCTTCGAATTCCGAGAAAATGTCACTGGGCTTTTTATTAAAAATATTGGCAAGGGTATTTAAGCGGCCACGGTGCGACATTCCCATAACAAAATAAGAAATACCTGCTTCGGAGCCTTTATGAATGAGGGTATCAAGAGCGGGAATTAATGCCTCTCCTCCTTCGATGGAAAACCGTTTTTGCCCAACAAACTTTTTACCTAAAAACGATTCAAACGCTGAGGCTTGTGTAAGTTTTTCAAAAATCTTTAGTTTCCGTGTAACATCGAGGACCGGTCTGTTTTTTAATTCAATGCGATTTTTCATCCAAGCAAGGCGTTCAGGATGACGCATGTAAATAAATTCAATGCCAATGGATTGGCAATACGTTAATTCGAGGTGATCTATTATTTCCTTTAAGGTTACGGGTCCGAGTCCGATTTCTTCACCCGCTTGAAAAACCACGTTTAAGTCGGCTTGAGCTAATCCAAAATTCTCAATTTCCAGGGTTGGCAAATATTTTCTACGTTCCCGAACGGGGTTAGTTTTCGTAAACAAATGACCTCGAGTTCGATAGGCATTAATCAAATTGATTACATTAAATTCTTTTTGGAAATTCTCAGGGATACCTCCGGCAGCAGAGAAATCAGTTTGCGCAAATTCAAAGCCCTCAAAGAACTTCTGCCAACTTAAATCAACATTAGTTGGGTCTTGTTTGTATTGGTTATAGAGATGCTCAATGGCATTTACATCAGCGTTCCCCACATATGAAATTTTATCCATCTTTAGCTCCGGATTTTAGTCGTATGCAAAGTTATCAAATTACAAGGAATTCCCCTACTAATCGGCTTTATTTGTGGCGCACTTAATTCCGATCACCAAGACAGAACTGATCATTAATAGTCCTCCGAGGGGTGTGATTGGGCCAAGAAAGGAAAGATTTACGTGAGTTATTTCGGCAACAACAAGCCCGTAAATTGAACCAGAAAAGCAGGCTAATCCAACCAAGAAGAACACAATCCATCGTTTAAATTGGGACTGATGAAACGTTGGTTGAAAGGAAAGGATTAGGAGTAAAAGAGCTCCATAAATCTGATATCTCACCGCTGTTTCAAAGGCAAGCTGCCATTTCACGGAAACAATCTCCTTTAGCGCGTGGGCACCGAATGCACCACATGCAATGGATAGGGCAAAAATTATAAGGGCAATAAGCGTCAACTTTCGATTCATTATCTTGTTTTATTCAAAAGTATATATCTTCGTTGACATATAATTCAACTCATGAAACCGAATCTTCTTATTCTTTTATTTCTTGGATTGTTGTCGTCGTGTAACAATATGGAGAATAAGCAAGCGATTTCTGAGGATTATTATCAATTCAAAGCTGTAGAGCTGAGCCCGTACGACTTGGATGCCACCTTGTTTATCCCCGATGAAACGGCTGGAATTGGAGCATCCTTTCAAACTACGATTGAACATGAGGAAGAATTCAAATGGAAAGTCATGGCCGGACCAAACTTCCAATTATTTATTGAAGATTGGGGGGATAACGCCAGTAAACTAGAGGAGTTTAGAAAATCACTTCAAGAAGACGATGTTTTCAAGGTCTCAATTATCTCCGATGAGGGTGATTGCATTATTTATAAACGGCAATTAATCAAACACATTAATGTCCCAAAATACAAACATGTATCTTATCACATCTACGGCTTAATCAAGTTAGGCGATTATTATTACGAGATAAAAAACAAAGCAAGCGGCGATAGCAAAACCGTGATTGATCTTATGAAAAAGTCAGTAAAATCCTTTAAAATTCAATCCAATTGATTTCAAGAGAAGCCGTATTAAACGCATTAGCAAACATTCCAGATCCAGACTCCAAACAAGACATTGTTAGCGCTAATTTGGTTGGTAATATTGAAATAGATACTGACCGTGTTTATATTCAAGTGAACAGTATTAATCCAGCGTTACATGCTCGAAAACGTATGGAAGAAGCCATTCGGTTTAGATTAACGAAAGAATTAGGTGAGGATGTACGCATTGAATGCGAAGTAAAAGCAGTTACCGGGACTGAGCGAAAAGGAAGACGAAGCGTACTTCCGGAAGTCACACATGTGGTAGCGATTGCGTCAGGAAAAGGGGGCGTGGGTAAATCTACGCTAACAGCCAATTTAGCCGTGGGATTAGCTCAAGCAGGATTCACGGTTGGATTAATTGATGCGGACATTTATGGACCAAGTATGCCTACTATGTTCGACGTTGTTGGTCAACGCCCAACAATGGTTGAGGTAAACGGTAAATCATTGATAGAACCGGTTGTAAACTATAATGTAAAGCTTCTATCCATTGGCTTCTTTACAGATCAAGAAAATGCGGTGGTTTGGCGCGGACCTATGGCCTCTAAGGCGTTAACACAAATGATTACCGAAGGGAATTGGGGGAAACTAGATTATTTACTCATCGATTTACCTCCTGGTACAGGAGACATTCATTTATCATTACTACAAACCTTGCCATTGGACGGTGTTGTTATCATTAGCACACCACAAGAAGTGGCTCTTGCTGATGCTCGAAGAGGAATAAACATGTTCAGGGTGGATGGATTAAACGTTCCCATTGTTGGAATCGTTGAAAATATGGCGTGGTTTACACCAGAAGAATTGCCAGAAAACAAATACTACATTTTCGGAAGAGACGGTGCAAAGAATTTAGCAAACGGCATGGGAATTGAATTTCTTGGTGCGATACCCTTAGTTCAGAGCATAAGAGAAGCGGGAGATGTGGGGCGCCCTGCCGTACTTCAGAAAGGTTCCGCCATTGGATTGGCATTTGAAGAATTAGTTCATACTTTTACAACTCGGCTAAACGCTATAAAAAAATAAGCAGTTACTATGGAAAGCATTGAACAAAGAGTAAGCTCCGCCATTTCATTAATTCGACCGTTTCTGAATGATGACGGCGGTGATGTTGAATTGGTGGAAGTAACCTCGGACCGCATTGTAAAAGTTCGGTTAACCGGTTCATGCAGCGATTGTTCAATGAAACAATCTACCTTGCGCGGTGGAATCGAAGAAACCATAAAAAAGGCGGTTCCTGAGATCACCTCTGTTATTGCCGTTGAAGATTAATTCAACGTTTGGTACTTACTCATACTTGATAAAAATATTCTTAGGTTCTGTAAAAAACCGAAGTGCTTCCCATCCACCTTCACGACCTACCCCTGAATCTTTCATCCCACCAAAAGGAGTTCTGAGGTCTCGAATCAACCAAGAATTCACCCAAACAATCCCCATTTCCAGGCGATCAGCCATGCGATGTGCCACATTTAAGTCTTTGGTCCACACGGAAGCGGCTAAGCCATATTTTGTGTCGTTTGCCATAACAAGAACTTCTGACTCCTCCGCAAATGGCATTATCGTTACTACAGGACCAAAAATTTCCTCTTGGTTTGTTCTGCAGGAATTGGAAAGCCCTTCAATAACTGTTGGCGCAAGGTAGTACCCATCCTGATAAGGTGCTTCTAAGTGAACACGCACACCACCAGTTAAAACTCGTCCTCCTTCTTCCTTAGCTAATTCTATATATCCGAGGATTTTCTCCATATGCCCCTTAGAGACAACGGCACCAATTTGCGCATTAGGATCTGCGGGATAACTTACGTTCGCGGAAGATACCCAATCCACAAAGGAGGTTTTAAAGGCCTCATAAATATCTTGATGCACAAAAATTCTTGATCCGCATAAACAGATTTGACCTTGGTTAGAAAAGGATGACCTGAATATTTCTTTTACAGTCTGTTTTATGTCCACATCTGGAAAAACAATAGTTGGATTTTTTCCACCTAATTCGAGGCTAAGTTTTTTAAACATGGGTGCGGCAACGCGAGCAATGTGTTGACCTGTCGCTGTTCCACCGGTGAAGGAAATTGCCTTAATTTTCGGGTGAGCCACCATTTCATTCCCAATCTCCGGGCCTGTTCCGTGCAAAATATTCAATACACCAGCAGGCATTCCCGCTTCATTCGCGATTTCCCCAAGCAAGGATGCTGTATAAGGCGTAATCTCACTTGGCTTAGCGATCACACAATTTCCTGCCGCTAAGGCTGGAGCGATTTTCCAAGAAAATAAATAGAGGGGGAGATTCCACGGTGAAATACAACCGACTATTCCTATCGGGCGCCGGGTAGTAAAATTAATCCCAACCTTTTCCATGTAATGTGACTCCGAAGAAAAATGTTCAATTGCCGTCGCGAAAAAATGAAAATTCGATACCGCCCTCGGAATATCAACATGTGCCGCTAACTTTTCAGGTTTACCATTGTCCCGAGATTCTGCCACAACAAATTCATCCATACGCGCTTCAATGCCTGCGGCCAAACGCAGTAAAATCGTACTTCGTTCATTCACGGACATCCCAGACCATAAGGGAAAGGCACGTTCAGCGGCAGTCACTGCCATCGTTAGGTCGTCGGCTCCTGATCGCGGAATTTGCGAATAAACTTCTCCGGTTGCTGGATTTACATTGTCCAAATATTGTCCAGAAACTGGCGCATGATATGCCCCGTCAATGAAGTTCTTTAGGTATTCCATAGTGATATTAATTATCCGTTAATACTTAAATTCTTTTCCTTTTTCTCGCGCTTCAATTCCTTCTTTCATCCATAAGGGTTGTTCACCATTATTTAGGTAAAAATCAAAAAATTGACGCATGCGGATGCTTAAATCCATTTTATTGGGTAAGCGCGTTAGGTTATGGTCATCGTCGTTATAGTTTAACATCCAACAAGGTTTTCCCAACCTGCGAAGTCCGGTATACAACTCAATGCCTTGATACCACGGCACGGCACCATCTTTATCATTTGCCATTACGAGTAAGGGCGTATTGACCTTAGGCAAATGGAAAATTGGCGAGTTTTCTAGGTACAAGTCAGGGCGTTCCCATATGGTTGCCCCAATTCTACTTTGCGAAGATTCATATTGAAACTGGCGGTTTAAGCCACTCCCCCAACGAATACCCCCGTAAGCGGAGAACATATTGCTTACTGGTGCTCCGGCCATTGCCGCCTTGTATCGGTTCGTCATGGTAATGAGTTGGGCGGTTTGATACCCTCCCCAGCTTTGACCTTGCAAGCCCATGCGTGTAGAATCGATCGAATAATTTTTAAGCATGTAATCGGTTCCGCTCATTATGCAATCATACGCACCTTTAGCTGGATACCCTGGTTTATAGCGAATATCTGGAATCAATACTACATATCCTGCTGATGCATACTCTGTTGGATTTATGGTGCTTGCTGTTGGTGCGGGGCCACGATAACTGTGTAAGTTATCGCCGTTCAATTCATAGTAATATACCAGGAGTGGATATTTTTTTGCCGGGTTATAATTCTCGGGTTTGTAAACAATTCCTTCTAAATCAAATCCTTGATAGCTTTTCCAACGGATTAATTCAGCGGTTGGCCAGAGGTACTCTGATTGTTGTGGATTAGCCCATGAAACTCGTTTGAATACGCTTACATTTCCACCAACTTCAACATCAGGAAACTGATCCACCCGCATGCGACGAAGCACATACACGGATGTATCTTTTGCTTTAGTGAAAGACCATACTTTGAAAGCTCCCCGATCCACCATTTGAAGTAAAAATGAAGGCGTTGCCGTCCAAATAGAGACTTTTTTTGTGGTGCGATTTCTCGCTTGAAAATAACCACTATTCCATGCTACATTGATTGAGTCTGAATTCCATTTAATCCATTCCCAATCTGTAGTTTTAGTATCGTCGAAGGTCAAACAGCGATTTTGTTTCGTGCGTAGATCAAACGCATAGATATTATCTTGTGAAGCATAGTAATAGGCGTCACCATTCGCATTGAACCCATAGGTTGCTGCGGGACCTGGATCCATGGGTTGCCCGTTCAGGTCTTCTTCCCAAGGTTCTTTTACTGCACAACTCATGCAGATTTCATTCAAATTTTGGTCGATTTGAAGTACATAGTGATTTTTGCGGGTCGGGTCGAAATAGGTAAAAGAATTCCCATCGTTTGATAGATGCCCCACATAGGCGACTGCCTGTTTAAGTAGCACGCGTTCTCCTGTTCGAAGGTCTAAGCGATACACATCGTTCAGGGACGGGTTTTTCCATTGCGCTTGAATCGCATAAGGATCATCATGATAAACCAAGGTGAAATTACTTTGACTGTGAATATTCAAGGAACAACGCAAGGAATCCGGACACCACGTTTGGGTGGTAAAATCAGTAAGATTCATTGCGACCAATTCACCTCGTTTATCCCCGTCTTTGATTTCCAGTAGTTGTTGGGGTTGTAGGGTTAGGTCTTGCGGTGACCAAAGGTCTAAGCGAACCTTTTCTGATTCCAACAAGGTGTCTTTCTGAAAAACAATGCGATCGCTGAGCGTAAATTTCACATAGGGTAAATAATCAAAAAATGCGGGTTGAACCTTATCATTAATTCCTTTGAAACCGAAGGATTTTGTGGTGGTTGAATCACCGAAGGTTATCAACGAATCTTTGAGTAAAGAGTAAACTCCCAAGTCATACTGCTTAATTTTGTTGGTGTCGGAAGCGTAAAGAAAGGCTAACATATTCCCTTCTTTATTCCATTGAAGTGATTTAATGCTCCGTTGTGAGGTACCCACCATAATTGGCATTAAAGCATCAGGAGAAATAACCCATAATCTTAAGGTATCTTGCTTTCCTTTTTCTTGGGTAATGTAGGCCAAATTACCCTGTTTCGATAGTAAGAAATCCGTAGTATTATTTACTTGAAACAAGCGATAATCCCAGGTTTCCAGAACCAAGGTAGTACCATCAGATTTTATTTCCTTGATAGGGGTAATCGGTTTCTTTTTGCCATGAAACAAACACTTCTTTGGGGATTTAATCGTTGATGGTTTTGGTTTATCGTTTTGCTCTTTCAAAAACGCCAAGTAATCTGCTGATTCAGACACTTGAAATCTTTTAACCTGAGCTTCTATTCGAAGGGTATCCTTGATGGAATTATAAACTACCAGGGTATCTTTTGGCCACTTCTTTTTATCTATTTTATTCAACTCACAGGTTCTCAAGGTATCAAATCCTGCAGTACGTCGCCAAGCCATTAAGGAACCGGACTCGTTCATTTGTAATTCTTTAGCAGCGAACATAGAATCTTTAGTTCCGCTAGGAACATGCTGCCAATGTAGATACCCGTCCCCTTTCATGGGCAACACTTCAAAGGTTAACCACGCGCCCTGATTAGAAAGCTTTACCTTATCAATTCGATTCCAACGAGCATAGGCATGGTGATCAATTACTTGCTTTTGAGCATAGCTCATTGAGGAAGCAACTAAACTTATTAGAAGGATTAAAAGTCGAGACCTCATGCACGAAATTAAACAAAAGGATTAATGAGAAACCATGAACCTTAGTTTTTCCCCATCCTTCAAAGAAACAACATAGCTGCCTGGAGACAGCATACCGACTTGGACTGTTTGTTTGGTAATACCGTTCGAAGGAACCAGTAAGACTAAACGCCCCGAAGCATCGAAAATTTCAACATCCGGCAATAACTCATTGGTAAGTGACTCAATCGTTAATTCTGAATTCGTTGGAACCGGATAAATCCTTGTTTTGGCTACCTTAAGTTCATCAAGGTTCTGTATTCCAAATGCGAATTGAATGGATGTTGCAGCGCATCCGGACGGGTAGGTAACTTCTACGGTATAGTACCCTGGTGTTATTGGAACATACGTTGCCGAATTACTATTTTGAATTTCTTGACCACCAAAATACCATTGATATGAAGTCCCCACTGCACTTGTGGTAAGCGTTCCATTGTTAATTGTTACAACAGGCACGGGTGCATTGTTTACTGTTATAGAAACGGAAGATGCAGAACAACTTGCAATGATGCCTGCTATGGCATGTGATGTTGATTTACCAGCCTCAATAAAGGTGGTTCCGTGTAAGGATGATATGTGAATTGGTGCAGAAGTATTTACACCAGTTGATAGTTGAGATTCCGTATTATCTCCAAACCCAAAGACCGAGTAATCGTTTCTCAAAAGTAAGGTATGGTACTGACCACAAGAAATGCGATTCACTCCGGTGATTGCAATTTTCTCGGGAACGTTTCTATCTACATTATCGTTTAATCCAAGCTGCCCAACATTATTTTTACCTGTGGACCAAACTGATCCATCTGATTTTAAAATCACTGAAAAATCAGCACCACCGCTTATCTGAATTGCTTGTTTGAACGAAGAAACAGTAGGAATTACTCGGTTAAGGTTATCACTTAATCCAAGTTGCCCATTCGCATTATTACCCCAAACAAACAAATTACCGCTTGAGTCAATTGCAAAAGAATGAAATTCACCTACTCCAATTTTCTCAATTCCAGTTAGATTCGGAATAACCACTGGAACAGCAGTAGAATTAAGGTTTCCTAGTCCTAACTGGCCAGAGGTATTATTTCCAAAAGCGAGTACAGTACCATCGGTTCTCAAGCACAAGAAGTGTCTTCTTCCACCAACAATAGTATCGATGTTTTGTAAGGCTGGATTTAGGTATGGGAAATTATAAATTGACGTGTTCCCTGTCCCTAATTGTCCATAGGTATTATTTCCCCACACATATACATTCCCCGCATTGGTTACAACCATGGCACTATTTTCAGAACTCGCAAGGGATTTAACAGCTGAAAGGGAAGGCATTAACACAGGGACGTTGGACGAAGTAAACGTTCCATTTCCAAGCTGACCGTTTGAATTATTACCCCACGCGTATACCTGGCCTGCTGCATCTCTACCAAGGGCGAAATTCCAGCCAGATGAAAGCTCTTCGAGTGCTAAATTAGCATTCATTTCTGTGGGCGTACCGATGCTTTGATTTGTACCATCTCCAAACATGCCATTCGCGTTATATCCAAACGAATACGTTTGATTTAATACCGATGAATTTTGAGTTAATGTTACATTCCCCGTTTGATATACGACCAAGGTAGAATCTGTAGTTTGTGCTACTGGAAGCCCTCCAGTTGTCCATTCATTATTGGAAATTGAGTTAGAAAACAAAATCACTGAATCTCCCTCACAAAACGTAAGGGGCGAACTATTCGTAATGATAGGTGATGGCATCACATCGATTAACAAGGTGTCATTAAATGGCTGATAACATCCAGTACCTTGATTAAACGCAGTAAAGGTAACTTGATCATTGTCCTGAAATGTACTGCTACTGAATTGACCTGAAGGCCCAAAAGTACCTTGGGACACCCCATTGATATAGTATAAATACGTTGAACCTCCAGTGGCTTGAAAATCTAAGGTTGATCCACTGCAAATTAAGGGCTGCGGCTGCGTTGACAGGGACAAACTCATTGAATTAACATTGAAAATAAAGGTGTCTATTATAGAAGGGCAGGTACCGTTAAAGCCCTGAACTAATATCGTATCACCATTTAATAAATCATTCATAGAAAACAGTCCAGTAGCAGTAATATTTGGAGCAGCACTGTTGTGTATGTAGGAATAATTCATAGCGCCAGTAGCACTAAAATTAACCGTATCTAAAAGGCAAATGGTTAAATCAATATCATCACACGATGCGATTAAGGTAGGATATGGATAAACAACTAGCGAGATTGGTGTTATTGCAGCTGCGCTGCATCCAAACGTTTCACCCATTACTGATAATGTATCGCCATTATTCAATGTTCCAGTAAAGGTGTTATTGGTTGAATTTGGACCAATTGCCACTGAATTCAGTAAAAACTGATAATTATTTGCTCCGGATGCGATAACATTAACGGCATCGCCTACGCATATTTGATTCCCCCCTTGATTCGCAATGGTAACATTTGGATAACTATACACATTGAAGATTAGTGATGGAGAATAGTCGGTACAATTTTGATTTGACCCAAGAACTTCGACTAAATCATTATCCTGTAAATTAGCAAGTGTTAGTGTTGCGGATGGAGAGGCTGGTCCTTGAGACACACCATTCACAAAAAACTGATAGTTAGAGGCACCATTTGCGGTAAAAAGCACTGGAGTTCCAGCACACAAGGCTAAATCTAATTCCGTAGATGTCAATGTAGTTGTTGGGGTTTGATTAACAACAAATGCAGGGATTACGCTCGTTTGAACACACCCTAAATTCGATGTTCCAATTACACCAACAACAGCACCATTTAACAAATTATTTAGCTGTAATGAATTCGCTCCAGATTGAACGCCAATATTAGTGCCATTCAACTGAAACTGATATTGGGTGGCACCATTTGCATTGAAGGTGATATTCTGCCCACTACAAACCGCATTGCCGCCATTGGAACTTGACAAGGTAACTACTGGATTCGAATTAATCTGAATGTTAACCGATGATTGATTTGAGCACCCATTACTTGCCCCTGTAACTTGAAGGAGGTATGAACCCGCAGGATATGATTGCATTGCAACGGTATTAACTGCACTTGGGGGCCCTAATAACTGACCATTCAAACTAAGCGTATAGGTGGTGGCACCAGAAGCTTGATAGGTTATGTTATCTCCTTGGCAGAACACATTGTTTGGGTCGTTACTTGTAACAATTACGCTCGGAATGGCATTTACAGTAAAGGTCATTGGTGCAGATGTAGCGGTGCACCCCAATGAACTTCCTAAAACGGTAATCGTTTGTCCATTGGTAAAATTATTTGATGAATAAGTATTTGTATTACTTAAACTTCCTTGTGAAGCTCCATTTAAATAAAATTGAAACTGATTCGCGCCAGATGCAGTTATAGTAACAGTATCACCTAAACAGAAAATATTATCAAAATCCGA
Source organism: Flavobacteriales bacterium (assembly GCA_947460825.1). GTDB lineage: Bacteria > Bacteroidota > Bacteroidia > Flavobacteriales_D > Crocinitomicaceae > UBA952. The sequence goes on from CANHHA010000008.1 coordinate 35,821, forward strand.
GCTTTGAAGGGTAATTACAGGAATTGGATTTACTTGCACGTTTAGTGTAGGACTGGAAGAAACACAAGAATTTGCACCAACACCCTGAATACTAAGTTGATTTGAACCAACAGGAAGGATTGGATTAAAAGAAGGGGATGCCTGTTGGGGTCCGAAAGGATTTCCATTTACGTAGAGTTGGTATTGGGAAGCACCTGCACCGTTGATGCCAATCGCCTGTCCTGCACACAAGGTGTTCTGCGGATTATTTGAGAAAATCGGCACATTAGGAAGTGGTAGAATGGTAAAAGGAATACTTGAAGCAACAGTACATGCGCCAATTGAACCAAGTACAGAAACACTTTGACCATTTTGGAGTGCATTCGTTGAAAACGAGGTTGTAGCGCTTGGAGCACCTTGGGAAACCCCAGCTACGAAAAACTCATAAACAGAAGCTCCAGAAGCGGTAAATATGACTGACGTATTCTGACACACCGTTGAATCTAGATCATTTGAAACCATAGATGTTGTTGGTACAGCTAGTACTTCAAATACAACGGTGTCGCTATAATTCTGGCAACCGTTGAATACCCCTTTTGCAAAGAGTTGGTCGTTATTTACTAAGGCATTCGTGTTGTACGTATTCGTTGCACTTAATGGCCCGGTTGGAACACCATTTAGATAGAATTGATAGAGTACCCCTCCACTTGCGTTAAAGTTCACTTGGGTTCCTTGACAAATCGACGTGTCAAGGTCATTGAATGTTAAGCTGACATTGGGCAAACTGTTTACAACAAAACCAAAAGATTGAGGGGATATAGAAGAACATCCTGCGGATGAAATACCAATTACCTGAATCGTATCGAACGTTGCCAATGCAGTGGTCGTGTAGGTATTAACTCCTGGTGCACCTGTTGGGACATGATTCAACAGAAACTGATACGTATTTGCACCACCCCCGGTGAAGGTAACACTTTGATTATCACAAATCACATTGCTTGCGGCCGAGGTAGCCAATGTAACGATTGGAAGAGGGTTCACCTGGACTGTAATTGCAGCAGATGTATCCACACATCCCGTGGAAGTATATTTCCCAATAACTTTAATCACATCCCCATTCACTAAAGCAGAGGTGGTGTAGGTTGGGTTTAGTGTAAAACCCGAAATAGGCACATTGTTCTTGAGAAAACGATACTGTTGAGCACCAGAAGCGGTAAAGGTGATCGCACTTTGAGCACAAATCGTGTTGTCTAAATCATTCGAAGCGAGTGCTACTACAGGCGAAGGATTTACTGTAAATACAAAGGTTGGTTGCATCGCACTTGGGCATCCATTTTCTATACTCACAAAACTTACGGTATCGTTATTTTGGAGTATTGACGTTTGATAAAGTGTATCGTTAACCGTAGGTGGATTATTTAAAAGATTTCCGTTTAGGTACCAGGCATAGGTGTGCAAATTACTAGAACTTCCTATGTTAAAAATCACATTAGATCCTGCACAAATCGTGGTATCGGCGTCGGAGGAAATCACAAATATATCCGGATTATTAATTTGAATCGTCTGCTGAATTGTGTCTACACAATAATTTGTGTATTCTGCAATCAACACTACATTAAAGCTACCATAACCTTCAAAGATATGTGCACTGGTGTCTTGAACCCCATTAATAATTAGAACACTATCACCCGCACAAGGTGTACATGGCGTAGGTACTCCGACATACCCAGAATCGGCATAGAACGAATTTGAACCATCCCCGAAGTACCACAAGTAACTAACATCATTAGGATTTCCGGAAAAACTACTTGAGGTATTTGTAAAGAAGGTGGTATCGTTATAACAGAACGGGCCGACAGCTGTAAATCCTGCGGTAACTGCGGGGGTAGCAGAAAGGTTCCAGTTAGCAATTGCAGGTGCTGCACCGGAATTCGTAGAAAAATGCGCGGTAAATGTTGCCGTTCCTGAAGCCCCTACTGATTTAAAGTCAATACACGTTGCGGTCACATTTCCAGGAGTGTTTTTAACAAACATTGCAGTAGATGCCAGGTTACTTGAATACAAGTAAATTGAATCCTGACAATTCCCACTCATGACTAAACTATCAATAACTGTTTGTGCAGATCCCCCTTGCATTTGGACGTGACTTCCAGCAAGAATTCTTAGTTTTTTATACACATTGTTACCTTCCAATTTTTGAGGCTGAGTAACCACATTCGGTCCAACACTAATTGCATATTTCGGGAAATATAATGTTACCTCATTAAACGAAAGGTTTGCAGTTCTCAGGTTGTTTTCAGAAGAGGGTGAACCAATGTATATTTTTGAATTTCCTGCATAAAACTGAAAGTTAGCCGTGGTTCCCGTAGATGTAAAATTACGTGAAATATTAATATTGGAATTGCCAAATCTCACGCGCTGAAACGTTGTCGAGAGCTGATTATTTACAGAGAAGTACCCAAAATTCGCATTGTAATTCATCGTATTAAAACCACCATTAAAAACCGAGAAATTAACGGAGTCGGTCATTTGAAGGGTTCCATTTAATATAAGCGAATCTGCTGAATTCAACATTACCACACTAATGTTGGCATTGATTATCGAACTGTTTGATGTTAATGTCGCTTGGTCCCGGAAAATTATAGAGGCAGAAGGAATTCCTTGGATTAACGAAAGTTGCGCGTCTAGCAATAGGTCACCAAAGGCATACATATCGGTTTGCATTAACCCTACTGTGGGTTGGTTAATAGCTGCCCAAGACATATAAGCAAATTGAGGAGCCACATTAATGGTGACTTGCTGATTGGGCAACGAAAAAGAAAGCGCATCGAAATAAACGGAATCTAATTGTCCAGGAAAGCATGCCGTGGCCACACCCCCACTGGTAAGGGACCAATGAGAACTACTTGAATAGTTCCCGGAATTGCCTATCCAATAGAATTTTGAACCAACATATGACCAACCACTTGCTAGATTCAAGGTATCAGATAGCGCTATGTTATAAATCTGTGAAGGAGCGGCAATTGCTTGAACTCGATTAATTGAAAGATTTTGCCCTGTAAATATGGGATGGCCAGTTTTGATGAACTCAGCAACTTGTCCAACCGCTGTAAGTGCTTTAAGTAGCGTTTTATTTGCGCACGACCCTGATGTGACTAAAGAGTCTAAAGAAAGAACATCCCCGTTATTTATATTGATGGTATTTCCAAGGGTAATTGAACGAATCAAATTAAAATGGTTGTTGTTAACCACAGTAACAGGTCCGGAATTTAATCTCAATTCGTTATAATTCTTACCCCCCCCTGTAAACACAGTTGTGCCAACATTATTAAGGTTAATTCGGCCGTTGGTATGAATGATAGAGAAATTCGTGGAGCTTACATTCCATACGGTTCCAGTGAGGGCAAGTATGGTATTGGTCAAATTAAACGTTCTAACGTTCGCTCCCAAGGAGTAGAAGTTTGCTATGCTTGAATTGGTGCTAATTAAATTAATTGTCCCGGCATTTAGATACAAATCAGCGCTAGAGGTAATGACACTCACATTCAAAATACCATTCCCAACCATTTTTATGTCGTTGGTCCAAATTCGTCCATTTGAAATAAGTGTCCCCGTAGTGTTAGTTGTCAAATTCCAAAACCCAGTCCAACCTGTAAAGGTAGGATTTACAGACCCTCTAAGTGACGTAGAAACAGATATCGAAGGTAAAGCACATTGAAATTGAAAGGGTATGTTTGCGCCTGAAAAATCAAACGTTGCGACATCAATCGGAAGATTTAAGTTTACGATACTTGCTGCAACTAAACCAGAATTCACATCAAAATATACGGAATCCCCTGCTGCCGGAATAACTCCGAATGAAACACCCCCCGAAGTAAAAGACCAGCTCGAAGGCGATGACCAGGAACCACTTCCACCAACCCAATACAATGAACCCGCATTAGCTAAGAAGTTTATTAACAGTAGGGCTAGGAATAAAATACGTTTCATTATGCCAATTTTAGATGCGAAAATTAGCGCAAATATCCGCTAAATAACTTGAAAAGCCGAAAGTTTCAGCGAATAGTTATTAATTAATGATTGTTTAATAATTTACCCCACTAATCCGAAAGATTTAACATAACTTTGGCAAAATTTTGTAATAAATCATATGTCCAACACACCAAACTTCTACGCTTACCTGCTCCTGTTAGTCATGTCATGTGGTCAGGTATTTCAGGTGCAAGGGCAAACAAGCACCGTCAACGGCCAACAGAATCAAGCAAATACTCAAGCACCAGTGCAGTGCCCTGCGGACTTAAAACTTATTACAGTTCCAGAGGGGTTTATCGAATCAAGCAGTTTCAACGGGTATATCCATTTAAATTCAGCTACTTCGATTGTTATGACATCCATAGAGCATATTAACTTCATTCGCTTGTGCGCAGGGATGACCCCTGAGTTTTTTGCGCAAAATGGATTAACCTTGAATGAGGAAAAAGAATTTACCTCCCGAGAAAATGTTCCAGGAAAGTATTACAAAGCCAGTTTTGTAATCGATGAAATACCTCATGTGAGGTATATTGTGTTCAGTGGCGACTTAAATAGAACTTTGTGGTTAAATATAACCTATCCAAAAATGTTTGAGGCACTCATCAGTGCAGAAGTTTCTGCGATTATTGAGTCCATTAAAGCCCCTGTAAGCGATGAGAAATAAACTACTGATTCTTGTCTTGTTTTTAATAGGGCAAAATATTTACAGCCAGCAGGTAGTAAATCACCATGTGCCCTTTAATACCACAAACCAAAACATGTGGGGACCCAATTGGAGTCCATTTTCGATAGATCAAGAAATTACCTTGTTCAATGTACCTTGGAATACGTCCTTTAATACAGGAAATGCAATGATTGGTCAAGTAGCGGGGTTCTCCTTTGGAGCAGCGTTACAGGGATCTATATCAGGGGTAATCGGGAGTAAAATTAGCCTGCTTGGATTCACCACGGGGACACTTGATGTAGATTATCCGATTGACGCTACAATTACCACCCCAACGGACAACACGTATGACCAAGGAGACACGGTGACCGTAGCCACCAACTACACCCTAGATCCTGCAGCAGAAATCACCTCTTATTATCCATCTGCTGGAGAAGCGAAGTGGGATGTGTACTTTCAATTAGGCGCCTCGGCCAGTGCAACGGTTTGCGTATTCAGTTGCGCCACGTTTCCCATTATCCCAGCCTTTAATACCGGGCTTTTAACGATCAACATAGTTACGGTCAACGCGAATGGAGTTTCAATGCTTTCCGGATTGGGAATTGGCCCACTTTTCACTCAAGCATTTTTACCCTATCCCCTACCAGATGCCCTCGGTGATTATGGGTTATCGGGTTTTGTCACGATTCCATATGTAAGTACGGAAAGCTCTATCAATGGCACTCAATTAGATGCCTGCGGAGATTCAACGTATTTTAATTTGAATTTAAACGTGTTCGACTTAATTGGAGCCATGAACATCCCCTATGTTAGTGTTGTCATGGAAAACCTAGCCGGATCTCAAGATTTCGGAATTGCTAGTGTAAGTTGGAACTTTTTTGATGCAAGTTTTGATGCGAATATCACAAACAACCAATGCTTTAATTTCGATCCTACCGTTTACGTTTCCTTTGCGTTTCCGGTTCCTGTTAGTTATAGAATTTTAAACCCCTCCAACAATACTGCGGGCCCTTGGGCAACCAGCAGTATCATCAATTTTCCGGTAGGCATGAGTTTGCAGTATAAGTTCCCCTGCTATTTTGAAACTATAAATATTACGCCCACTTACACCATCAACGGAACAGTGACCAATCACACCTATGATGTGGTGAGCTTTGAATTTCTCATGAGTGCTTTGCAATTCGGATTCAGTATTCCAGCAGTTCAAATAACCCCCGCCATTTATGTTCCTGAAATTTGTATTCCTATTTATTATCCATGCGGTGCCTATTGGTTTGGTATCAATTGGTGTTCAACTTCAGTTTGTACCCCAGCATTTACCATACCAGCTATTGGTTGGGCAGGATATACTTTTAACATAGGTCCTGTTTGGTCTACCTCCATTCCAATTGGATCATTTTCCTATGACTGGTTTAACCAAACTTGGTCTTTAGCAGGATTCCAAGCCTATTCGTTTAGTCCATTTTCTATGACCGCAGATGTGCTGTCTGCATCAGCCATAGCTACCCCGGTGAGTTGTTTTGGTGGAAATAACGGGGCGGTTTCTTTAGCCTTCAACAACGTCGCCTATCCCCTATCCTATTTATGGACGAACGGTGCAACCACATCAGCATTAACCAACGTGTCTGCTAACTCATATCAAGCGCAAATTATTGATGCAAATGGTTGTCAATTATTAACAGGTGGCATTATAACACAACCAGCATATCCACTTCAGGCGAATTTACAAGCGACCAATGTCACGTGCTTTAGCGGTGTTTCGAATGGCGCGGTCAATGCCTCTGTATCGGGTGGTACCTCTCCATATACATACAGCTGGAATAATGGTTCTTTATCAGAAGACTTATCCAATATAAGCACAGGTAACTACACCATAACGGTAACAGATGCCAATTCATGTACTACGACAAGTTCAGCCGATATAACTGCACCGAGTGACATTGTTCAATTTGCTGCGACAACGAATACTAACTGTTTTGGTGGGACAAACGGCAGTATAAATGTCAGTGTAATTGGCGGCCTTACGCCTTACAGTTATTCTTGGAGTTCAGGTCAAACCAGCGAAGACATTCAAGGAATAGCAGCTGGTACGTATACACTAACCATTACAGATGCAAATAATTGTACGGATATTCAAACGCATGTGGTTACGGAGCCAAACACCTCCATAAGCCTAAGTTCGAACGTGACCAATGTGGCTTGTTTCGGAGGTACAACAGGGCTTATTGATATTACCACCACTGGAGGTACACCTGGATATACCTTCCAATGGAATGCAAGCAATGGAGTCCTTATTCCTCAAACCACGGAAGATTTATTGAATTTATCAAGTGGCAGCTATACCCTTGTTGCGACCGATGCCAATGGCTGTTCTGCAAGTTTGACTTCAGCAATTTCTCAACCCGCTCAAGGGTTGCAATCAATTCCGCAAATCACTGCGGTAAGTTGTTTTAACGGAACGAATGGCGCAGTACAACCTGTAATGTCTGGTGGAACTGCACCATACACTTATTCGTGGAATAATGGTTCTACAAACAATGCATTAATTAATGTAGCCGCTGGTGCGTATACACTAAGTATTACGGATGCCAATAATTGTAATGCAGCATTTAACTATACTATTTCACAACCTAATGCAGCCTTAGCTATTAATTTAACCGGTGTAAATATCTTATGTTTTGGAAATGCAACAGGTTCGGCTAACGCGGTTGTTAGTGGTGGTACTTCACCATATGTTTTGGCATGGTCAAACGCTTCCTCCAATGCAGCTATTCAAAATTTATTGGCTGGAACATACAACATAACTGTAACTGATCAAAAAGGATGTTTGGCTAACCAATCGATTACCTTAACACAACCTATTGCTCCGCTCAATGTGATCACCGTGCCAAGTATGGTCGATTGTTTTGGCAATCAAACGGGTTCAATTAACGCAAGCATTTCCGGTGGAACAGCTCCATACACTTCAAGTTGGATAAATCAAAATTCACAAATTTATGCTGCACCAACAGAGGATATTAGTTCGATTGGTATTGGAACATATTTAACGATAGTCACTGATAGTCAAGGATGTATTGATTCATCTTCAGCTAGCATTACTCAACCCGCTGCCTTATCAATTTCAACTACAAAAATTGATGTACTCTGCCACGGTAACAATACAGGGTCAATTAACGCTACCATTTTAGGGGGAACCCTTCCGTATTCTTATTCTTGGAGTAATGGGGCTACCAGTGAAGACCTGAGTGGAATTATAGCTGGGTCATATACCTTAACGGTTACTGATGCGAACGGATGTTCAGCACTAATGAACGTAGAAATAAATCAACCTTCATCACCTCTTGCGGTGATGACTGAAACCACACCGATCGCTTGTTTCGGCATGAGTACTGGTTCGGTAAGTGCAATGGTAGTTGGTGGAACAGCTCCGTATCAATATGCTTGGAGTAACGGTGCCACGTCAACAGAGATTAATAATGTATTAGCCGGTCCGTATTCAATTCTAGTAACAGATAATCACGGATGTACAGCCTTTAGCGGTGCGAATGTGCAACAGCCACAACAAGGATTAAATGTTTCGATTAATGTTACGGATCCTTCCTGTCACGGATATTCAAATGGTATCATTGAAATGACAATTACAGGAGGTACGCAACCGTATTACTTTAATTGGGGCAATCAAAACAACATCCTACTTAACAATCCAAGTGAACGCTTAGATTCTATCACGGTAGGGTCATATCTTTTCGTGATAACTGACGATAAAGGGTGTGTTGTAGATACCATTGTTCAAGTGAACGAACCAACACCTTTCAATGTTGCAATCCAACCTACGGATGCACTGTGTTATCAAAGTGCCACAGGGATGGTTGATTTAACAGTAACAGGTTCCACGCCACCTTATCAGTATAATTGGAATAATGGACAATTCTTGACTGAAGATTTATCGAATGTAATTGCGGGGTATTATAGTGTTCTAATCACGGATAATCAGGGATGTATTGATTCAATTGCAGGAAATGTCAACCAACCAGATTCTCTTCTAATAAGCACAGAAGTTATTAATGTAAGTTGTGTTGACCAAGCAGATGGAGCGATTTCGTTAACTGTTAATGGTGGTACTGCACCATACACTTATGCATGGTCTTCCGGTGAAAATGTTCCTTCAATTTCAAACTTGAGTGCTGGATTCTATGTTTCTACCATTACAGATGATAACTCTTGTATCGCAACGATCACGGTGGAAGTTTTACCTAGTAGCATTCCATGTGTTAATCCGGTAAATACATTTACACCTAATGGTGATCAATTTAATGATACCTGGGTAATAGACAACATGTATTTATATCCGAATGCTTCCGTTCAAGTATTCAACAAATGGGGTAATCTTGTATTCAAATCAGAAGGACTTTACACCCCATGGGATGGAACATACAATAATAATCCATTGCCGTCAGAAGTTTACTATTACATTATTGAACTTAACGATCCTGCCACATCAAAGCTTACAGGTACCTTGACCATTATTCGCTAAATATGAAGTACATAAAGACACTATTCTTTTCTTTAATAATTTTCCTGACGTGGGGGAATAACATCCCGCCACCTTGCCCATCGTTGACTATGTCGGGCTCTAATGTCAGTTGTTTCGGTCAATCAAATGGTTCGGCTTTGGTTTCCATTTCGGGAGGAAGCGGGAACTATTCCATTAGTTGGTCTAACGGAAATAATACTTCAAGTAATTTTGGGTTAGGGATAGGTACCTACACAGTTAATGTAATCGACAATGTATCTGGGTGCTCAGTTAATGGTGCATATGTGGTATCTGCTCCAAGCCCAGTGAGTAATTCTGGTATAATTTCGAATGTGAATTGTTTTGGAGGATCAACGGGTGGTGTCAATATTACCCCATTAGGTGGAACGCCTCCGTATACATACGTTTGGACTAATTCACTAGGTAATACTGTTTCGAACATAGAGGATCTGTCAAATGTTTCGGCAGGAACGTATGCCGTTCAGATCACAGACAATAATGGATGTGCCTTATCTAACAGTTATCAAGTTACCCAACCGAATCAAATGTTGAACAATTCCGCGGTGCTTAGTAATGTAGCTTGCTATAGCGGATCCAATGGTTCAATCGATTTACAAGCGTGGGGAGGAACTCCACCATATACCTACTTATGGACAACAGGCTCAAGTAATCAAGACATCACTGGCTTAACGGTAGGTAATTATTCGATTACCATTACGGATAACAAAGGCTGTGTGAAATCTTCAAACTACACCGTAACGCAGCCAACAATTATTACTTCGCAAATGAACTCAACACCGGTTTCATGTTTTGGCTTTTCGAATGGAATTGCCTCGGTCATAGCAACAGGGGGGACCTCTCCATATGCCTATGCATGGCAAAATACCAATACGGTATTTGCACAAAACAGCTCCACGCTAGCGAATGTTCCGGCGAGTACCTATACGGTGAATATTACCGATGCCAACGGATGTTCCGTTTCTAATTCCACAACGATAAGCCAACCGAGTGTTGTTTCTAGCTCATTAACCTATACAAATGTTAATTGTAATGGAGGAAACGATGGAAGTATTAACCTAAGCGTTAGCGGTGGGAATGCCCCATATAGCTATACATGGATAAATGCTGCCAATCAGAATATCGCGGTAACTCAAGATTTGCTTCAAATTCCAGCAGATACATTCACCGTTACCATTACGGATGCCAATGGGTGTGTTTCAACGATGAATCAAGCGATATCAGAACCTGAATTACCTTTATCGTCCACTTCTGCCGTTACTAATGTGTTATGTTTTGGGAATTCCACAGGATCGATTGCAATCAATGCTGCCGGTGGGACAATCCCGTATACATATAATTGGGTAAGCGGACAAAATACTTCCACGATTTCAAATTTATCCGCGGGTACGTATTCCTTTACAATTACAGACTTTAATGGATGTAATTTATCAGGGAATTTGAATGTGACGCAACCAAATGCTCCATTAAGCATTACAAACTCCCTAGTGAATGTAACCTGTAATGGGTTCATGAATGGATCAATTAATACATCAGTTTCTGGGGGAACCTTACCGTATGATTTCAATTGGTCAAATGGTATCTATTTACTAGCTTATGACACAGAGGATTTAACCTCAATTCCTGCGGAAACATATGCCGTATTGGTGATTGATAATAACGGGTGCTCCATTGCAGACACTTTTGTGATAACTCAACCAACAGCATTAAACAATACGCTTACCGGAATAAACATTCTTTGTCATAGCGACAGTACTGGAAGTATTAATCTAACGGCATTAGGAGCAACACCTCCCTATTCATATGTTTGGAGTAATGGGATCACGTCTGAAGATCAGTCTTCCATTCCAGCAGGCACATACCAAGTAACTTTAACAGACGCAAACGGTTGTAGTAAGTCAGATTCTATCGTTTTAACGGAACCTCAATTCCCGATCTCCTACTCATTTACTACTTCAGATGTTACCTGCCGAGATGGTAGTAACGGATCGATAGATTTATCGGTAGCTGGAGGCACTCCACTTTATACATATACGTGGTCTAATGCATCAAGTAATGCCTTAAATGATTCACTTACAGCAGGTGTCTATTCATTCCTTGTAACGGATGCTAATGGGTGTGCTGCAACTGATTCAATGACCATTTATCAACCTGCTGCCCTAACGATAAACGAATCGATAACCCCTGTTACCTGTTACGGATTGAGTGATGGAATGATTGATCTAACAACCCTTGGTGGCACTGCACCTTACCAATTCACTTGGTTTAATTCAACGTTTGCACTTTCTGCACAAACAGAAGATTTAATCGGCTTTCCAACAGATACCTATCAAGTAGAAATTATTGATTCCAACGGTTGTTTTTATGAATATTTCTTGATTCTTCCTCAACCAGATTCACTATATATTACAACCAATGATGTGATGGTTACTTGTTTTGGAGGAACAGATGGCGCCATCGATATTTCTGTATTTGGAGGAAACCCTGGATACACGTACCAATGGTCAACGGGTGAAGTAACCGAGGATATATCTAATTTACCATCAGGAACCTACAACGTGCTTGTTACAGATACAAAGAATTGTACGGACTCCGCAGAAATTGTTATTGTTTCACCGGAACCAATTAGCAGTAGCATAACAACCACCGCCGTAAGTTGTATTGATCAAGCGGATGGTAGCGCCTTAGTGGAAGCAACGGGTGGTGTTGGATTATTTACTTATTTGTGGTCAAATGGCACATCAAATGCGCTGAATGAATCCTTATCAAACACCCTATATTCAGTGCTTATCACTGATGCCTTAGGATGTACAGGAACAGATTCTGTGGTCGTACCGATTAACCCGGTTTCTTGTATTGATCCAGTAAATTGCTTTACCCCAAATAGCGACCAAGTAAATGATACGTGGGTGATTGATAACATGACATTATATCCTGATTTAAGCCTAACTATATTCAATAAATGGGGGAATTTAGTATTTGAACAAAAAGGCACATATTCGCCATGGGACGGAACATACGATTCAAGAGCGTTGCCAGCCGGAACATACTATTACATCATTAACTTAAATTATTTAGACAGAGCTCCTGTCACTGGAACAATCAACATATTAAAATGAGAAATACACTATATACCTTCGCCATTCTGTTAGGGATTACACTACATGTACAAGCCCAGCAGGTCTCACTAAATTCACAGTATTTATTCAACGAGTACATTCTAAATCCGGGTGCTGTAGGATCAAAAGACTATACCCCTGTTCAGTTGAATTTCAGAAAACAATGGACTAATTTTCCTGGTGCTCCAACCACTCAATTTTTAACGGCACACGGAAAAGTGGCGAATAAAATGGGGATTGGTGCAAATATATACAACGACTTGGCTGGCCCAAGTAGAAGAACGGGAATTACCTTTTCAGGTGCCTATCACCTTCAATTGGATAAAGCATATAACCACAAATTAGGATTTGGATTGGGCTTGTCTTTTACCCAACATTTTATAGATGTAAACAAGCTAGATACGTATATTGACAACGATCCTACGGTACTTAAAGGCTTCAATAATCAATTTGTGCCAGACGCCAACGCGGGGATATTCTATCATTATAAAAACAAAGGATTTGCAGGAATTTCTGCTTACAACATGGTAGAGAAAACCAGAGATTTATTCAATTTCGATTCGAGTATTTATAGCCCGCTTGTTAGACACTATTATTTCCTTGGAGGATATCACTTCGAGATAACTAAAAACTTTGGCATCAAACCTACCGTTATGGTACAAGCCATTGAGGCAGGAGTGTTTCAAATGGATGGAACCTTAATATTTACCTTTAATAAATATTTCTGGATTGGCGCATCGTACCGACACAATGCCGATGTAGTTGGATTAATTGGTGGGCAGGTTGGTCCCCTCAAGTTTGGGTATTCCTATGATTATACGCTCTCTGATATTGCTAGATATTCTAATGGGTCACATGAGGTTTTTCTAGAATTACAAATTCGCACCAAGAAAACAGACGATTCCTCCATTCCTTGGTTGAAACGCAATAGAATCTACAATACCGGAAATTAATGAAGGTTCTTTTATCTGTATTATTTTTCAGCGCCTTTTTAAGTATTGCACAAACGCTAGAGGACGCTGATCAATGTTTTAATCGCTATGAATACGCCAAGGCAATATCTGGCTATGAAAAACTTCAAAACACCAAAAAACTTTCGATAAAACAGTTTAAAAATCTAGCGTTTTCCTATTTCACCGTAGGGGATTTTAACCAAACCTATCGCTTAACCGATTCTTTGGTAAAAATGAATAACATTGAATCGTTTTTTGTGTATGCCCACGGATATGCGGCATTTGCGATTAGCAACTACAGTGTCGCTAAAAAGTATCTAATGGCCTATCGAACGAAGGAGAAAAACACGGACTTAGACCAATTAATCAAGGCAACCGAGGTGATTAATTCATGGAGTAGAGAACCCGTTGAATATCTTGCCTTATTTCCAAATAATAGTGTTAGGGCAGAGGCGTCACAGGACATCTGGAAAGGAAAACTGATAAGCCTAAAAGAAAAGGGAATTACAAAAACCGCGGCAAGCGACAAACTTACCGATTTATCCAGTTCTGAGTTCTTATACAAGGTCCCATATGTAGTAAATTCATCAGATACGTCTTGGAGTGAAATCACTGTAGTGAATCAGCCCATTCCCTACATGACGTTTAATGCCATTTCTATCAGTGAACAAGGAACTGTACTGTGTAATCTTAGTGGTTATGATCAGCAGGGAAAGTATATCGAACCTAAGAATTACATCGGAACGCTTAGCGAAAAACTAACCCTTGAAAACCTGAGTCTTTTTCTACCCGTTGATAGTTTACTGTTTACCGGCGCAGCCATAAACGAGAGCGGAAATCGCGCTGTATTAAGTGCGAAATCCAAATCACAAAAAGACAGTGACTTATATAGCACTGAATTAACCGATGGGAAATGGTCTAAACCAACGCTTGCCATTCCATGGAACACCAGAGGAAATGAAGCGTTTCCTGTATTTAGCGGAGATTCCCTGCTTTACTTTTCCAGCGATGGAAGGATGGGATACGGTGGATTAGATCTATATGCTGCTCAAGTTAGCACTTCGGCTGAAGGACTTGTTTCGCACCTCCCCTATCCACTGAACAGTGCCTCAGATGATTTTGGTATGTGTAAGATCAACTCTGACTCTCTGGTCTTTACCTCTAATCGATTTAATGGGCGCGGAGACGATGATGTTTGGAAATATGTTTACCCGAAAACTCCAGAAATTGTTTCCATCAAGGACAGCATGGATACGGTACAAAAGACTCCCTATGTGAGTGTAAAAAACATCGTTTTTTACTTTGATTTTGACAGTTATACTGTAAAAGAAATTCCAGACAGCCTCACTGAATTCATCGCATTCTTAACGGCTAATGAAGCCTATAAATTAATATTAGTGGGGAGAACCGATCATATTGGAACCATAGAATACAATAGTTATTTGGGTGAAATGCGCGCTAAAGCGGTGGCAAAGCTACTCGTCTCAAGAGGTGTTGATCCAAAAAAACTACAAGTGATCTCCAAAGGTAAAACCGATCCTGTTGTTCGTTGCGCTCCCTGCAACGCTGCATCCAACGCGAAAAACAGAATCGTTAACTTAGATATAGTGATACCCTAAGCCTATTTAACTACCTTAAACCCTTCAGGGATTAACATAGAAAATGTAGTTTCTGGGTTCTTGATGTTGAATTCAATATTGGTAGCCTCAAATTCCATATATAACCCATCCTTAACGCTGTTGTACTTTAAGGGGAAACCAGGAATGTGTTTATTCACGATGGCTTGTTGCTTTATATCAAA
This sequence comes from Flavobacteriales bacterium, assembly GCA_947460825.1. Classification (GTDB taxonomy): domain Bacteria; phylum Bacteroidota; class Bacteroidia; order Flavobacteriales_D; family Crocinitomicaceae; genus UBA952. The sequence continues at coordinate 50,921 of CANHHA010000008.1, forward strand.
ATTCAATTCACGGGTATACCAGTAGGTAGTAACAACGCCATCAGCAATTAAATTGGCCCGTCTACATAAATATCCTAAGATTTTTTTTTCCTCATTTACTAATTCAACATGCACGGAATCCTCTGCCGATTTTTGATCAAAATACTCTTTTGTTAAATAAAAGGCAAATTTCCCCGCAGAGGTTGAATTTAAGGTGATTCCTTGTTTCAGGTAATTGTTTACAATCACCGACGTTAGCATACCTTTGCCCATTTTAAAATCCATACGAGCCAGTGAATCATTAAACTGAAGCGCCAATTTACTGTCAAACAATAATGCAGCGCGCTGTTTCTGTAAGGCCGTTGTGTCTGCAGGTTTTACCGTGATGGCATACTCTACTAATCCTTCCTTGTGCTGTGAAAACAAATGAGTGATTATAAAAAATATACCGACAACGAATAAATGATATTTCATCTTGGATTGGTTTTATTTCCAAAGTTACGCTTTCCAAGGGTTAAATGCACACCATAAAAAATTACTATCATTAATACTAATTTTGGTGTAGTAATTTGATTGGTATAATCTGCTGCCCATCCCATCCTGACAAACAAATAGGAAAACGCAATTACAAAGATTGGTTGTACATAAATGAATGCAGACGCCACCGTAGAACTCACATATTTTAGGCCGACTACGGTCAATAAATACGTTAAAAACGTAACCCCAACTACCACATAAATAATCTTAACCCAAATAAACCAAGGAATGGCTTGTAAATTCGTTTGAGTGAGGTCTACATACAAGGGGGGAAATGCCAATAAGAAGAGGGATCCAAACGTAAAAACCCATGTGATAACAACTAAGGGGGGATATTTTTGCATGAGCGGTTTAACCAATAACAAATACACCGCATAACTCAATGAATTCCCCAAAAGAAACAAATCACCAAGTTGGGCCTGCATGGTTTTTGTGCCGTACGCAGTTAACGCAATTGCACCAAATGCACCAATGCTAATTCCAATCCATTGTGTTATCGTGAGGCGTTCTTTTAACCAAAAAAATGAAAGTACTGCTACCATAATCGGATTGAGCGCCATAATTATTCCAGCATTCATTGGAGAAGAGGCATTCAACCCGTGAAAGAACAAGAGCTGATTGATGGTTACGCCAAATAATCCACAAGCGGCTAATCGCAGTAGATCGCGCTTAAGTATTCTAGCGCGCGTTACGAAAGGAATTAGCATCCAAAAAAGTATGACCGCACCAATTACCCTAAATAGAATAAAGACTGTAGGAGACAGAAAAACTGGCATAACCCCTTTTGCTAACACATGGCTTGCCCCATAAATCAGATTGACCAACAATAACGCAAAGGCCGCCCACTGTTCCTTATCCTTCTTTATCTCCAAAATAAAAAACGGGGTTTAATTACCGAGGCGCGAAATTCATCCAATCGTTCCGTGATTCCATTATCCCTTAACCGATGTAGGAACTTGATGTTGCCACGGGCCTCTTTAACATCTTTTTCCATTTTAAAAATGGGACAAAGCGCTTTACATTGAACTTCCATGCCCGCAACATCAATCTTTGATGACAATTCCGACAACGCTATGGGATCCATCAACAACAGGGCGGAAAACCCTTGTTCTTTAAACCTGCCCTCAGGTAATTCCCCCAATTCAAAGGTATGTCCTGAGATTGCCCAATGCCCTTGAACTAGATATTTTTTTATGGCTATTAAGCGATTTGCTGCCCAATTAAACAAGGGATGCTCCAAATCAAACTGCCAATACTCTGGAAGTAAAAAATATAACTCAATTACTGCCTCAGCGTGATAAAGTTCTGGTACAGGCAGCCTAGACTTCGATAAATCCAATGTACACAAAACTGCTCCTTTGCTATCCCCAAGAAGAATCAGGGCCAAACGATCTTCCCCAATAGTGATTTCTTGAACGGGTTTACCCAGCCGTTGTGAGAGTGCATCAAGGAACATAGGTTCTGATTTGTTTAAGATAACTTGTATCGGTTAAAGATTCTAAGAATGAAACCAGTTGTCTCTGTTCTTGTGCAGTGAGCTTAAACGCTACAATTGCTCCGTGTTGACCTTTAGGGTGTTTTCCTCCTTGTACATAATGAGCGATAACCTCATCCAAGGTTTTCAAACTACCGTCGTGCATAAACGGGTATGTGAGCGCAATATTCCGTAGGGTTGGTGTCTTAAAAAAACCAATGTCGGCACTGTCTAAGTTGATTCTAAAACGTCCTTTATCCGAACCATAGTCTTGGTAAAGACCATTATTTTCTGCTTTAAAATTCGTAAAGTAAGGGGCCGGATGACAGATCGTACAATACAAGGAATTAAATAACTTCAATCCTGCGCGTTGATCGCTGGTTAACGCATTCTTACTCCCCTTCATAAATCGGTCATACGGACTATTCAAAGAAAGGAGGGATCGTTCAAAAGCAGCAATACTTCGCGTCAATACCCATGCATCAAAATCTCGATTAAATATCTTCTTTGCCGCCTGCTGATATTCTGGAATTGCTCGTAATTTAGGGATTAAGACCTTCATGTTATGCCCCATTTCAGTAGCTTCTTGTATCGGAACAAGGACTTGGAGTTCCAACGTTTTAAGGTGTGCATCAAACATCACTGTTTGTAAAAAAACGCTGTTGAGTAAGGTTGAGGCATTACGCTCTGGGTGCTTTCCATCAATTCCGTCACTTACAGTTTTTCGATCGGTAAACGCATATGCAGGATTATGACAATCAGCACAGGCAATGGATTCATCTCGGGACAAACGCTTATCAAAAAATAACGCGCGACCCAATTCAATTTTTTCGGCTGATGGAGGATTATCCTTCGGGAACGTATTCTCAGCACTTAAATCCTCTGGTGATTCACAGGACCAAGCAAGCAATAATACCCCCCAAACGAACCACCATTTTATCATGGATTCACAATAAAATACTCCTGGTTCAATAGGGACCTGTGTTGTGCATCGTAAACCCTTAAAATGTAATATCCGGTATTCATATCCAAGGTTGCACTTCCTTTATCCTCATTCATTAATCCGTCGGAAACCAATCGGCCAGATAAATCAAAGATCTTGAAGGAAGCTTGTTCCATATCCTCCCAATAAAGCTTGCCTCCTTCTACGTAAACTAAGGAAGGTACGTTCGTATTTAATGCGGCGGTAGCAGGCTGAGTAAATACACTGTAGGTTTGAACATTGGCCATTATGGATTCATTCAACCCCGTCTGATTGTGCAGCACCCCAACCGTTGACAAGGGCATATCTCTCAACCATTCGTCTACATTGCATGTCAAATAAACATCCATTTGGCTTGAGTTTGTATTCGTTTCAATGACTGGCATTTGAATCGTACGTGTATTATGGTTTCCTAAATTGTGCATTTCAAAATAGGCATCCGGATTTTGATCATTGTTACTGTCAGCATCACCACCAACGATCATGTGCATGTAGCCGATTTGCCACCCCCAATACATGGTTGGATTCTGAAAACTTAGGGGATGTGTGTCTGGATAACTAGAAATATCCTGCGCTTCAACTCCCAACTCGGTGTTTAATCGCGTTGGGACACCCACTAAAAAACCGATACTATCCAAGTCTTGAATGTTATAGTTTCCGAGGAAAAAGCCAAATTGATCCGGGGTAAATAAAAAGACAGTAGGCGAAACATTGGTTTGAACTCCTCCGTCATGGAACAAAATAATATCCGACACATAGTAATTAAAATGGTCAATATTTACTACCACACCATCGATTCCGGTATACGGGGTATTTAATTGGAATGGCGCATTATTAAATGAAGGATTAATGTGCAAATAAACGTCTTTCTGGGCTGATATCGAATGACATGCCGCAGCGATCATTACTATCGAGATCAAATGTTTCATCTTATTTTTTTTTAGCGATATATAGTACCTCATCGGCAGAAATCCTGAACTTTGCAAAAATTTCTGGACTCAGGTGATTTTTTAACCAAAATTCTTCTACTTCAAATCCTGCATTTCTTAAGTAATCTGGGTAATCCAATCCAAACAAGCGGACATGATCTTTTTGCCAATAATACGTTTCACGGTCTTCGGGAGAGGTTATCGTAGGGTCTTCTAGTGTTTTCTCACGGGAAACATCTTGAGGTACTTGCATAATAGCCCAGCCCCCTGGCTTCATCACGCGAAACAATTCACGCATGCATTGATTCGGATCCTCCACATGTTCCATCACGTGATTACAAAAAACCACATCAAAGCGATTATCCTCTAGGGGGATGTGATGCAAATCAAAATGCATATCCGCGATTGGAGAAACAATATCTGCGGTGAGGTAATTAAGATTCTGTTGTTGTTTAAAGCGGTCGATAAAGCACTGTTCAGGGGCCATATGCAAAACAGCTAAGGAGGGAGCAGTAAAAAATGTGCTGAAATCTCTTAGATAGAGCCACATCAACCGATGACGTTCTAGGGTCAAATCATAGGGACAAAGAACATTTTCTCGATGTGCCACATCAGATCCATAAGATAGAAATTTTGAAAACTTTCGGTCGCAAACAGGGCACTCCACCTTATCTCCTCGATATAACAAGGGGGCAAACTGCTTGAAAACATAGCTCAATCGAATCAACAAGGGACGAGGCAGTGTATTCAGTAAGTATTTATATAATCGTTTCACAAGGTAAATTTACGACAAAAAAAGTGGAAAATTGGTCCTTTAAACTGCAACCCATCCACCAATAACGCGTAATGATAGCATAATCATGAAATCGTTAATATCCTTTTTTATACTTGCATTATTCGGACAGGTTCGTGCTCAGGATGAACCTGTAGCAATTCATGATTTTAAAAATCAACACGTTATTTATGCAGACCTTGGAATAAGTCCCGCACCGTTCAATCTTAGCTATCCGTTTCCATATGAGGCCAGCCCATTGAAATACAAAAATAATTTCAAACCTATTTTAGGCCTCGCGTATGCATACAAATGGTTTTCCATGCGCGTCGCATTTCCCGTGTTACCTGGAGTTCGTTCCGTAGAAAAATATGGTAAATCAAAACAATTTGGTATTGGATGGGATTATAACTTTAAGCGGCTCTATACTGATTTAGATTTTAGAATAATTCAAGGATACGCCATAAAAGAGGCTTACACTTTTGATACGAGCTTGACGGAAAATACGCCAAACAACATCTTACCAGGCCTTGGCTCCCTTAATCTCGCGCTGAACTTATGGTATTTTAATACCGATGATTTTAAAATGAATGCACTGCAAGGAAAGCGGGCTCATTTTGAAAAACAAGTGCATACTTGGTATGTAAAGGGCACCTTAAATTACTTTGGGGTAACCCATGGTTCTGAGGATATCATTCCATCGCTGCTGCAGGATCCTCTACAATCTAAAACAAGCGCACAAAGTTATTCAGCCCTTGATTTTGGTATAATTCCAGGATATGCCTACGCGAACCGTATAAACAATTGGCAATTCTCTGGCTGGGCAGGAATCGGTCCAGTAATTCAATCAAAATTTTACACCCTTGAAACAGGAGTTCAAGGTTTTTTAGGCTTAGCTCCGCGTTATGACATTAGGTTGGTAGGTGGTTATTCCAATAATCAGCGATTCTTCTTATTGGCGGCAAATTTTGACAATAAATCAATCGCATTTAATACCCTCGCTTACAAGCAATACTTTTATACCATTAGGTTGGTTGCAGGAATACGAATACCTCCTAAAACATCGAATCCAACAAATGGTCGTCAACGGAATTAGGTAACGTAACCCTAAGATTTGGCTCAATTTCCATGGCGCGTTTAATGGCATAGGTTGCATTTGGGTTTCTTGCCCAATTCCTGCGGGCAATCCCATTGTTTACATCCCAATGAAGCATCATTTGAAGATTAACAGAGGCACGATCTGATCCATCAAGGAGCATACCGAAACCGCCATTGATTACCTCACCCCATCCTACACCACCACCATTATGAATAGAAACCCAAGTAGCTCCTCTAAAACTATCCCCAATGACATTCTGAATTGCCATGTCCGCTGTGAAGCTTGAACCATCGTAAATATTACTGGTTTCGCGGTACGGTGAATCTGTTCCTGATACATCATGGTGATCTCTACCTAGAATCACCGGGCCAATTTCACCGCAGGAAATTGCCTCATTAAACGCCTGTGCAATCCGCATGCGTCCCTCGGCATCGGCATATAAAATACGTGCCTGCGACCCAACCACTAAGCGATTTTCTTGTGCGCCTTTGATCCATTGAATGTTATCCAACAGTTGTAATTTGATTTCATCGGGGGCTTCTTCAAGCATTTCTACTAAGACCTGCCGTGCAATTTCATCTGTTTTTTGCAAATCGATTGGCTCGCCAGAGGCGCATACCCATCGGAAAGGACCAAATCCATAGTCAAAACAAAAAGGACCTAAAATGTCTTGAATGTAAGAAGGATATTTAAAATCCAATCCATTTGGAGCCATCACATCAGCTCCAGCACGCGAAGCCTCCAATAAGAATGCATTACCATAATCGAAAAAATAAGTTCCTTGCGCCGTGTGTTTATTTACGATTGCCACGTGACGACGAAGCGAATCATAAACCCGCTCCTTGAATTTGGCTGGATCTTCAGCCATCATTTGATTGGATTGTTCATAGGTCAATCCTGCGGGATAATATCCACCAGCAAATGGATTATGCAAGGAGGTTTGATCGGAACCCAAATCCACAAAGATGTCTTGTTCGGCGAATGCTTCCCACACCTCAATTACATTACCGAGGTAGGCAATCGATACGACCTCATTAGAAGCCAATGCACGTGAAACACGCTCACACAATGCCGGAATCTCAGTAATTACTTCGTCTACCCAACCTTGGGAGTGTCGCGTATGCACCGCTTTTGGATTTACCTCTGCGGTAACACTTACCACACCGGCTATATTTCCTGCTTTAGGTTGCGCCCCACTCATTCCACCTAAACCAGCAGTAACGAATAACTTGGTATTTGGATTCCGATTGGAAGTAGCAAACCTACGCAGCGCATTTAATACCGTGATCGTTGTGCCGTGAACGATGCCTTGAGGCCCGATATACATGTATGAACCTGCGGTCATTTGCCCGTATTGGGTGACTCCCAAGGCATTAAATCTCTCCCAATCGTCAGGCTTACTGTAATTGGGAATCATCATTCCATTCGTTACTACTACCCGAGGAGCATTGCGATGCGAAGGAAAGAGTCCCATGGGATGCCCTGAATACATGACCAAGGTTTGTTCATCTGTCATGATCGACAAATAGTGCATCGTCAATAAATACTGGGCCCAATTTTGAAATACGGATCCGTTTCCGCCATAGGTAATTAGTTCATGAGGATGCTGAGCTACACGGGGGTCCAAATTATTTTGAATCATCAACATAATCGATTTAGCCTCTTCAGATTTTCCGGGATATTCACCTATGGAACGGGCTTTCATTGGATATGTCGGACGATAGCGATGCATGTAAATTCGTCCAAATTCGGATAATTCTTGAGCAAATTCGGGGGCAAGCACCTGATGCATGCTGGCAGGAAAATAACGCAAGGCATTTTTAAGTGCTAGTTTTTTTTCGGGTGCTGAAAGGATCGATTTTCGTTTTGGTGCATGATTTACTTGGGCATCAAAACCCGGATGTTCCGGTAAATGTAACGGGATTCCTTTGGATAATTCTTCTTTAAATGTCATGACATTTGAGATTTTCCGATTAAAAATACTACCGGTGATTTAGATAAATCTTTGGCATGTTCTCTCCAATCTTTAACACTCATGGTTTGAATTCGCTGATTTGGGAGTGTAAGATTTGCTGCGATGCATAATTCACACGTGTCACCCAATTCGTTTAATAAATCTTCAAGCACATTCATATTTCGAAAAGGGGTATCCATAAATAAATGAGTAACACCGGTTCTGCGCGAATCCATTTCAAAATCTTTCATTTTTTTAATTCGGTCTTTCCGTTCCTTCGGTAGGTAACCGTGAAAGGTAAAAGACTGCCCTGAGAAACCACTAGCCATCAAGGCTAGTAAAAATGATGAAGGTCCAACCAAGGGGTTCACAAAAACGCCCTGTGAATGGCAGAGCGCCACCAACTCTGCACCTGGGTCGGCAACACCAGGACAACCTGCTTCAGAGATTACCCCTACCGAATTCCCTCCAAGTATCGCTAATAAAATTTGCATTACTTCATCTTTCGAAGAACGCTTATTCATCGTATGAAAGGTACATTCATCAATCGGAAAATTACGATCCAGTTTACGCAACAAACGCCGCGCAGATTTGATATCTTCCACTGCAAAATGTCTTAAATCACGGATGATTTCAGTGAGCTGTGCTGGTAAAATATCGGCAGTAGATTCACCTCCAAGGGTGTTGGGGATTAACCAAAGTATTCCTTTTTTATTTGTCATTTGTTATGTCAGTTATTAATGCTTCTGTTGCTTCATTCACTAAGGTAAATACCGCATCGAAGTCCGATTGGTCCCCATAATAAGGATCGGGAACCTCTAGTTGTTTATTTGGGTACAGGTGATCAAGGAGTAAATAAACTTTCTCACGATCGGCATTCGTAGTCGCTAAACGAAGTACATTGTTGTAGTTACTTTGATCCATTACATAGATGCGATCGAACGCTACAAAATCTTGTGCTGTAAATTGCCGAGCACGGAGCTCTGAAATGTCTATTCTATTCGCCTTAGCTGTTTGAATCATTCGATGATCTGGAGGGTTTCCAATGTGGTAGGCGGCAGTGCCTGCGGAATCCACCATCCAAGGCAATTTCTTTTCGGATACCTTGTTGCGCAATAAACCGTCGGCTAACGGTGATCGACAAATGTTCCCTAAACAAACCATAAGAATTCGCATGCGCAAAGGTATGATATTCGCAGGTAGACTTGAATAAAAATAGGCAATTTAATCTGTTGGAGATTTTTTTGAATTTGGATTTATACCGCTTAAAAATAAGTGCAAATCCTCCCTAATGGTAGTTTCGTATTCTGCTACAATCGTTTCGGGTTCAAACGAAATAATTCGTTCTTTTTCAAACTTTATCTTGAAATAAATTCTGTTTTTCTGAGAAACACCAAGCGTCGCTATTTGCACATTTCCAACTGAATAATACACATTAAGCATCCCGAGATAAATCTTCCCATTCACGTTATACTGTTTTAATAAATAACGTCGCTCAATTTTATGATCCGTATACCCGTTAAAAATTAACTCGATCAAATGAAATGCCTCTGTTAGATTCTTGATGTTTTCCTGAGACAATTCAAATTGAATTTTGTTTCCTTTACTTTCATCAATATAGATACTCCTGGTTTTTTCAAATTCAGCCAATACATCTTGAAAGGAATTAATCGGAAGCTTTACAGCACGGTGTTGATATGCGATTTTTAAGAAATTATCAAAAGCAAAAGGGGCTAAATCTACCTCTTGATTATTCAGGTAGAGTTCCTTTCTTAACACATTACATATTTCAGTATATAATTGAATGTACCGGTCAAATTTGGGTACATAATTCTCATCCACATAGAAAAACTCTTCGTCAATAGAGCGTATTGCATGTTCAATTTTCTGAGCCCCATCAGCTGAGATATGAATTCGAACAATGGAATATTGAAAGATTATATTTTTCAATTCTTCAGGAGCTAATTTTCCGTCCTGTAGGGATCTGCTCATTACCTTTAAAAACTCATTATACAGTTTTAATTTCTCCTCATAGATGACAGAATTTTTAGTCTGAATTTCTTGCAAGTCTGTTTGATTTGAAAGTAATAGCAGCGTAATGATGGTTGTTAAAATCGCACCGATAACCCCACTGTTTATATCTTGAACCACTTTTGGTATATCCTTCTCATGGCCATTAATATTCTGAATTACAACGATAGTTAATGAAATTACTAGGACCACTAATAAATATCTCCAAATCTTTTTAATGCTAATCCTCATGATGCTAGGTGCTTTTTTATAAATTAACTTTCCTTCCTTTCCATGTTGGACTCAGGAATAAAATTAAGGTTAATAAAAGTACATTATATAATGGGAAAATCACTTCATAGAGTGGAAAAAGTACCCAAGAGTGAATTCGTTTAAATCTAAAAAAATAAGGGGCATAGAATATCAAATCCAGTCCTGTCTTTACGAATAACAAAAACAGCATTTCCGAGTATTCCGCCTTGAATAGATATATACCCAATAAGGTATAAAAAACAAGAGATAGTAACGTTTGAATTACCCCTAAGCTTGTAGCAAAATGATCTTTAACCTTACTTGTTTTTGAAATCCATCGGATGCGCTGATGTAAAAAAGCAAAAATCCCTTTAGGAGCATAGGTATATACTGCAAGTAAGGGGTCTGAAATCAAACGTATATCCTTTCCGTTTTTTCTAAAATCCCGTAATAGAAATAAATCATCGCCGCTTGATATGTGTTGATGTGAGCAATAATCATCTGCCGTTAAAAACGCGCTTTTACTAAATAATAAATTCGCTCCACTTGCAATTACTGGTCGAAACAGCCCATATAATCCAACGTTTATTGCATTCATTATGTGCAAATCTATTTCTTGCCATAGCTGTCTCTTGGATGGCCCAATTAATATAGCCGGTAGGATCCATAAGTCCGCAGTAGGAAGCTTTTCTAATTCAGCAAAGAAGTTGTGACCAAAAAAAACATCTGCGTCCAAGGTGAGGTAATAGTCCCCATGAGCATGTTCCATGCCGTATCTAAGTGCCTCCTTTTTACCGAATTTTTGATCTGGGAGTGATACTAAGGTGATGGGCAAATCATTAACATGTTGCTGAAGATATGCTAGGCCCGTATCATCAGAGTGATCATTAATAAAAATGATTTCTAAGGGAAGTTTAATTGAATTCTGCATAGACCCTATGATTCTAGGCAATGAATCGACTTCATTCCGAAACGGAATTAAAACGGTTATTTTTTCTAATGAAATAGTTTCAGAAGTCTTCGACCGAGCCTTGAACTTATAGCTTGTCCCACCAACACCAACTATTAATGCCAGCAAGAATAAATATATTAGGAGAAAAACCGTGCTTTCCATGTACTCGATATACGTATTAAGGCAAATAAAACGGGAAGTAACACATTAAACCCCCAGGTAAAAAAAGCAGTCAACATAATTTCTTCTTTAGGATAGGCAAACCAAGAAAATACAGCCACCGCAATGAGTTCCCGCAAAACAAGTTTACCAAATAAAATGGAAGGAGACCAGGTAATCAATCCATAACTTAACATGAGAATAAATAGTTGTTTTAGCTCGAAAGGAACTCCGAATCCGAGCAATAAAAGGTGAAATTGAACAGAAAAAACAAGGTAACGAACTACACTCCATATTAAAATTTGTGGTTTCATCGGAGTGCGAGGTAATTCTTGAAGTGTACGAATTAACTTCCACCTCCCCCAAGCGTTTGGGTACCTGAGTTTAAAAAAATACGCGGTCAAACTCAATAGGCATGCACCGATAAAGCATAGGGTCATGTACAGGCGACTCATTCCAAATAAATAACATGAACCTACAGCGGCAAACAACATGGTCACCGAAAATTGAGCCAATCCGGTAAGCACCCCAGCGCCCATCCATTGGAGATTTCGCATCCGATCTTTAATTCCAAAGCGACCAAAAGTAGTTGCAATGAATGCCGGCGTGAAAAAGGAAACGACTATCCCCTGAAAAAACGCATGGTATTGATCGGATTGAGGTATATCATACTGATCCACACTCCGCTGAAAGCGCTTCCATTCTAACCAAAAATTTATCGGAAATAAAAGGAACGCACAAAACATAAAGAAATAATTAGTGACATTAATCGCCTCAAATGAAAGCCACTTAAAGAGCAGTTGATAGCAGATTACCGCAAAGCAAGCGAATAAAAGAAATCGAATGAAGACCTCAAGGGTGGCATTAAATTGAGTAGCTTTACTTTTCGTTTGCATTTTCAATGGCTGAAGATAGAATAATTCTTGGAATTGACCCCGGAACCACGGTGATGGGGTATGGATTAATCCATGTTAAAAACGGTAAACTGTCCTTGGTGAATTTCGGAATTATTCAACTTCATAAGTTGCCGAGCCATCCTGACAAATTAAAACGTATTTTGGAACGCATCAACGGATTAATAGAAGAGTATAAGCCGGATGAAATGGCGATTGAGGCTCCGTTCTTTGGCAAAAATGTACAATCCATGTTAAAATTGGGACGAGCCCAAGGGGTTGCAATTGCCGCCTGTTTGAATCACAATATCCCATTTGAAGAATATGCTCCTCGTAGAATTAAACAAAGCATTACAAGCAACGGTAACGCCTCCAAAGAACAAGTTGCTGCCATGTTGCAATCCTTATTGAACTTCGATGAAATGCCTAAGTACTTAGATGCCACGGATGGGTTGGCAGTGGCCGTGTGTCATGTGTTCTCAAAAGGAGTAGGTGAACACAATAAAGCCAAGGGAGGTGGTTGGAAGAGTTTTATCAAAGATCAATCCCATCGCGTGAAAAAGTCATGATTAATTGCATACAAATATATACAGATGGTTCCTCGAGAGGAAACCCTGGTCCTGGTGGGTTTGGCATTGTTATGAAATTTGGAACGAACGAGAAAACAGTATCCAAGGGCTACAGACTCACGACCAATAACCGAATGGAATTATGGGCGGTTATCCATGCATTGGAACTTGTAAATACAAACAAATACCCCATTCATATTTATTCAGATTCAAAATATGTGATTGAGTCTATTGAAAAAAAATGGGTCTGGGCTTGGGAGAAAAAAGGCTTCAAAGGAAAGAAAAATGAAGACTTATGGAGAAAATACCTTCAACTACATCCCAACTATACCCTGAATTTTCATTGGGTTAAAGGACATGCAGGTCATCCCGAAAACGAACGGTGCGATGTGCTCGCAGTGCAAGCAGCAACTTCAACAAATTTGGGTATTGACGAAGGCTACGAGAAGATGCAAGGACTCGGGTTACTTTGACCCAATCACCGTTACAAAACCATTTCGGTCAACAGCAGTACCTCCAAGCATTTCTCCGATAAGGCGGTAGAAATATACACCATCCGTGCATGGAACACCGTCTGAAGTATCCCCGTCCCACAATGCAATACCAGTTTGATCCTCAATCATATATACCATATGACCCCAACGATTAAAAATCTGAATTTGATAAGTTTTAAAGAATTGCTCAGATAACACTAATTGATCATTCACTCCATCCCCATTCGGAGTAATTACATTCGGAATAATTAAATCCGGGTCTTTTACATTGATGACTAATGCATATGAATCCTCACATCCCTGCTGATCAACTACGGTTAGGGTAATCGTATATGGTCCACTTAAAGCAAAACTCGTTGTTTGATCGCCGTTATTATTTAGGGTGTAGGTGGTATCGTTATTAATATCCCAAGTCCAACTCACAATTGGGCTTGCAATGAATGTGGACTGATCTGCGAACACAACGGGGTCGTTTTGATCAACCAACATCGGGGTTGCGGTAAAGTCAGCATCTAATCCATCGTCAAATACGGTAACGGAATCAAGCACCGTAGTGATTTCGCAGCCATCGGGACTGATTAAGGTAACTGTCGCCTGATAGGTTCCTGGAGTTTCGTAATTGTACACGAAATTTGTTTCGTTATACACAAAGTTTCCATCACCCATATTCCAAATTAAACTGTCTACGTTTACCGGTGCTTGTACGAGGAATGCGGCACCTTGGGCACACAAATTTGGGTTTTGAACAAAACCTGGCACCCCTTGTGGACCACCTATCGTTACGTGATTGTCAACTGTTGTGTCATCAACACATCCGTATTGGTCGGTAATTTGAAGGGTAAGATCAAAGGCACCATTAATCACAAAAGTATTACTTGGGTCCTCCAGGATTGAGTTATTCCCATCACCAAAACCCCAATCCCATGCACTTATATTGCCATAAGATTGTGAAGAGTCGATGTAGGTTCCGAATAATGGTGGACATGCATATTCTCCATTGGCATTTAAAACCGCACCGCTAAAGCTAAATGCAGGAATTGCATGTGGTAAAGAAACAGTAACCAATTGAGTTAAGGTGTCCTCACATCCGTTGGAATCTATGGCGACAAGCGATAAATTAAAGGTACTACTCAATTGACTCACTGGAAGATTCGGCGGAACAACCGAAACAATACCTGTATCCTGAGCAGTTCCAAACGCTTGATTGTTAACATACCACACATAGGATAAATTACCAACGCCCGTGGATGAATTCAAGGTGAGGTTGGTATCTGACGTACAAACAACCGAAGGAAAGGTGAAATTCGCAGTTGGCTTTGTGATGGTTATTGGCACCGTAGCCGGAGTTGAAGAACAACCAAATACATCGTAAACTACCATTGTTGCATAATAGGTGCCATTGCCATTGAACGTGTGATTTATTGGCTGATTCACGGCATTCGTGGTCACGGAACTATTATCATCAGAGAATGTAGTGACGAAATACGACAATGGCATACCATTTCCAACAGCCATTGAACTGTTTGTGAAGGTAACGGGAAAGGGAGAACAACCCACCGCATTTTGGGCAGAAATAATTGGGAATGGAATATTCAATACCCGCACAGGATGCATAATTTGCGCGGTACATCCAACACTATTTGTTACTGTAAGTGTAATGTTATAGAGACCTTGTGTAGTATAAACATAGGCTGGATTCGGTCCTGAGGTAACAGTTTGTCCATTCCCCATGGCATAGGACCAATTGGTTAATGGATGTGCATTCCAAGAGGTACTCGCATTAAAAAGAAGCAAACTATCATTTCTACAAACCGAATCATTCGACATGGTAAACTGCGCAGCGATTTGTGAAATATTTATAGTCTTTGTAATACTATCATGACAGCCGGTGGTATAGTTGTGAATTACTTGTTCCACGGTGTAGGACCCATAGGTCGCAAAATTGTGGGTTGTATTTCCATTATTTACGCCATCCAACACGGCGTTTCCAATGTTTGTATTCGGAGTTCCGTCACCCCATTCCCATGTCATACTTACATTGTCGGGTTGTTCACCATGGATAGCGTTGTCGGTAAATGTTATGTTCACTGGTAAATTTCCTGGGTTGCACACTAATTGTTGCGAAGGGTTAAATTGAGCAATTGGCGCCAATACATACACTGCAGAGTCTATGGTGATTGAATCTTTACATCCACGAAAATCAACGATGAGTTGCACGGAGATATATCCGGTGTCTTGCGTGAATTGGTGGGTAGGATTTTCTTGCGTTGAGGTGCCATCACCAAAATCCCAAAAATAAGTCACTTCATTCGGTTGATGGGGTACTGAAATTACAGTTCCATTCGTGAAATTCACATTTTGCTTTACACAGGTAACTAAGGGGCTTACCGTAAAATCCACTAAATCTATGTCACCAACCGTTACATAGTCATTCATAAATAAGGTATCCACACATCCCGACTGAGAGGTCACTACTAAGGTAACATCGTACAACCCTAAATTATATGTTTGACTTGGAGGATTTTGTCCGTTAAAGGTCTGTCCGTTTCCGAAATTCCATTGCCAACTCACAATCTGATTTGCGGGATTTGGTGTAGAGGAAGTATCTGTAAATTGAACCGTATGCGGGGTGCAGCCTCCTGGTTCATCCGCAAAAAATCCAGCCTGAATGTTAACGATGTTGATGTAATTATTTTGCGTGGTGCTTCCTGTACATCCAGATGGCGTACTTACGGAAAGCGTAACGCTGAATTGACCTCCAGAGGTGTATACCTGAGGCGGTGGGGTGGTACCCGTGTAGGTCTGACCATTACCAAAATTCCAGGTATAATTCCCGGCTACCCCTGTGGTATTCGTAAAGGTTACCGTTGAAGGGGCACAATTCGTTAATGGATTGGCAGTGAACGTTGGGTTAATGTTGTTTTGAATCGTAATCTGGTGGGTAACATTGTCTGTGCACCCAGAACTTGTATTTTGGGAGGTGAGTGTAATGGTATAGGTTCCAGCGGCATTAAAGGTAAATGAGGGGTTTTGTTGTGCACTATTGCCCTGACCACCAAAACTCCAACTCCATGCGTTAGCCCCGGCAGTGGAATTATCTTGAAAGGATATAGCGGTCCCAACACATCCTGCTGCGGGAGCAGTTATTCCTGCTTGGAAATTACTAACCACGATGGAGTCCGTGTAACTGGCTACACAGCCCGTAGTTGTATTCGTTACTGTGAGTTGAACCCCAAAATTTCCTGCGGAATTATAGGTAACATTAGCAGGATTTTGAGTATTAGAGTTTTGTCCGTTTCCAAAATTCCATGCGTATGAAAAATTTGCACCACTTGAGGAAGTATTTGTGAATCCCACGGTTAGGGGTACCACACAACCGATTCCTGTTACGTTAAAGCCCACCGTAGGGGCGGGTAATACCGTAATGTAATTTGCTTTTATTTCTGAATCAACCCCTCCTGCAGTATTGGTTACAACCAAAGTAACAGTAAATGTGCCTGAGGTGGTAAAGACGTGCGTGGGATTTTGAGTACTTACGGTTACTCCATCACCAAAATTCCAAGAATATTGATTTATCGCTGGACCACCATTGGCCGTGGAGGTGGAAGTAAAGTTCACCGGAACACCGGCACAAACGCTGAGTGGTGATGCCGTAAAATTTGCCGTTGGGGCTTGCGCCAAAATGGAAATTGTACTGCAAATAAAAACAATAGAAATAATTATACTTTTCATAGGCCTTATAAGGACAACAAAAGTAGATAAATAGTTGCTTAAATGTAGATTATTTTTTCATGAAGGGAAACCATGAAATATGCTCTTCTTTATTCACATTTCTGCGCTCGCACACCGATAAAAACTGATCCTCTAAAATCGCTGTGATTCCGAAATACTTTGAGTCCGGATGTGCAAAGTACCAGCCTGAAACAGAGGAAGCTGGATTCATAGCTAGGGATTCCGTTAGGGTAATCCCAATGCGTTTCGTCGCCTCCAACAGGTTGAAGATCCCCAGTTTTTCGTAATGATCCGGGCATGCTGGGTACCCTGGCGCAGGACGAATCCCCTTGTATTTTTCAGCAATTAAGTCCTCATTTTTCAGGGGTGATTTGTCGTAACCCCAATATGAAATCCTTACTTGTTCATGGAGCCATTCCGCAAGGGCTTCAGCCAAACGATCGGCAATTGCTTTTACCATGATGCTCGTGTAATCGTCATTGGAAGCTTCGAATGCTTTACATACTTGGGTTACATCCCCTGCCGTTACTGCAAAACAACCGATATAATCCTCAAGGCCCTGCTCCTTGGGGGCAATGTAGTCTGATAAACACACATTATATTGTCCTGCGGTTTTTTCAATTTGTTGGCGCAATCCAATGGACAAATGCAACACCTCTTGACCAGTTTCCTCGTAAATTTCGATATCGTCCCCTATGGAATTTGCCTTGAACAGGCCATAGACGTACTTCGGTTCAAACCACCCCCGTTCCACACCCTCTGCTAAGGTAGATTTGGCATCTTCCAGCAGTTTAGTCGCTTCGACCCCAACCACCGAGTCGGATAAAATATCGGGATATTTTCCGTGTAAATCCCAACTCCTAAAAAAAGGCGACCAATCGATATATGGAATTAACGTTTCTACAGCAACCGTTCCGTCAACCACCCCAAGGGTGGGAGGCTTCACCAAGGTGTGCTCAGAAAAATCGAGTACTAACTTATTCTTTCGAGCGGCTTCAATCGAAACCATGCGCTTGGTGGCTGTCTGTAATTCATGGTGTGCACGAATTCGCTCGTACTCCAACAAAACGGTATTGTGGTATGCTTTAGAATCTCCTCCGAGCATTTTTTCTGCAACAGTTACGGCTCTGGATGCATCGGGTACATAAATAACCGGCCCTTCATAATTCGGTGTAATCTTTACCGCGGTATGTACTTTAGACGTGGTAGCGCCACCAATGAGTAAGGGAATCTTTAAATTTCGCTGCTGCATTTCAGTGGCTACCTTCACCATTTCTTCGAGGGACGGCGTAATTAATCCACTTAATCCAATAATATCCACTTCTTCTTCGATCGCCCGACTAACAATTAGATTACCAGGGACCATAACCCCCATATCTATAATTTCATAGTTATTACAAGCGAGGACCACCCCAACGATATTTTTCCCGATGTCGTGAACGTCTCCTTTCACCGTAGCCATAAGAATCTTTCCCGCTTTTTGTATTTCCCCATTCTTATCTGCCTCAATATAGGGTTGTAGAAATGAGACCGCCTTTTTCATGACTCGCGCGGATTTAACCACCTGAGGCAGAAACATTTTACCTTCACCAAAGAGGTCGCCAACAACATTCATACCCGCCATTAATGGTCCTTCAATAATCTGAAGGGGCTTTGGGAATAAGGGTAAACAGAGCGCTACATCGGATTCAATAAACTTATCAATTCCTTTGACTAAGGCATGCTCGATGCGTTTTTCTACATCCCATGCTCTCCAAGCTTCATCAGCCACCAGTTCTTTTTTGCCTTGCTTAACTGTTTCCGCGAAATTAAGTAAGCGTTCGGTCGCGTCATCACGTCGATTAAAAAGCACATCTTCTATGTGCCCTAACAATACGGGGTCGATGTCGGAGTACACGGCGAGCATCGTTGGGTTTACAATGCCCATATTCATTCCGTGCTGAATCGCATGGTATAGAAAAGCTGCGTGCATGGCCTCGCGTACTGCATTATTTCCACGAAATGAAAACGACACATTAGAGACCCCGCCGCTAATATGGCAACCAGGTAAGTTTTTCGTGATCCATTCTGAAGCCCTAAAAAAGTCAAGCGCATTGAGTGCATGTTCGTCCATTCCTGTAGCAACGGGAAAGATATTCGGGTCGAAAATGATATCGTTCGGATGCACATTTGCCTTATTCACCAACAATTCATAGGACCGGGCACAAATCTCAATTCTACGTTCATAGGAATCTGCTTGCCCCCGCTCATCAAATGCCATGATCACCATGGCTGCTCCCATGGATTGAATGAACTTAGCCTGTTGAATAAACAAGGCTTCACCTTCCTTCAGTGATATCGAATTCACCACCCCTTTTCCTTGCAGGCATTTGAGTCCAGCCACAATGATTTCCCACTTGGAGCTATCGATCATGATTGGGATTCTGGCAATTTCAGGTTCGGAGGCAATTAAATTCAGAAACGTTACCATTGCCAATTTTCCGTCAATCATTGCTTCATCCATGTTCACATCTAGGATTTGAGCTCCTCCCTCTACTTGTTCTCGGGCAACGGCTAGGGCTTCCTCGTAGCTTTCCTCTTCAATTAAACGCAAAAAGGCTTTTGACCCGGTAACATTGGTTCGTTCCCCGACGTTAATAAAATTAGTTTGCTTGGTAGCAATTAGAGGTTCTAACCCTGAAAGCTTAAGAATTCGTTCCATGTATAAATTTTCTAGGGGAATAATGATTGGCGAGTTCAGCGATTTTCGCAATGTGTTCAGGCGTAGTTCCACAACATCCTCCGATGATGTTCACCAACCCTTTCTTAAAAAAGGAATCTACCTTTTGGGCCATAATTTCTGCCGTTTCATCGTATTCTCCAAAAGCATTTGGAAGTCCGGCATTTGGATGGGCGCTAACCGCGAAGGGGCTTTTATCACTCAACACTGCTAAATACGGTTCCATCAGTTCTGATCCGAGGGCACAATTCAATCCAATTGAAAGTAATTTAATATGTTGTAAAGAAATCAAGAACGCCTCAGGGGTTTGACCGGATAAGGTTCTACCGCTGCGGTCAGTAATGGTGCCCGAGATCATTATTGGAAGAGCAATATTTCGGTGCTCAAAAACCTCATTAGCCGCAAAAAGCGCCGCTTTTGCATTAAGTGTATCAAATACCGTCTCAATCAACAGCACATCTACTCCTCCGTCCATGAGGGCTTCTACTTGTTCTTTATAGGCATTTTTTAATTCATCGAAACTCACTGCTCGATACCCGGGGTTATTCACATCCGGAGAAATAGAAGCCGTACGATTGGTTGGCCCAATAGATCCTGCTACGAATCGGGGTTTATCTATAAACAAATCCGCTGCATCCCTCGCTAATTTAGCACCTTGGAAATTAATGTCATATACCGCATCCTCTAAGTGATAATCGGCTTGAGCGATGGTGGTTCCAGAAAACGTATTTGTTTCAATGATGTCAGCTCCTGCAGCCAAATACTCCTTATGAATTTCAAAAATGATATCCGGTCGTGTAATGTTAAGTAAATCATTATTTCCTTTCAATGAGGAAGCATGAGAGGCAAAACGTTCGCCTCTAAAATCCTCCTCTTCCAATGGATATCGCTGTATCATGGTGCCCATAGCTCCATCCAATACTAAAATACGGTCTAAAAGTTGTTTTTCAATTGCTGTCATTATATAAAATAGGGAAGAAGGGCAAAAAGCCAACACTTATCTTTTTCCAACCAAGGAATAGGATTTGGCACCTTATGCGAAGACAGGTTGCCAAGGTTTCACAGGGCCGGTCCCTCCACCTTTCTTCATAAGTTAAATTTGTAAAGAACTGGTACAAAAATAGGGAGATATTATAAATGTTTTATAAGTTCCAAGATGTTTTTTACTTTCACCAATATGAAATCTATCGGCATCTTGTTTTGCTTGGTTGGTGGACTTGCTTTTTGCCAAGTTAATTTGACAAGTTCAAGTTTACCTATTGTTAAAATCACAACACCCCCGGGACAACAAATTAATGATTTAACTCGCATCGTATGCGACATGGGGGTAATTGATAATTCAAGTGGATTGAATTTAATAACCGATCCATTTAATAACTACAGTGGAAAAATAGCCATTGAAATTCGTGGATCAACCTCACAACAGTACCCAAAGAAAAGTTATGGCTTTGAAACTCAAACTCTACTTGGAACGAACAATAATGTTTCTTTAATGGGATTGCCCATTGAAAACGATTGGATTCTTAATGGCCCCTATCCTGACAAGACCTTGTTAAGGGATGCATTAACTTATAATCTTTCAAGAAAAATGGGCCACTATGCTTCACGGTTTAGGTTCTGTGAATTACTTATAGATAATCAATATTTGGGAGTCTATTTGCTTCTAGAGCGCATAAAAAGAGATAATAACCGTGTGAATATAGCCACCGTAGATCCTGATGATTTGGCAGGAGACTCGCTTACGGGGGGATATATTATTAAGGTAGACAAATTGACAGGAGAAAGTGGAACAACCTGGAATTCTAATTATAGTAATGAGGTTGTATTTCAATTCCACGATCCAGAATCTGACGAATTACAGGCGCAACAAATTGCATATATAACATCATATGTTTCAAATTTTGAACAAGCAATTCAAGCGAATCCTGAAGGTGCATACCTTCAATGGATAGAGCCAATTTCTTTTTATGATTTTTTTATACTTCAAGAACTCGGCCGTACGGTGGATGGTTATCGTTCGAGCTCCTTCATGTACAAGGATAAAAATTCAGGGGATTTTCAAGGGAGGTTAGTCGCTGGGCCGATGTGGGATTTCAATCTATCCTATGGAAACGCTGATTATTGTGATGCGTTCTTAACTACGGGATGGCAATATAATTTTGATCAAATTTGCAATTTCACAACTCAAATACCCTTTTGGTGGCATCGTTTATTGGATGCCCCGAGTTACCGAAATGGATTACGTTGCCGCTGGGAGGAATTAAGACAAGGTCCATTACATACTGATTCTATAAATTATTGGATAGACTCAATGGCTTTAGAGCTTCAAGATGCGAGAATTCGAAATTTTATACAATGGCCCATAATAGGTGAATATGTAAATTGGAACGCCTTCGTAGGAAACACCTATGAAGAGGATGTGGATTTCATGAAGAATTATATTAGTGAACGAGCCATTTGGTTAGACCAGAACATACAAGGAACATGCAATGCATCAATTGCTAGTGAATCTCAAGAACCAACCATACGCGTATTCCCCAACCCCACAGATAATTGGCTATCCGTCACAAGTAACATGCCTGGAAAATTGATTATTCACGATGCCTTTGGAAAGATCTATTGCAATGCAATAAATTCAAATCAAATATGGGTTGGAAACTTAGCCCCTGGCATCTATTTCGCAACCTTTTCAACCGTTGAAATGGAACAAATCACCTCAAGATTTATCAAACGATGAAACGATTTTTTAATAGCTTAGGATTCGCGTTTTCAGGAATAATCCAAGGTTGGAAAATAGGTCAAAATTTCAAAATCCAAGTTGGGTGCGGTCTGGTATCCCTCGTACTTTGTGTTTTATTAAACGTTCAAGGTTGGGAATGGATTGTTGTGCTTATATTAACCGGTGGGGTGCTTTCATTAGAAACCCTCAATTCATCCATTGAAAAATTGTGTGATTTAATTTCTGTGGACAGAGATCCTAAAATAAAAACAATAAAAGACTTAAGCGCTGGAGCGGTACTGATATTCTCTGTTATTGCCATGGTCATCGGCTGTATGATTTTCATTCCAAAGATTATGTTATTACTTAGTTAATCCGATATTTTGCCCCGGAGGTTCTGCCTATTTGCCCCGATAACTCTAATCCTAACAGCAGTCCATGTAGTTGTGAAGTTGCCAGATGCGAATGAACGACCAATTCATCCATGTATAGGGATTCGTGTTGTTTTAAAATAGAAATAATGTGTTGTTCATTAGGCGATAAATTCACAGGTAACGCGAGCTCTTTTTGCCTGAGGCGCGGCTTATCCCAACCCAACATGCTTAGAATATCTGATGAATTCGTAACAAGGTGAGCCTTTTGTTGTCGAATTAACGCATTACATCCGGCAGAATACTGTTGATGCACTGAACCCGGAAAGGCAAAAACGTCTCTGTTATAATCATTGGCTAGATCTGCGGTTATTAGGGCCCCGCCTTTTTCTCTACTTTCCACCACGATGGTCGCGTCGGAAAGACCTGCAACGATTCGGTTTCTAACGGGGAAATTTTCTCTTACCGGTTTGGAAAACAGAGAATATTCGGAAATTAATGTCCCGCCACGTTCCAGAATTTCCTGTGCCAATTTGGAGTTTCGTTTCGGGAATACTTGATTCAGTCCACTGCCCAATACCGCCACGGTTGGCATATTGTGTTTTAAGGAATATTCATGAGCCAGGCTGTCTATTCCCAAAGCCAATCCTGAAACAGAGACTACACCCGCCTCCGATAAACCTAAGGTCAATTCCTTCATTAGTTCAAATCCATACGAAGTGTGCATTCTTGAACCAACAATTGCTAACACTCTTCGCGAGTTCAGCGTGTCTTCACCACGGCAATACAGTACAATTGGTGCATCCACACACTGTTTTAGTCTTCTTGGATAATTTGGGTCTAACATAAAAACAGGACTGATGCCATAAGCACTACATGCCTCAATTTCCTTAACGGCGAATTCCAAGGCCCGATTCCGCTCCATGGATGCTAATTGATTTATTGAAAGTCCTGTACATTGTTTTATTTCGGAAATACTATGTGAAAAAAATTGCTCGGGACTAAGCTCAGAGAGAATACTGTGAATACGAATCGGACCAAGACCAACTAAAAAACTCATCGCTACTTTCTGCACTAAACCATCATTTCCCATTTTTTTATATCTTCGTTAACTCTAATTTACGGATAAATTAACTTGACGTGCAGCGATTATTACTTTTTAACATCTGTCTTTTCTCTCTATTTCAAGGCTTCAGCCAAACACTTATTGGAACGATAAACTCATCAGAAGATGGAAAACCGTTGAGTGAGGTTAAAGTGATTCACGAACGTTCAAATCAAGTGGTAAAATCGGATGTTACAGGGAATTTTATACTGAATAACATACCATTACCCGCAACAATAACCATTCGCACTAATGGATTCATCACACAAACCCTTGAAATAACGACGTTAGATAGGCTAAATGTCCAATTAGTGCCGAAGCAACGGGTTATGAATACGGTGGTCGTTAGTGCAGGCAGACGAGACCAACAAATCGAAGAAATTCCAATCTCCATTGAAATTATAAAACCTGCGTTGGTAGCAAACAAAGGGCTAACCAACCTTGCCCAAGCGGTTAATCAAAGCCCAGGTGTTTATGTGATGGATGGTCAGGTGAGCATTCGGGGTGGGGGTGGCTTTGCCTATGGTGCGGGAAGCAGGGTGTTATTGTTATGGAATGGGGTCCCCATGCTTTCGCCTGATATTGGTGACGCCAAATGGAATGCCGTTCCCATGGAACAAGCTTCTCAGATAGAAATATTAAAAGGTGCCTCCTCTGTGCTCTATGGCAGCGGTGCATTAAACGGAGTTATAGCCCTAAACGAACGCGAGCCCGGTCCTGACGGTGTTATTGAAGCGAAAATTCAAAGTGGAATTTATGACAATCCGAACCGTAAGTCACTTCAATGGTGGGGCAAAGGAAAGGAACAGGCCTACAATCCGACCTTTCATATGGCTGATTTCTATTATGGAAAATCCATTAAAAATATTGGGTACACCGTCGGAACCAACGTTTTTTACAATGAGGCTTTTCGACAAGGTGAACAAGAAAGACGCGTCCGAATTAACGGCAGCTTTTATTATCGTCCAATAAAAGAGAACAGCAAATTGAAAGCCGGTATAAGTTACAACTTACAGCTACAAGATGCGGGTGTTTTTGTATTATGGAAAAATGATTCAATGTGTTATCAAGCCATGGATAATACCATTTCAAGACAAAAGGCCGTGCGATTTAATGTGGATCCATACCTTAAGTTTATTGATAAGAAAAACAACAAGCACCATGTTAGAACGCGATACTATTTAGTTACGACCGGGAATGACACCAAGGTATATGATGCTTCATTTGCCCAAATGTATTATTTCGATTATCAATTTCAAAAGAAGATAAATAGCGGAACAAATGTGACACTTGGAGCCACTAACATGCTCAACAATATTAAAAGTTGGGTTTTTGGAGATCACATCAGTAAAAATGCTGCAGCGTATAGTCAATTCGAAATAAAGGCAAAAAAATGGGATTTTACGACCGGCTTAAGGTTGGAATTCTGCAAATTAGATACGCTTCCCTTGGATTCTAAATTCACCTTAGGTCAATTTGAATCACCCATATATCCCATTCTTCGTGCAGGAGTTCATTATGAGCCCTTCAAAGGGACTCACCTTCGAGGATCATTAGGACAAGGAATTCGTTTTCCGTCCGTTGCTGAACGCTTTGTTTCGACATCCGTTGGCGGGGTCGTGATTTTCAAAAACCCAACCCTTCGTCCGGAAACTGGTTACGCCGCCGAACTTGGCGTGAAACAAGTATTTAAAATTGGGTCGTGGAAAGCGATGGCTGACATCGCCGGTTTTGCCAATTATTATTCTAATATGACAGAATTTACCTTTGGTTTGTACAAGCCTGACAGCATCGCCGTTCTTCAAACAACGAACCCGGACGCCATCAATTACTTTTATAATTGGATAGGATTTCAGGCACAAAACGCAGAGAAAGCATTTATTAGTGGGGCGGAATTTTCATTCAATAGCATGGGGGAAATTGGCAAAGTTGATTTAACCACCCTACTCGGATATACGTATATGTATCCCATTAGTCTTAATAAAGATTCTCTGTACAAACTCTCCTTTTCAGACCCAACCACGAACATGTTAAAATATCGCTTTAATCACATGGCTAAGGCCGATATTCAGGCGACTTACAAAGCGTTTAGCGTGGGAGTTTCTTCACGATACAACAGCTATATGAAAAACATTGACCGAGTCTTTGAAGACGGGGTGCTTGGAGAGGAATTACTGGTAGGCATGGCTAAGTATCGTTCTGTTTTCAATAAAGGAGTGGCTGTTTTTGATGCGCGTTTTGGGTATCAAATCAATGAAGCATTTAAGATTAATTTTATTGCTAATAATCTCTTTAACAAGGAATACGTCAGTAGGCCTGGTGATGTTCAAGCACCAAGAAACTTCATCCTTCAAATGCAGTTGGCTTTGTAATTTTTTGTTTCTTTAAGCCCCAAAACCTAACTTATGCGTTTATTTTTATTGTTGCTCATCTCTTTTTTATATACCTCTCTTTCCTTCGCCCAACTTAATGGCGTAGTTACCGATCAATCTACAGGGAAACCATTGTATGGTGTTAAAATATATGCATCCACCGGAGAAAAACAACTCTCTGATTTCGATGGGAAATTTAGTTTCAGCAACACTACACTCCCGTTAAAATTGGTATTTAATTTGTTAGAATATCGAATTGACACCTTAGTTATTTCCAGCCTTGGCACGATAAATTATGCGATGCGTTTGAATGAGAAAACTGAGCAAACTGTGGTGGTATCCGCAAATAAACGCGCACAAAAAATTGAAGAAATCCCGATTTCGCTTGAAGTAATTAAACCTCGCTTAATTGAAAATAAGGGGATGGTAAATTTAGAGCAAGCGGTGGAACAAACTCCGGGCGTATTTACTATGGATGGTCAAGTGAGTATTCGTGGTGGTTCTGGGTTCGCATATGGTGCAGGGAGTCGTGTTATGATGTTATGGAATGGCTTACCTCTGTTGTCGGGGTATGCAGGAGATACCCAATGGAATGCTATTCCAATAGAACAAGCATCTCAGGTGGAGGTTATAAAAGGTGCGTCTTCCGTTCTTTATGGCAGCGGTGCATTAAATGGGGTGATCGCCTTGTCAGAAAAGGAACCTGGATTAAAGCCAGAAACCAAAATTAGAGTGCAAACTGGGATCTATGATAGTCCTAGAAGGAAATCTATGCAATGGTGGGGCAAAGACAGCGCACAACGGTTTAACCCGATGAACCAGCAAGTGGAAGTGTTTCGCAGCCAAATGTTTAAGCGCACTGGTTATACACTTTCTACTGTATTTTATAACGATCAAGGGTATCGACAAGGCGAAACGGAAACACGTGGGAGAATTAGCGGTACCTTATACCTTCGTCCGGTAAAAATCGAACGACTAAAAGCAGGCGTAAGTTTTAATTATCAATTGCATAAAACGGGTAATTTCTTGATTTGGCAAAGTGCAGATCAAGGGTATACGCCAAGCGGGGGTGCCGACACGTCAAATCCGGCATCAACCCTCACATTCAACTTGTCTAATCGCCTGTTTATCGATCCCTATGTCAAGTATATCGACAAGCACAATAATAAACACACGTTAAAAACAAGAGCCTACCTCACAACGAATCAGAACATAAGTAATGAACAGCAAAGTAACGGGGCAGTCGTTTACATCGCAGACTATAATTTTCAGCGCAATTTCAAATCTGGAGGCACCCTTGTTTCTGGTTTGTTTGGCACCCGTAATGTAGTATTTTCGAACTTATTTGGTGACCATTCCTCTAATAATGCCGCAGCTTATGCCCAATATGATCATCACATTGGTAAATTCGATTTTACCGGGGGAATGCGCGCAGAGTATTTCACCATGGATAATAAAAAAGGGGATTCTGACTTTAAAATCGGAAATAAGGTATTACCTTTTTATCCGGTATTTAGAGCAGGAGCTCATTATGAACTAAAAAAATATACCCATTTAAGGGCTTCATTCGGACAAGGAATCAGATACCCTTCGGTAGGAGAGCGCTTTACGAGCACATCCGTTGGGGCCTTAAATATTTTCCCAAATCCAACCCTTAAACCTGAAACGGGATGGGCTGCGGAAATCGGTATCAAACAAGGGGTGAAAATGGGAGACTGGAAAGGCATGATTGATGTTTCAGGATTTATAAACAACTATAATAACATGATTGAATTTTCCTTTGGAACGTTCAATCCTACCAATGGAAATTCAATTGATGGCTCAACTCCAGAGGGTGTTATTGAATTCAATCAACTACTTAGCCAAGGGTACACCTTTAATGATTTAATTGGGTTTAGGGCACAGAATGTGGAAAAGGCACGAATTACCGGGGTCGAGTTATCCTTCAATAGTACGGGAAAAATCAACGATGTGGAAATTGTTTCATTGATTGGATATACCTACATGAATCCCATATCATTAAATGCGGATCCAAAATATACCGCCAGTAATTCCGATAGCGGCAATATGCTCAAATACCGATTTAGACACTTAGTTCGAGCTGATGTTGAAGCAGTTTACAAAAAATGGGGAGTTGGGATTTCAAACCGTTACAATAGCCACATGCGAAATATCGACAAGGTATTCGAGGACGATGTTGCAGGAACGTTTATCCTTCCTGGATTAAAAGAATACCGTCAAGTATACAACAAAGGAAACATAACGTTCGATGCGCGAATCAGCTATCAATGTACCGACTTATTGAAGGTCTCATTCATCGCTAATAACATATTAAATTCGGAAACGAGCAGCCGTCCTGGGGATATTCAAGCACCTCGCAACTTCATAGTTCAATTATCTATGAAATTCTAATGAAGGTATTGGGCATTATTCCTGCACGTTTTGGGTCGAGTAGGTTTCCCGGTAAACCCTTAATCGATATCAAGGGGAAAACCATGATTCAACGGGTTTATGAAGGCGCAAGCAAATGTCCGGAACTAAGCCGAGTCATTGTAGCCACGGATGACGATCGAATTTTTCAGCATGTGAACTCGTTCGGCGGTGAAGCAATGATGACTTTGTCAACACATCAATCAGGCACGGAACGCTGTGGTGAAGTTGCCGCGCTCTTTCCAGAAATGGACATTGTTGTAAACATTCAAGGGGATGAACCCTTGGTAGATCCGCGGCAACTTTCCCTGTTAATCCAAGAATTTAAACATGAAGAGGTGGACATCGCTACACTGGTATCTCTGCATATCGATACAGCAGCAATGAATAACCCAAATCGAATAAAAGTGGTAGTTAATCATAAAAACGATGCCTTGCTTTTTAGCCGAGCGGCAATTCCCTCTTTACGTCATTCCTCTTCAATTGTTCCCTTAAGACATATTGGCTTGTACGGATTCCGAAATGAAATCCTTCAAAAACTCGTTGCTTTACCCGTTACTGAACTCGAACAAAGCGAGTCGCTTGAGCA
The DNA here is from genome assembly GCA_947460825.1 of Flavobacteriales bacterium. Lineage (GTDB taxonomy): Bacteria > Bacteroidota > Bacteroidia > Flavobacteriales_D > Crocinitomicaceae > UBA952. The sequence continues at coordinate 80,013 of CANHHA010000008.1, forward strand.
ACTCAGATGGTTATATTTTGGCTATCAAATAAGAACGATACTCACTGAAATTGAAACTCCAAACATCGATGTTCCAGAAGACCTCGAACAGGTTCTCCGGCTACTTTAAGTGCATTTTTATTTCTTTTTAAGTTTTCGTAAATTTGACACATGGCTTCACTTAATGAAATCCTTCTAGAATTATTGCAAACCAATGACTGTGTTGTTGTTCCTTCTTTTGGTGGGTTTATTGTGAAGCAGAAAAGTGCGCGCATTGATCTTGAAAACGGAATGGCTTTTCCCCCGTACAAAGAACTCGGCTTTAACATTCAATTGAGAGAACAAGATGGTTTGTTAGCTAATCGCTACGGGCTGCTAAATCATGCTGATTACGCAACAAGTATTCGCCAAATTGAATTTGAAGTAAGCCATTGGAATGAAACCATTGCCTTAGGAAAACCGCTTAAAATTTCTAGCATTGGCCAATTTTGGAAAGATCCCGAGGGGAACATACAATTCGAACAAGATCGTTCTTTTAATCTGCTCATGACCGCCTACGGTCTAGAAGTAATTCGCTTTGTTCCAGCGCGCCTAGAACCCTTAGAGGAAATTCCCTCTGTTATTAAGATGCCTAGCAACGCTAAGGTTTGGAAATATGCAGCTGCAGCAGCCATTGCAATACCCCTTGCCTTTTATTCCTATTGGATACCGGTAAAAACACCCGCACTCGAATCCGGCATGTTCTCATACCAGGATTTCAATCCGTTTAAAACTCAGAACAACCGCGCATACCAAGAAACACAGGTTGAGTTGCCTGGGCTTGAGGAAGTACCTGTTGAAACGACCTATACGGATGCTTATGAGAAACAGATAAGCCCAACGGTTACACCCCATGAACCGACAATATCTATCATCGAACCCCATGTGATGTACTGCATTGCGGGCTGTTTTTCAAGTGAAGAAAATGCCCATCGACTAGAACAAAAGCTGGTAAAATCAGGGTTTAATTGCTCTGTTCTTCACGAAGGGTCATTGTATAAAGTATCCCTTGGTCAAGGATTTTCAGAAGAAGCCATAGATTCAATCCTTAATAAAGCAAATTCATTAAATATTCAAACTTGGATTTTAAAATAACCCCTATGAAAACATTCATATTTACCCTTGTGCTTTTCTTAAGCTTCTTTGCGTTTTCACAAACAGTAACGAATATTGAGGGAAGTAATTACGCATTCACCAAAGTGCATCACCTTGATGCCACACCCGTGCAAAGTCAAGGAAAAACAGGAACGTGTTGGAGTTTTTCCGGTCTTTCTTTTTTTGAATCTGAATTAATTCGAAAAGGGAACAAAAATCCAGATGCCCTTTCTGAAATGTTTGTGGTGAGAAAATCATACGAGAATAAAGCGGATAAGTTTATTCGTATGGATGGAAAAATCAACTTCAGCGAGGGTGGTGCTTTTCATGACATACCATGGGTGATTAAGAATTATGGTATTGTTCCTTACGATGTGTATAACGGATTAAACGGAAATGAATCATATGACCACGCAGAATTTTTTGAAGTACTGAATGGTTCTGTTCAAGGTTTGCTGAAATATATGAGTGCTAGCGCTAGTGGAATTAGTTCAAGTTGGAAACCTGCAGTTAACGGTATTTTAGACGCTTATGTGGGAAAAGATATCAAAGAATTTGAATGGAAAGGAAAAAAGTATACCCCTCAAACGTATGCCACAAGCATCGGATTAACTATGGATGACTATGTGTCTTTAACCTCATTCACGAATCATGCTCCTTATGCTACATGTCAATTAGCTATTCCGGATAACTATAATTGGGGAGATTCATACAATGTAGGGTTAGATGATTTGATGGCAACCGTTTCAAATGCATTAGCGAATGGATACACAGTGGCATGGGGTGCAGATGTTTCCGAGAAAGGATTTAGTTTCAAAAATGGTATTGCTTTGGTTCCTGAAGACTTAAGTACTATACAAGTTTCTGGAAAAGACAACAGAAACTATAACGATGCAGGAGCAGAAAGAAACTCTAACGCATTTCTTAGCCCAACCAAAGAAGTTTCTGTTACCGCAGCATTACGTCAAAAAGGGTATGACAATAAAACAACCACGGACGATCACGGGATGCACATTGTAGGATTATACAAAGACCAAAATGGAACGAACTATTTATTGGTTAAGAACTCTTGGGGCACAAGTAATTATCCTAAAGGATATTTGTATGTTTCAGAACAATATTTCCGATTAAAAACCATCAACATTTACCTTAATAAGGGAGGGATTAGCTCAGATTTAAAGAAAAAATTATCGTTGAATTAATGGGAGCTCACGAACTTCTTCCTAAGACAAAAGCATTGTTTAACGAGATAGAAAGAAAATACTCTGGCTTTAGAGTTGGGACTCTTTCAAAGTGGGAGCGTTGGAACTATGAGAAAGCACTTCCAGCTGAAGTGGAAACATCAGCGAAAGAATTAGGGGCGCCATTTGACAAGATTCAAGTATTTAAGGACAAAGACAATCCAGATGCTTATGATATGTTTGTCTCTGAATTGCCAAGCCTGGAGACGCTTTCGCAAGAAGGTGTTTACAAAGACAGATTAGGAAGGACAGTACGCTTCACGGTAATAGTTAATTGCTAGAAGGTTTCGCGCACGTAAAGACATATCTTGAAAAGCCTTAAGAGCTGAAAGCAACCAGCCTCACAGGATCTGGACCACCAAGGACAAGGACTACCACTTAATTAATCGTATTGTCTGTCCTCTTTCGCAAAAATTCGACCACTTCGCGGTATTAAATTGTTAAATAGTTAAATAGTTATAAAGGCCGAACTGCACGCACACAGCTCGTAACGTCCTTATTGCCGATGAAGGCTACTCCATTGCAGAAGTTGAAGAACCACGCAACGCCGAAGTTGCCGTCGAACTACGTACTACTACAATAGTCGGCCTCCTTGAAGTTTCCTTGTGCTTTTCCATGCAATTGTTCGTACATTGCTTTTAGGTCCTCTTTATTTGGCAGCCGCCAACCACTACCTAATCCATTACAGGCACTTATAGCTTCCTGCCAAGTCATTTGGTTATGAAAATTCTGGATTGCTACTTGCCGTTCGTCTCCTGATATCGGATTTGTAATTTTTAATATATTTCTTTTTTAAAGTTATCCCTACTCTGTCAAAAGGCTAAGCGGGTTTAGCTTGTCAAATCTATTTTTTATTGTTATTAGTGTTTACCAATGAACGCTAAACTTTAAAAAATAGACAAATCAAATATGCTATTCGAAAGAGGCGGGAGCGAACAAAAAACCCCGACGATTCTTGCGAATGTCGGGGTTATAAAAGCGGCGTCGACTTACTCTCCCACCCTCAAAAGGGCAGTACCATCAGCGCAAGCAGGCTTAACTTCTCTGTTCGGAATGGGAAGAGGTGGACCATGCTGCTATAGACACCCAAAGCTAAAAATGGGTATTGAAATATCGGATGATCGAAGCAGTAAAAAAAATAATAAAGTTTGAGTTGTAAGTCTACGGGTTATTAGTACTACTCGGCTTTGACATTACTGTCTTTACACCTGTAGCCTATCAACGTGGTCGTCTACCACGGCCCTTAAAAGAAATCTCATCTTGAGGCGAGTTTCGTGCTTAG
>CANHHA010000009.1 GCA_947460825.1 Flavobacteriales bacterium
ATAGTTCCGGTTTGTTGGGTGGGAGCTGAATCTTTAAAATTGAATTTCGATTTTTTAGCATATCGCACCGATTGCTCTATCATGCACTGATTTGCTCCACTACTTTTCGCAGCATCATAGGTTGCTTCCACCACCTTACCCCCTTTATCAACCCTAATAGAAACTACTACCCTTCCTGAAGAACCATATCCACAGGTGTACCCTGGATTGCGCACATACCAATTGTTATTCTCAAATGCGGTTCGGCCTTCTAGTCGAAATTCCACCATAACGTCACCGGAGTATTGATTTGCAGCATTGGACTCTGTTTTGCCGGGATTTTTATTCGCATTGGCATTATTCGCTTGATTTTGTTTGCGTTGGTCCATTTCCGAACGAAGTTTTGTTCGCTCTTTTTCTCCCCCCGCCTCATTGAACAAGGATTGCTCAAAGTCTTTGACTCGCTGATAAGGGTCTCCTGAGGGTTGATTCTGTGAATATTCCTCGTATGAATTCGCACGATTATCGTTTTGATTTCGCACCAAACTCTTTGGGTCATCAGCTTGTTGATTGACAAAAATCTCCGCGGGATCAATCAAAATCTCACGTTCGGGCTCAGCCAAGTCTATTTCTGGAGTAAAAAAGGGCTCCACATGCACATAGCGGTCGTTACTCACAATGACAACAGCCATTATTGGAAAAATAATGGACGCCATGGAGAGTATAAAAGACAATAATATGCGTTCTCTATTCGACATTCGCTAACCTTTACGCTTAATCCATTGTTGAGTCTCCGGAAAATAGTAGCATAACTCTCCCCCGTTATTCAACATCCAACATTGTTCGTTAAATTTCTTAATCCAATCATACGCTACGGGAAGCACTTCCCTCCCATCCAAGGTAAAAATACCTTTTTTCGTTCCGATTTGCACCATGTAGTACGTATTTTCCTGCCACAGAACAATATCATCGAAACTACAAGGGATCAATGGCACTCCAACTGTTGAATAAATCCCACTCACACCAGCCCGACTCACTAGAAAAAATCCGTTACTAAGGGGTTCAACGTAATCAAAATGAAAAGGTGACAATTCCACCCCATTTCGATCCCAAAAACCGAACTGACCGGCTTTCGATTTCCTTCCAGATAGCACTTCTCCCACAGAATTCAGTTGATCAAAGGCAAAGAGCTTCGCAGTTCGCTTGAGGGTATCTGTCCAATAATACGCTTTCTTTTTTTGGATTAGAAACTGTCCATTTACGAAGGTTGCTAACTTTAAATCGTTTTCATACCCGGTATACCACATTGAATTAATCCGCCAGGTTTGGCTATTCACATGCGTAAACATCCCTTCTTTCTTGAGTACTAGAAATCCTTGCTTGGACTCCCCGATGCCATCATATTGAACCGCTAACACCTCTTTACCCATCACATCATAGATGCCTTTCAGTCCATTTTTCTCGACAAGAAATCCCTGTGGAACTTTAATTATACGATCAAATTGAAACTTAATCACCTCCGTTATGGAGGAATTAATGACTCCCGATTTCCCTGCTTTGGAGGCGATTGCCAACATTTCATTTACTGGATTTAGTTCATCGAACATCGGAGGGCATAACGGTTCACCAGTAATCTGCATTAAGCCTTTCTGCCCCTCCACCTCATACACCAACAAATCCCCAAATACCCATTCTAGATCTGTATACTGATTCTGAATGACGGTAATCCCTGCTCGATTCAAAACCCCAAAGGTACCGTCTAACTCAAAAATCGCATAGCCTTGACGAAAATCAGAAATGAAATCGAACGCAATGGGGATATGAATATTCCCCTGCTTATTGATTACGCCATATTTCTCCCCCTTCATCACAACAGCCAGGCCCTCTAAAAATTCCCCTGCCCAATCAAAAGAAGCAGGAATTAGTACTTCGCCTTGACCTCCCATGTAACCCAATACCCCATCTTCAATGGCATAGGGATAGAGCGCCCGTCCGAAACTCTCCAATTCATCCCTTACCAACTCAACAAACGGATAGTCTGGATTCCGATCAATAAAACTGCGCATGCGGCCCGGATCATAATTTCCTGCGCTTAATTGATAATAAGCACGCCAAATCCGATCAACATTACGGTTAAAGGGATATAAGGCAATGAATGATTTAAACTGAACTGTATCATTGGAGAGCAGGTATAATTGATACAACTCATCTTCTGCCAACGACGTAAAGGGACTTCTTGGGTGATACGTTATGTAACTGGAAAGTTCTAATTCCGATCCGTGAATTACCCACTGCTGAAATTCCAATTCATCGATTCTTTGTCGAATTGATGGTATATACTGGGAATTCGGAGACGACCATTGAAGTGTCATTAAACACGCCCGAGAAGTAACTCCACAGGCATTGAACCACAAACTATCTCGGCACTGAAGCACAGAGTCTTTGAGCTCCGTGGCCGGCAATTTTGAGAGCAGATCCGTTAAGCTTCCCAGCTCTTTTTCCCCTTTAAGGGTTTGGAATTTTTCTCGCAGCAACACCATAAACAAGGCCTTCATGTGCTCCGCTTCCCAACCAATTTCCACCAAGTTATCACGTCTCCTTCTTGAACTTTTGGAAAGCGATACCGCATGCGTTTCAATGGCTGATTCGAGGTAAAAAATTGCGGAGTCAAGATCCTTAAACTCGCGCGTGGAACCATAGATGAGTGCTAATCCGTAGGCAGCAACACTGGGATTTCGTTCTTGTAGTGATCGAAATTCAGACAGTGCAATTCCATAATTCTTTTGTTGCAACGCATAAAAACCATTCATGCAGTTAATCCGTTGACCGCGTGCACCAAAGACACAAGCAAGGCATAGCAACAAGGAAAATAAGGTGCACTTCATGTGCTCAAATTTACAACGCAATGTTCACTGAAAAAAATCTTAATTTTACATGAATGAAGGGCTCAAAAAATCCACAGTATTTTTACGAAAGCACCACCTTTCCTTTTCTAAACCCATTAATTAAATCGATTGATTTAATCACGAAGGAATTAGAGTCCTTGCGAAGAATGCAGGCTCCCTTGGGATGGCTCGAGACGTTCCCCACCTATGTACAGGGTGAGCATCCCAACGCATGGGAGGTTTTTACCTTTAAGTTTTTTGGGTTGAACCATACAAAAAATCAAGCCTTGTGTCCGTTGACCAGCCAGCTTATACGGTCGATTCCCGAACTTATTTCGTGCGATTTTTCACGAATGAAACCGCACACGACCATTGAAGCCCATCACGGGTATTCTCGGATGATTTTGAGAGGTCATTTATCCTTGATTGTACCTGTAGGGAATCAATGTGGAATTCGGGTAGGGGACGAAATCAAGCACCATGTGCAGGGTGACATGATGGTATTCGATGACTCATATGAGCACAGTGCTTGGAATGATAGCAACGAAGAGCGAATAGTCCTAATGTTTGACATTCCAAATCCGCTTTGGGGATACAGCGCTGAAGAGATAAGTCGGTATAAAATCATGCATCTCGAAGACCCTTTTCTCTTAAAATTAGCGAGTAAAACGGCATGGCTGAAAGCCCTAGAAACAGGTAATTTACCCCTTTAAATTCAAGTGTCGATTGATGAGATCAAGGTTATTATCAGACGGAGTCCCGAGCAGTTGAATGGATTCTTTCGGAAGTACCTGTACAAGCCTTTGAATATACCGCGACGCTTCGAAGGCGTCCTTGGTTAGCACTAAAGTGATTTTATTACCCACCACAGATTGTATCTTGTACCCTAACAGTTGATTGTAACTTATGGCTACATCATTACCTTTCTTAATCTTTATTAATGAGCTGTTTAACCCTAATATATTAAAGCAAAAATACAACATCAATAAGGACGCCCTTGCTGGAACATCGGTACTTAAAAATCGTGGATTTCCAACAAAAATACCCCCCTCACCAAGCATAGTGGAAGGATCTACTTCTTTAGCATAAATAAGACCTATCGGCGCAACACCCACATGGATAATAAAAAAATAGTTCAAGGGGTTATTCACGCGTTCAAACCATGCTTCTTGCTGAATTTCCGAAATTAATTCCTCATGAAACATCTGTTGACGGACAACATCCGAATTCCTCCATTCCCTTATTTGCTCTATATCAGCGCGCGCAATTCGTCGCAACTCAACGCCAAAGCCCGACAGGATCATTCTGAAATTTCTTGAATGTGATAGGTGGGTGCCTGATTAATACGCAGCAATATCTGACGTAAATAGGTGGCGAGGATGCCCAAGCCAAAAAGTATTAACCCGGTAGAAAACAACACACTGACAATCAATGAAGTAAATCCAGGAACTTCAATCTTATCAATCCACTTTTTATACAGAAAAAAAGTCCCTATACCAAGGTTAATCAGTGCCATCAATCCACCTATTGAAGCCATTAACCTCAACGGAAAATCTGTAGCATACATAGATTTTCCAACACTCAAACGGAATAAATCACGAAGCGTATACCTAGACTTAGAGGAAGAAATGCACACATTTAATGGGACAAAGCTGATCTCATTGGTAAACCATCGAATCCGTTCATCTAAAAACTGTACACCACCTGCTCCTTGGGTTAGCGGTTGAAATAAATCACGTCGAATCAACCGAAATGCACTACCCCTTCCGTGATTCGCACCCATCAAACGCGAAAGCGTACGGTAGCAGCGCGTTAACACCGTCCTTAAAGCACTTCTCTCGGCGTCAAACAAGCCATAAATTACGGCACTTTTATCCCGAGATGCAGCCTCAAGCAACGAAGTAATATGCGGTACTAACTCCTGATGATCATCGTCCATGGTTAGCACGAACGAAGTATTTACCTGTGCTAGACCGGCATATAGGGCCGCATGTTGACCAAAGTTTTTTGCCAATCGAATTTTCTTGATATTTGGAGCATGCGGAAAATCCAAGATATGTTTCCAGTGATCCTCATCACTCCCATCATCCACGATGATGATATGAAAAGACGGAAAATGAAGCATCAGCAGGCGAGCCAATTCAAGCGCTCCATCCGAATTATTATACGTTGGAATTACTGCGGTAACTTGTTCGTTCATTCGTTAAAATTACGCATTCAACATTAACCCGCCATCAAGAAGCAATTGGGCGCCCGTCATCCAACGGGAATTATCGCTTAACAAGAAGACACAGGGCATAGACACATCCGAAGGCTCTCCAATTCCCAGGGGATATTTCTCCTTCATGCGCTGAACCTCAGCAGGCGAATGCACTGCGACTGAGGCCTGATAAATTGGGGTATTGACCAACCCACAAACTATGGTATTCACGCGTATTTTCTTCGCGCTAAGTTCTAACGCAAGCGCTTTCGCAAAGGTTTCTAAAGCCGCTTTTGAGGCCGCATAACTAGCGCCACCCCGATATGGATAATGGCTAGATACGGAGGAAATAAATACTACCGAGGCCCCTGGCTTTAATAAATTCTTGGAAACCAAGGCTGTAGCCATGTGGGTTGCGGAGAAATAATTTACCCCAAACAGGCGTTCATTGCCCGCCTCATTCAAATACTTAATGGGCTGAGGATGTATTGTTCCAACGCAATGCACCCAGCCGTCAAAAGCGCTTGACACCCCGAGAAAATCAGGTTCATTCAGTGCATCCCAATAAATAGACTCAAAAGAGTCATCGGCGGAAAGCTGTTCAATTTGTATCGTATGTGCTGTTCTGAAGGTTCCAAGAACCTGTCCACCTTGACGTAAAATATCCCGTGCAATTTGAGCACCAATGGCAGAAGAAGCACCCGTTACTAAAATCCGTTTGTTCGCAAGGCTACGCATACGTAAGGAGTTTTGTTGTTGGAAAATCGATCGTAAAAAATACAGAAGCCCACGAAAACCCTACCCCGAATCCAGACAACATCAGCGAGAGGTTTTGACGCGATCCTAATTCTGAACCGTGAAAAGCCAAGGTAAGCGGGATTGATGCGGAACTGGTATTGCCAAACTGTTCAATGGAGCTTAGGCATTTTTCCATGGGAAGGGATAATTTTCGAGCTAGGGATTTAGTGATTAAGCCATTGGCTTGATGCAATACTAAAAAGTCTATCTCTGTTATCGATTTCTGGGCAAGAAAAAGCGCCTGTTCAATGGACAAAGGCACGTGACTCAGGGCGAAATTAAAGACGCTCAATCCATCCAAATGCAGGTGGCTTCTCGAATGTTGATTCCCATTGAAATCTAGCAATTCTTCAGAATAGGTCCCGTAGGGGTTTCGAGAATGACCACCTTCTATAATGATGGATTCTTTCCCTGAACCATCAGATCCTGTGTTCACGAACCAAGGAGTGGCATTTTCAGAAAATGACAACAAGGTAGCGGTGCCTGCATCTCCAAACAAGGGGTAGGTACTTTTATCCTGAAAAGCAGTAGAAATGGTTGATTTATCGCCAACCAAAAGCAGTGCCTTACGTACCGCCCCCGACTGAATGAACTGTCCAACAATTTGTAACCCGTAAACATACCCGGAGCATCCTAAATTAACATCAAAAGCCATACAGTCTGTTTTCAAGCCAAGTCGTTCTTGGAGTAAAATAGCCGTAGCAGGCAAAAAATAATCAGGGGATTGCGAAACGAAAACAAGTAAATCAATTTCTTCCCTGATTTCCATATCCAATAAAAGCTGTTCTGCAGCAAGAGCACACAAATCAGAACAGGTTACCCCATCAGGAGCTACGCGTCGCGCATGAATACCGGTATTTTTTGTGAATGAGCGCGCTTCTTCTGGAGAAAACAAGGGATAATCAGCAGTAAACACCTCTTGTTCGGGAACACTGGCGTATATCGCATCAATTCGGGTATGTTGAATCTTAGTGTTCATGTTGTTTTTGCTTCACCAAATCAAACAAATCGTTCACTGTCTCTACAGTTTTCAGGTGTTCGCCCGACAACAGCACTTGATAGCGAAAGTCAATCATGGCAACAAGCAATAAGATATGCATACTGTTCCAACCCGGCATATCGCGCAGAACGGTTGAAGGACTCAACGCGAACACGCCTAAATCCTCAAATTCTTCACTCAGATGTGCTATAAATGTATTAATTTCCATAGTCAAAGATAATTAACCTAAGTTGACCGATAGGTCAAAACGGTTCCACACCAAGAAAAACCTACACCAAATCCCATAATCAGGACAAGATCACCGTCCTTGAACCGTTTATTCTCCTCGGCTTTTGCCCATGCAATTGGTATGCTACAAGAAATGGTATTCCCACCCTCTGCCAGGTAATTAATGATCTTATGACTAGGAATGTTTAATTTTCGCTGCAAGGCATCAATTACAATGGTACTGGCCTGATGAAAAATTACATGATCGATTTGATCAAGCGTGAATCCGTATTTATCAAGGAGCGAAAAAACAGCCGATGGAATGTGAGACAGGGTTAATTTTAAAATTCCATGGCCATCCATGGAAAGTTGCCCAAATTGATTCAGCCATGGGAATGCGGCATTTGATTCGAGGTACGCCACATCCATAGGGAATCGCGCACCACCGCGTAACACATTCAGGCTAGAAAATCCAGTACCATCATTACCGAATTCGAAGGATAGCGCTGCTGTTGAAGGTTTAAGCAAAACCGCTACACCTGCATCACCAAACACAAAATTTACCGCTGGATCATTCGGATGAACCGAACGAGTCGGCACCTCCCCTAACAAAATCAAGATCCGATTTAGGTCCATGGTATTAAATAAGCCATTGGCTGACATTAAGGCCATTGGAAATCCAGCGCAACCGATGGGTAAATCCATTACTCCACATGACGCTTTGAGGCCGAGCTTGTGATGCAACATACTCGCCGTAGAAGGAGCGTGGTAATCCCGCGTTAGGGATGAGAACACTAAAAAATCTATGGTGCTTAAATCCACCTCACGCAATAAAATCAAAGCGGCATTCATGGCTAAATCGCTTGCTGTTTGATCACATGCTGCCTGATAAAGAACCGTCGTCCCTACATAAGATTGGTGCAGGGCAAACAGCTGCTCATTCTCGAAACACGCTTCCGTAACATGGATTGGACGTTCAGGAAAGTAATATGCCGTTTTTTCTACAAACAACCCGTTAAGATATTAAAAGATTCATGTTAATTACTGAGCCCTGCTGCGCGTTTAATATTCGTCAAAGATGGCAACTTTTGTGTATATTTGACGTCAAGGAAGACAAATGAAATACAAAATAGCCGCACTTTTCATGATCATGTTAACATTTACGAATGTCAGAGGTCAAGAAGTCTACCAACAAAAGGGATTCAACACCCCAATTCACCCAATAAATCCTACCACCCAAGTTCAACCCGAAATTCCGGTGCTGTTTGGTACCCAGGGGCAACGAACACCTGCTGCGGATCAATACATTTTAGACTTCAAATCACTGAGAGATTATTTTAAACGCGGAAAAATACCTCGAGCATTCCCGTCATACGACACCAACCTCAGCTTTGAAGCGAATAAACAACGTGCGCTGCGGTGGACAAAACGACATAAGTGGATGCTGACTAAAGAGAAACGTGATTGGTTAACCAAAAAATCCAACGTTTGAAGAAGCTCCTACTCATAATATTTCTTTTAGGATTAGTCCTTAATTCAAATGCCCAGTGCAACCAGGCCAATCCCTTTTGCACGGGAACAAATTACTCCTTCCCGAACAGCACGAACGTCCAAGACTTAGGTTCTGTTGGATGCTTGAGCACCTCACCCAACCCTGTTTGGTATTTCATGGAGATTGACCAAAATGGTCCTATGACCATTACCATTAGTCAGCAAACTGCAGGAGGTACTGGAATTGACGTGGACTTTGCTTTGTGGGGTCCGTATAATTCCTTGGCAGCAGGCTGTGGAGGAGGAACGTTTCCCGTTGGGTCACCCATCGATTGCAGTTATTCACCGGCAGCTCAGGAAACAGCCGTTATTCCCAACGCCCAAATCGGACAATTTTATATATTATTGCTTACCAATTATGCGAATCAACCGGGTACCATTAATTTCTCACAAACGGGTGGTACGGGCTCTGCGGATTGTTCTTTCATTTGCGGCGTTACAGGGTTTACTGCAATTCCAGGTCCCTGCAACAACAACCTATATTCGGTGAGTGGGACGTTAAATATAAATAACCCGCCAAATTCGGGAACATTAACGATTACGAGCAACTGCGGCGGTGCTCCGCAGGTATTTAATGCGCCTTTCGGTACGGTGATTAACTACAACCTTACCGGATTAAACGCCAATGGTGGGAATTGTTTGGTCACGGCGGTCTTTTCTGCCAATGCCAATTGTAATACTTCTCAAAACTATACCGCTCCCGCACCTTGTAATGCATCGCCTTGTTCGTTTGGAAACTTCACTGGAAACATTACCAACTGCGATCCTGTAACTAACCAGTACACCATCACCGGAACCATTAATTTCACGAATGCGCCAGCATCAGGGACACTTACACTGAGTAATTCATGCGGCGGCTCCCAAGTATTCAATGCTCCATTCGGCGGTTCAGCTAACTTCAGCTTAACGGGAGCTGCTAACGGCAATACCTGTGTGGTTACTGCTACATTTTCCGCCGACCCAAGCTGTACAGCAACCTTGACCTACCCTACTCCTCCCCAATGTAATTGCAATGCAATAATGGGAACATTTACCACTACACTTCAAGGGATGCCTGCAATAAACAAAGTTTGTTTTGGAGACCAATTCAGCATTACCACGAATAATAATTTCAGTGTTCCTGCTGAAATCCCCGGTGCCACGAATCCGAATGACCCGAATTATGACCCTACTGCTCCGCCATATGACCCAGGTATTGTTTGGCTGGCCTATTCTTGTCCACCAACGGTTGCCTTAACGCCGGTGCTAGCTGGTCAACAAGGCTTAGATGTTCCCGATGATCCTTGTTTTGTTGGTGTTGTAACTAGTGACGGAAATTTAACTGATCTGAATGACTTATCGTTCATTAACTCTTTCCCTGCAGGAACCTTTACCGACAACACCGTTTATTTTGTTCCTATTACGATGTATAGTATTCAAAATGGCGTATACAGTTACGTAACATTACCTGCCTTGCAATGTTATGACCTTGGTGACCCGATCGCGGTTCAATACCTACCGGATGTCACGACCACCTACACGTCAAATTGCGCAAATACCACAGCAACGATTACTGTCAATGGAGGCTCACCTTCCTTAAACGGCACACAATTTACAGCATCAAATCCAAACCCTGTTACCGCTGGTTTTGCGGTAAACACCACGACAAACGGAGGCAATATTATCATGAATAACCTTACTGCATCTGGACCGTTTGGATTTACCATTACCGACGATGCTGGGTGCACTTATCCGTTCACGGGTAATTATACAGGTCCTGAACCAGCATCTATTTCTTACCCAGATTCTGTGTATTGTTTATCAGATCCAAATCCCATTGCAACCATTGGAGGAACCTTAGGGGGTACCGTAAGTTCAGGCCCGGGAATCACAGTAGATCCCGTAACAGGAAATATAGATTTATCGAGTTCATCTGCGGGAAGTTACTTAATTACTTATACCTCACCCGCTGCGGTTTGTCCAGGAATCGATAACGTATTAATTACCATCTCACAAAGTCCAGATGTGGATGCAGGATTAGACAAGGTGGTTTGTTTTGGAAACGCAGTACAATTAAATGCTACGGGCGCAAACACCTATGTTTGGAATGTTCCAGTAGGAAATGGTCTGGCATATATGCCGGGTCCAGGAACCAATGAACTTATCGTAACAGGATACAATAATGCGGGCTGTCAAGCAACAGATACTTTGTTAATTGATGTGCTAGAAGACTGTACCGGAGAAGAATTAATTTATTGGGTACCAAATACCTTTACCCCAGATGGAGATCAATTCAATCAATCGTTTAAACCCGTGTTTTTCTCTGGATATGATCCATATGAATATGCCATGTACATCTTCAACCGATGGGGAGAATTAGTATATGAAACGCGTAATGTGAAATTCGGTTGGGACGGGTCTACCGGTAAAACAGGTGGGCGAGCTCCTGACGGCATTTATACTTGGAAGATAATCTTCAAGACGATAAACAACGATGAAAAAATCATGGAAGTAGGTCACGTAACCTTGATCCGTTAATGATTTTTTAATTTTTCTTTGAAAATTTTTCGGAATTTTTCAACCTTCGGTTTTACCACAAATTGACAATATTGATTTTCAGGGTGTAGTGCGAAGTAATCGTGATGGTATTGCTCTGCACGGTAAAAATTGTTCAATTCGGTAAGTTCTGTAACAATAGGTTTATCCCATACCTTTTCCTTTTCTAACTTCGTTAAATAGGTAGAAGCAATTTCTTTTTGAGCATCGTTGTGATAAAAAATAACGCTTCTGTATTGCGTTCCCACATCATTCCCTTGTCGATTTAATTGGGTAGGATCATGAATCCACCAAAACAACTCAAGCAATTCGTTTACAGAGATTATTTTAGGATCAAAAACAATGCGGGCAACTTCAGCATGTCCGGTGGTTCCACTGCACACTTGCTCATAAGTTGGATTAAGGGTTTTACCTCCTGCATATCCGGGATAAACATCAATGACTCCTTCTAACTCTTTAAAGCAGGTCTCAACACACCAAAAACATCCTGCACCCAAGGTTATTTCTTCGTTATTCTCCTCCTTATCGGCGGCCTTAAAATCCAAAGAGACAGAATTTACACAATATCTTAAACCGGTTGGTTTGGGACCATCTTCAAAAACATGCCCAAGATGAGCGTCACATTTCGCGCAACGAATTTCAATCCGTTCCATGCCATAGGACATATCCTTCACTTCTTTTATTGCACCACTTTCAATCACATCATAAAAACTTGGCCATCCGGATCCTGATTCAAATTTTGTGGTGCTAGAGAATAAGGGGGCATCACAGCCAATGCAGCAATAATCACCATTTTCTTTATGGTACACATATTTTCCGGTAAAAGGACGTTCCGTGCCTCCTTCCTTAATTACATGACAAACATTTTTCGGGAGCATTTTATCTCCAAATTTTTCTAGATCTTGGGTTGAATCCATCGGGTTATTAGATTGAGAATATGAGCAAGCAGTTAACAGCAAGACCAATGCAAATAAAGCACTTGACTTAGCCCTTTGAAAGATATTTACGAACTGAAAAATGACCTGCATAAATAAGTGGTGTGAGTGCTACACCTATTAACAACTTCAGGATATAATTTGTTGGGGCAATCATTAAATAATCCTGAAAACTCATGTTCCCAGTAATCACAAATCCAATAAAGAGTACTACGTAAGAATCCACCAATTGAGAAAGCACTGTACTCCCCGTACTTCGCAACCAAATGTACTTATCTCCTGTTTTTGATTTAATCCACTTGAATATATAGGCATCCATGAGTTGAGAAAGTAAAAAAGCAATGATACTTCCGATAATAACCATTTGAGCCTGTCCAAACACTAGCGTATAGGACTTATTGTCGGCAAGTGAAGATCCCGGCAGTTCCAGCGCAGGAATTTTTAAAGAAATACCCACGATTAAAAAGCAGTATAAAATCAAACCTGCTGTAATCCAGGAGAGTTTTCTGACCGTTTTATATCCATAAAATTCATTCAGTAAATCGGTAAGTAAGAACACGAAAGGCCACGGTAAAATACCAATAACGGTAACGAAAGGCCCAAATTTTAGCCCAAAAATGTCTCCTTCAATCGGAATGGAGATGAGCTTATTACTGATCAGTTCGGCAGTAACTGCGTTGGTGATAAACAACCCTGCCAGGATAATAAATAGCCAAGTTTTCCGATCAAAATGCATGTCAGTTCTTTTTTACTTGTTTAGAAACCCCATAATCCAAGCGTTTCGTTTTCACATAATGCGAAATATAGTACTTACTGGTTTTAAAATTATTTATAGTCACTCCTTTATTGGTAGAAGAGTGTATAAAGTTAATAGCATCTGGCGTCACCTCAATGACCATCCCTACATGCCCTACTCCCCCGGAATTGCTACTCCCTCTAAAAAACATCAAGTCGCCAGGTTGGATGGTACTTAGAGAAACTGTTTCGCCTAATTCTGCCAGGCTGTAACTGGTTCTTACCAACGAAAATCCAAAGGATCCAAAAATATAATTAATGAACCCAGAGCAATCAAAACCAGATGGCGTGGTTCCTCCCCAATGATATGGAGTCCCTAAAAATGTTTTAGCAAATGAGATTATAGATGCCACCTGATCATTCACCACCGTGGTATCTTTCTTAGGTTGAACTAGGGTGTCTGAGGTAATGGCCGTGCTATCCTTAATCACCTGACTGAACCCAACCGAAAAGCAAGCAAATACAAAGAAGCAAAAAATAAGCGAAACTCGCATCTTACGAAATTATAACTATTTTTGAAAACACCTTACCAAAAGCCATGGCAGAAATCGATATTTCAAAACTCACCAAACTTTATTACTCTATTGGAGAGCTTGCGACAATGCTTGAAGTAAATACCTCCTTGTTGCGTTTTTGGGAGAAAGAATTTGAATTTCAAGTAGGTAAAAAAAATGCGAAAGGCAACAGGATGTACGGAATCAAGGAAATCGCATTCATCAATCATGTCTATCAATTGGTAAAAATTCAGGGCTTTACCCTTGAAGGTGCAAAGCTTCAGCTCAAGGCCTACAAACCGAATGCTGAACTTCAGAAACACAAGAAACAACAGGAAATAATCGAACGCCTTGAATCAATTAAGCAGCGATTACTTTCACTTTAAAACTTCGTGAAGGGAATAAAACGAGGCACCTGTTTTTGGTATTCTTTATATTCAGGATATTTTTCCGCGGATATTTCCTCCGAGAAATCTGAACTCCCTTTGAATAGAATGGCCAAGAGTACACATCCTGCAATCGACCAATTGATCCATTCTCCGGTAGCGACCACTGAAAAGAAGTAGAAAACGATCCAAATGCTTTGCTCCATGGCATAATTTGGATGACGAACCATGCCCCAAAGTCCAGTTCTTACAAACCCATGTGCATACTCACCTAAAGGCTCACCCGCATTGATTCGTCGGTATTTTTCTTGCTGAAACACCCATTGCTGTTGATCTGCGATAAATTCTATCGCTACAAAAGAAACATAAATTATAGCGAGCAATACGTCCCAAATTCCAAGCGGTTTATCACCAATAGCAGTTACAATCGGAACTGTAAAAAGGAAAATAAGCACATTTTGATAGGAACTTATAAAAAATAGGTTGAATAAGGCCCAAATCACCTTGTTAGAAAACCCTGGACGTTTTCTTAGAATTTCCCATCGATAATCTTCTTCACCTGCCCAGAACCTCCAGGTATAAGCTCCACGACGGGCAAAGTTGTACGTAAGACGTACCCCCCAAATGGTAACAAGTACCGCCATGAGCACCATTCGATCCGTAAAACCACCCACTGCAGCCATGTGCCAAACGTAGTAAATAGGAACAATACTCCATAATTTATCTACCTGTGAATTGTTGCGGGTGATTTCACCGACAATAAAACAATATGCCACAACCGCCCCAACCACATAGGTCATGTGATCTACCAAAATACTGTACTGAAGCTCAGTTAATGGCGTACCAAAATAAAAGGAAACAATGGGTAAGACAATTACCGTAAAAATTAATAAAAGGATCGTAATAAGCATAGTCTATTCATTTAAATAGTTAAAATATATCCGGCTTTTTGCGCAGCAAAGGGGTAAAAGGAACCATTTGCTATGGCAATTAAATAATCTTGATCATCTCGGATTTCCGCCTGCATAAAGATAACTTTTTTCCCTTTACGTACTACCTTTGAAGTAGCGATTAATTGATTGTTAATTTTTGCAGAGGAAATGAAATTAGTTTGCATTTCAATGGTGGAAACCACCTGTCCTTCATCTGCTACAAGCGTCAAGGCACCCGCTCCCATGGTTGCATCGAGTAAGGTAGTTAACACACCGCCGTGAACAAACCCGGGAGTAGCAAGATGACTGGGATTTATGTTGAGTGCATAGGAAACCACGCCCTCATCGTGAATCGTAAGGGTCATTCCTAGGGCCTTCACAAAGGCATTTTGTGCTACATGAAGTTGAATTAATGCTAATCCGCTATCGGTTCGAGCCATTGGAAAAATTCATTAGTTAATGCTCGATGAACGGTGGCATAATCGGATGTTTCAACCCAACAATTCACGTTTAATTTCCCTGAATTTGCTTCCAATTCAGAAAAATATACTGCCGGGCTTGGCTCTTGAAGAATCTTCGGGTGCGCAAGAATCACCTCTTGAATTTTAGCCATCACGGCGGGAAGATCCGCACCGTATTTAACGGGAAGAATAACATCCACCCTTCTTCGACCTTCTTTCGTGAAATTTACTATCGTGCCGTTGATTAAAGGTCCATTCGGCAGAATGATGGTTTTGTTGTCCGGTGTTTTGATGTAGGTATTGAAAATTTGGATTTCGGTTACTTCACCCGTAACCAATAATGCGCTTATGGTATCATGCAGTTTGAAAGGCTTAATGACTAAAATTAAAATCCCACCTGCGAAATTACTCAAGGTACCCGAAAATGCCATACCAATTGCAAACCCTGCTGCCCCCAAGACCGTAACAAAAGAGGTCATGGCGATTCCCAGTTGACTTATTGCCAATAGGACTACCAATATTTTTGAAGAAATCACAGAAAAACTTGACAAAAAAGTAGTTAATCCTTCATCTACTCTACGTCTTTTCAAGAGTTGTGACAGCATCCTGCCAATTCGGTTTGAAAGCCAAAACCCAACAACTAGGATAATTAACGCAAGTAGGAGATTGAGTCCCACATTCGCTACATAGTGCAGCAAATCCACGTATTTGTATCCAAGAATTGTATCGTCTTTACTCATTGCTTTCACTTGTTCGCTCAAAAGTAGTAATTTTCCCTTGTTAAGGGGCTTAAAACACGCTTATGAAAATAATGAATGATGTTTCGTATTGGAATGGGGTATTCACTGAAGAAGAGTCTCTCATACATTTCCATCACCTATCAACGCTTCCAACCCTTGCGCAAGGAAGTTTTCACCTCTTTGGGAAACCTGTAAAAACCCCTCGGCTTGAATCCTTTCATGGAATATCACCAATTCCCTATCGGTATTCGGGTCAAACACTTCAGTCGATGCCATTTACAGCCCCGATGCATGCTATTTTAGCGCGAATCACCGAGCTCACGGGGTACACGTTCAATGCGGTTCTGATCAATTTATACAGAAACGGGATGGATTCCAATGGGTGGCATGCAGACAATGAAAAGGAATTGGGTAGAAACCCAGTTATTGCCTCGGTGAGCTTTGGAGCTGAACGGAAATTTCAATTAAAATCTCGGGATGGCGCCGTTAAAAAAACAATCCTCCTCGAAAACGGGTCCCTATTACTCATGGGAAGCACCATACAACCCGAATTCATTCACTGTATTCCGAAGGAGCCGAAGGTAGGACTCCCGCGGATAAACCTTACATTTCGGACTGTTTTTGAAATTCGATAATTCCCTCGTTAAGTCCCACACTTGAGGCATATACCTGTTTGATATTGAAGGTATTGATTACCCATTTTACCTGTAATGCGGCCAAGTGAAGGTATTTTTTACGAAATGGCGGCACAGATTCCAACATCATTCGATCGTCTAAGGAACTCGTTATCAACGCATCGAGCAAGGCCTGTAAAGACTCCATCGGCAAGGGAAGACAAGACCATTTGGGAAGTGTCCGATTACACATCAATTGATAAAAGGTTTCAAAGGGTCCTGAACTGCCGATCAAATTCATCGATTGGTCAAATTCTACGGAAAGGGCGTGATCAAATTGCGCATAAATCCATTGGATTTCATTGGCATCTAAGGCGTGGTTGGTATCTGTTTCTGCAAGAAGCCTACTGACCCCAATATTCAAACTAAGGGCTTGTGTGATGTGTTGCGCAGTAAAACGGATTAATTCGGTGCTTCCGCCCCCAATGTCCATAATCAACCCTTGGTTCGGACATGTAGATAAGGAAGTCGTCCCCTTAAAAACAATCGTGGCCTCTTCTGCCCCGGAAATCACCTCTACCTCCCATTGAAGCACATGTCGCACCCTAGCAATGAACTGGGCATTATTGGAAGCATCCCTCAAGGCGCTCGTGCCGATTAATTTAGGCTGTGTTACCCCGTAATTTAAACACACCGTTTTGAAACGTTGAAGGCAATCGACGGCATCTTGTATGGCACGTTCAGTCAGTACCTTGTCCGGATAAAAATCTAGTCCGAGTCGAACCCACTGTTTATCTTGGAAACATATCTCCCATGCATCATTGGTGTAATCAACGATCAACAAATCAAAGGTATTGGTACCTAGGTCGATGGCTGCATAACGCATAGGACTAGTTATTTTCGGAGCCAGGAAAAGAACAATGAAAGGCTAAATCGATGGCTGTAGGATAAGATCCCATGTTGAAAAATACGTGCAGCAAGTAAGATAAATGCGGAACCCACGGATACTTGAATTAACCAAGCGAATAAAATTCCAAGGTATTGCGTCACCGTAACTCCTAGCGTTACTTTAATCATAGAGACCATTCCCGAGGTCCAAGGGAAGAAGCTAAAAAAGGTGGTTAATCCGGAGTCTGGATAAGACAGGGTATTATAGCCTGCAAAAATAGTAAGCGACAACAAGATCCAAATCGGTACCAGAAACTGTTGGCCGTCGGACTCATCACCACTCATGGCTCCCATGATTGTAAAAAATGAAGCGAATATCCAATACGTACCGAGAAAGAATAGGATAAAATTGGGGATTAACCACCAATAATTCACTCGGTGAAACACCAAATCCATGGGCATATTTTCTTGTGTCATCGTTTGCATTCCCAAGTCTTTCAGTTGTTGGTCGGAAACTTGTACTCCAGTTAAATGTTCTGGAGTGAATAATTCGGGAATAATCAAGGATTGAAGGACCCACAAGCCCAAGGCTACGAGGACAATCCAAGCAAAAAGTTGCAAGAAAGACGCCAAGAGATTCCCGAAGATCTTACCGAGCATTAACTGTCTCGATTTAACACTGGCTAAAATAACCTCAGAAATTCGATTCATTTTCTCTCGATTGATGCTTTTGGTGATGTTAGTGCCGAATATCGCTATGAAGAAAATCATGATATATCCAAGAAAATAACCGATCCAAGCCACTCCGTTATCGGCTTGACTGTAGGGATCGTCTACATTTCTGAAATCAATGTTTAAGGGTTGCTTAATTTTCCGAAACTCATCAACCTCAAGCGAAGTGAACTGTTCGATTAATACCTCCTCCATTCGGCGTTCTATTTCGAATTTAAGCTTCATTTTTAGCTGTAAATTTGGTTCCTCCCGATGAAATAAGAATACCTTTTTATTGATTAAAACCTTTTCATTAAGCTCAATTAAAGCATCAAATTCTTGGAATTCCGGGCTATCTTTAAAGGCGTCAAACTCGATGTAGTCCTCATAAAAATAATAAGTAACTCCCTCCGTAGTTCGAGCGGCAATTTTATTCTCGAATAAATTAGTAGGGTCTGAAATCAGGACCTTCATGCTGGCCACTCCTTGATTCCCTGATTCTAAGAGCAAATAAATCATTGAAACGATGAGCAGGGGACCAATAAACAACATGAGTTTAAACGAACGATTACCGATGCGTTCCTTTAATTCTCGAAAGGCAATCAATACGCTTTTATTCATGGGAATGAGGGGTTACTAATTCGAGGAAAATATCTTGCATACCCGGCAATTGCTCTTCAAGAAGCTGAAGTTCTACCGAGGATGACAGCGTATTATAGACATCATTAAAGGCCTCTCCATGCCTACTTTTGATTACGGACTGAAACCATTGGTCACCCAGTTCTTCCGTATGAATCAATTCAAAACCTGTCCACAACGCATTGGCAAATGCAATTTGATTGCCTTTATACCTGACTTTAAAAGCCCCTGTTTTATGTTTTTCACGCAGCGCGCTTACTTGATCGTGAGCTACGAGTTTTCCTTGATTAATTAATCCAACTTCATCGCAAATCTCGTCCACACTATTCATGTTATGGGTAGAAAAAATAACCGTTTTTCCTGCTTTTTTCATCGCTTTGATTTCATGCAAGATTAATTGAATATTCAAGGGGTCAAACCCACTCAAGGGCTCATCGAGAATAACCACATTAGGATCATGTAAAACCGTTCCAATAAACTGTACTTTCTGCGCCATTCCTTTGGACAACGAATCGATTCGTTTAGCTGCCCACGGTTTAATTTCAAACTTATCTAGCCAAAAATCAGAGGCCTTTAGTGCCTCACCTTTCGATAAACCCCGAATGCGCGCTAAAAAAACGAGGTGATCTAACACCTTCATTTCGCGATATAATCCACGTTCCTCTGGCAGGTATCCAAAGGTTTTAACATGCCCATTATTCAGGGGAACTCCACCGATACGAACATGACCTGTACTGGGCTCAATGATCTGATTTAGAATGCGAATTAAGGTGGTTTTGCCTGCGCCATTTGGTCCTATCAGCCCAAAAATCCTCCCTGATTGAATCGTTAAATCCACACCATCCAAGGCGCGTTTTTGGTTATAGAACTTACTGACACTAGCAATCTCAATCATGCTACTAAACTAAGAATTATTTCGATTTACACGGATTTTATGCCAGCCAAAACACACGGAGGCCAAGACCATAAATACAAGAAGCGATGCAATCAACCAAGCAAAAGATGATAAACTCACATCGAGGGATTTCATGGTAAATAAGGCGGGGGTTTGAAACGCTTGATCGGATGATGTGACTACGATTGCAGTAACGAAATTATTGGCCAGGTGAAATCCGAAGGGCACCTCAATTCCTTGGTCGAGGAATGCCATTAAAGACATCACAATTCCAAGAGTGACATAGCTTATCAAGAGGATTGAACCGTGGGCTTTCACTTCTGGATTACCCATGTGCATTAAACCAAACATTACACCGCTTAACATCACCGCGAGCGCCACTGAATTGGTGCGTTTCATTAACCCTTGAAAAATAAAGCTGCGGAATAATACCTCTTCTAACAGGACTTGAAATGGCAAGCAAACAATCAGCAAAACGCACATGAACACGAAGGAATTCAAATCGAAATTGAAGCTATATTTCGAGGGATTTAAGCCCCAATCCACCATAACAGGAATAATAATAAGGATTGCCCAAAGCGAAAACGAAATCAGAATGCGTTTAACATCAATATTAACTCTGCTGGTAAACCAAAGCAGCCATGGGGTTTTATGTACAAAGGCAGCACTCACTACAAATCCGATTAATCCCGTGAAAAAGGGAATCATTTGCAACAAAAACAGCTTCGTGAAGCCAAAATAAGAAACTAATTCAGGCATGGAATTTCCGCGATCATTGGGGTAAAGCCAAGCCAAAGGGAAATTACCCAAAATAAAGCTACCAAAGACGAGCCCGCATGTAAGGAGGACTTTTAACGGGCGATAATCCCCATAATCCCATGCATGTTGAAACCTACTCATGAAAAAATGTCTCGCATACGCTTAAAGAACCCTCCTTCTTTTTCTCGATCGGTGGGTTTAAAGTTAGCGTTCTCTCTATTTTTTTCAAACCACTCTTTCTCTTCCTTAGTGACTTTGGTGGGTGTCCACACATGAATATGAACAAATTGGTCGCCTGTGCCATAGCCTTGAATGTTTGGCAGCCCCTTTCCTTTCAATCGAAGCACCTTCCCGCTTTGCGTTCCTGGGTCAATTTTTATCTTCACCTTCCCACTGATGGTGGGAATTTCGATGGAAGCACCGAGGATGGCATCGGAGATAGTAACGACCGATTCAAAATGAATGTGCTCATTTTCACGCTTCAATTCAGGGTGTTCAGCCTCCTCAATAACCACGATTAAATCGCCATTTACGCCATTAAACGGCCCTGCATTTCCTTTACCGCGGACGGAAAGTTGCATGCCATCTTCCACGCCACCAGGGATTTCTATTTCAATAACTTCCTCTTGTTTACGAAGGCCATATTGATCTGAATCGCTTGGTTTTTGGTCGATCATTTGACCGGCACCTTGACAAACATTACAGGTAGTTTGCGTTTGCATGGCCCCTAAAAATGTCTGCGTCATTTGCGTCATTCTTCCGGCCCCCTTGCAGGTGGTGCACGTTTTGTAGGTTACGCCGTCTGCCTGTACTAATTTATTAACCTTAATTTTCTTTTTAACCCCCGTAGCGATTTCCTCCAGGGTTAGTTTCATTTTTACGCGAAGGTTTGACCCTTTAACTACGCGTTTATTGCTGCGGCTACCACCAAAACTACCGCCACCAAACGCACTACCGAAAATATCTCCAAACTGTGAAAAGATATCATCCATATTCATACCACCGCCACTAAATCCTCCCTGCCCCATTCCCGCATGACCAAAACGATCATACGCTCCACGTTTTTCCGAATTACTTAGTATTTCGTATGCTTCAGCCGCTTCTTTAAATTTATCTTCTGCCGACGGGTCATCCTGATTTTTATCGGGGTGATACTTTAACGCAAGTTTCCGGTAAGCACTTTTGATTTCGGCCTCCGTTGCATTTTTAGCAATACCAAGCACGTCGTAATAATCTCTTTTTTGACTCATAACTTTATTGTCCGACCGCTACTTTTGCGAAGCGAATCACTTTCTCATTTAAATAAAATCCTTTTTCTACTTGATCAATCACCTTACCCTTTAATGCCTCATCCTCCACAGGAACATTCGCTATTGCTTCGTGTAGATTAAAATCAAAGGGTTGATTCATTGCATCAATCGGCTTCAAGCCTTTGGTCTCAAGAATTTGACCTAATTTGGTATAAATCAATTGAAAACCCTCTTTAACAAGCACAATATCTGTGACATTTTCATTGTTTTTGGAAGCACGTTCAAAATCATCCAAGATGGGAAGCATAGCCACAATCATTTCTTGACTTGCACTCGATAAATACTCCGATTTCTCTCGAGCAGAACGTCGTCTGTAATTCTCAAACTCCGCATAAAGCCTAAGGAATTTATCTTCTTGCTCCTTTAATTTCGCCTCAAAATCAAGGGCAGGATTCGTTGGAGTATTGTTGTCATTACTCAAATTATTCGCTGCTTCGTGGCCTTGTTGTTCTTCGTTTGAATTCATCTGATCCGCTGCGTTATCTTCCATAGCATTATTTTTTCTTTTACTCATCTCAGTTTCTTTGGGTTTTATTAGACAAATTAGATTCCATACCCGGTAATACACTTAACAAAGGACATAATGGCAGTTTTAGATGAATTACAGGCATCTACTGTCAGTATTTAACTGAAATTTCGACACATTTCTATCAACCGTTTAGCCTTGTGCTCATCAAAAATAAGTACTTCCTCGGAGAACATAGAATCGGGGTCCAAGGATTGCTTTCCAGTGGCTGAAAAATGAATAGCATCAGGTACAACTTTCTCCATAATCAAAGGTAAATTCGCGAGGTTAATCCCACCCCCTGGCATAATTTCGATTCGACCTTTAGCCTCTTGTTTCATGGATGCCAACACAGGAATTCCGTGTGTAATCGCAGTCGACAACCCAGAGGACAATACCCGATTATATCCCGCAGTAGCCAACCATTGGAGTTCTTGTTTCCATTCCACTAAATCGTCGAAGGCCCTGTGAAAGGTTAGGGATTTATTGAAGATGGTTCGAATCTGTTCAAGCACCGGACGATTTAAACGCATGGTATCTGTCAACATTCCCAATACCAAGCCATCCACGTTTATGCGTTGAAACTCAAGAACATCTGCAAGGATGATTTCTATTTCATGTTCATTGTAAACAAATCCGCCACTTCTGGGCCGAATTAGCACGTGTGTTTCGATGCCTAAGTCCTGTGCTTTCTTAACAAAACCTATGGATGGGGTTAATCCTCCCTGCTCTAAGTTTGCACAAAGCTCAATGCGATCTACACCCAAGGATTTAGCGGCTAACAAGGCTTCGACAGAAGCCACACACAACTCAATTTTCATGCTACAAAAATGCGAAATTCTTAGCCATAACTAGCTAAAAAAAGTGCACAAAATCGCTATATTTGCACTCAAATTTGAACTATGTCGTCCATCAACGAAGCAACCCTCGGATTCGATGCCTTCAAAGAAGAAGTGCTTTCGGATTATAAATTAGCGTGTATTTCCAGAGAAGCGTCCCTTCTTGGAAGAAAGGAAGTACTCACCGGCAAGGCGAAATTTGGGATTTTCGGTGACGGTAAAGAATTGGCTCAATTAGCGCTTGCAAAGTACTTCAAACCTGGGGATTTCAGGTCTGGATATTACAGAGATCAAACATGGATGATGGCCATTGGCGCACTGAGTGTCCAAACATACTTTTCAGGACTTTACGCCCATACCGATGTGGTTGTAGAGCCTCAATCTGCGGGTCGTCAAATGGGCGGACATTTTGCCACCAGAAATCTTGACGAACAAGGACAATGGAAAAACTTAACGCAACAAAAAAATAGTTCAGCCGATATTTCTCCAACTGCAGGACAAATGCCGAGGTTATTAGGCTTGGCCTTGGCTTCTAAAATCTACAGAAATAATCCGGCTTTACATACTAATGAGTTTCAACAATTTTCTATAGAAGGAAACGAAGTTGCATTCGGGTCGATTGGTGATGCCTCTACGTCTGAAGGGCCTTTTTGGGAGACCTTAAACGCTGCAGGAGTTTTACAAGTTCCCATGGTGATGTCTGTTTGGGACGACGGGTACGGGATTTCTGTTCCTAGAGAACTTCAAACGACAAAAAACAGCATCTCGGAAGCCTTAGCAGGATTTCAACGCACAGCCGAAAATCCCGGATTTGAAATACTAACTACCAAAGGATGGGATTACGCGCATTTATGTCAAACCTATGAAAAGGCAGTGAATTTAGCACGTACGGAGCATGTTCCTGTGTTGGTGCACGTGCAAGAAGTTAACCAACCACAAGGTCACTCGACGTCCGGATCCCATGAGCGATATAAAAGCCCCGAACGCATGGAATGGGAAAAAACCCATGACTGTATTGCTAAGTTCAAGGAATGGATTCTTTCGTTTGATGGCGGCCCAGAACCTTTGGCAAGTTTAGAAGAACTTGATCAATTGGCAGAACAAGCAAAAGAAGAAGTTAAAGCATCGAAAAACAAGGCGTGGGCTTTGTTCACAGAAGATATTAAAAAAGATAGCCTGTCTTTGGAAGGCATTCTTAGTGGGTTGATACAAGATGGAACCTTAAGCAATGTATTTCAAGCAGAATTAGATGCCTTAATTAAAAACCGCGAACCCCAACGAAAAGATGTGTATTCATTGGCACGACGGGCGCTCAGAAGCCTACGCGGGACAGAATCCACAAACAAAACGGTGCTAAACCAATGGTTGAGCAAGAAAAAAGAAGAAAGTCACGACCGTTATTCTTCCTACTTGTACAGTGAATCAAACAAACAAATTGGAAACATCCCGTCGATTGAACCTACGTATGATACCGACGCTCCCATGGAGGATGGTCGAATCATTTTGCGGGAAAATTACAGAATGTTACTGGAGAAATATCCGAACCTGCTTGTGTTTGGTGAGGATGCAGGTAAAATTGGCGGAGTAAACCAATCCTTGGAAGGCCTGCAAGAAACGTTTGGTGAGTTGCGGGTATTCGATACTGGAATTCGCGAGTGCACCATCATCGGTCAAGGCATCGGAATGGCCATGCGTGGACTTCGTCCGATTGCAGAGATTCAATACTTAGATTACTTATTGTATGCCATTCAAATCTTGTCTGACGACCTTGCGACGGTGCAGTATCGTACTAAAGGAGGGCAAAAAGCGCCACTAATTATAAGCACGCGCGGTCACCGCTTGGAAGGGGTTTGGCACAGCGGCTCACCCATGGGAATGATCATCAATTCATTGCGCGGAATGCATGTGTGTGTACCTAGAAACATGACCAAAGCAGCAGGATTCTACAACACCTTGATGGAGGCAGATGAACCGGCCTTGGTTATTGAACCACTCAACGGATATCGAACGAAAGAAAAAATGCCTACCAATTTGGGTGAGTTTAAGCTTCCCCTTGGTCAGGTAGAACGCCTAAGTGAAGGGTCAGATTTAACCTTGGTTTCTTATGGTTCTACGTTGAATCTTTGCATTCAAGCCTTACCAATTTTGGAAGAATTAGGGATTTCGGTAGAACTTCTTGATGTGCAGACCCTGCTTCCGTTTGATTTATCACATGATATAGTGAAGTCGCTTGAAAAGACAAATCGCTTGTTAATTATTGATGAGGATGTTTCTGCTGGTGCAACGGCGTATATTCTTGAAAAAATATTGGTAGAACAAGGGGGGTATTACCATTTGGATGAAGCACCACAGACCCTAAGTGCTAAAGACCATCGTCCGGCCTATGGAAGCGACGGGGATTATTTCTCGAAACCAAGCATTGATGACATTGTAGAAAAAGTGTACGAACTAATGTCAAACGCAAACCCGACACAATTCCCTCGCATATAATTATGGATCTTACAGCATACCAACAACACTGGGAGACGGCCTTGAACGGAGGAATCTACCCAGAGGAATATCAACCTTATTTGGAATTAAACGAGGCCCGATTCAAACGAATTACAAAGACCTTTACCCCAAGTTCGGAATTTACCGCTGCAGTACAAGGAATTACGAAACCCTCCCATTGGATCATCATCACCGAACCGTGGTGTGGGGATGCGGCACAAAGTGTACCCTTGCTGTTGAAGCTAATACATCAAATACCGAACGCAGGTTTTACCTTAGAATTAAGAGACCAAAGCACCTTGATTGATCAATACCTCACCAACGGTGGGAAGGGGATTCCCAAGGTAATTGTTCGAAATGAGCAAGGAATTGATTTGTTTGTGTGGGGCCCTAGAACGCGCGAAGCACAAGAACTATTTAACGAATTAAAAGCGGAAGGAGTTGAACTTAAGGTGTTGCACGAATCGTTGCATGGATGGTATGCAAAGGACCAAGGTAAAACCTTAGAGTTAGAGCTCTTGACTTTGATTCAAGCCTTGTTTTAATTGAGCCAGCACCTCACTCGGCCCTACCCCCATTTCTGCTTTAAACGCAGCGTAAAAGGGATTGTAGGAAGAAAACCCGCATTCGCGAGCAAGTGCATCCATGGTATTTTTACTTAAAAAATCTTCTTTCATCTTCGAAATGGCGTAAAAAACTCGGATTTTTGATCGATAGGCTACAAAGGTGAAATCTGCATGGTATTTAAATAAAAAATGTATGTAGGTTCTTGGTATATCGAGTTTTTCAGAAAGAAGAATCGAATTGATGCCGGGATCTTTAACAATCGCTTGGATCGCCATTTTTGATTCCAGCTTTCTTGTAATTTCATCCATGCGCTCATTGAATTTTATGGCCAAGGATAAATCTAATTTGTTATGAATTGGCTTAGGCTCCATGCGCCAATTAAAGGTTGGCAATAATCCATTGCTTGAAGAACTTGAATTGTTTAAAGGTAAAACAATATTCTCACGACGGAGTCCATATAAAATTTCCGGATACATAAACAGAATGATTAACATGCCTAGATAAAGTAGCGAGCTAACATATGGATAGCTTACAGGAACTTGATCTTGTTTGTTAACTAGTTCAAGCACGAAGATTCCCATCACACGAAGAGAACCTAAGGCATACATCGTTAATAGGATTAACACCCAAACTCGAATCAACTTATAATTAGCAAAACGCAATACTTTTCGAGATGATCCCCACAACGCTCGATAAACAATAAACACTGATTTAAAGAAGAAATATACGATAAACCCTGTGGCGATTGGAAAATTAAACCCTTTGAGAATCAACTCATATCCCTGCTTGGAAGAAAACAACAAATTAACAAGAAACAAAAACAATGGAATAAGTAATGAAAGCCAAAAGTATTTCAATGAACGCTTCTCTTTTAGCACCAAGGATCGAATGTAATAATGGAAAAACACCACATTAGAAAGAAGTAAAATACTAAAGGGTTTTGGTATTTCGCTAAACGCTGTTTGCCACCCCAATTCATACGTTAGCGAGAATGGAATACGAATCAAATTCACGGTAAATATCAATAAAATAAAAATGTTCAAATATGGATTTCGCTTAATATTCCGCAAAACAATTAAGGCTATAAGCAAGGAGAAAAAGGCAGATAGCACCTGAATAACCAGCGAAAAACTCATATAAATATTAATTTTTAAGTTACTAAATTACGCATATTATTACTATAATCAAAACGCGTAAAAACTAACACCTGACTGATATTGTATTTTCGACAAAAACTTTATCATGCGATTATTCGGTCTTTTATTCTTTATCTTCTTTTTTGGCTTTCTTACCATTTCACATGCACAAAATGGTAGTGCAGGACAGCCCTTCACCTCGCTCGGACAAGCGCAAAATGTGGCAGCCGATGGTGTCTATTATTTCTCCTTACCTGGCGCCAGTTTTAGCACCTATGTTCGCGTAGGAGGCTGGGTACAAGTAGCCATTGACTTTCGACCAGGTATAGGAAATCTTCCACAATCTACCGCGTTAAACAATACGGTACGTGGTATTCTTACCCCCACTGCGCTGAGCACGCTGGGAAGTGCAACCGTAACCCGTTTACTCACCAGTAATGGTCAACTGGATGTTCAAAACACGAGACCCGGAATTATTACCCGAATTGTAAACAACCAAACCCTTTTGGCTGTACCTGCCGACAATACGGACAATGGGGCGAACTGGACCGGAACCAATACGCTTGCAACCCAATTCACCAATTTTGGAAACACGACCGCTTATGGTCTTCACTCAAATTTCTTTCACGCAGGAAACAATGGAGACGGGATCCATTGGATTCCATTCTTTAACATGCAACAAATTAAGAACAGCGCCGGCGATCTCCCAACTGGAGCATACTTTCAACTGTTGGTTCGTGCACCCATGGTGGCTGTTGTTATGGGGCCTACGATTAATACACAGCCGTCAACAACGGCTCAAACCCTTTGTTTAAATGCTACTACAACTGCATTGAGTGTTTCCGCTAGCAGTCCCAATGGCAGTGCAATTACCTATCAATGGTACAGCAATGCAAGTAATTCAACTGTTGGTGGAACAGCCATTGGTGGCGCAAGCAGTGCAAGCTACACCCCGCCAAATAATGTGGCTGGCACAAAATACTATTACGTAATATGCACAAACAACCAAGGATCAACGACCACGAATGTTAGCGCAGCCATAACCATACAAAGCCCGTCTGTTGGCGGAACAGCAAGCAGTAATCAAACCATTTGCGGCGGCACCTCACCTGCCAACTTGACCTTGGCCTCCAACACAGGCTCCATCCAATGGCAATCATCCACCGACAATATAACGTTTACAAACATAGCTGGCGCAACTTCATCCACCTTAACATCAGCTCAAATGGGCGTATTGAATACTACAAGCTATTACCGTGCAATTGTCACGAATGGAGTTTGTGCTTCCACGAGCAGCAATACCGTAACTATTACTGTGAATCCAGCACCTACATTCACCTCTACCACAGGTGCATCGATTTGCGGAACAGGTACAGCAACCCTACAAGCAACTACAGCAGCAGGAACCATCAATTGGTATGCCGCTTCAACAGGTGGAGCTTCTTTAGGTACCGGAACGGGCTATACTACACCAAGTATCAACACTACGACAACATATTATACGGATGTAACAAACAATGGCTGTACCTCTAATCCAAGAACCGCGGTGCTTGCTACTGTAAGCGCAGCACCTAATCCAACGATTACGCAAACAGGGTGCGGCACGCTTAGCATAGGAAATCTGACGGGAAATGCACTTGATTTAGGTGCTAATAATAACAGTTCAAATTATGTAACTATTCCCTCAACCATAAATTCATCGTTCAGTACGAATAACATAACCCTCGAAGGCTGGTTCTATTTTTCAGCAACAAACGCTGGATTACCAATGCTCATTGGGGAAGCATATAATGTTGATGCTAACATAACCTATTGTATTCATCGATCAGGCAATCAAATTATTGCAGGATTCTACAATGGGGCTTGGCAAGCCGCTTCTAGCACCACCTTAATTCCAATTAATACCTGGATTCACATCGCATCAACCTACGATCAGAATCAGGTTAAACTCTATTTTAATGGAGTACTAAATTCAACCTTCAACTCGAACCTAGCCTTGCCAGTTAGTGCTTCTCAACCCTGGTATTTAGGAAAGCGCTGGGATTTCTTAGAAACCCTAAGTGGTGCGATGGATGAAATTAGAATTTGGAATGTCGCACGAACACAAGCACAAATCCAAGCATCCATGAATTCATCTGTACCAACAAATTCAGCGGGTTTAAGAGCGTATTACAAACTCGATGAAAGCACTGGAAATATTGCAGCAGATGCAACAGGCAATGGATACAACGGCACCCTATCGAACAGCCCAACATGGCAAGTACCTTCAACCTCGCCACTAAACACCAACGGCAACGGTAACACCTTCACTTATTTGTGGTCTCCGGGTGGACAAACTACGAGTAGCATAACTCCGGTAACAAGCGGTACCTACTCAGCCGTTGTTACCAATGCAGCCGGTTGTCAATCCGCTTCCATTTCAAGCAGTATTGTTGTTGGTGTTACAGCCAGTAGTAATCAAACCATTTGTGCCGGCACATCACCCGCAAACCTCACCCTCAGCGGAAGTACCACTACTGTACAATGGCAATCATCTACCGACAACATCACGTTTACGAACATTGCTGGTGCTACTTCAACTACCCTAAGCGCTGCGCAAATGGGGACCTTAAATTCAACTCGATATTACCGTGCATCCTACACCAATGGAGCTTGTCCATCATCTGTAAGTACCACTGTTACCATTACCGTAACTTCATCTCCTACGCTAACGTCTACCACCGGAACGTCTATTTGCGGAACAAGTACGTTAACATTACAAGCAACTACGGCTGCGGGAACCATCAATTGGTATGCCGCTTCTACGGGAGGTGCCTCTTTAGGAACCGGGACGAGTTATACGACACCGAGCATCGCCACAACGACTACGTATTATGTAGATGTAACTAACAATGGGTGTACCTCCAATCCAAGAACGGCTGTGGTTGCTTCAGTAAATACCATCCCTACGCCAACAATTACGCAATCAGGATGCGGTGTGCTCACCCTAGGCAATTATGGCGCGGGGAATGCCTTAAATTTAGGTACAAACAATACGTCAAAATACGTTTCTATCCCTTCTTCCCTCAACGCTTCGTTCAACACAAACAACATAACAGTGGAGGGATGGTTCAATCTATCGGTGGCTGATCCAACCTTGCCTGAACCGATGCTTGTTGGTGAAGCGTACATAAGTGATAACAAGGTAACCTTTATGTTGTCCCGATATTCAAACCAAATTAGGGCTGGATTCTTTTCCGGTACATGGACTTTAGCTACAAGCGCTTCGAGCATTCCAGCAAACACTTGGACCCATATCGCCGCAACATACGATCAAGCAAGCATTAAAATTTATATAAATGGGGTATTGGATGCCACGTTAAATACATCAACCCCAATACCTACTGGTAACGAAGTATGGTATCTCGGAAAGCGATTTGCGGGGGCTGATATGATTAGTGGTCTTATGGACGAAGTACGAATTTGGAATGTAGCAAGAACTCAGGTTCAAATTCAATCCTCAATGAATACTAATGTACCTATAAACTCAACAGGCCTTCGTGCTTATTATCAACTGGACGAATCAACTGGTACTACCGCATCAGATGCTACCGGAAATGGTTATACCGGAACATTAATGAATAGCCCAACATGGCAAGTACCTTCAACCTCCATACTTGGGGGGCCTCCAGCAACCTTCTTATGGTCTCCGGGTGGACAAACTACGAGTAGCATAACTCCGGCCACAAGTGGTACCTACTCAGCCGTTGTTACCAATGCAGCCGGATGTCAATCCGCTTCCATTTCAAGCAGTATTATTATCGGTGTTACAGCAAGTAATAACCAAACCATTTGTGCTGGAACATCACCCGCTAATCTAACATTAACAGGTAATACTGCAACGATTCAATGGCAATCGTCTACTAATAATGTTAATTTTACGAATATAGCAGGTGCCACTTCTGCCACCTTAACTACCGGTCAAATGGGTGTATTGAATACTACCACCTATTACCGTGCAAATGTAACCAGCACATTCTGTGCGCCTTCGACAAGTAATACCGTTACCATAAGTGTAAATCCAACTACCTTCAGCTCAACTACTGGTGCTTCCATTTGTGGGGGACCAAGTACCTTAACCCTTCAAGCAGCGACTGCAGCGGGAACCATCAATTGGTACGCTGCCTTAACCGGTGGCGCTTCATTGGGAACCGGAACTAGTTATACCACACCAAGCATTGCAACAACCACTACGTATTATGCAGAAGTAACAAATAATGGCTGTACATCAAGCCCAAGAACGGCAGTGGTTGCAACAGTGAACGCAATCCCTACCCTCAGCTCTACGACAGGGGCTTCTCGTTGTGGAACGGGAACCGTAACCCTTCAAGCAGCTACTGCAGCAGGAACCATCAATTGGTACGCAGCATTAACCGGTGGCGCTTCATTGGGTACAGGTACAAGTTTTACCACACCAAGCATCGCTGCTACAACTACCTATTATGCCGAGGTAACCAATAATGGTTGTACTACCAACCCAAGAATAGCGGTAGTTGCTACCGTGAATACAATCCCTACCCTCAACTCAACGACAGGAGCTTCCATTTGCGGTACAGGTACTGCAACGCTACAAGCAACTACAGCAGCGGGAACCATCAATTGGTATGCAGCCTTAACCGGTGGTGCTTCATTGGGAACAGGAACGAGTTATACGACACCAAGCATTGCAACAACGACTACGTATTATGTTGATGTAACCGATAATGGTTGTACCTCCTCGCCAAGAACGGCAGTGGTTGCTACCGTTAATTCATTGCCACCCCTTGCCACAAACTCGCCTTCAGGCTTAACGATTGATATCCTAACGGTTGCAGGTGGCGGAGGTGCTGGTTTTGCACGTGGTGGTGGTGGTGGCGCCGGCGGCTACATTTACAGCACAAATGTTTCCTATGCTGCAGGGACTTCGACAGCAATAACTGTTGGAACAGGTGGTTCCCCGGGATCCGACAATGCAGGCATAGGGGTACACGCAACTAGTGGAACCAATTCTTCTTTTGGCAGCACCTACATAGCCATAGGTGGCGGAGGTGGTGGAAGCTACGGAGGAGGACCTCAAAATGGATATACCGGAGGCTCAGGTGGTGGCGGTGCGAACCAATCGAGTGCTGCCAACACAGGGTATGGAGGCAGTGGCACAGCAGGTCAAGGTAATGCAGGAGGAAATTCTCGCTGTGGCGGCGGTGGTGAAGTATCCGGTGGCGGAGGCGGAGGCGCCGGAGGGAATGGAACGCATGGTACATCTAGCGGGTGTGGAAGTTCGGCATATCGACCATACAATCCTGGTAACGGTGGTAACGGACTTCAAAATTCAATTTCTGGTTCTGCTGTGTGGTACGCTGGAGGCGGTGGAGGCGGTGGTCTTGGTACCAGCACGAATCTTCAAGGTACAAATGGCCTTGGTGGTGGACAAGCATCCTACGGTGGTGGTGGACAGTGTAAATTAATTTCAAATAATTGGGCCACTGAAAGTGGTGGTCCTGGTATCGTTATCGTAAGATATGCGGGTACCCCTGCGGGAACTGGTGGCACAATTACGCAAGTAGGTGGCTATACCATTCACACCTTTACCGCGAATGGCACATTTGCTTTTTCGGGGGTAGCTTCTTCGGCTATTGTTCCAAACATGACCTCTTGTGGCGTAGGAGCAGTAACATTTACAGGAACAGTTAATGCAGGTTATACCTTGGATTGGTACGACGCAGCAAATGGTGGAAACTTACTTTCCCAAGGAACATCAACTTATACGACCCCAGCGTTGGCATCAACGACAACCTATTACGTTGCGGTTAGGAATGTATCGACAGGCTGTGTTTCTGCAACGCGAACAGCAGTTGTTGCAACGATTATCACCGGAGGTACGGCAAGTTCGAATCAAACGGTTTGTCCAGGATTATTGCCAAGTGCAATTTCTTTGACCAATTATAGCGGCACCATCCAATGGCAGACAAGTAACAACAACGTGACATTTACTAACATAGCAAGTCAAACCGCAGCAACCTTAGCGGCTAATTCTATTGGAATCATGTCAGGCACTAAATACATTCGTGCTATGGTTACAAATGGAGCTTGTGTCACCCCTTCGAATGTGGTTACCCTCTCCCCTGCCAATGTCAATGTCTTAACTCCATTAACAGCAAGTTCTTATGTGTGGAATGGCCAAAGTTCAAGCGATTGGGGAACACTTAGCAATTGGTATTCCTACAATGGAACAAGCTTAGTGCCTGCAGCCGCGTTGCCTGGCAGTACAGCCAACACGATCATACCTGCGAACACTGGGTGTATTTTGACTCAGCCTACGTTATCTTCTGGCGCTATAATTATCAATAGCTTGATTTTGGAGACCGGATCCCAACTTACGCAATCAGGAGGAACCCTTTTGTTGTATACCAATTTTGTGAAAAATGGTAGCTTAATTTCAACCGGTGGACTTATGAACTTTTATGGACCAACGTCAGCAACGATTAGCGGAAGTGGTGCGGTTCAATTTGCCAAAATGCGCGTAAATAAATTGGCTGGTGCCACCTTAACCTTACAGATTCCCGTGAGCGTAGCCGATTCATTGACTATGGTTTTAGGAAACATTTACACCACAACCAACAACCTTTTGACCTTAGGGCTCAACAGCGCCTCACCGGGAAAATTGGTTTATACCAACGGTACGATTGTCGGTCCGTTCAAGCGTTTCTTTGC
Organism: Flavobacteriales bacterium; assembly: GCA_947460825.1. Classification (GTDB taxonomy): domain Bacteria; phylum Bacteroidota; class Bacteroidia; order Flavobacteriales_D; family Crocinitomicaceae; genus UBA952. The sequence continues at coordinate 33,981 of CANHHA010000009.1, forward strand.
GAATACGGCGATCTCTGGGTTAGCTGGCAGGTTCCCTGTGGGTACAGCAACGTACAACCGCTATGCACAATTTAATTTTGGAACAACACCCGGCGTAGACCAATCATTAACGGTACAATATGTAACCGGGACTCCAAACCAAGCTGGTTCTCCGCTCTACAACGGCTTACCCTTGATTGCTTCTGGATCCTTAATGCAAAATTATTCAGCTGATGGGTATTGGAGTGTCCTGCCAACCAATGACAACTACGCTTCGCCCATTGCCTCTGTGAATTATGATGTTACCTTGTTTGCAAATAACCTCACAGGCATGCAGACTCCTCAGATTTGTAGGATCATTAAAAGTGCAGGGTCAAATACGGCGGCTCAGCATCACGTAGCATGGCAAGCTTGTGGAACGCATACAGCAATCGCAGGTGGCGCGAATCCCTTAGCCTTCTTGATTTCAAGTACGGCTTCTCAAGGATTTAGTTGGTTTAATATCGGAACGCCTAACTCGCAAGCCTTACCGGTTGAATTTGCAGGCATGACAACAACCTGTGAGGAGGAAGCCGTTTCTATCCGATGGACTACTGAATCAGAGCACAACAACGACTATTTTAGAATTGAAAAATCAACCAATGGTAGTGCGTGGGATATCCTTGGGTATGTGGATGCTGTTGGAAACAGTAGCGTACTCAACGGGTACGAATACCTTGATCTTGAGTTCCGATCAAACACCTATTATCGATTATATCAGGTGGATCAAGACGGTAGCGAAGAAATGTTAAGCACCTTGTATAGCGACTGTGATGTGGCGACCGATGAAATCGCATCGTTCCCTAACCCAAGCCATGAAACGTTCTCCATCTACTGGAAGCAATTCAATACCAGTGGAGATGGAACCATAACGATTCGAGACATCAATGGAAAAACATTGCATCGCGAAACTGTGGAATTGAGTTTAGGCGCAAACCTCTTTATGATCAAAGCGTATCTGGCACCCGGAGTTTATATGATCGAATTGATGGATGATGATTTCGAACGAAGGTTAATAAAACATGTGGTGAAGTAAATCAGAAAAGGGGCCGTAGCCCCTTTTTCATTCATACATTTAACTCCTTAAAAACGGAACACGAGGTCATAAGGCATACGCATTTGAATACCCATTTTTGATTCAATCGCTTTAATGCGCTCATACTGTTCTAGTAATTCATTCGGCAAGGAAGAATTCTTGAGATGCAAACGGCTCTCCTCGTCATCATTCTCTTGTTCAATCATTTTAATAATCGCACCAAACTTATCCTCTTTAACTTTTGGATAATAAATAACCTTCGCTTCTTTATCCTTAATCTCACGCTTCGCAAAATCAATCACATCAGTTAAGGAACCTAATTCATCTACCAAACCAATGTCTAAGGCATCTTTACCTGTCCATACCCTTCCACGTGCGATTTCATTCACTCTAGCCACAGATAGCGACCTGCCTTTGGCCACACGTTCCATAAATTGACTATAAATTCCATTCACCTCATTTTGCACCATTGCTAGTTCTTCTGGGGTTAATTTACGGTTCGTAGACATCACGGAATGACTATGTGTTTGCACCCGATCGAAGGTGATGCCTAATTTATTTTCAAGCATCTTCCCAGTATATGGAATCATCCCAAACACACCAATGGAACCAGTAATGGTTGTTGCTTCGGCAAAAATTCGATCGGCTGGCGTTGCGATATAGTAGCCACCTGATGCGGCCACATCCCCCATGGAAACATATACTTTCTTCTTTTTTTGTGTCAACATTACTTCACGCCAAATTTCTTCACTGGCAAGCGCACTTCCTCCGGGACTATTAATCCGAAAAACAACGGCTTTGATGTCATCGTCGTTACGCACTTTTTCAAAGAGGCGACACAACTTTTTGCTGCTTACACCATCTCCATCCACAGCAACCTCACCTTCAGCAAGAATAACAGCAACACTCGCAGATTCAGCTTGAATTAACACTTGACTTTCATAAAATGTGTTTTGTGCATAGTCGTTTAATTCAGCCCACTTAATTTTAGCACCCTCAGAAAGCCCTGCTTTTTTAGCGAGTTTATCCATGAATTCATCCTTGTAAAGCAGGCCATCAACCAGCTTATGAGCCAGCGCTTGGTTTGGATTCACCACTTCCATGGCATTGATCCACGCATTCAAGTCTGCAGTTTCGATCTTGCGGCTTGTCGCAATATCAGCAGCCAATTCGTTCCAAATACCAGTCATAAGGACTTGATTCTGCATGCGCGCTGAGTCACTTAATCCCGTTAAAAAGAAGGGTTCTACGGCACTTTTAAAATCATTATTTTGTCCGCGAATTACTTGAACTTCCACCTCAAGCTTATCCAATAACTTCTTGAAAAAAACGGCCTCAGAACCTAAACCAGCAAGCATGAAGGAAGACGTAGGAAAGGCATAGCATTCATCCGCTACAGAACCGATATAATATTCCTTTTGAGATATGCCTTCGCCTTGGAAATAAGCGACTACAAATTTACCCGATGACTTCTTAAAATCAGCCAAAGCCTGACGAATGGTTCTGGCTGTAGAAATCCCACAATTCAACTCATCGATGTCGATGTAAATTCCTTTAATCTGATCATCGGATTTTGCTTGATCCAATGCAAATAAAATATCGGACAACCCAAGGGATTTATTCAACTGAAAGGAACTTGTATTAAATTCATTGTTACTTTTCTCTTGAATGTTTCCTTCGAGTGTTACATGCAAAATTGATTTATTTTCAATGGCATAAGGTGCTGGTCCAAAATCGGAAAACGAACCAATAATTCCACCAAGAATTAAGAAAAAGAACACCAATCCAAAAGATAAAGCGATTCCAATCGCTACTAGGGTTGGCCAAAAAATACGAGAAAAAGGAATTTTTGTATCAGTCATTGCAATTATTTATTTAGTTATTAATCAAGGAACTTAACTGGACAGGTAGATTAAATGGGTTTATCCGTAAGGTGAGGCGGAATGACGAGAGGTAATTGCTATATAAATCTCCCATGTTACTGGATTGAATCAGGGGAAAATAGAGCCCAACAATATCACTTATATTGATTCCTAATCCAGCATTGTATAAGGTGGATACCCCCACTCCATTGTCATACACCCCGAAATCCGCAAAGGCAACAAACATATTGGGTTGAATCGGAAGTTGAACGGTTGCATTTAGGGTACTTGCCCAATAATTGGACATCCGTAAATTGTTACTCCCTGTTCTAAATCCCCCCATATCATCCGCATACTGCGCCCCGGATACGGTTTCTCTATTAAAGTAATAATGCTCTGCAAACAGGTCTTGGTATCCAGCAGCACCAAACATGGAAATTGAATACCTACCCATCGAGTTATAATAAGAAGAGCCCGGATTGTAGGTGAAATTATACCCTCCATACAGCCTAACTTTGATTTTTCGGGTTATTTTACGGTCTAAATACGTAAGCGTAAGCTGCTGTGTTGTTGAAGCTCGAGTGAAATTCGCAGGATCAAATACTTGCTCCTGATACCCCATTACTCCCTCTAATTGGACCTGACTCTCGTACGAAACGCGTCGTTTACTCCATTGAATGGTGTGATTGATTTTTGCTCCATATTCCGTACTCATATCAACACTAAATACATCACGTCGCACCAAGCCTTTTATCGTCAACTCATGCCTAAACCCCTTGGGTGTTCTATCTGGCACTAAATTCATTTTTACATAAGGCGTTGCAGCGATATAAAAAGATTGACGTTGTCCGTTTGGATCATCACCAATTCCAAAGGATTTTACGCTAATTCCTGTTTTGATCGAACGCATTCCGGATGACGGGAAACACGTTTTGCTCAATTCGGCAAAACCCCCAACTGTTTTCCTACCAAAGGAGAACATCGGCGCAATGAAATATTGAACCGGTTTAAATGGAAGCCCGAAATTATGCACCACCACTCCAAGCATAGCTCGATCGGAATGATTAAAGGCCATCATCGGGGTCCAAAACACATTTGTTTTATTGGCTTCATGATCACCGAACATAAATTCAAGCGCGAGCGGCTCATACCTTTTAAGGATGGACTTATTGACTAATACCCGATTATTTGCTCGGTTGATTTCCGGGATATTTCGATTCGGGTCGATGGCAAATTCAGTGATGGATGGATTACCTTTAAAGATCAAGGTTGAATGTTTATCTGAGGGATTCGTCCATTGTGTTTCCAAAACAGCTCCTGTCTTATCCAGCGATGAAACACCGATCGGACCGGCCACACTGCCTTTATTCTTAACCTTTACCGTAAAGGTATTCAAGGGTTCGACGAACTTAGCTTTTTTGATTTTATAATCCATTACGTTTGTAGTTTGGATTAAATCCCCAAATAACCAATCGAGTTTACGACCAGACACTCCTTCAACCACACGCTGCATATCCTCAGGGTACGGATGTTTAAATTGATATAGCTCATAATAGCGATGCATGCATTGATCATAGAGTTCATCTCCTAGATAACTCCTCAAATACTGAAAAATCAATCCCGTTTTCTGATACATAATGGCGCCATAATTTGCAGAACTAAAATCTGCTGAATGTGTTTCGATGGGTTGGTCTAGTGTCAGAACCGCTAAAAGACGGTAAAAAATGTCCCCCATGTCGTGATGGTCGAGGTCGTTTAAGTGGAGTTTGCCGCCTAAGACCATGTCTGACAGGTCTTGATTATCTGGATATTTAGTAGCGACATACCGCATTTCATTGGCCGTGTTCATGCCTTCATCCATCCACCCGTGTTGTCGTTCGTTGGAACCTAAGATGCCATAAAACCAGTTGTGTCCAACCTCATGGACAATGACCACTTCTAATTCTCTTGCAGAGCTTGCGTTCCCAATTACTGTAATCATTGGATATTCCATGCCACCTCCGGCGCTTATGGTACCATCTACGGCAGTAACCGCAGCATACGGATAATCTCCATTCCATTTAGAATAGTAATAGGTACCATCATTAATATATTCAATCGCGTTTTGCCAATTCAAGGCATTGGCTGGAGTAAACAAAGCCCATGTGGTAACGCTTCTGCCCGATTCAGGCAATTTTACTGACCCTTTTAACACCTTATATCGCTTATCTGTAAACCAGGCAAAATCATGGACCTTATCTTGGACATAGCGAAGCGTTTTCCACTCGGAAGCAGAGGTTGGAAATGAATCCCTCAAATTACCTCCTGGCAGGGCTATAATTTCGGATATTCGTGTTTTTGTATCTTGCGCCAAAGAATCTAAAAAAGAAGCTTCCGAAGCATTCTGAAGCACTCCTGTAGCACCAACGACATAGTTCTTAGGAACGGTAATCGACACATCGAATGAACCGAATTCAGAATAGAACTCTCCTTGATTTAAGTATGGGATTGGATGCCATCCTTTGTGATCGAATACTGCAGGTTTCGGATACCATTGGGTAATTTGATAGGATTGACCTATGTGACCCAAACGAGAAATAGAACCCGACGGGATTTTAACGATAAATGGTGTGGTCAGGGTGAGTTGTTTTCCCGGTGCTAAGGGTTGGGCCAATTTAATGAGTACGATGTCTTCATGATCCGGATGAAAAGACCAGGACACGGCACTGCCATTGATTTTAAAATCCAAGGCAGACATTCCTCCTAATTTAGCGGTATCCATCATGGATAATTTCTTACCTTCTCCTTCCAACTGTTCGGCCAAGGCACTGTTCCCATTGGTATAGGCATTCGGCCATACGTGGATATACAAGGAATCCAAGGTGCTCGGAGCGTTATTCAGATAATCAAAGGCTATTTCACCGAAAAGCCGATGGGTTTTATCGTCTAATTTAACCGAAATCCGATAATCTACTTGCTGTTGCCAGTATTGGGCATGTGCTGAACAAAAGGCGAAAAGGAAAAGAAAAAGAATGTTTTTACGCATAATACGGATATAATTTAATGACGAACTAGTGAATACAGAGTTACAATCCGACATAAAATTAGTGAATTCCTAACGGGTTTCATAAAACAAAAAAAAGCCGTCCTAAGACGGCTTTAAAAAAGTAACGATTAAGCTTCCTATTTCACCATTAATTTTGAAATAACTTGGTTGTTATCTTGTGACAAGGTAACGAAATATGTACCAGGAGCCCATGCATTTGTTGCGATCGTTGTTCCGTTTGACACATTGTTTAATGTTACTACTAACTTACCCGTAACATCACGAATTTCAAGATCAACGTTCTCTGTTGTTGAAACAGAAAGTGTTACATCACCTGCGGTAGGATTTGGAATTAATGACATGGAAAGCGTTGATGCATCTGTTAACCCAGCATAGTTATCAAAACCATCACAGTTTTCATCGATGCCGTTATCAATCACTTCTGTTGCCCCAGGGTAAACTTGGTTGTTGGCATCATTGCAATCTCCTGTTACTAAAGAATATCCTAATCCAAGGCTATCGCAAGAAACCAAAGAAACATTTGAACCAAAACCATCTTCATCAAGGTCTTCGTAATAGGTAATTGAAGGCAAGCCCTCATCTGTATTCCCATCACAGTTATTATCTTCATTATCGCAAATTTCAACCGCACCTGGATAAATTTGATCATTTAAATCATCGCAATCTCCACCAACAGTCACCGTATTTGCCGGTTGCGCACAAGTTTCAACCCCTGTTGCCTCATCACCAAAGCCGTCACCGTCAGCATCCACGTAATACATATCCACCAAATTTAACTGGTTATTCGTGTCATCGCAATCATCTCCGTTTAGTACTGCTCCCGGAGGGGTTAAGCATGAAATAATGGTATTGTTTGGATTTCCAAAGCCGTCCTGATCCCCATCTAAAAACCAAATCGTATTCGGATTGATTTGTGCATTTGAATCATCACAATCTGTATTATTTGTGGAATACCCGGCCGGTAAGGTACAAGAAAGCAAGGTATTGGCAGCATCACCAAACCCATCACCGTCCGTATCCGCATAAAACGTTTGCGGTTGAACCGAATTAATGAATCCCGAAAGGCTCACATTGTCATTTCTCCAGGTAGCTCCCGAGGTTGAAATACCTGTGATGTAGAACCTAAAAGTAACTTGGTTCAAGTTCGAAAAGGCTGCTGCTAACATCACAGTATCATTTAAGATGATATTGGTCGTAATAGAATCCGAAGCAATATCCGCAGCAAAATTATCCAGACTCGAACGTAAATGCCATGTAGGAATGGTATTCACATTACTCACTTTATGAGTAAACGTCAATTTAGTTAATGTTAAGCCAAAGCAACTGTCAGCTTGTATGGAAAATTCGTTATAATTTGCCGGATCTACTACAGCCCCTGTATTCCACGTATTGTTATTAAACACATTGGCGGCTGCGGTACAAGTTCCTCCAGTGTTGGTGTAAATTGAGAAAGAGGCATTTGCCGGTTGAACGGTTACTGTATTAGCCAATACTGGACATCCAGAAGCTTGAGTAAACTCGTACATTCCTAATTGTGCAGCAACAATCGGGGCGTCTAAGCCACTGCAATCCTCATCAATTCCATTTCCAGGAATATCAAGTGCACCTGGATTGATTGCGCTGTTTTGGTCGTTACAATCGGTGTTATTTAGGACATAGCCTTGCGGTGTGTTGCACGCGGAAAGGGTTACTGCAAGATTGCCATACGTATCTCCATCTGCATCTTGGAAATAAGTCACAAAAATTAACCCTTCATCAATTGATGCATCGCAATCGTTATCTAGATTATCACAGGTTTCCGTGTTACCCGGATACATGGCTGCGCTGTTATCGTTACAATCGCCAGTAGTTAATACATAATTAGGTCCTGGGGAGGTAATTCCAACCACAAACGTATTTCCTCCTACGCCGTCTCCGTCATTATCTAAGTAATAGTTTATCGGTGTAAATCCTTCATCTACCGAATTATTACAGTTATCATCTATTCCGTTGTATACTTCTGTTGCGCCTGGATTAACCGCTGCTGATGCATCATTGCAATCGGTACTGTTGGCAACGTATCCTGCGGGCTGACCACAATTTTGCATTGAAGTTGCTGCGTTTCCATACCCATCACCGTCTGTGTCTGCATACCATGTAGTTGCAACATTTGCTAGCGCATTGTTATCATTACAATCCGTATTGTTGGTAACATACCCATTCGGTTGTACACACGCTGTTTGTGTTACTGACGCATTTCCAAACCCATCAGCATCTGCATCTGCATACCAAACAGTGTTTGGATTAATTGCGGCATTGTTATCATTGCAGTCTTGGTTGTTCAACACCAATCCTGCCATGGGCATACAAGCTTGTATCGCTGCGTTTGGATTACCAAAAGAATCACCGTCTAAGTCTTGATAATAGGTCGTTGGTGCAGCGCATGGAGTTACTGAAGTCCAAGTAGTTCCAACTCGAATTTCATCGAATTGAACAAATGGTGCGTTTACACTTGCTGCAGGCTGACGAAGCATTAATCTTCCAATTCCTGCTGCTGATAAATCGGTACCTCCAAGGGCAGTTGCTGAAGAAACTGGTTCTGTGCCCCCGAATTGCGCGGTATTTAACCAAATTGAAGAGACATCATTGGCACTTCCTGCAATTATTTCATAAGATAAAACAATAAAATGTGAGGTTAGTGTATCGAGCTCTGTGGGCAAATAACTAACCGCAGAATTACTTCGATTGGAAATTCCTAGGTTAAATTTTCCGGCAGTAGCACTTTTCTTTAACCATAAACAGGCGCCAAAAGCAGAGGTTGAATTGTTTTCCAATAACGTGATTACGTAGGTTCCGGTAGTATTCATTAGTCCGAGCGACGCAACGTTCATAATAAAGGAAGCATAAACCTCACCGCTTCCTTGTTGTGTAAATGCACGGAAATTATCGACTCCAGCTCCATCAAAAGCTACTTTCTCACCTTGTGAGGCCGCTAAGCCAGGATAAGACAAACTGTTGGCAACAACAAAAATTGAGTCTCCAGTATTGGCATTTTTCCAAACCGCGTTTGACTGCACGAACAAGCCATTTACATTACTTGGCGTATAGGTAAACGGTTCATAAAATAAAGGTTGTGCGTTTAAATTAAGAACAACAAGGGTTAAATAAACAAGTAAAAATTTCTTCATGATATTTTTTTTTTACAAATGTACACTAGGATTATGAATTGCATTTAAACAAAAAGAAAAAAGGGGAGAAAAAATCTCCCCTTTTAAATAATTAATTATTCTCTGGTTTTGAAAGTAATACTTTGCGTGATAATTTCCACTTTTTAGTTTTTGGGTCTTTACCCATCACTTTAAAGCTTAGGATTTCTCCTTCTTTACACACATCTTCCATTTTACCTACTTTTTCCCAAGAGAATTCAGAGATATGGATAAGTCCATCTGTACCAGGAATGATCTCGACAAAACATCCAAATTCTTTTACTGATTTCACTTTTCCTTCATAAGTAGCGCCATCTTCAACAAGTGGTGGGAAAGCAATCATGCGAATTCTTCTCAATGCTTCTTCCATGTTTGGACCATTGTTGGAAAGAATTTGAACCGATCCCTCTCCATTGGCAAGTTCTTCAATGGTGATGGTTGTTTGTGTTTCTTTTTGTAACCCTTGGATGATTTTTCCTCCAGGTCCGATGATGGCACCAATCATTTCGTTAGGAACGATGACAGCTTCAATTCTTGGGGCAGAGGCTTTCAATGATTCTCTTGGCTCAGCAATGGTTTCAATGATTTTGTCAAGAATGTGTAAACGTCCTTGTTTCGCTTGGTTCAATGCTTGGATAAGTACTTCATATTCCAATCCGTCTACTTTGATGTCCATCTGACATGCGGTGATTCCTTTTGCGGTTCCTGTAATTTTGAAATCCATGTCTCCCAAATGGTCTTCGTCACCTAGGATGTCTGAAAGCACGGCGAATTTACCTTCATCAGCTACCAATCCCATGGCGATTCCAGAAACAGGCGCAGTGATTTTAATGCCTCCATCCATTAGTGCCAAGGTACCTGCACAAACGGTTGCCATTGAGGAAGAACCGTTGGATTCAAGGACATCAGAAACCAAACGAATGGTATAGGCATTCTCTGCAGGAAGTACAGGTTTTAGGGCACGAAGCGCTAAATTACCGTGACCAATCTCACGGCGAGAAGTTCCTCTAAGTGGTTTTGCTTCACCCGTTGAGAACGGAGGGAAATTATAATGAAGCATGAATTTCTCGGTACCACGGAAGGTAGCGCCATCAATTAACTGCTCATCCATTTTACCACCTAAGGTAAGTGTAGTTAAGGATTGTGTTTCTCCTCGAGTAAATACAGCAGAACCGTGAACATTTGGCAAATAATTTACTTCACTCCAAATCGGACGAATTTCGTCGAAATTTCTACCATCCAATCTTTTACGTTCGTTAAGCATTACCCATCGAACTGCTTTTTTCTTTACTTGAGAGAAGTATACACCGATGAATTTATCGGCAACCAACATTTCTTCCTCGGTAAAAGCCGCTTTTACTTCTGATTTAATGGCATCGAACAATTCTGTTCTTTTCGCTTTATTGGACAATCCCATGCGTGCAACGTCTTTACATTTTTCCATTGCCAAGGCATATACTTTGTCTTTCACTTCATCGTTGTGAACTTCGTGACAATATTCTCTTTTTGGGGATGCCGTAGTAATTTCCGCTGCCAATTCTAATTGAAACTGACATTGTTCTTTAATGGCTTCATGTGCAATTTTGATAACGGCAACCAAATCATCTTCAGAAACTTCTTTCATTTCACCTTCTACCATGTTAACATCTTTTGCTGTACCAGCGACAATGCAATCCATGTCTGAATGCTTCATTTCTTCCATGGTAGGATTCACTATGAATTCACCATTGATACGTGCAACCCTAACTTCTGACATTGGACCATTGAAAGGAATGTCAGAAACAGCAATGGCTGCAGACGCAGCAAAACCGCAAAGTGCATCAGGATTATTGATTCCATCATAAGCCAACAATTGGATCATCAATTGAACCTCTGCATGGTAATCATCTGGAAAAAGCGGTCTAAGCGCACGGTCTACCAAACGCATTACCAGAATTTCAGATTCTGATGGTCTTGCTTCTCTTCTGAAAAATCCACCGGGAAAACGTCCAGCGGCAGCATATTTCTCGCGGTAATCGACCGTTAATGGAAGGAAATCCACCCCTTCTTTTGCCACTTGCGCAGCAACTACGGTTGCCAACAGAACGGTTTCACCCATTCTAACTTCAACTGAGCCATCGGCTTGTTTTGCCAATTTACCTGTTTCAACACTGATGGTTTTCCCACCGGTAACTAATGTTTTTTTAATTCCTAAGTTCATAATTCAATCGTTTTACTGTTTTTTTCGTGTCCCTGTGACATGAAGGTTTATTATTTATTTATCGGTTTCCATTCAATCTTTGCAGTTTATAAAAAAAGGGAAGCCGACTCAAGTCGAATGCCCCCCTTTCAATAAAATATGGTGCGTTACAATTAACGTCGAAGACCTAACTCCTTAATTAATGCACGGTATTTTTCAATGTCATTACTTTTAAGGTAATCCAACAGACTTCTTCTTTTACCTACGAGCAATTGCAGCGAGCGCTGTGTTCCGAAATCCTTTCGGTTTTTCTTTAAGTGCTCCGTTAAATGACTAATTCTGTAAGTGAATAAAGCAACTTGACCTTCTGTAGATCCTGTGTTTGTTTCTGAACCTCCGTGTTTAGCGAAGATTGATTTTTTAACTTCTGGGTTTAAATACATGCCAATATTGGTTAAATAATTTTTATGTAGCCTACAAACTTTTTGTAAGACGTTGCAAAGGTAGGGATAAATTCTTGAATCACAAGGTTGATTCAACAAATTAACCCAAGGGCTTCAAAAACTCGAGACATTCGGAATTCACATTTCTGAGAATCATAAATAAAAACAGGATTATGGCTATGGTTAACAGCGCAGCATGGCTATTCACGATGGGTGGCACTGGTCTGTACCGTTCCCATTTAAGCAACAGGAATAAAAAATCAACACACAAAATAATCAGCGCCAAAAACACTAAAGGATTCATGCTAAACGCCAACACAAAATCACCCGTAAAAAATGCGTGTAACGCACGTTGTAACCCACAACCTGGACAAAAAATACCCGTGTTTTGATAGATAAAACAGCCGGGTATGTGCGAGGAATTATTAAAAGGGTTTACAAAGGCATAAAATAACGCAAAGAGAAAAAAAACACCGTAAAAAAGTACGTACCTATTTTTCATGCTTACAAAAAATGCCCCGAAGGGCATTTACTTTTTCGACGCTTTAGTTAATCTAGTAATTCTCCTGAAGAGGTATTACTTTTTTCATATTCTGCCGAACCAAACGCTAGGATTGGAATAAATATGAAACCAAGAAAAATTAGTCCAACAGCAAAACCACCATCTTGACCAAAAACTTTAGCCAATTTAACCATATCAATTATGCCCAAAACTATAATCGCAATGTATAAAATAATTGAAACTGTTAGGAGCAAAAAAATCATATCAGGCATACTGTTGAATACTGTACTTAAAACCAAAGAAATCAGGTTTGGAACGAAGTAAAGCAATAGCCACCAACTTGGTCTTTTCAAAATCTTTGTATAGATATAAAGATTATAAATAGGAACAAAAATTGCCCAACCTGGCATACCAGCTTTAGTAAAGATTTTCCAATAACATATGATGTAAAATATCCCTAATATACTGAAGAACAGTAGAAAAATTAACATAGAAAAAGCCAATATTTCCATAAAATTAAATTAAATTGTTAGGATCCAAATATAATATATTTATCATTTCAAAGTTTGATTCATAAAGATTATGTTGGTTATCAACTTAAATAAATCTCTAAATTCATTAAAATAAAAGCTAGCACTAAGACAAGTATATCCATTATTATTACCTTGCTTGAAGGATTTTTGGAAAACAAAATAAGAACATAAATGACCCAGAAGAATCGTGAAATAGCAAAATAAGCAGCAAAAACAAAGTAGTAAATTGAACTTTCATTTCGACTATAACCTGAAGTAAAATCAAATTTCATATAGTCGATGAAACTTCGAGTAAAACCGCATGTCTGACATTCATAGCCTAAATTGACCTTATAAACACACTGAATACCTTCCCCGTCTCCACCATAAAACACTAGATAAATCAAATAACATATAACGATTAATGATATTATAGAAAAAACAAAATTGAAAATAAAAAAAGACCCATCTTGGTGGATCTTTTTAGAAAATAAATTTTGCATATTTCCTATTTATTCAACGGGTGGAGCTGGAAATTCATTATTCAAATCTTCCATATCTTTATTAAATTCCTCAACACCCTGCTTGATAGTGTAGTATTGCCATGTAGCGATTCCTGTTCCTAAAACAGAACACACAAGCCCTGCAATCGCCATGCCCTTCTTGACCTTTTTAAGCCCCAAAGCACTAAAAATTATCCCAACAATTCCCGGATACATTGCATACATGCCCAAACATGGGACAAATGAAATTACCACTGCTATAATACCCAAAATCATACCCACTAATCCCATTAAATTCATTTTTTCATTTTCCATCTTAAATAATTTAAAAATTTTATGCTAAAATAACATTTTTTCTTTAATGATTTTTTTTAAGGCAGAATTAAGACTTCTTTTCGGCGTTCTATAACCAAACCTTGGACCCCTCAGAACAATTCCGACAAATATCAATCCCTTGCCGCTTGGTTAACACCGCATTTCTAAAATTCTGATATTTCGAATTATTCCAAACCTGCCGAAAGGTTTCCTTCGTCAATGCCCCCATCGCGTGGGATGCGTCCTTATCAAAACAACATGGTACTACTTGACCGTCCCATGTGATTACACTGCCTGACCACATTCGCCAACAGTGATTGCCCCCAGGCTGTTTCAATTCAAATGTCCCCTTTCTATTTAATTTGTACCTACTGTATTGCTCATTTTCAGGCATTAATGGATTTCCAAACTGATAATCATACAGTTGCGCTGATTTTATTCGTACCTCATCGACCCCTAGATCTTTTGCTTTTTCAAATACCGAAGAAATCTCATGTTCGTTTGGCTTTACAGCAAGGCATTGAAATATCAACTGTGGTGTTTTTGACTTAAGTTTTCTCTTTGCTTCTACCAAAGCTGCTGTTGCTATCCAAACCTTATTAATATCTCCATGCACCCGATATTGTTCGTATACTTCTTGAGAAACACCATCCACCGAAATAATCAACTGATCCAAGCCGCTTTCTACGATAAGCGCTGCATTATTTTGATCTATAAAATGTGCATTGGTAGAGGTTGCAGTATACATGCGATGCCGTTTAGCCGCCTGAATTAATGCTAAAAGCTTGGGATTCAGAAAGGGTTCACCTTGAAAATAATAGGTGATATAAAAGACGGTTTTTGACAACTCCTTCAACCACTGTTCATGCTGAGCCAAATCCATTTTCCCGGTTGGTCTTGAAAATTTCTTTAAGCCACTCGGACATTCCGGACACCCTAAATTACATGCAGTTGTGGGCTCCATGCTTACATGAAACGGCAGGCCTAGATGCATACTTTTACGAAATATCCTGGACAGATAGTAACTCGGCACCAATCCAATGAAATTTATGACCCGTCTAAAAGACAAGTATTTCAACCAAGCAAGGACCCCTGTAATCATTTTCACAAAGCGAAGGTAATGATTTCCACACCGAGTTAAACAGCATACGAATTAAGCGTATATTTGCATAGAAAATTTGATTATGCAGGTAATTCTAAAACACCAGGAAATACATCAAAAGATTACCCGTCTCGCTTACCAGATTTTGGAACAATGTACCGACCAAGAAAAAATCTTTATCGGGGGAATTCAAGGAAACGGCGTGTTACTCGCAACGTACCTGAAACAAGTCATTGACGCGCACGGCACCTTAAATACCCAATTATTTGAAATTGAAATCAATAAAGATGAGCCTTGGGCCAATCCGATTGGGCTTTCCATCCCAGAATCAGACCTAAAGCACGGGTACATTGTATTGGTAGACGATGTCATAAATTCTGGGAAAACCATGCAATATGCGCTCATTAAATTTTTACAACAAGCCACACACGCCATAAAAACCTTGGTTTTAGTTGACCGTCAACACCGAAGATATCCCATCAAAGCTGACTTTGTTGGGTTGAGTTTATCGACTACCCTTAAAAATCGTGTAGAGGTGGATCTTAAATCCGATTCACATTTTGCCTATTTAATATGATACGCATCACAGAAAGTAGCTCAAATCACGATCATCTAGAAACGATGTCCACCGCGGGGTTGCTGCACGGCATTAATTCCGAAGATGCCAAGGTAGCTTCAGCCGTTGCGCTGGTTATTCCCCACATTGAGGCCTTTGTTGATGCCTGTTATACGCGCATGTCCAAAGGCGGACGCCTCTTTTATCTCGGTGCCGGTACCAGCGGTCGTTTAGGCATTGTTGATGCGAGTGAATGTCCACCCACCTTTGGGGTAAGTCACGGCGTTGTTATTGGGATTATTGCGGGCGGTGATACCGCTATTCGCAAGGCCGTTGAATTTGCAGAAGATGATGAAAAACAAGGATGGATTGATCTCATGAATCACAAAATTAATGAATTGGACACCCTCGTTGGAATTGCTGCTTCGGGCACAACGCCATACGTAATGGGCGCAATTCGAACCGCAAACGATGCAGGAATTTTAACCGGTGGCATTACCTGCAATCCGGGTTCACCCCTCGCTCAAGAATCTTCCTTTCCGATGGTTCCTGTCGTAGGCCCTGAATTTGTTACGGGAAGTACACGCATGAAATCCGGTACTGCTCAAAAATTAGTCCTTAACATGATCTCTACTGCGCTGATGATTAAACTCGGACATGTTAAAGGGAATAAAATGGTGGATATGCAGCTAAGTAATGAAAAATTAGTACAACGTGCCATTCGTATGGTGCGGGAAGAAATCCCTGTCACTGAAGCGGAAGCGAACGCCTTATTGAACGAACATAAATCCGTTCGTTCAAGTGTTAATGCCTATCATTTAAAAAATTTACACAAATGAGTTTTGATCCCAACGGTGTGGGGGTTGCAAATGGCAATCTTTTTGGATTTCCTGCCACGGAAGAAGATGCCGACCTCGTTATCATTCCCATTCCTTGGGATGCAACAGCCTCCTATGGTAAAGGAACGAGCAATGGTCCTCAAGCTATTTTAGATGCATCAACCCAACTCGACTTCTTTCATCCGCGACTTAACAAGGCCTATGAAACCCAGGTTTTTTTAACCCCAATCTCCGAGGAATGGAAAGCGATTAATGATGATTTCAACCAAAGAGCTGCCGTATATTTTTCAGACCTTGAACAGCTCGGGGAAGCGCCTGCGCAGTTGAAACATAGCGCCATTATCGATGAAATCAATGCGGCGCATAGCGCCCTTACCGGTAATTTGAAATCACGGGTTGAAAAACTCTTAACGTCTGGTAAAATCTGTGCAGTATTGGGGGGCGAGCATTCCACCCCATTGGGCTTAATTCAAGCCCTTGATGAACATTACGATGCATTTAGCATCCTTCAGATTGATGCGCACGCAGATTTAAGAAAGGCCTATGAAGGATTCGAACAATCGCATGCAAGCATTATGTATAACGTGGTAGACTCCTGCAATTCATTGGTGCAACTCGTGCAAGTGGGTATTCGTGATTTATCGCAAGACGAATATGAACGCTCTTTAAATCATCCTAAAATCACTACATATTTTGATTGGAATTTGAAGGAGGCCTCGTTTCACGGAAAATCATGGAAGGCTCAGTGTGAAGAAATTATTGAAGCCCTTTCGTCCGAGGTTTATATTTCATTTGACATCGACGGCTTGATTCCAAATTTATGTCCGAATACCGGCACACCAGTACCCGGAGGGTTCACCTTAGAACAGGTAAGTTATTTACTCTTCGCCATTGTGGACTCTGGCAGAAGCATCATCGGATTTGATTTAAACGAAGTGTCTCCCGGAAATCATGGAGATTGGGATGCCAACGTTGGCGCTCGTGCGCTGTGGCAATTGATATGTGCAACGGAGTTAAGCCGCAGAAAAACATGCTAGAACGCATCAAATATAATTTTTGGTTATTGGTGTTTATCTTGAACACCTTGTTCTTTTTATTCTTTTTATATCAAGCGATTTCGTTTACCAGCGTGTATGCCTACCGATGGGTGTTCTTCCTGTCTACTCCATTTTTTACCAGCGGTATACATTTATTGATTAAATCTAGGTCTACGAAAGCGGAATGGCTCTCTGTATTGAATTTCATACTCACTGCGTTTTTAATCATATACTTTAATGCAGTTCCGGATGCCTTAGAATCCACGTGGATTTGGTTTAGCATTCCAATTTTCAATCAATTGTATATTAATACGTTCGATGTGATTTGGACGAATCAATATCGATTTAGAGTGGTTGGTGTAAGTGCAATTTCCGTACTTTGGGTATACACGCTAGGAGCAATTTTTTCGGATTACTCCCCCCTATTTTCATGGCTTATACCCTTGAGTGTAGTCATTGGATTGATTATCATTGCCGTATTGTTCCTTGGAAATACCCAAAGAACTCGCTAATACC
This sequence comes from Flavobacteriales bacterium, assembly GCA_947460825.1. Lineage (GTDB taxonomy): Bacteria > Bacteroidota > Bacteroidia > Flavobacteriales_D > Crocinitomicaceae > UBA952. The sequence continues at coordinate 51,632 of CANHHA010000009.1, forward strand.
TCCCGTAGCCAATCACACGAGACGAATAATACTTCGAATTATCGATGTCCTGAAACATTACGCCTTTGCTGCTGCTGGAATGGATCATGCGTTTTGGCTTACCCTGCTCGTTCACTAAAATACCCACATGACTCACCACCCCTTGCTGACCGAAAAATACAAGGTCCCCAATACACGCTTCAGCAGGATCTAACTTTAATGAAGACGCATATTGATCTCTAGAAACTCTTGGTATTTTTTTACCTTGGTTTAGGAATACATAGGAAGTAAATCCACTGCAATCAAATCCCTGAGTGGACTGACCTCCCCACACGTAGGGAGTCCCTACAAAGGTTTGTGCATATTGGATCATGCTTATGGCCATTTCTTTCCCTTGAATGTCACTTGGACTCCACACCTCCGTTGGAGAATCTACCGAAATAAGCTGGAGAGATTTGCTTAGGCTAGCGAGTTTTGGACTGTAAATCCGAATTCGCTTATTTTCCTTCTCTTGAGACAACTCTGCTAACCAATCATTTAAATCAGCCTGTAGCGCAAGTAATTCTTGGCTGTGGTTTACTCTTAATTTGCTACCCTTTTCCGTCTTTCCCAATCCTTCAATAAAAGAAAAAGCGAAATCAATGCGATCCTCATGCTTGGACAGCCATCCCTCATTTCTCATCAATTGCAAGGAGGAAAGGGATTGATAATACTCGGGAAGCAGGGAATAATCGTATTCTGGTTTATTGAGTAGGCGGAGAGATTTTCTATATACAAGCTGATACCTGCCTTGATCATACAACTGCTCTAACTTGTCAAACGCAGGCACTTGAGCCTGTGCAGACATAGAGATACCAAGAAAAAGAACCAGAAATTGTAACGGGATATTAATTCGAAAAAACCTTTCCATCAGATAACACTAAGTGCGAATTATTGAACAATTTAACCAATACTGAATTCCCAAAGATTTTAAATTCAGAATCAGCTAACAATGTTATTTCATGATTTACCCCATTGACCATCGCAGACACACCTCCCATAATGTTACGATACGCAACGGTGTTATTTTTAATTTCCCAGGTATTGGGAATAAAATTAGCCACTTGGATTTTTTGGTCGTTCACATAGGTGAAGAGATAATTATTTTCACCCCAAATGACCACATCGTCCTTCACATCCCAAAACGAAGAAATAAAATTAGTCAGCAAGGTCTTTTCTCCATTCTTATACAGCCATAAATTCGAATTCAAGTCTTCATATACAATAAAACCCCTACCTGCTTTATACGTTCTCATGAACTGATTCTCCACATCCATAAACTCACCGTGCTCAAATGCAACAAAGGTTCTGGTGGTTGGGTCATTAAAACAAACGATATCCGTACCTAATTGAAAATCAATCGTTCCGTTCCACGCACAGATTTCATATATCTTCCCCTCTTGAAATACTTTAAACAAATTTCCATTATCCTTAAACACCAGGATATTCTCTCCTACCGTGGTTGGAATCGACAATTCTCCTATAATGGTGGCGAGGCTCATGGTATTCTTTTTCCAATACACATTTAAGGTATTGAATCGAGTATCCTCATATACAATTAGAGAATCTTTAACTAAGAACTTGCGACCGAAATACGTTAAGGTTTGTAGTCGACCCTTGTCCCACATGTTGAGTGTTGGTCCAATCATGTAACCCAATAAATGATCTGAAACTTGATATTCTACATTAAGGTTCGTGATGTCCTTGCGTTGTCTTCCATCATAAAGCCTCAGATTTCCACGTGTATCAATATAAGCTACCAATTCGTCCCCTGCTTGGTAATCTTTTACCGGTTGAATTTCAATGGTTTTAAATCCACCGTTCTCGTAACTCAAGAAAAAATTATTGAAATCCCTGAACGGAACGACTGTTTGTCCATAGGCAATGGAGCACAACAAGAACACCAAGGGTAACATTCGCTGCATGGTTCAAAGGTAGGCAATTTTTAGGCCAATTTCTTGGTGGTGATTAAATTTCAAGCGACATCATTCGGATTGCCTACTTTGTTGTAAATTAGCGCTTCAAAAATTATTATATGAAGTATTTTTCTTTCTCAATGCTGTTTCTTCTCTTCTGGAACATGAGTGTTGCCCAAACCAAGATAAACTACCTTGAATATGATCTGCCAAATGGAATACATGTTATTCTCCACGAAGAACATAGCACACCCATTGTAGCTGTTTCTGTACTGTATCATGTTGGGTCGAAAAATGAGAACACGGAACGCACCGGTTTCGCGCACTTTTTTGAACACTTACTATTCGAAGGGTCTGAAAATATAGGCAGAGGAGAATACTCCAAGTTGGTTGAAAAAAATGGAGGAACCTTGAACGCGAATACTTCGCAAGACCGAACCTATTATTACGAAATCTTGCCTTCCAACCAATTGGAATTAGGTCTTTGGTTAGAGAGTGAGCGCATGTTGCATGCTAAAGTGGAAAACGTAGGAATTGAAACGCAACGCAGTGTTGTAAAAGAAGAAAAACGTCAGCGGGTAGACAACCAACCGTATGCGAGTTTTATTTCTGAAATGTTCAAACGTGCCTTCCCGAGTCACCCGTATCGCTGGGTTCCCATCGGTTCAATGGAACATTTAGATGCGGCCGTTGAGGCAGATTACGTGCAGTTTTACCAAGATTTTTATGTGCCAAACAACGCTACGATCTCCATTGCAGGTGATATTCCCATTGAAAAAACTAAACTATGGATTGAGCAGTATTTCGGATCCATCCCTAGCGGTCAAGCCATTAACTTATACCGTGATGTACTTAGCCTGAGTTCAGAAAAATTTGTTGCGAAATATGGTATCGACAAAAGTAAGTTTGATGCAAAAGACATTAATAAAACAAAAGATAAGGCAGCGATTGCTGTGTTAAACAAACTTAAAGCTACGCCAATCGTGGTGCGAAGAACCCAAAAAGACAAGGATCCAATTCGTGGAATTATAACGGATACGATTTACGACAACATCCAATTGCCTGCGATATTTATGGGATACAAAATCCCGGACCAAAAGAATGCGGACAGTTACGCCTTAGAATTCATGAATGAAATCTTATCGGGATCTAACAGTTCACGCATTAATAAAAACCTCATCGAAAAGAAACAAATTGCCACTTATGCAAGTTCGTTTAATTATGGATTAGAGGATGGTGGTATGAATATCTTTTTAGCCTTGGCAAAAGAAGGAATTTCTTTGACGGATATTCAAACTGCTTTTGATATTGAAATCAGAGCCATGAAAGATCAGTTGATTTCCGATGAAGAATATCAATCCGTGTTGAATAAATTCGAAAAACAAGTAGTTGAATCAACCTCATCGGTGGCAGGAATTGCAGAAAGCTTGGCCGATAACTATGTATACTACGGAACGGCCGCACGCACGAATCAGATGCTTGAAATGTATCGCAAGGTCACCAAAGAAGACATTCAACGCGTGGCGAACACCTATCTAACAGATAATGCACGCGTCATTTTATATTACTTACCCACAGAAAAATAATCATGAAATATACCTTATCCCTCCTCGTAGCGTTAGCGCTTAGCAGCATAAATGCTCAACTTGATCGTTCCATCATGCCTAAAGCGGCGAGCCCAACGCCTATTCAGTTGAAGGAATCAGAAGTATGGACCACCAAAAACGGCATGGTTGTCATTCTTTCGGAAGACCACAAATTACCAAAGGTTTCTTTTGATTTGACCCTAGGATACAATCCAGGATTGGAAGGAAGCAAAGCGGGGTTGAATGAATTGACCGGATCATTAATCATGTCGGGCACTCAAAACAGATCGAAAGATCAATTGGACAAAGAGATTGACTTTATTGGAGCCGCGTTAAATGCCAGTGCAAGCAACATATACTTGTCAACCCTCACAAAACACCTTGAAAAAGGAATGGGATTAATGGCAGACATTACCTTGAATGCTTCTTTTCCTGAATCCGAATACACACGTGTCGTGGATCAAGTTAAATCCGGATTGGTTTCGTTAAAATCAGAAGGACAAGGGATGGCAAATAATGCCACTTACAAAGTCAACTTCCCGAAACACCCATACGGTGAGGTCATGACCTTCAAAACGCTTGAAGCAATTACCCTAGACGATATCAAAGGATATTACAAACAACATTTTACACCACAAGGCGCATATTTAGTCATTGTTGGAGACATTACTCGAGCAGAGGCGGATGCATACATTGAAAAGTTCTTTGGTTCATGGAACGGAAATACGCCATCTCAATCTCAATTTGGAGACCCAAACAAAACTGATGGAAATCAAGTGTATTTTGTAAACAAGCCCGGCGCTGTGCAATCCGTTATACAAGTTACTTTTCCTATTCCCTTGCGCATGGGAAATCCAGATAATTTAAAAATGACCGTATTAAATGACGTATTTGGTGGCAGTGGATTTGGAACACGACTCATGCAGAATTTACGTGAAGATAAAGCCTTTACTTACGGATGCTATTCAGGCTTAAATATTGAAAACAAAGGCGCTTGGGTATCCGTTAGCGGTAACTTCCGAAATGATGTAACAGACTCTGCCATTACTGAAATCGTTAATGAATTAAATCGCTTATTGGCAGACGACATCAAAGTCGATGAACTTGAACTTACCAAAGCTACAAAGAATGGAAGCTTTGCACGTTCGTTGGAGCGCCCACAAACGATTGCACGTTTTGCTTACAACATTCAACGCTATGGGCTACCAGCCGATTATTACAAAACGTATTTGCAGCAGTTAGACGCGATCACTCCGGCTGATCTTAAAGCGATTGCTTCCAAATACATCAAAGCCAACAACTACAACATCATTGTGGTGGGCAATGAAGCGGTATTGGAAAAAATTAAACGCTTTGATTCCGATGGTCAGGTTACTAAACTTGATGAATTTGGCGATGTAAAATCAGATAAAATCGCATCTGACTTAACAATCAATGACTTACTTACCAAGGTAAGCTTAAGTTTAACACAAGCTTCTTCCTTAAAAGCAGCTACGAAAACGGTAAGTAAAATTAAATCTATGGTGCAGAAATCCACCTTGAAATCAGATAAAATTCCGGTTGCATTGAGCAGTACTTCATACTACACAAATAAAGGAATTCAGGCCGATAAAATGGAATTCAATGGTATGATTGCACAGAAGCAGTATTTTGATGGGAAAACTGGATATACCTTCAACATGCAAACAGGGAAAAATGAGATGTCCTCCGAAGAACTTGCGATTGCGTCCATGGAGCAAGGGGTTATTCCAGAAATGAATTGGATGAATTCCACCTCAGCCTTTAAACCGGAGGTCGTGGGTATAGAATCTGAAAATGGCAAGCCATTCTACGTAGTTAAAATCGCATTTGGAGCCAGTGGTGAGGTGTATCACTACTACGATAAGTCAACCTACCTCAAAGCTAAAACGGTTAAGGTAATGAACCAAGGGGGTGAGTCTTCTACTACGGTCATTGAATATGCAGATTACAAATCCGTAAACGGGGTATTAATGCCACAAAAAACGATTTTAAATGCTGGACCCATCACCTTTAATATCACGGTTGAAACTACAGAAATCAATGGTGCTGTTGATTTGAAAGATTTCGAATAAGAAGGAAATGAAAACAAGCTTATTACTCGTTGCTTTACTTGGCTCATACCTGGCGAATAGTCAACTGTTATATGAAATAAAGAGTAAAGACGGTCAACATACCTCCTATGTTTTTGGTACCATTCATTTGATGCCCAAAGAGAAATTTAACATCGACTCTACCTTAACTGCTGCGTTTAATTCGTCTAGCATGATTGCCATGGAAGTCGATTTAAACATGGACCTTGCTCAAAAAATCGAAATAGCGAAAGAGACCATACTCCCTGAAGGTAAAACCCTACGCGACATCTGTACCGCTGCGCAATACCAGTTGATTTACACCTACGCCGTGGATTCCAACGGCATGAGCAAGAAGAAGTTTAAGCGCTATAGTCGCTTAAAGCCATTTTTTTTCTCCAGTGTTATGTTGCAGGAATCGATAGAAAACACAAAATCCTATGAACTGGAATTCGGTGAGATGGCAAAGAAGGGAAGTAAAAAAACGATGGGACTAGAATCCATTCAAGTGCAAATGCAAACCATCAATACGGTTTCATTGGAAGACCAGGTACAGATGCTCATCGATGGGATGAACCAAACGCAAGGCTATGATGCGATGTTAGCAAACTACCTAAGCGAATCCATAGATGCACTTTACGTGGATATTGTTACTGAATCTGAAGGGTTTCCGGATTTCATTGAGAACTTCCTAAACAAACGAAATACCCAATGGATTCCTGTCATTATGGATCAAATTGAGCGCGAAAACACCTTCATTGCCGTTGGAGCAGGGCATCTTCCTGGACCCAACGGGGTCTTGGAACTATTACGCGCCAAAGGGTATAGTCTTACTCCGATTCGCAGAAACTAATGAAGACCATCGTCTTTTGTTGCTTTTGTTTTCTTTCTTCAATAGCCATTGGTCAAAACGTGCTGGTATCCTCTGGAACTTACTTTGAAGGCGAGCCGTCTATTGCCATCAACCCAAGCAATCCGCAACACCTTGTGGCGGCATGGATGGGCTTTCAGTTTGGACAAAAAATAGTCATTAAATCCGCCTACTCCACCAACGGGGGTACAGCGTGGAGTGCACCGATATTTCAAGCACATCTTGCACCTGGAAATTCATCCGCAGATGTAAGCCTAGGCTTTGATCATTTAGGAAATGTCTTTATGTGCTATATTGATTACGACAATGCAGGATTTACCCAAGGCCAAGTGGTGCTTAGAAAATCAACGGATGGCGGCATCACGTGGGGCAATGCGGTGGAAGTAATCAACATATCGGATTGTCCGAATAAACTGTGTATTGATCGGCCTTGGATGGTCGTAGACCAATCCGGGAATGCCCCGCTTGCACCGATTTATGTAACCACAATGAATGCAGACCAACCGGCACTCATTACTCCTCCATATAATCCCTATGTAAGTGTAAGCATCGACGGAGGTCAAAGTTTTATGAATCCGCGCGTAATGGATACCGTGAATTATTTGGCGGGAACAAGCATTAAGCAACCCATGCCCACCCCAAGCATTGATGGCACGGGAACATTCTATGCCGTTTATCCATCGTATGTCGTTTCGCAATCCGTTTATCCGCGACAAGTGGTAGCAAGTTCCACCAATCTTGGAACAACAATAAATCACGACATCGTTTATCAAGGACTAAATGTGGGGGTAAGTAACGGCCTATTTAAACGTGCAGAAAAACTTATTGCGGACCAAGCGCACCCGGGGCATCTGGCATACTGTTTTTTAAGTGAGCAGAACGATCAATCCGATGTGTACATGATGGAATCTAGCGATGGAGGAAATACCTGGGGAACCATGCAAAAAGTTAACCAAGACCCCATCGGAAATAACCGCGTACAAGACTTGATCTGGGGTGATTTTAACGAATCCGGGGATTTAGTGATCACGTGGCGGGACCGCCGAAATGCACCCAGCGACGGGTATGAACAAGCGAGTGAAATTTATGCAGCAACGAAACCCTTTGGTTCCTTAACCATGGGCGCAGATTATCCGATTTCAAGTCAAGCCGCAGCACACGACACCATCCTAGAAGGAAGCGGAAACGACTTCATGAGTGTCGTATATGCAGGAGATACTTGCTATGCCGTTTGGGGCGATGTCCGGTCAGGAACACTTAAAATTTATTTAAATAAATGGAATGCTACAACTCAACAGAATAGCATATCGGTCATTTCAGAAGAATATGGATTGCTCACCTATCCAAATCCCACCGCTAACCTCTTATTTTTTAAGGATTATTTTTCCGTTCCAATTGAACTGCGAATTATCAACACACAGGGGGCTGAAGTATTTCATGACGGAAATTTTACAGGAAATTTTATCGATGTTTCTGCCTATGCTGGCACCTTCTTTATCGAAGTGTATGACCAAGGGAAAACCATCCGCGGAAGCTTTACTCGCAATTAGAGATAAAATTATCAACATCGCGAATTATCCACTGCGATTTAACATAGAATCCGTTACATTTGTGGTATGAGCGAATTTGTTGTTTCAGCAAGGAAGTATCGTCCGCAAACCTTTGAAACGGTTGTAGGCCAGGGGTCTATTACAGGAACCTTGCGCAACGCCATTTTAACCGGTCATTTAGCTCAAGCTTTTTTGTTTTGTGGATCACGAGGTGTTGGTAAAACTACCACGGCGAGAATCTTAGCCAAAACCATTAATTGTTTCAACCGAACCCCACAACTTGAAGCCTGTGATGTCTGTGACTCCTGTGTATCCTTTAATTCAGGGAATTCGCTAAACATTTACGAACTGGATGCGGCCTCGAATAATTCCGTGGATGACATCCGTGGATTAATTGATCAAGTACGCATTGCACCACAACTTGGAAACTATAAGGTTTACATCATCGATGAGGTCCACATGCTTACGGCAAATGCCTTTAATGCCTTTCTTAAAACATTAGAAGAACCTCCTGCACACGCCATTTTCATCTTAGCAACCACAGAGAAACATAAAATTATCCCAACGATACTATCAAGGTGTCAAATTTTTGATTTTAGTCGGATTGGCGTTAAAGACATTGCGATGCATCTTACCCATATTGCGGAAAAAGAAGCAGTAAGTGCCGAGCCTGAAGCCCTGCATCTGATTGCAACCAAAGCCGACGGAGCGCTTCGAGATGCCTTATCAATCTTTGATCAATTAGTTACGTTCAGCGGTGGAAACATTACCTACCAAACGGTATTAACCAACCTGCATGTATTGGATTACGACTATTATTTTAAGATCGTAGATTATTTAAAGAAAGAAGACATTGCGGGCTCGATATTAACCTTAAATGACATTATTGAGAAAGGCTTCGACGGACACCAATTTATCATTGGTTTGGCTGAACATTTCCGAAACCTACTCATGGCGCAAGATGTACGAACTATTCCCTTGCTCGAGTTAACAGAACAAATTAAAGATCGATTTAAAGAGCAATCCGGCGCTTGGGAAAAAAATCAACTCACAAGAGCTATGTATTGCTTAAGTAAGGCAGATGTCGCCTACAAAAGTTCGAAAAATCAACGACTTCTAGTCGAAGTTACCCTGATGGAGTTAGGTTCTTTACAACAAGAGGCTGAAAAAAAAAATCCCTAACGGATCCCATTAGTATTCTCCCTTTTGCAGCGCAGAGCGTACGTCCTCAACAACCCCAAGAGAAGTCAGTAAAACCCTCACTGGCCTTACCGAAAATTGAGCTAGAGAACAAACCTAATACCCTCGACAAACCGACCGGTAGCCTCTCTGAAAGCACCTTGAGTATAAAGGCGCAATTAGCCGCCCACCGTATGAAAAAAGTAGTGGCTGAAGAAGACCTTCCCCGAAATCAATTCAGTACAGATGCCTTAATTTCCTGTACTCGAAAATATGCGCACATCCTGAAAGACCTTGGAAAGGAAACATTTTATCATGCTTTAATCAAAAGAGATCCAAAACTCACCGATGAAACCATTACCCTGATTGTTGATAATGAGGTTCAAGTTGCCTACATCACCCCCCTTCTTACGGAATTTGTAGAATTTTTAAAAACCGAATTGAAGAATGGATTTCTTGATGTGAAGCTTTTGGTGACAGAGCAAATAGAATCGGAACAAAAACCCGTTACCGGTAAAGACAAGTATCAAGCACTTGCGCGCAAAAATCCAAACATACATACCTTAAAAAATCGCTTTAACTTAGACATAGAATTTTGATATGGAATTGGTTTATCATGATATTTCACGCATCGACGAAATAAAATCGTTCATTCAGGAATGGGAAAATGGGTCAGACTACATAAGCTGTAACACTTCTGGATCCACCGGGGCACCTAAACTCATTCAATTATCGAAAAAACAACTCACTCATTCCGCCATGCGGACCATTGACTACTTTGGATTAAGGGCAGGAATGAAAGCCGGGTTAGCCTTATCGACGGATGGAATTGCAGGCAAACTCATGCTGATTCGATCCATGCTTGCTCGGCTAGAACTCCATGTGCTGCCCGTTAAAAAAAATCCATTAGCGGCGGTAGAAACCTCCTTAGACTTTATCGCTCTTGTGCCTACTCAGGCTATTGCGTTCCTGGTTGATTCAAAGGATCGTCAGAAAGAAACAACCGTATTAGTTGGAGGAGCACCCCTCACCAGTATACAGCATCAAGCCATATTTAGCTATTGGAAACATGCCTATCAAAGTTATGGAATGACCGAAACCGCATCGCATGTAGCCCTTCGACAAATCACTGCTGAAGAAGATGCCCCCTATCATGCCATGAACGGAATCAGCTTTGACGAAGAAAACTCACACTTGGTGATTTATTGCCGAGATTTTGACAAGGGAGGCGTGCATACTACAGATTGTGTAGAACTGTTGTCCCCTGATTCGTTTCGATATATCGGTAGAAAAGATTTTGTGATCAATGTAGCGGGTAACAAGGTACATCCGGAGGAAGTAGAACGCAAATTAAACGGACATATCGCCGGAGAGTTTATGATCATTCCGTTTGAAGATGAGGACTATGGTCAGGGTATTGGTTTAGTACTCACCAAGGAAGGGAATACAATGTCCATTGATGGATTCAAAGCAATCGAGGGGATGAAAGCCTATGAAATCCCAAGAAAGCAAACGATCCAAGACCACTTGGAGCGAAATATCAACGATAAACTAGACCGCAAATCTATGATCGAAGCGGGGAAATCCTATGTCTGGCAGCCAATACTATAAAATACTAGGACTAGAACCCACATCCACCGATGCGGAGGTAAAACGTCGGTTTCGAGTATTGGCAAAACAGTACCACCCGGATTTAAATCCTAACCACGATGCTACAGAGATCTTTCAACGGCTCTTAGATGCCTATGAGCGCATCTTAAAAAAGGAGTTCAACGATGCTAAACCGTTACAAAGCACCCACCGAGGAAAAAGCCCACAAGAACAGCACCGCGAATTCCATAGAAAAGCTTGGGAACGATATGAACAGATGCGGCGTGAACAAGAAGTATATTCCAATGAAGTATTTAAATCATTTATCAGTGGATATCGAATGCAATTCAAGCGCATCATTGCTTTGTTTTGCTTGGGATTACTTTGCGTATTGATTGCTGATCAAATATTTCCGTTGAAATCCGTAACTGATCAAGTAGTAAACTACAATTCAACGAGTTATCAAAGTTTTACGCATGGTTATGTACATGAAATAACCACGAAATATGGTCATCATTTTTTTATAGCGAATTACGATCCAAAAGGCTTTAATGAACATCCAAGCATTAGATATTACCAAACAGCCATATCCCGTTCAGATGTTAGTGTAATGCATCAAGGAACGCATATAGAAGTGCATTTCACCTATTATTGGGCTCGTGGGTTTTTATATGTCATTTTTAGTCTTGGAATACTTATTCCATTCTATAAAAAAGATAGGATATTCTTATATCTTTCGACCTATGTGAGTTTATTCATAATTTCTACCGTTATACTAAGCTACCTGCTACTGAACTATCGCATACTTTCAATACTCACCATAGGGAATTGGCCATGACAAAAAAAGAAAAAGCACAGTACATTCAGACGGAATTAGAAAAACTATACCCTGAAACCCCGGTCCCACTCACCCATACCGATGCATATACCCTACTGATTGCGGTACTTCTTTCTGCGCAATGCACGGACGAACGGGTAAATAGCATAACGCCACTTTTATTCTCAAAAGCGGACACCCCTCAGAAAATGGTCTTACTCACTGTGGCAGAAATCAAGGAAATTATTCGGCCTTGCGGCCTATCTCCCGCTAAATCAAAAGCCATTCATCGGCTCTCAGAGTTATTGCTCGAACACCATGAGGGCCAAGTACCCGCATCCTTCGAATCACTGGAATTCCTGCCAGGTGTTGGCCATAAAACAGCCTCTGTAGTGATGGCACAAGCCTTTGGGGTTCCCGCCTTTCCGGTAGACACCCACATTCACCGGTTACTCACGCGGTGGGGCATTAGCAATGGCAAAAGCGTGGTACAAACGGAGCGTGATGCAAAAAAATACTTTCCAAAGGAACTATGGAATAAACTACATCTACAAATTATTTTCTACGGAAGGGCATATAGTCCCGCCAGAAGTCCAAAGAAATCAATCGACTATATCACGGAAACGATTGGAACTGCGGCTGCAAAAAAAGCACTAAAATAATTATAAACAACCCTAGAAAAGTATGTCACTTTTCGTACATTTGAACGTTGGTTAACCTCAACACCTTTCACTCAATACATCATATCATGGAACCTCAAGATACCTCGCGTAAACCGAGTACACGCGCTAAAGTTGCGACCGCATTCAGCAATGAAATGGGCCGTATCCCCCCGCAAGCAGTTGACTTGGAACAAGTAGTGTTAGGTGCGATGATGCTGGAACGCAACGCGGTGAACGATACCATAGATATTTTGAATGAGCAGAGTTTCTACGATCCGAAACATCAATACATATTTAAGGCGATTCGGGATTTATTTGCTTCTACCAGTCCGGTCGACTTAGTGACCGTTACGGAACGTCTTGCTAAAAACGGGGAATTAACCGCCGCCGGTGGGGTTGGATACGTATCGCAATTAACCAATCGCGTAGCCTCTTCTGCACACATACAATACCATGCACGAATTATCTCTGAAAAATTCATTAAGCGTGAATTAATTCGAGTGAGCACGGAAATCTTGAAAGATGCGTATGACGATACCGTGGATGTGTTTGACTTATTGAATAAATCCGAGACCGGACTGTTTCAAATAGGTGAGAACAACATGACGAAGCAAGTAAATACCATGTCTAGTGTGGTTAAAGATGCCATTGAAGAAATTGAAAAGGCACGCGCCACTGGCGATGGTGTTTCAGGGATTCCATCTGGGTTTATTGAATTGGATAAAATAACATCGGGGTGGCAACGATCCGACATGATTGTGGTTGCAGCGCGTCCGGGAATGGGGAAAACCGCTTTTGTACTCTCTGCCGCAAGAAACACGGCTGTACAGCACGGGAAAGGAGTTGCCATATTCTCTTTAGAGATGTCTTCTGTTCAGTTGGTGAAACGACTCATTGCCGGTGAGGCGAAAATCGATTCTGAAAAACTGAGGAAAGGAGATTTAGCAGACCATGAATTCCATCAATTACATGCCCGAATTCCAAAACTAACTGCGGCTCCAATTTTTATTGACGACACTCCGGGCTTGAGTATTTTTGATTTTCGTGCAAAATGTCGACGCCTGAAGGCGCAATACAACATTGAATTGGTAATCATTGACTATTTACAGCTCATGTCGGCCAAGGATGGAAAGAACAATGGCAACCGAGAACAAGAAATATCTACCATCTCACGCTCCATTAAAGAGATTGCAAAAGAATTGAATATTCCGATTATTGCCCTGGCACAGTTAAGTCGCTCGGTTGAGCAACGCGCAGGAGACAAACGTCCGCTTCTATCGGACCTTCGCGAGTCCGGTGCAATCGAACAAGACGCCGATATTGTATCGTTTTTGTATCGTCCGGAATATTACAAAATCCTTAAAGATGATTTTGGAAATTCAACCCAAGACATGGCAGAATTTATTATTGCCAAACACAGAAATGGAAAAACAGATACCGTTCGCATGCGCTTTGAAGCGAAATATGCCCGCTTTGAAAACATGAATGATGCAAGCTCCCTGGGAGACTTTGGTGAAAACAATGCCTCGGCACTCTCCAGTTTCAATGAGGATTCGAACACCATAACAATTCAAAGTAAAATGAATCAATCCGACAAAGACTTCACCTTCAATGGCGATCAAAATGTTCCCTTCTAATGGCTAAAAAACTCGTTATATTTCTATGCTTTATTGCATTCAGTTTACGGTTGGGTGCTACCCAATTGTTGATCCCCATGGACAACAGTCAGAGTAATCACTTAAAAGCCTATGGGATTGCATATTGGTGCTTAGATAATGGCGTAATTCTGGAATGGCTTTTGAACTATAAAGGAGGTGCTTTTTTAATTCCACATTTACAAGAAATCGAACGGGAACTAAAAATTCGGGGTGTGAAGTATCAGGTGCTCACAGATGGACAAGTGAGTTCTATAAAAACGGAAATCGCCAATCCTGAGGTGAATATGGAAGTTATTCAATTGGAAAAAGCGCCAAAAATAGCGGTATATACGCCTCCAAACAAGCAACCTTGGGACGACGCAGTTACCATGGTACTGGAGTATGCAGAGATTAAATACGATAAGATTTATGATTCAGCCATCGTAATGGGACTCTTACCTAAATACGACTGGTTGCACCTTCACCATGAGGATTTCACCGGTCAGTATGGAAAATTCTACAGTTCTGCTTCGTTTCAGCCTTGGTATAAAGAACAAGTTAGGGTGGCGGAATCCAATGCACGCATGTTGGGTTTTAAAAAAGTTTCTCAGCTGAAATTGGCCGTTGCTCAGAACATTAAGAATTTCGTCATGGGTGGAGGATTTTTATTCACCATGTGCAGTGGTACAGACAGTTATGACATCGCGTTGAGTGCTAATGGAGTCGACCTCTGTGAAAGCATTTTTGATGGGGATGCGGCGGATCCCAACGCACAAAACAAATTAGACTTTACCCGTTCCTTGGCCTTTCAGAATTTCACCTTGAATCGCGACCCCTATTTCTATGAATACTCCAATTTGGATGCTTCCAATTTGCGCAATAATTCAACGATACGAGAGCAAGAAGATTATTTCACCTTATTTGAGTATTCTGCCAAGTGGGATGTTGTTCCCACTATGCTTACCCAATGCCATACGTCTACCGTGAAAGGATTCATGGGGCAGACCACCGATTTTCATAAAGAATTTATTAAACCAAATGTCTTGATCTTGGGCGAAACCAAATCCATTGGTACCGCACGTTACTTGCATGGAGAATACGGTCAAGGGATGTGGACTTTTTATGGGGGCCACGACCCCGAAGATTATCAGCACTTTGTTGGGGACCCGCCAACCGATTTAAATTTACATCCAAATTCACCAGGTTATCGATTGATTCTCAATAATATACTGTTTCCAGCTGCAAAAAAGAAAAAAAGAAAAACATGATATTTCAAGAAAACTGCTGTGAATGTCCTTTTTTTTTAATAAACTTGCAATCGTTATCTCTCTAGCGCTTCATTGCGTTTTTTTCACTCATCACTACCTTTATGGATACCAACGAATTATCAGGGAAAAGTTTAAATGATTTACGTGCAATTGCAGCATCATTGGGTGTTCCAAATGCGCAGACACTTAAAAAACCGGAATTAATCAGTGCCTTGAATAGCAATGCTACGGATGCCCCGGCTTCTCCCGAAAACACTATACCTGCAGAACGAAATAAAACGCGTCCGCGCAAACCGAAAGAAGAAAAAACAAGCGCACTAGAGTCCTCCCCTACGCTTCCCTTTGAGCCCCAAGATTCTCCTGAGCAACAAGTGCCCAAACAAGAGGCACCAATTGCGCAAAAAACAGAGGAGAACATAGCGGAAAAAACACCTGTTAGAACGGAACGAAAACCAAACCATCCGCAGCAACATGCACATCAGGCCTCACGCGATCGGAAACCATATCAACCACAGCAACAAACACACGCTACTGAAGGCGAAAGATCCGAACCCGTAAAACCCAAAGAAGATTTATATGATTTGGTTGGAATCGTTACCGCAGAAGGAGTACTTGAAGTTATTCAAGACGGTTATGGATTTTTAAGATCCTCCGATTATAATTATTTACCATCTCCGGATGACATCTACGTAAGCCAAAATCAAATCAAGTTATTTGGATTAAAAACAGGCGACACCGTAAAAGGAACGATCCGTCCACCAAGAGAGGGTGAAAAATACTTTCCTTTGGTTAAAGTAGAGTCGATCAACGGCCGGGATCCCTCATATATTCGCGACCGAGTGCCCTTCCAATACCTAACTCCCTTATTTCCAGATGAGAAATTCAAATTAACCGGCCATGGGCAGGAATCACTTTCGACGCGTGTCATGGACCTATTTGCACCGATTGGAAAAGGACAGCGTGGAATGATTGTGGCTCAGCCAAAAACGGGAAAAACTATGTTATTGAAGGATGTGGCAAACGCTATTGCAGCAAACCATCCCGAAACATACCTCATCGTTTTGTTAATTGATGAACGTCCTGAAGAGGTTACAGACATGGCTCGAAGTGTCAAGGCAGAAGTTATTGCCTCAACCTTTGATGAACCGGCTGAACGTCACGTAAAAGTGGCCAACATGGTGCTTGAAAAAGCAAAACGTATGGTGGAATGCGGCCATGACGTGTGTATTTTATTAGATTCAATTACGCGTCTTGCCCGTGCATACAATACGGTATCACCGGCATCTGGAAAAGTACTTTCTGGTGGTGTAGATGCCAACGCCTTGCACAAACCTAAGCGCTTCTTTGGCTCTGCACGGAAAATCGAAAACGGAGGTTCCTTATCCATCCTTGCCACGGCGTTAACCGATACGGGATCAAAAATGGATGAAGTAATCTTTGAGGAATTTAAAGGAACGGGAAATATGGAACTTCAGTTAGACCGTAAAATATCTAACCGTAGAATTTACCCAGCGATTGATATTACGGCTTCAGGAACTCGTAGAGAAGATTTATTAGTTGGAAAAGAAGTGCTACAACGCGTGTGGTTAATCCGAAAATTCATTGCCGACATGAATCCGGTAGAAGCCATGGAATTCCTGAAATCCCATATGGAAAACACGAAATCCAATGAAGAGTTTTTGGTATCAATGAATAGCTAATGAACCGCATTTATTTTATCCCAATTGGATTGGCCTTTCTTTGGATTCTCATTAAACAAATGGGTTTTACCCTCGGCTTGTTTACCTTTGGAAGTGTTCAATTTTTTGTCTTAATAAACATGTTACTGCTGACAGTAACGATTGCTATATCACTCTACCTGATCAAAAAAAAGGAAGCCAATCCTGCTAATTTTCTTCAAGACCTAAAGAAAGGAATCGGTACAGGAATGGTATACACCTTGCTGGTAAGCGGGTTTATCTATGTGTTTTATGCAAAAATTCACCCGGAATACAATGTCTATCAGATAGAACAAGCGAAAGAACTGCTTGAAAATCCCAAAAACCTAGAAACAATTCGCGCTAAAAACCCTGAATTGGAGAATAAATCCGACAAAGAAATCACCGAAATGAGTCTGCAACAAGCCAAGATGATCGCCAGCGCCAGCTTTACCTTTATTATTGGGCTTTTAGGAATGACGCTATATACCTTATTCAATAGCATATTGATTGCTATCATTTATCGCAGGTTGTTATTTCGGAGAACCGATTGATTCAAGCAATGTTACCCCAAGAGTTTCGAAATTAATTCCGTCGAAATTCCCGGAAGACATCATGAGCAATACACACTCCTCTTGAATCTTGCTTGAAATAAAATCCAACACTTCCTTCGTTTCATTTGCCACAAAAACACCACCGCCAAATCCCTGCAATACATCCTCCTTACTAAGGAGTTCCAATTTTTTATGGGCTACCACCTGGGGATTAAAATAAACCAAGGAAAAATCAGCGGCACGCATAGCATCTTGGTAGTGGGGTAAAAATTCTTTTTTCAACGAAGAAAAGGTATGCAATTCCATGCATGCAATCAGCTTCTTGTTTGAATATTGTTGTTTCACCGCGGCTGTTGTGGCTTTCAATTTGGATGGCGAGTGGGCGAAATCTTTGAACATTACGAAGGAACCGTTATCAACCACCTTTTGCAAGCGCTTGCCAGCACCTGTGAAATCCGACATGGCCGTTAAAAAATCATGCGTGTTGATTCCCATTTGTTCTGAAACCAACATGGCGCCCATTAAATTCTGTAGGTTATGGTCGCCAAAAATCTGCAAGGGATACGCATTGCCATTTACATGTAAGCACGTACCTTCTTCCGTCACCTCAAATGAAGGGGTATCATAGGGTATGGAACGGGTTGATTTACGGGTGTGCTTTTCTTTTACTAGGCCTGCAATTTCCGAATCATTCGCATTAAATATCAAGCTTCCGTTAGGTTCAATCGACTGAATAAAAATCCGAAACTGATCCACATAATGGTCGAAGGTCGGAAACACATTGATGTGATCCCATGCAATACCGCTTAACAGCGCGATATTTGGTTTATATAAATGGAATTTTGGTCGACGATCAATGGGTGAACTCAGGTATTCATCTCCTTCTAAAATCATGAATTTAGCGGAATCGGTAAGTTGAACCATGCAATCATAGCCTTCTAATTGGGCTCCAACCATATAATCCAAGGGGAACTTCAAGGATTTAGCGGCATGTAAAATCATCGAGGTAATGGTTGTTTTTCCGTGACTTCCACCGATGACCACCCGTATTTTGTTCTTACTTGCCTCGTATAAATATTCTGGGTAGGAATACACAGGAACACCTAATTCCTTGGCTTTTAGCAATTCAGGATTGTCTTCGCGGGCATGCATCCCAAGAATTACCGCATCCAAATCGACGGAAACTTTTTCGGGGAACCAACCAATGGATTCAGGTAATATTCCTTCACGCTCCAAACGAGACTTTGATGGGTCTAAAATTTCGTCGTCCGAACCTGTTATCTTATTTCCTTTTCGGTGTAAGGCAATGGCTAAATTGTGCATAGCACTACCTCCAATCGCAATAAAATGAATGTTCATTTTTTTTATTACAAAGCTAGGCGAGAACACTACGTGAAACGCACCTTTAACGACGAATTACTGACAATGAGTTTTTAACTACTTGCAGTCTGGGATAATTACACCACCATCACTAAAGGCTGTTTCGCCGGTGGAATGTTGTAACCAGAAGGATTCTGGGATGGCTTGCCCATTTAAAGAAAAAGAATGCAATCCTTGGTCGTTGGTTTGCATTTCAAAAATAACCCCATATCCATGTACATTTACTACGATCCTCCTCGTGATAATACTGGTAGTAAACCCTTCCGAATTGACGGATTTATACACCAGCTCTGTCATTTTATTCCAGGGGAAACACGTGCCTGATTCATCTTTTAAATAATTTGCCTGATTCGTGCGTAAATCTACATAATCGGCGAAAGCCTCTTGCGCCAGTTTAGCCTTTTCAGTTTGTTCCAACGCTGCTGCATCTTGTTGGCTTTTTGCGGTTTCAAAAGAGGAAACAACCCTTTGCTGTGCCTCTACGTTGCGAATATTCTGCTCGGCGAGCGACAGGTTAATGACATCGCGCGTGTCTTTTTCTTGATCCATATATGCTTCGTTTGAAAGGCGCGACGCATTATTTTGCGCGACTTGTTTCGAAACATAAACATCGATGGAATCCTTGTTCGCATCTTGAATTGTTGCACGCTGCTTTCCCGCCTCAAGGACTTGTTTATTTTGGGCATTAATTTCATAGCCCACCCGATCGCTTACGGCAACTTGTGCCGCCTCACGTACCTTATTGTTTTCACCTTCTTGAACACCCATTACATCGCGCTCATTTGCAAATTGCTCCGAGAACTGTTGTTGATTCAAACTGCGCTGATCTTCTCGTTTGCCGGTTTCTAGGTTTGTGCGGTCCACTGATTCCTTTAATCCATCCCAGGCAGCAGCAACCTTTAGTTCATTCGAAGTTTTGGTGAATTCCATTTCGTTTTTCGCATCCGAAACATTTAACACCAAGGTTGCTCCGAGCGGAGCATTGACCACTGTTCCACGCACTGTTGAAACGGGTGTGTTTTTTACCGGTTTAATTTTTTGATTCAATAGATCGATGACCGATTTGAGGTAATTTACTTCCGAGTTGCCTAACTCACTCGTACCGGCGCGGATTGCCATTAAACTTGCTATTCTAAGTGCTTCCATTGAATCCTTAAGTGCCAACTTAGGGAACTCTTTTTTGTTGTCTGTAAAATAAGCATTGACTTTGGTATACCTGGTATTTAAGGCACTAATATCCGCTTGTTTAGCTTTAGATTTTAGCGGTTCTGTAGTCAGAGCGCTTTTTACTTTTGCGAGCCGAGCCACATATCCGACTTTGTCCAAGGGATTAAAGGTAAGCGAATCAAGGTTATCCTTAACCATACGCAAGGCCTTTTGATATTTCACCTCATCCGCAGCTTTGTTCTTCTTCGCATCCGCGATTCGTGTGTCTACAATCTGAATGCATTCGTTTCTAATCACCGTATCATTAATCAAGTTTATGGTCCGTTTGATGGTTTCATACTTAGCGATCGCATTATCGTATTCGGTTTTACCGGCGGAATGCAAGTCATAAGCAGCTTGAATGTCGGCTTTGACACCTCCTTCAGTAACTTTATCCGTTGCTGAATTGAATTCTTGTATTTTCTTGGAGTCGGTAAGGTTGGCGATAAGGCTCTGTGTTTTTTGTACAGCCCCTTCAAAGCCAGGCTTACTTCCCTTAGGGGTTACAAAATTTTTAACTAATCCAATAGCTTTAGTAATTTCTCCTTCTAAATTTTGAGCAACCAATAAAACCGAAATAGAATCAATGGTAACCTTAATTCCATCTTTTAAGGCCTGTGGTATTTTGGTTAAAGAATAATTTTTCTGGTGTGCGCTAATGGCATCTTTGTACTTTTTGTTCTTGATCGCTAAATTATTACCCGCGGTCTTATTTTTCCAGAACGTACTAAGTTCTTTCTTTCTATTGTCCTCTTCAGTTTTCAAGC
Organism: Flavobacteriales bacterium; assembly: GCA_947460825.1. GTDB lineage: Bacteria > Bacteroidota > Bacteroidia > Flavobacteriales_D > Crocinitomicaceae > UBA952. Next base: position 72,420 of record CANHHA010000009.1, read on the forward strand.
CGGCTATAGCGTCTAACTTAATCTGAGCTTTTGTAGAATTAGGATCTAATTTCCGTACAGCCGTGTAGGGTATTTTTGCGTCATTCCATTTCAATAAGGCCAAAAGCGAATCTCCCGCCCTAAACAAGGATTCGATTTCTTGTTGTTTAGCAATTTCTTTAAGTTGAGCCGTTTGAGCCACTTGTAACGTTTGCTTTTTGCGATCGATGGTGGTATCCATCAATTGAAAAGCGGTTGCTTTCTTTGCGGCAGAATCCAAGTACTGAATGGCCAGTGTGTAATTTTTAACCTGCTCAAATTCACTGCTTTTTCGCTTAAAAATGGCAATAAGTTGTCTTCCTTCTTCGTCGGTTATTCGCTTGCGCAAGGAATCGGAGTAATTCTTTTTATAGGCTACATCCGTTAGGCACTTTGCTACACTTTCTTTCCATGTGAGCTTTTCAGCAAAGTCTCGATCTCCAACATTGAATGCCACCAATGGGTTCACTGGCATGAGGTTGAAATTAATTGAATCTGAAAGTTTTATGATAATTTCGGTTGCTTTCCTCGGAAGCACCAAATCTGATAAATTAACAAGCAATTTTCGCGTAACAAAACCGGGCTTAGAACACTGAATCACCAGGGGAGCTTTTTTGGAAACGGATGCAGACAACAAATACTCGCCGTTTTCATCACTCAAGGTTGAACCAAGGGTTTGTTGATTTTGAATCAGATAAATAGACGCTCCAGCAATTATCCGTCGATTCTCTTCCCGAGTATCTCCCGACAAAATTGCCTTAAACTGCTGCGCACTTGCGTTTAAGCCAAGAAACAGAACCATTAGTGTTGTATAAAATCTCATGTGTTTCAAACGAAAGCGGTATTCATTAGTAACAATATTGTACCTTAGTCAGACAAATTTCGACAATAAAAGCGAGAAAATAAAATGCTAAAGTACAAGGACCTTAGTTTCTGGGAAAAGCGTGCTTACATGGAGCAAATTGATGTGGTTATCATTGGTGCTGGAATCGTGGGGATGACCTGCGCATTGGCCTTAAAACGCAGCAATCCTTCCCTTCGTGTTGTTGTACTAGAGCGCGGATACTTACCCACAGGGGCCAGTACGAAAAATGCCGGGTTTGCATGTTTTGGAAGTCCTTCAGAGATTTTTGCTGATTTGAACTGCATGCCTGAAACAGAGGTATGGGAAACCGTTGCGATGCGCTACGACGGGTTAAAACGTCTACTTGAACTTGTACCTGCAGAACAAATGGGGTATGACGCCTGTGGATCATGGGATTTATTAGAGAAAAACGAACACATCTCTACTGATTTCTTGGCCTATTTAAACAAGGGGATTCAAAAAATCTCAGGACAATCCTCGTGTTATGCTGCAGATCACGACATGCTAAAAAAATTCGGAATCCACGGGTTTAATTTCGCATTCAAAAACCGCTTAGAAGGCAGTATACAAACCGATCAATTAATTGATTCATTGTATACAACATGCGTTACCAAGGGAATTAAATTCTTGTATGGAACAACGGTTGATGCCATTGATTCAGGGGAAGTCCACACAGCACACGGTAGCATAAAAGCCCATCAAATCGTGGTATGCACCAATGGCTTTGCAGCGCAACTTTTGCCTTTGGCGGTAAGTCCAGCAAGGGCGCAAGTATTAGTAACTACTCCGATCGATGACTTAACTATTCATGGGACCTTTCATTTTGATGAAGGATATTATTACTTCAGGAACATTGGAAATCGAATACTCTTTGGTGGTGGAAGAAACCTGGATATTGCCGGGGAGCAAACCCTCTCTATGGAACCCACTGAACACATACAAAATCACTTGATTTCCTTGCTTAAAACGAACATTCTCCCCGGTAAATCGTTTGACATAGCATACCAATGGGCGGGGACCATGGGTCTTGGAGAATCCAAGAAACCAGTAATTCAACGCGTCGATAAACACACGGTTGTTGGCGTAAGGATGGGCGGAATGGGAATAGCCATTGGTTCGTTGGTCGGTGAAAACTTGAGTAAAATTGTATTAGATGAGTGAGCAGAAAGAACCCTTTATAAACCCAATCGATCCGGAAAAAATTGCTGAGAATCCAGGCTTGCTGCCCTATGCACATCACGCCGGGAGTATGCCAATCAAACCGGAAGATGAGGGGAAACTTAAAAGCCGTGCACTCCGTGCGATGGAATATCAGACGGATGTTCAACTCAAACAAATCTACGATCAAATTCAAGTACTTGCTGTGCAAGCAAAAGCCATTCAAGAACGCAAAGAAATTTCAGAAATGATTTATCGGTGCAACTTGAAATTTGAACCACTGATTCACCATACCTATCATTTGTATCAAAAGGAATCGGAGTACTTATTATCCTTGGTTGCACCTGAAGATTGGGGCAGAAGTAAAACCAGTTTGGTGTTTTTAGCGACGGTTAAATTACTCTCAGATCATACGTGGGAAATCCTTAAAAAGTCGGACGACTTTAATCTGTTTTAATGGAGTACCTATTACTCATTCTTTCCCTAATTTTCATTATTCTGGGCTATGTTGGGGCTTTCGTTCCGGGCTTAAGCGGACCACCGCTAGCATGGGTAGCAATCCTTTTGATATATTTTATACCCGGTATTGAGCTTCCTCTTTGGATGTTAATTGTCACGGGTATCATTGCAGGATTAAGTTTGATATTAGAATGGATTATTCCTGCATACGGAACCAAGATTTTCAAGGGTTCTAAATATGGGATTCGTGGATCATACATTGGGATGGTGGTCGGCATCATCGCACCCATTCCCTTTGGATTTTTACTGGGTCCTTTCGTCGGAGCGTACCTTGGTGAATTGTATATGGATCATAAAGACCAAGGCAGAGCGCTTAAAGCAGCATTTGGAACCTTTATTGGGTTTTTACTGGCTATACTAATGAATTTCGCGCTGGTGAGTTTAATGCTATTGGTTTGGGGGTATTATGTGTTTATCACATACCTTATCTAAGAAATACCCAGCGATTTTCTACCGAATGTTCTTTGTCGAAACGATACCCATCCAGATCAAATCCTTGCATATCTGAAAGATTCTCAATCCCTTGTTCGATGATGAATCGAGCCATCTTTCCACGGGCGTTCTTGGCATACATCATCACGACCTTTGGTTTACCCTCGTTCTCCTCCATAAACACCGGTGTAATCACCTTGTCTTTATCCCAAAACGGAAGCACTACTTTACTGTATTCATCCGACGCTAAATTCACTAAAACATCCGTATCCTTTTTTAAATGCTTAGCGACCTTTTCTCCCCAAAACTGATATAAATTCTCTGCTTTCTTTACGGGCAATTTAGTCTTCATTTCCAAGCGATAGGGAGCCACTAAATCATTCGGATTTAATATCCCATACAATCCAGAAAGGATGCGTAAGCGATCAGAAAGCACCTCATTGTACTCATCGGCAAGGGTGTCAATGGCTAGGCCGCGGTATACTTCCCCATCAAACATTTCTACCGCTCGGTATAGGAAATTGTGATCCCAAAGTTTTATCATTTGTTTGGACTCACTGGCCAATTTAGCGGAAATATTCATTAAATCGACCAATTCTCCGTGGGTGCATTTGGCCAAGGAACGATGCACTAATTTGGCCTCCGACAAAAACTGCGGAACACTCAGGCGATCATGGTCATTAAAGACATGTTTTCGTAAATTCTTTGCTGGAGATATTAAAATTTTATAGCGCATATTATTTAGAAATTAACAACGCATTTAGAGTTATCAACGAATGCGAATTTCAAACAAATTTACGCTATCTTTCCACCGCTAAATCAAAATATGAAAAAACTTTTACTCCTACTGTTGCCATTGATTCCAATGCAACTTACTGCCCAACAATCTGAGTTTTATGGCAACTTTACCCCCACGGTGAGTCATTTAGTTCCGATAAGTCCAAAAGATGCACAACCGAATACGGTTCTTGTTAAACCTAACTTTAAAGGACGTGAGGATGCTGTAGTGGACCATTCACAAACTCACAACCCTGACTGGGTTTGGCAACAACATGAATCAACAGAAAAAACAGCCAGCGCTACTGTCGTATGGCAAGGAAACGGACTTGGTCAAAACATGTCTCCACCCGATCCAACCGTAGACGCAGACAGTTTGGTAACCATTGCTTCAACAAATTCAGGCGGTGGTGCAGTGTATCGGATTTTTAATAAATTAACGGGTGCAACGATTGCAAGCTCACTAACGATGCAATCCCTCGGAGGACCTACCGGACTTGGAGATCCCATTGTGCTGTATTACAAGCCTGCGCGCCGTTGGTTCTTAATGGAATTCTCGAGTACGGGGAATAAATTACTCTTACACGTGTCACAAACGAGTAATCCACAAGGCGCATACCATACCTATCAATTTACTTGTCCTTCTTTTCCAGATTATCCAAAATGGGGCTTCTCTCCTACCTCGGATGCCTTTTTAGTTTCTACCAACGAGGGCGGACCACCACGTATTTATGCAATGAGATTAAGCAACCTGTTAACAGGAGCGGCTTCTCCGTTCATTGGGATTCCCATTGGATATTCGCTCAATGGATTCGGCTTTCAATCCATCACTCCGGTTGATATCGAGGGCGACCTTGCGGCACCTGCTGGTATGAAACCCTTATTTATTCGTCACCGAGACGATGAATCGCACTCTAATGGTTCTCCAGATAGTCCAACAAACGATTGGATTGAATTATGGGAAATGACCATCAATTGGAACAATACCACCGCTACCGTAGCTAAAATACAAGACATCTCGATCGCAGAAATCGACTCTAAATTGTGTGGACTTACCAGCTTTACCTGTGTACCGCAACCTGGAACTACCGTTAAACTTGACCCCCTTCGGGAACCGGTGATGTTCAAGTCGCCAATGCGCGTGTTCAATGACCATCAAACCATCCTTGCATGTTTGGCTACCGACGTAAATGGAAGCGACAGAGCGGGTGTTCGATGGTGCGAACTTCGTCGCCCAAGCGGAAGTACCGCCGCCAACTGGACCTTGTATCAGGAAGGTACTTATGCTCCGGGAACTACCAATCGATGGATGCCAGCCATTAATATTGACAAAAACGGAAATATTATCATGGCCTATTCTACTTCGAGTAATACAGCAGGTGACTTTCCTTCAATTAAAATGACAGGAAGAAAGCCATGCGATCCACTGGGACAAATGACCATGGCAGAAACTACTATAATTGCTGGAGCATCCTCAAAAACCAGCGATACCCGATGGGGTGATTATCACCACATGGCCATTGACGATTTTAACGGAGAGACCTTTTACTATACGGGTGTTTATCGCGATGCGAACTCAACAAGAACACGCGTAGCTGCCATAAAAATGAACCCGGACGTCAACGATGCCAGCGTAGTGAATGCTTATGTGGTGAATCCTGCGACCTTGTGCGGAGCAACCACACAGCTTGGAGTGATTATTCAAAATCTAGGTTCATCACCGATTACTTCAGGTACCTTTACGTGGCAAGTTGGCAATGGTGCACCTACGAGTGTATCATACAATTCAAACCAATTGAGTGCATTGAATGCTACGGATACCATTTTTGTTACGATTTCGGGATTGGTTTCGGGGAATAACACCGTAGTGATCACAGCATCTGGGGTTAACGGAATTTCACCAGACGAAAACGTATGCAACAATGCCTATACCATGACATTAACGATTGGAGGTAATCTGCTTAATGTATCCTACGTAGTAAATTCGGTGCCAAGTTGCACGGGAAGCAATGGGCAAATAACCCTTTCAGTAGCTGGTGGCACAGGACCTTATACCTATTCCATCAATGGGGGGGCAACCCAAGGGAATGGCGTATTTTCAAATTTACCTGCTGGAGTAATTAATTACACCGTCAATGATGCGAATGCATGCCAAGGGCAAGGAACCTTTACCTTGAATCCACCAGTGAGCATTACTGCAACCGCTACGCCAACACAAATTCAGTGTAACGGCCAAAGTAACGGAAACATTCAACTCAGTGCTTCAGGTGGACAAGCAGCGTATACCTATTCGCAGAATGGCGTTACGTATCAAGCATCCAATGCGTTCACCGGATTAGCCGCAGGAACGTATACCTTGTATGCAAAAGATGCGAACGGTTGTGTAGGTACAGTTTCTGCCACCATTACCGAACCCTCTGCCATTTTGTTAAATGCAGTTCCTACTGCTATCGCATGTTTTGGAGAAACAAACGGCAGTGTGATGGCAACAGCAACAGGTGGTACCGGAGCGCTTACCTATAACATCAATGGCGGAGCCTATGGAAATTCGAGTACTTTTAATAATCTGGGTGCGGGAACCTATACGGTTGGTGCTCAAGATGCCAATGGCTGTGTTCAAACATTCCAAACAACGGTGGTAGAGCCAACCCAAATTGTTGCCTCGGCAGTGTCTACCCCATCAACTGGTGCAAATGGAACCGTAACCACAAGTGCTACAGGTGGAAACATGCCGTATACCTATAGCATCAATGGGATTAACTTTTACTCCGGGGTGTTATTTAGCAATTTAGCGCCAGGTACTTATACGGTATCAGTAAAAGATGTCAATGGGTGCATTGGAACCGTACAAGTGACTGTGGAAGAAACTCAAGGCTTGGAAGATGAAGATGGATTTGAAGTGAGTTTACTGTACCCAAATCCAAATCAAGGGGTGTTTGAATTAGAAATTCAAGGAGTAATCGGAGATGTGGTAGATTGTAAATTATTCACAACAGATGGCAAATTAGTTTCCAGCTTCCAATTGGGCGCTGTAAATGGAGTGGCAAAAAACACCATTGAAATGTCACATAAATTGGCTGCTGGAAGCTACTTTATTGGAGTTTACAACCAACAACGTGCAGAGATCATCCGCTTCGTACGCGAATAACCCAAGCAATAACGATGGGTTATAGACCGCTTATTTGAGCTCAAATAAGTACCTTTGACGTGCATGCAGAACGACCGTAAATTAATCATAGCTATCGATGGCTATGCTTCGAGTGGAAAAAGCACCTTGGCCAAAGCCTTAGCCGATGCGCTTGGCTACGTATTTATAGATACGGGAGCCATGTATCGAGGTGTCGCCTATTTTTCATATATCAATGGGTTATATACCAAAGATTCGATTCATACAGAGGCGCTTATCAAGCGACTAGACGAGGTACATTTAGTATTTGGCGATCCGATTACAGGAAACGACCGCCCTTTACTTTTAAATGGTGAAAACATCAATGACCCCATTCGAAGCAGTGAGATTTCAGCGCTTGTTTCGCTCGTTGCTGTAATCCCTGAGGTCCGTACTAAACTGGTGGATTTACAACGCCAGATGGGAACGCTCGGTGGGATAGTAATGGACGGAAGAGACATTGGTACGGTGGTATTTCCACAGGCGGATATAAAAATATTCGTTACTGCCGACCTTGATATTCGTGCACATCGAAGGTTTATAGAAATGCGAAAGCATATGCCAGACATTACCTTGGAAGCGGTTGAAGCCAACCTTTCCTCCCGGGATGAAATCGATACACAACGTGCTATTGGTCCCTTAAAGCAGGCGGAAGATGCCGTTCTTTTTGATACGGGTCTACTCACACGAGAAACGCAGCTTGAAAAAGCACTCACCTTAGTACATGAATTGTTAGCAGAATGAAAGCACTCCTCGCCCTCTTAATGCTGAGTACGGTCTTGTTCTCCTGTGGAAATGAGGAAGTCATGGATGAACCTGCATCACCAAAAGAACCCACAGCCCATGAAGGCGGTGATTTGAGAAGCAGAGCTGCACGGCATGTAGAAGCCCAATTAAACATTGCCGGAACAGAACGTTACGGCCTCACCATTTATACCCAAAATTTGGATGGGGATGATAAAGAAGATGCGATCATTACCGTAAATCGATTCAACTATGCCTTGGAAAAGGCCAAACAATCCCCCAATGCGGCAAAACTTGCCGAGATCGGTTATCTGGGAAATTACAACTACATTTTTTATTACGATGGTGGATTGGATTTAATTTCCCCAGCGATTGCAGTCCCCTCTTCTCCGTATCTTCCACTAGAAATCTCATTTGAACCCATTACTTCGACCGAATATAGTGATGTCTTAGTTACTTATCGAATCAGAAATTCAGCATATCGGGCATTTTTCACGGTGGAGAATCATACCCCCGCTCGATACTTCGAATGGCCAATCTTTGATGAATTAGGGACACCACGCGCTCAAGCGTTCTCATTTGCCTATGTATCCACGGCAATGAATCCACGGAAAAATATTCAAGTGTATCCAGCTAAAATAACCCTCGCCGATACCACTACGAATTACAATGTCGCTAAACCTTTACTCACCAAAGAATCTAAGGTATTGTACGAGTTCTTTTACTTACCCGCGCAACAAAAATACGTAACCAAAAAAAATACCCCTTAACGATGTTGTTAGATCAAGAATCACGCGAAGAAGATATCAAACCATGGAACATGGATATAAATTCTTTTTGTATGCTCATGCACTTAAGTCAATTTGCCTCCACCGTCTTCCCATTGGCTGGAATTATTATGCCGATTATCATGTGGCAGCAATTCAAAAAAGATAGTAGCGTCATCCATGAAAACGGAAAACAAATTATGAATTTTATGTTGACGACCTTACTTGGAGGAATCGTTTTGGCAATTGTCATGGTGGCAATGGTTATGACCTTGTTTACCAACGCTTCCTCAGACCAAAGTCAAGCCGTATTTTCAGCGATGGGCTTAATTACCATCCTGATTTTTGCCGCTGGATTCAGCATTGTGTATGTCGTGTTCATTATCCTTGCAGCAATTAAAGCATATCATGGCAACATAGGAACCTACCCTTTAACCATTAAGTTCATTCGATGAAGCACGCTCATACAGAAGTAAGCGGATTTTACGACGAATACGTTGCTGAACAAGCGAACACAGGAATCAACGACCGCATTTATGGGGTATATGAACGCCTTATCGGACTTGGTTTAGATCCCCATAGTTCAGTGCTCGAACTTGGCTGTGGCATAGGAATGATGACTTCCCTTATGAAACGAAAAATAAACCAGGGAAAAATTCACGCCATCGACATCAGCGAAGCCTCCATCGCATATGGAAAAAAACATTTTGCCACACCGAACATCACCTTCAGCACGCAAGACATTACCGCATTTGAAACCACATTAAAAACCCCTGATTTCATTACCTTGATTGATGTGCTCGAGCATATTCCGCTTGAAATGCATGCGGCCTTATTCCAACGAATCTCAGCGGTAATGGGAATGAACTCACTCTTCTTAATTAACCTACCAAACCCAGAGTATATCGCCCACGATATCGCATTAGAGGCCGATTCCTTGCAGGTGATCGACCAACCCGTTCCGTTTGCCTCCTTAATTCAACAACTGGATGATGCCGGATTAGAATTAATGCAGTACGAGAAGTATGGACTTTGGCATCACGACGAATACCAATGGTTTGTATTGCGAACAAAAAGGGCATTTAAGGAAGAATCGATCGATTCGAGCTTATCGTTTTATCAAAAAATCCAACGAAAAATCAAGCGGTGGAGGATTAAGCGATTAAATAAATAACAGGGTGCTCCCTTCGACTTCGTTTCATTTCACTCACTTCGCTCAGGGAACGCACTCTGCCGCCGCTAAACTGAACGAAACTTTTCCCTATGATTCCAGCGGAATCATATTTAATAAACCAATCAAATCTCATGAAATATGCGACCCCCATCGGGGTCGAACATCGTCTTGGGGGCTATTAAACCAACATCATGGGATTCCGATGGAATCCGAAAGGATTC
>CANHHA010000010.1 GCA_947460825.1 Flavobacteriales bacterium
CCACCCGCCCGGAAAATCTCTACGGATGTCGGCGTCCCCTGCATCTTTTGAGCCCTTCATGCCAATTTCAGAACCATAATAGATTTGTGGAATGCCTCGCGTAGTGGCAATTAAGGTAAGTGCTAGTTTATAATCGGCCAGGTTCGGACAATATTCATTGAAGCGCTTGGTATCGTGATTTTCCATAAACACCAACATATTGTTGGGATTTTCATAGACAAAATCATTCACGAAATTCTCATAAATACGAGCCATTCCTTGGTCCCACCCTTGATTCCGTTCATTGAACGCCTGCATGATTGCATCGTGTAAGGTGAAATCCATCACTGCGGGCAGGCCGCTGTTATAAGAATCCAAGGCCCCGATTTTACTGTCTTTTTGCCAATACGAAATCTGTGCTTGATTATGCAACCAAACCTCACCGACTATATTTAAATAGGGATATTCCTCCATAATGGCCTTGGTCCATGTAGCGATCGCTTCCTTATCGTTATAGGAATAGGTATCAACCCGCAAGCCATCCAAACACGCATACTCCACCCACCAAATGGTATTTTGAATTAGGTAGGTTAAGAGCAATGGATTGGACTGATTCATATCTGGCATGGAGGTATCAAACCAACCATCTGCGGACGCGGAATGATCAGATGGGGCAGCATACGGATCCATTTGGGTGCTGGTGCGGTAGGAAGATCTAGTAAATTGATCAAACTGATGAATCCACGTTTTAGTAGGGAGGTCTTTAATCATCCAATGCTTACTCGACCAATGGTTGGGAACTTCATCTTTTATCACTTTGAGGCCTCGTCGGTGGGATTCTAGTACCAATTCCTTAAACCAAGAATTCGTTCCATAGCGGGGATCTACCTTATACAAATCGGATTGGGCATAGCCGTGATAGGAATAGGTAGGTTCATTATCTTCCAATAAAGGCGTTGTCCAAATCGTTGTAGCGCCGAGTTCTTTAATATAGTCCAAGTGCTCCATAATTCCCCCGATGTCACCCCCATGCCGACCTCCCGGTAACGAACGATTTCCTGGCTCTGTCATTCCTGGAAAGGTATCTTGACCTGGGATAAGGTTCGCAAAACGATCGGGCATTAACAAATAGATCACATCCTTGGTTGAAAATCCTTGACGAACCGCTGATTGGTAAATTCGTTCTTCCAATTTAAAATCAAAGCGCGCAACTTCCTTATTCATGGTATTGGTTAAGGTAATTGGATAGGTTCCAGCATTTCTGTCTTGCGTTTCCACCGTAACAAAAAGATAGTTCGGATTCTCAGTTTTCACGATTCCTAGCACGTTCAAGCCTTGCACATTCACAGTATACTTCGCAATTTGAGGACCGTGAAGCAACACCTGCACCTGATGATGTTTCATTCCAACCCACCAATTGGATGGTTCCACATGGTCCAACACGACAGCTTGTGCCGACAATAGAAAAACAACAAGTAAAGCGCTTAGCGATAAAAGGGTTTTCATGGGATAAGGATTCGTTTTCTTGTCTGTCCAGTACTTGAAATTTCAACAAACACCTGATTTGTGGGGATTTCATCTAACACTCTTCCCATTAAATCCACGCGCGTAATCCACTGCAACGGCTCTGCCTGCTGTTCTGTTAAACTAACCGAACATGGATTGGTTAAGCCATTATAAATTAATTGATTCGTTGCAAACGCACTTCGTTGGGTTATATAGGTATCTAAAGAAATGGATACGTGGTTACCCCATGCATCTGTTATGGCATCCATAAAATCTTGGTCAGAGAATCCGTAATCCAATCCTTTGTATGTGTCGGCAAGTGCAGACGGACTAATTAGCGCCTGGGTAGCTTCCCAAATTGGCCCCATGTAGCCCGGGGTAAAATAGGTGTTAATGTGTTGCTGCATATAAAATGAAAACCGATCTTTGAAATATGGCACTTGCATCATTCGGGTATATAAGGGACGTGGCGTATTGCTTGGAGACCAGGTATACACGTTCCTAAACTGCCAGTCAATTCCCATCCAATCGATGCCAAAGGTATTGTCTAAATCATATTCTAAAAACACAAACTTACCGTCTGAAGGGCGCTGATATAAATAGTAATTGTTTTTATTGTAAGTATAGCCATCCCATTGACCAACTAAAATTTGAAAGGCCAGCGAATTTAGCCAGAGGTCCACATCAAGGACTTCTTGAATTGCACATGGAAATTCAGCGTTGGATGAATTATTTAACACATCAATCAAATGAACCAATCCTGAAAAATCATTTAATGCTTCATTGGTTTTAAGTTCATATAGGGCTTGATATGGTGCTTGAGATGCGCCTTGAAAGGTCATATCAGCGCCCCACTTGGCTTTATATAAATTGCCGGTATCGTCGTTAGTGAAACGTGCTTCTAAGTACTGATCATCAAGGTGTTCCACATTTATATACAGGCCTTTATATTCCCCGTTTAAATAAACTTCGACATACGACGTGCGTGCGGCAGGTAACCCCGACCATCGAAGCATTTCCTGACAGGTTCGACTGCGCATGATTGATACGTCATTATGCTCCCCGTTCAGGTTTAACGATTTTAAGTCGTACCATTTAAAACCGGGTTGGTATACATTAAAATCGATTTTAAAAGACTTTTTTGCAGACTGTAAGGAGGTGTTTCCGCGAAGCCTTATACCAACGGTATCAACTGTATCGGTATTTACTGAACTTGAATAAATAAAATGGGCTGGAAACTCAAAATTAGCCCCTAAACTATCTCCAACCATAGTTGTGAAATCCTGAGGATTCATGGTAATATAAATCTTAGCTACCTCATTTTGAAGGAAGGCATTAGAATTCGCAGGGTGTAGCAATTGAGCAAAAAAAGCAAGCGGAAAAAAACACGCGACACAAAATAATTTCCTCATTATTTTACCACGGTTTGATATGCGATTGAATTACCTAATTTTACTAATACCAAATATGTTCCTGAAGCAAGATTCAACTCGTCAAGTACCAGGTGATTCTCCCCTGCTTTCGCCATAGCGCGTTGTTGTTTTATCAGTACACCTTGTGCATCAAAAAGCTGAATCTCTACGGGTTGAAAATCAAGGGATGTTAATTTGATGGTACAAGAAGATGTTAAAGGAACCGGATACACCATAAAATCAAACGCAGGGTTTTCTAAGGCTTCAATGGACGCCACTGAAGTAATGTATGGTTGAGGCAGGTGAACATCCGTATAAACGCGATATTCTCCAGGCTGTAGCGGAATGGATGCATTAACATTCGTAACATTCAAGCTATCACCGGTGAAATACTCGTACCACCAACCGGTATGTTGAAAGGCTGGAATTGCCGAGGCGGCGTTCACATCAATATTCACTAAAGACACCCCATTCATGGTCGGATGATTCATAATCATTCGTTTAATGCCTGCGCCAAGGCTGGCTTGAAAATCTAAGGACCTAAAGGTCTCATAATTGTTGCGCAAGGTCAACATAGCCGTATACACATCAAGCAATTGTTGACGTCTTCCTTGCTGAAGGTAATTCCATAAAATCGGTTTATTACACACTCTACATGGATAATCAATATCGATATCATAACCATACTCCCCAAATTGCCAAATCATTCTGGGGCCTGGTTGCGAAAGAAAAGTAACCGCTAAACCTTGCATGCGACCGAGCGCGGTGTAGGGGTCTTTCGCATTGTGAGCCGGATTTGAAGCATTCCCATATGTTATAGCCTCAAACATTAATCGTTGCTCATCATGACTTTCCATGTACGTCACTAAATGGGGTAAGGCCCAGGTGCGGTTGGTATAAATACCATTTGTGATGCTCGAATTTGCAGGCACTCCTTTGGCTGAATTGTGATACCCGTAAGTAACGTTCCCCCAAAGCATGCAGCCGTAATCCGCCAATTGTTCTTCTTCGTTGTTATCACACCAATGCTCGAGGATAATGTATTGATCCGGGTCAATGGCCCAAATGCTGTCAGCCATGCGCTTGATGTTATTAATCCGTTCAACGCTAAAACTTGCCGTAGTATTGGCAAACCCTTTGGTGAAATCAAAACGGAACCCATCGATGTTGTATGTTTCTAACCAATAGCGATTTACTTGATCTATATATTCTTTCGTAGGAGCCTTACTGTGATTGAAGTCATATCCCCAGCAATTTGGTGGATGTGGACATACGGCATTAAACCATGGGCTATTCGCGGCAGGACGACTATTCAAGGCATCCCAATACATATTTACCATGGGATTTTGACCAAAGGCATGGTTAAGCACCATATCAATAATAACGGCAATGCCTCGACCGTGGCACGTATCTACAAATTCTTTAAACTTTTGTGCCGTGCCATAATATTTATCAAGCGCCATATGAAAAGATGGATTATACCCCCAGCTTTCATTGCCTTCAAATTCAAAATTCGGCATCAATTCAATGGCATTAATTCCTAGGCGATCTAAATACGCAATCGTGTCAATGAGTGTCTGATAGTTACGAGCCGCCACAAAATCTCGAACCAACAATTCATAAATCACGAGGTCTTTATTTTCAGGGCGTGTAAAGTTGGTATTTTGCCAGGTATAGGTAGATGGCGTTGTATAAAAAACAGAAACGATTCCCGTTGTTAATCCGGTTGGGTATGGAGGTAAATTCGGGAAGGTATTCGCATTAATAAAAGGGTCATTATTTGGGTCAAGCACCAGGGTGCTCATTGGATCCGCATATTTCCCTTGATTTGTAATCAAATATTGATAGCCATATGCCTGTCCGGGCTGAAGTCCATGTACTATGAGCCACCACCGCGTGGAATCTGCAGAGCAATTCATATGAAAGGCACCGGTTGGTAACCAGTTATTAAAATCTCCCACCAAGTAGACATGGTCTTTCTCGGGGGCATACAGTTGAAACAAGGCTGTTGAGTCGTTCAGCATCTGAACACCATTCTTAGTTCCAGCAGGAGGATTTTGGTAAGTGAGGGGAGGATTAACGGTATAATAAACGCTATCTTTTATCACGGTAGTTCCATTATCTGCCTCAAAAAGCAGCACGTGGGTTCCGGGAACAGATGCGGTAATGTTCGTATTAATGGCCAATGCATTTGGCACAGATTGTAAAAGCACCCCATCTTCCTTTAAGCTTAAGGTGGCGGGTTGATTTGCTTGCGCGTTAAACGCAAAATTTTGATTTAAATCTAATAAGGGCATTTGGCTTGGATTGAAAATCGCCGCTTGCAGCCCGCCGTTTACGGGGTAAACGTCGTAATAAATATCGCTGCCATCTGCTTCACGTCCTACTACAGAGCCATTGGCATTACGAAAAACAAAGGCTAACTGAAGGACGGTAGTATTCACAGGAAATCCATAAAATGCATCGATATCAATGGTGATTGAATGCTTATTGTTTCCAAGATTGGTCATTTGCACATTGGCATCTACCTGTCCCCAATTCCCTTGAACAAATAGCCAGTTGGTGGGTGAAGTACTCGCTGTGGTAATTACGCCGGTATGGCAATACACCTGATTAGTACCCACTAAGGCGCCATTCCCTTCGCTTGCATCATATACGATGGTAACCAGATCATTCACCGTAGGAAATGCGGGGGTAAGTTCTAAAATCTGAGCTTTCATCGGTAGGGAGAATAGCCCAAGAACTAAAAATAAAAGATGGGTGAATTTCATAAGGTTAAGATAAAGAAAAAGCCTACGTTTTCACATAGGCTTTTCCAAGAAAAAAATATAAAATTATTTTTTCATCAATTTTCCAGTAACCACATTACCAGCAGCATTTACTTGGTATAAGTAAGAACCTGCCATTAAGTTTGCTGTAGAAATTTCAACTGAATTTTCAGCACCAGTAACTACTGATTTTGTAGCAACTACTTTACCAGACAAATCAAACAATACGATCTCTGCCGTATTTGCATTTGAATTGAATTTAAAAGTTACTATATCAGTTGCCGGGTTAGGAGAAACTTCCAAATTTGTTACCACATTCTCATTTAATCCGACACCGCTTCCGGCACATGAATAACAAGAATCATAGCAATAAAACTTAGTCTGATTAGTAACTGGAATAGCCAACGCTCTGTTAAAACCTCCAAATCCATCACCAACACCACAGTTTTCCAACGCTGGATTACCTTCATTCATACCCATACCCCAGTTACCGTTTACAAATTTGTAAAGAAGGGTATCACCTACAACTGCAGCAGGAAAATCTACAACAATTTCCCAAATGCCATTCCCATTGTCAGTCATTGCTGAAGTTAACACGGTCGGTGACCAATCAGCCATTGCCGTACCACCTACAGTAGCCTGACGGCCTGAGAAGTTACCTGCAACTCTCATTCCAGATCCATCAAGTATTGCGCCACCAGCCACATAGTTGGTTACATCCACTTGGAACGTTACGGTTACTTGTGCAGTAGCCATTGCTCCAATAAAAAGAGCAGATAAAAGTGTAAACATTTTTTTCATAAACAAAAAATTTAAACGGTTAATACTTACTTAGTGTCAATTAGACATCATCAAAATTAAAAATAAATTCAAACTTTCAATGATTTTTTGAAAAAATTTTCTTTAAGCAACTGTTAATTAATTAGATAATAAACACGTGCCAACATAGAGTAACCCTTTTGTTCCAAGATTAATTGGGGGATTCTCAAAAACCCCTAGATAAGAAGACCCACTGCCTGACATGGCTGCATAAATAGCCCCTTCTTGAATCAGGTATTGAATACCCATAGAAATTTCGGGATGAGCCAAGGCAACAGGCTTTTCGAAATCATTCACGTAGTAGCCCTGCCATTCAGGTAAGGATTTGATTTTATGATCGATGCTGTTCGTTGGATTTGGAATAATGGATCCATATGCCATTGCCGTACTCACATGAATTCCAGGATTGTAAATTGCGATATACAACCCGGAAAGATTTACATTCATCGGATGCAGTTGTTCACCCCTACCCGTAGCCAATGCCGGTTGATTTGCAATAAAAAAGGGGCAATCACTTCCTAATTCTGCCGCTAAATGTGCTAACGTTTCGGGAGATAAGCCCAAATCAAACCATGCATTCAAGCCCTTTAAAGTAAACGCGGCATCAGCAGACCCGCCACCTAAACCTGCACCAATCGGAATCTGTTTTCGCAAATGAATAGCTACTGGTCCGATGCCATACTTGTTTTTCATGAGCTCATATGCGCTCTCCACCAAACCCAAGCTTCCATCCGAAGGTATCTCAATGCCTGTTTGTATATATGAGAACTCTTCCGATGCACTTAGTTCTAGGATGTCATAAATTGGCACGGGAATCATTATGGATTCAATATCGTGAAAACCGTCTTCGCGCTTCCGAAGAATTCGCAACCCGAGGTTTATTTTTGCATTTGGATAGAGGATCATTTGGTACAAAAATACAAGAACGCGTTAAAATTTTTACTTTTGTCTATACAAGAAAATCAAACATGAGTACATATCTAGATTTTGAAGCTCCATTACAAGCGTTACAAGAACAAATCTTGCAAACGGAGCAGATTGGAATTACCACCGAAGTGGACATGTCCGATAACATAACGGCATTAAAGAATAAGTATACAGAGACTGCTCAGACCTTGTTCTCTACCCTATCGCCTTGGCAACGTGTTCAACTATCGCGTCACCCTGATCGTCCGTATACCTTAGCCTATATCAACGCCATTACCGACAATGATTTTCTAGAATTGCATGGGGATCGTGGAGTAAAAGATGATAAGGCTATGGTTGGTGGCTTTGGATCAATTAATGGTAAAACCGTTATGTTTATTGGTCAACAAAAAGGCATCAATACAAAAATGCGCCAATACCGAAACTTCGGGATGCCGAATCCAGAAGGGTATCGCAAAGCCTTACGCTTGATGAAACTTGCTGAAAAATTCAATAAACCCATCGTTACCTTTATTGACACACCGGGTGCCTTCCCTGGCCTTGAAGCGGAGGAGCGCGGACAAGGGGAAGCCATAGCAAGAAACATCTATGAAATGATGCGCTTAACAGTACCGGTAATTTGCATTATTATCGGCGAAGGCGCGTCAGGTGGTGCCCTAGGAATTGGCGTTGGTGATAAAGTAGTTATGCTTGAAAACACCTGGTATTCTGTAATTTCTCCTGAAAGTTGTTCATCCATCTTATGGCGTTCATGGGAGCACAAAGAACAAGCAGCCAGTGCACTTAAACTTACCCCAACCGATATGCAAGGATTCGGCTTGGTGGATGACGTCATTAAAGAACCTGTTGATGGTGCACATCGTAATCACGAGGCCATATTTAGCGAAGTTAAAACCAATATCCTTGCTTATCTCAAGGAACTTGAGCCCATGCACCCGTCCGACCGCATCGCTAAAAGAATAGAGAAATTCAACCAAATGGGAGTTTGGAAATAAGCGCTAGAATGAATGTCTGAATCGCTTTTTACTCCAATTGCTTATTTGAAAGGAATCGGGCCCCAAAAGGCAGAATTGCTTAAGAAAGAACTTCAAATAGAAACCTATTGGGACTTATTGAATCATTTTCCGTTTCGTTATGTTGATCGCTCAAAAATTCAACAATGCGACCAATTGCATTTGGTTGATGGATATATTCAATTGGAGGGTTTAATAGACCAAATACAAGAAATTGGTGGTGGACGGGCCAAGCGTTTACAATGTCGATTTACGGATGACGCAGGAAGCATTCAACTCGTTTGGTTTCAAGGGTGGAAATGGATAAAACCGACCTTAGTATTGGGTAAAAAATACCGTGTTTTTGGTCGGCCTCGACTAAATGGAAATTTTTGGAGTATTGCCCACCCCGAATTGGCCCCAACCGAGGCGGCGAGTAGTGTTGGATTTCAACCCATCTATCCAAGCACTGAAAAATTAAGTGCCAAAGGCCTGCATACGCGCGGATTAGAGCACGTAATGAAAGGACTTTTAGAACGAATCTCCCTTGAAAATATTCCAGATCGCTTACCGGAATCTCTACGAAAGGCAATGCAACTCGTAGGTATTGATTCAGCGTATCGCAATATGCATCAACCCAACGAAGAACAAGCCTATATTTACGCAAAAAAGCGTTTAGTATTTGAAGAATTATTCTTGTTACAACTCGAAATGATTCTCAGAAAAGGGGTGCGCAAACGTTCCGAAAAAGGCTTTATCTTTTCAAAATCCGGGGATGTTTTGGCTAACTTTTATCACAACAAATTGCCCTTCGATTTAACGGACGCACAGAAGCGAGTTGTTCGTGAAATCAGGAAAGACATGCAAACGGGCCAGCACATGAACCGCCTATTGCAAGGTGATGTGGGCTCAGGAAAGACCCTAGTAGCATTAATCACGATGCTTATCGCGCAAGGAAATGGATTTCAATCGGCCTTGCTTGCGCCTACGGAAATTCTATCTGCCCAGCATTATGAAACGATCGTAAGTTTTTTAGCGGATTTACCGATACGTTGCGCGCTACTCACGGGATCCGTAAAGCGTTCACAACGCAAAGCCTTACTTGAATCCTTAGCCAATGGTGAAATAGATATTTTAATTGGAACACACGCTTTGTTGGAGGATGAAGTAGTGTTTAAAAATTTAGGATTAGTAGTAATTGATGAGCAACACCGATTTGGTGTGGCGCAACGAGCGAAAATGCGCAAGAAAAATACCATTGCACCGCATGTGTTAGTCATGACCGCTACGCCAATTCCTCGGACCTTGGCCATGACGTTTTACGGGGATTTAGATGTTTCTGTTATTGATGAATTACCGCCGGGGAGAAAGCCCATCCAAACCATCCATCGCTTCGATACCCATCGCCTTCAACTCCATGGGTTCATGCGCGAACAAATTGGATTAGGAAGACAAATTTATGTGGTTTACCCGCTTATTGATGACAGTGAAACCTTAGATTTCAAAAGTTTATCAGACGGCTTCGAAGCCATTTCACGTACATTTCCATTACCCGAATACCAAGTAAGTATCGTACACGGAAAACTCAAGCCAGAAGTTAAGGAGTATGAAATGAAGCGCTTTGTTGATGGGATAACCAACATCATGGTGGCTACCACGGTCATCGAAGTTGGAGTAAATGTTCCAAATGCAACGGTTATGGTTGTTGAAAGTGCACAGCGTTTTGGATTATCGCAATTACATCAGTTGCGCGGACGCGTGGGCCGTGGAGGGGAAAAATCTTATTGTATTCTCATGACCAACTACGAGTTATCCAAGGAGGCCAAAAAACGCATGGAAACGATGGTTGAAACCACGGACGGCTTTAAAATTGCGGAAGTGGATTTGAGTTTACGAGGGCCTGGTGACCTCCTGGGTACACAACAAAGTGGTGCCTTAAATTTAAAAGTTGCTGACCTTTCGAAAGATCAACACATCGTGAGCATTGCTCGAGAAGCCGCAACGCAACTGTACGAACAAGACCCAAGCTTAACGAATCCCCTACATGCGACCCTAAGGTCACATATGCTTACCTTGTTTCAAAACAAACCGCAATGGGATAAAATTGCATAAAAAAATCCCGCCGAAGCGGGATTCAATGTCTGAAAGAACAGCGTATTACGCTTCGTTCTCTTCGATTAGTTTTTCGTAAACCTCTTTCGAGCCAACAATCATATTTTGGAAATGGCGCACCCCTGTTCCTGCTGGAATCAAGTGTCCAACGATTACGTTTTCTTTCAATCCAAGGAGGTGATCTTCTTTACCTGATATCGCTGCTTCGTTAAGCACTTTCGTAGTTTCCTGGAAGGAAGCTGCTGAAATAAACGACTGGGTTTGAAGCGACGCTCTGGTGATCCCTTGAAGAAGTGGTGTAGAAGTAGCTGGTTCAGCCTCACGAGCCTCAATCAGATTTTTATCTTCACGCTTCAATCTTGAATTCTCATCACGTAACTTACGTACAGAAATCAACTGACCTTTTTCTACTTCTGTAGAATCGCCCGCATCTCTGATAAACATCATGCCATACAAGTGATCGTTAGCCTCCATGATATCAGCTTTATGAATGGATTGTCCTTCAAGGAAACGCGTATCTCCTGGATCAACAATCTCCGCTTTAAGCATCATTTGACGAACAATAACTTCAAAGTGCTTATCGTTAATTTTTACCCCTTGAAGTCGGTAAACTTCTTGGATTTCATTTACGATATATTCCTGAACTTTGGTTGGTCCCTCAATATTTAGGATATCATTCGGTGTAATCGCACCATCGGATAGCGGTTGTCCTGCGCGAACAAAATCGTTTTGCTGAACCAAGATGTGCTTCGAAAGTGGAACAAGATATTTACGAACCTCGCCTGATTTTGAAGTAATAATAATCTCTCGGTTACCACGCTTGATTGTCCCGTAAGCCGCAGTTCCATCAATTTCAGAAACAACTGCAGGATTGGAAGGGTTACGTGCTTCAAAAAGCTCGGTTACACGAGGTAAACCTCCAGTAATATCCCCTGACTTACCTGAAGACCGTGGAATTTTAACTAAGATTACCCCTGCATCTACTAATTCTCCTTCTTCTACATTTAATAAGGCACTCACCGGTAGGGAGTACTCTCGGAGTACTTCTTTCGATTTAGCATCTACAATGTGAATGGCCGGACTTTTCTTTTTATCTCGCGATTCGATGATCACCTTACGGTTATATCCCGTTTGCTCATCCATTTCTTCACGGTACGTTATGCCCGCTTCCATGAAATCAAACTTAACTTTACCTTTTACTTCCGTAATAATTAAGGCATTGTATGGATCCCATTTACAGATTACATCTCCTTTCTTAACTTTTGTTTTATCAACGACCATTAAATCTGAACCGTAAGGAATGTTAGCATTCATGATTACGATGCCTGTTTTCTCATCAACGATCCGCATTTCACCGGAACGACCAACCACAATTGTTTTAACGATTCCGTCCGTTCCTTTGTGATCGATGGTACGCAATTCTTCAAATTCAATTCGACCCGCCACTTTGGCTTTGATGTCTGAACTGTCTGCAATGTTCGATGCAGTACCCCCTACGTGGAAAGTCCGAAGTGTAAGCTGCGTTCCTGGTTCACCGATGGATTGTGCGGCGATAACACCTACAGCATCTCCAATCTGTGCTGGCCTGTGCGAGGCAAGATTTCGTCCGTAACATTTCGAACACACTCCTTTACGCATTTCACAGGTTAATACCGAACGAATTTCTACCTCTTCAATGCCTGCCGCCTCAATTTCTCGGGCAACATTTTCAGTAATGAGCTCTCCGCTCTCTACAATTAATCGGTCAGATTCAGGGAAATAAACATCGTGTACGGAAGTTCTACCTAAGATTCGATCGTAAAGCGGCTCAACCACATCATCGTTCTTGCGCAGGGCTGAGGCAACGATACCTCGAAGCGTGCCACAATCCTCAGAATTAATTACCACATCTTGAGCCACATCTACCAAACGTCGTGTTAGGTAACCTGCATCGGCCGTTTTAAGGGCGGTATCTGCAAGTCCTTTACGCGCACCGTGTGTTGAAATAAAGTACTCAAGGATCGAAAGCCCTTCTTTAAAGTTCGAAAGGATTGGATTCTCAATAATCTCTTGCACGGATGCTCCGGATTTTTGAGGTTTTGCCATTAATCCTCGCATTCCTGAAAGCTGACGAATTTGTTCTTTTGAACCACGAGCTCCTGAATCAAACATCATATAGATGGAATTGAACCCTTGACGGTCAGTTTTCAACTGGTCCATTAGGGTTGCTGTCAATCGAGAATTGGTGTGTGTCCAAATGTCAATAATCTGGTTATACCGCTCATTATTCGTGATTAATCCCATGTTATAGCTGGACATCACTTCGATAACTTCTTGTTCTGCCTTAGCAACCAATACTTCTTTCTCTTTTGGAATGATAATGTCATCCAAATTGAATGATAGTCCACCTTTGAAAGCCATGTGGTATCCTAAGGTTTTGATATCATCCAAGAATTGGGCAGTACGGCTAGTTCCTGAAACTTTCAGAACTTCCCCAATAATATCACGCAGGGCTTTTTTCGTAAGTACATCGTTTATATACCCAACCTCACGTGGAACATTCTCATTAAACAGCACGCGACCACAGGTGGTATCAATCATTTTCAATACCGGCTCCCCTTGTTCGTTAAGGTCATAAGACTTAACCTTGATGGTTGCATGCAGGTCTAAGCGGCGTTCATTGTATGCAATGATTACCTCTTCTGGCGAATAGAATATTTTCCCTTCTCCTTTCACGATGTCTGACGCCGTGGAAACCTTACCTTTTGTGATGTAGTACAAACCAAGGACCATGTCTTGAGATGGTACTGCAATCGGTGCGCCGTTCGCAGGATTCAAAATATTATGAGAGGCCAACATTAACAGCTGAGCTTCTAAAATTGCCGCATTTCCTAATGGTAAATGCACCGCCATTTGGTCACCATCGAAATCCGCGTTAAAGGCCGTAGTTACCAATGGGTGTAAGCGAATTGCTTTTCCTTCAATCAATTTTGGTTGAAACGCTTGAATACCTAAACGGTGAAGCGTAGGAGCACGGTTAAGTAATACCGGGTGACCTTTCAAAATGTTCTCTAAGATATCCCAAACTACAGGCTCTTTACGATCTACGATTTTCTTTGCAGATTTCACGGTTTTTACGATACCCCGCTCAATCATTTTACGAATGATAAACGGTTTGTATAGTTCCGCTGCCATGTCTTTAGGAAGGCCGCATTCATGTAATTTCAAATCTGGTCCGACCACAATCACGGAACGCGCAGAATAATCCACTCGTTTTCCTAACAAGTTTTGACGGAAACGACCTTGCTTACCTTTTAAGGAGTCAGAAAGTGATTTCAATGCACGGTTTGACTCAGTTTTAACGGCACTCGATTTACGCGAATTATCAAACAACGAATCTACAGATTCTTGAAGCATCCGTTTTTCATTTCGTAAAATCACTTCAGGTGCTTTAATTTCGATCAAGCGCTTGAGTCGGTTATTACGTATAATAACCCGACGATACAGGTCATTTAAATCTGATGTAGCGAAGCGACCACCGTCTAAAGGAACTAAAGGTCGAAGTTCAGGTGGGATAACTGGCACCACCTTAACAATCATCCATTCCGGACGATTATCGATGCGTTTCTGAGAATCTTTCATGGCCTCAACCACTTGTAAACGCTTCAGTGCCTCGTTTTTACGTTGAACCGACGTTTCTTCGTCCGCTGCCGCACGCAACTCATTAGAGAGGGAAACTAAATTTAGATTTCTCAATAAATCGTAAAGTGCTTCGGCACCCATTTTAGCGATGAATTTGTTGGGATCAGAATCGTCTAAGAAATGGTTGTCTTTCAGGGCCGGATTATCAATAATGTCGAGATAATCTTCTTCGGCTAAGAAATCGTACTTTTTAAGGCCTAAGCCTTCCATTTCTGCGGTAACTCCTGCTTGAATAACCACGTAACGTTCGTAATAAATAATTTGGTCGAGTTTCTTAGTTGGAAGTCCAAGCAAGTAGCCAATTTTATTCGGCAATGAACGGAAATACCAGATGTGCGCAACTGGAACTACTAGGGCAATATGGCCCATTCGTTCACGACGTACTTTTTTCTCTGTTACCTCAACACCGCAGCGGTCACAGACAATTCCTTTATATCGGATACGTTTGTATTTACCACAGTGGCATTCATAATCTTTAACGGGTCCAAAAATACGCTCGCAAAACAATCCATCTCGTTCTGGTTTATAGGTTCGGTAATTAATCGTTTCCGGTTTAAGTACTTCCCCACTAGATTGCTCCAAAATCAACTCTGGCGAGGCCAAGGAGATGGTTATTTTATTGAAGCTGTTTTGTTTTTTTGGTGTTTCTTTCTTAAAAGCCATGTTGTACGCTTTAACAATTTTTTAATTAATCCATAGTAACATTAAGGCAAAGTCCTTTCAATTCATGTAGTAATACATTGAATGACTCAGGAATACCTGGTTCTGGGATGTTATCTCCTTTAACGATAGCTTCGTAGGCCTTAGCTCGGCCCGTCACGTCATCGGATTTAACCGTTAACAACTCTTGAAGAATATTTGCTGCTCCGAAGGCTTCGATAGCCCAAACCTCCATTTCTCCAAAACGCTGACCACCGAACTGGGCTTTACCACCAAGCGGCTGTTGTGTAATCAAGGAGTATGGTCCGATTGAACGCGCGTGCATTTTATCATCCACCATGTGGGATAACTTCAACATGTAGATTACTCCTACCGTTGCAGGCTGATCGAAACGCTCTCCAGTACCGCCGTCATATAAATATGTTTTACCAGACTTTGGAACACCTGCTTTTGCAGTCCACTCATCAATTTCAGAAGGATGTGCCCCGTCAAAAATTGGCGTAGCAAACTTGATTCCAAGTTTTTCTCCTGCCCAACCCAGAACGGTTTCGTAGATCTGGCCTAAGTTCATCCGCGAAGGTACCCCAAGTGGGTTCAACACGATATCAACTGGCGTTCCATCCTCTAAGAATGGCATATCTTCTTGACGAACGATATTCGCAACAATTCCTTTGTTACCGTGACGACCGGCCATCTTATCTCCGACGCGCAGCTTACGTTTTTTAGCTACATAAACCTTGGCCAATTTCACGATTCCTGCAGGCAATTCATCACCAACTGAAATATGGAATTTTTTTCGTTTGTAGTTCCCTAATAAGTCGTTCGCTTTGATACTAAAGTTGTGAATAACTCGGCTAATCATTTGATTAATCTTCTCATCAGCAGTCCAATTCAATGGATTGATAATGGTATAATCCAATGTCATTAGGCCTTTTCCAGAAAACTTAGTGCCTTTCTTAATCAGCTCTTCTCTAAAATTATTGAATACCCCAGTAGATTTATTTTCTCCGAGGATCATCATTAACTTTTCAGTTAATTTTTCTTTCAGATCATTGTACTCTTTTTGGTACTCCATATCCAAGTTTTCCAAAATTGGCTTGTCTTGTGATTTAGACTTACGGTCTTTCACCGCACGAGAGAACAATTTCTTTTGAATTACGACCCCGCGTAATGATGGTCCAGCTTTCAAGGAAGCATCTTTCACATCGCCCGCTTTGTCACCGAAGATTGCACGCAGCAATTTCTCTTCTGGTGATGGATCAGTTTCTCCTTTTGGAGTGATTTTTCCGATCAGAATATCTCCTTCTTTAATTTCGGCACCAATTCGGATTAATCCGTTTTCATCTAAATCTTTGGTTGCTTCTTCACTTACGTTTGGAATATCCGAGGTTAACTCTTCCATTCCTCGTTTGGTATCACGAACCTCTAAGGAGTATTCATCAATATGAATTGAAGTAAAAATATCATCGCGAACAATTTTCTCTGAAATCACGATTGCATCTTCAAAGTTATATCCTTTCCATGGCATGAATGCCACTTTTAGGTTTTGTCCAAGCGCTAGCTCTCCACTTTCGGTAGCATATCCTTCGCACAGTACTTGACCTTTCGCTACGCGATCACCTTTTGCCACAATTGGCTTAAGATTCATACACGTACTTTGGTTGGTTTTCGCATATTTCGTTAGAGAATAACGCTTAACCTCACTGTCAAAGGAAACTAATTTATCTTCATCGTTCCAATCATAACGAATCACGATTTCGTTAGCGTCCACATATTCTACTGCCCCATCACCTTCTGCATTAACAAGCACGCGTGAATCACGAGCAACAAGCTCTTCGATTCCGGTTCCTACAATGGGAGAGTGTGGTTTTAATAAAGGAACTGCTTGACGTTGCATGTTCGATCCCATCAGGGCACGGTTGGCATCATCGTGTTCCAAAAATGGAATAGAAGAAGCGGCAATGGATGCAATTTGATTCGCTCCTACATCCATAAGGTGCAGGTCTTTCGGGTTAACCACAGGGAAATCACCTTCGTAACGGGCCTTAACGGTATCCGTAAGGAAATTTCCTTTATTATCTACTTTGGCATTCGCTTGAGCGATAATTTTCCCATCTTCCTCTTCCGCTGCTAAATAAATAGGTTCTTCCGTGAACACCATTTTACCGTTGTCAATTTTACGATAAGGAGTTTCAATGAATCCAAGTTTATTTACTTTGGCGAAAACACAAAGCGAAGAAATTAAACCAATGTTAGGTCCTTCCGGGGTTTCGATAGTACATAGTCTTCCGTAGTGCGTATAGTGAACGTCACGAACCTCAAATCCTGCGCGCTCTCTTGATAAACCACCTGGTCCGAGGGCGGAAAGACGACGTTTGTGTGTTACTTCGGCTAATGGATTGGTTTGATCCATAAACTGAGAAAGCTGGTTGGTTCCGAAGAACGAATTAATAACGGAACTCAACGTTTTAGCGTTAATCAAATCGATCGGTGTAAACACCTCATTGTCACGAACATTCATACGTTCTCTGATGGTACGAGCCATACGTGCTAAACCAACACCAAACTGAGAGTACAATTGCTCACCAACCGTACGTACACGTCGGTTTGAAAGGTGATCGATATCATCTACATCTGCTTTGGAGTTGATTAACTCGATGAGATACTTAACGATTTCAATAATGTCTTGTTTTGTAAGCACACGTGATGCTTCCTCAGGACCGATTTTCAATTTTTTATTAATTCGGTAACGTCCTACTTCTCCTAAGTCGTAACGTGTATCGGAGAAAAACAATTTTTCAAACACTCCTTTTGCGGTCTCAAAATCCGGAGCATCCGCATTTCGAAGTTGTCTGTAGATGTATTCAATTGCTTCTTTTTCAGAATTAGTTGGATCTTTCTGAAGGGTATTATAAATAATGGTGAAGTCAATCGCATTCGCATTCTCCCTGTGTAGGATTAATGATTTCGCTCCTGAATCGAGGATATCTTCTAAATGCTCTTCTTTAATTTCCAACTCACGCTCAAGAATAACTTCATTCCGTTCGATAGAAACTACTTCTCCAGTATCCTCATCTACGAAATCTTCAATCCATGTTTTTAGGACACGAGCTGCAAGCCGTCGACCTACTAATTTTTTCATTCCAGCTTTGGTGATCTTCACCTCATCGGCTAGGCCAAAAATCTCAAGGATGTCTCGATCTGTTTCATACCCCATTGCACGGAACAAGGTAGTTAACGGTAATTTTTTCTTCCGGTCTATATAGGCATACATGATACTATTGATATCTGTAGCGAATTCCATCCAAGAACCTTTGAATGGGATAATTCGTGCGGAATACAATTTAGTGCCATTTGCGTGGCGGGACTGCCCGAAGAACACCCCTGGAGAGCGGTGCAACTGCGAAACGATTACACGTTCTGCGCCATTTACGACAAAAGAACCTTTGGGAGTCATATACGGAATTGTACCTAGATACACATCTTGTACGATGGTTTCGAAATCCTCATGTTCAGGATCAGTACAATATAATTTCAATTTTGCTTTAAGAGGCACGCTGTAGGTTAACCCACGTTCGATACACTCTTCGATCGAATACCTTGGGGGATCGATGAAATAATCCAAAAACTCGAGTACGAATTGATTTCGGGTATCGGTAATTGGAAAATTTTCTGAGAAAACTTTGAAAAGCCCTTCGCTTTCTCTGTTTTCAGGTGTTGTTTCAAGCTGAAAGAATTCTTGAAACGATTTCAATTGAACCTCCAAAAAGTCGGGATACTCAAAGGTATTTTTACTGGAGGCAAAATTAATTCGGGTTGAATTATTTTTTGTTGCCAAGGCTATTAATTTATAAAATTTAGAAAATGCACTTTACAAAAACAGGACAAGGCACCCGAAAAATCGGTTGCCTTTCCTGTGAATTCCGTCTGAAATTACTTAATCTCAACTTCGGCTCCAGCCTCTACAAGAGAATTTTTCAGGCCTTCCGCTTCGTCTTTAGAAACTGCTTCTTTCAGGGTAGCCGGAGCACTATCAACTAGATCTTTAGACTCTTTCAATCCGTTTCCTGTAAGTTCTTTTACAAGTTTAACTACAGCAAGTTTGTTTGGTCCGCTCGCTTTAAGGATTACATTGAATTCTGTTTGTTCCTCTACAGCAGCAGCTTCGGCACCGCCTCCACCACCTGCCATCATTACTGGGGCAGCAGCAGCTGGTTCGATTCCGTATTCTTCTTTAAGGATTGCCGCTAACTCGTTTACTTCTTTTACAGTAAGGTTAACTAGGGTTTCTGCGATTTGCTTTAATTCAGCCATTTTATTTGTTTTTAAATAAGGTTAATAAACTATCTTTCTTCGAGGGTCTTTAAAATACCCGCGATTTTACCGCCTGCTCCTATAAGGCCAGACAACACATTCTTAGCAGGGCTCTGAAGTAATCCAACAATTTCTCCAATCAATTCTTCTTTAGACTTCAAGGTTTCAAGAGCAACCAATTGATTATCCCCAATAAAGATTGCCTCTTCAATGTAGGCACCTTTCAGGATAGGCTTTTGATTTTTCTTGCGAAATTCTTGAATTAATCGCGCTGGAGCATTAGCTTCTTGGCTAATCATTATGGAAGTTGAACCTTTCAACAGGCTCGTAAGTTCGCCATAATTTTTACCCTCCACTCGATCCATTGCTTTCTTCAACAACGTGTTTTTAACAACCTTCAACGAGATATTTGATTGAAAACATCTTCTTCTTAGGCTGTTAATAGTCTCAACGGTTAAGTCAGCGGTGTCTGTTAAATAAAGGATATTTGCAGCGGACAATTCAGCGGCCAAATCGTCAATGTACTGTGCTTTTTCTTCTCTGTTCATGTTAAAAATATTAAGCAGTTACTGATTTGGGTTCGATTTGAATTCCGGCACTCATGGTAGAGCTGATTGCAATGCTTTTAATGTAAGTGCCTTTCGCAGCGGACGGTTTTAACTTGATAAGCGCTTGGATCAATTCGTTCGCGTTCTCTTTCAACATCGAACCATTAAAACTTACCTTACCAACCGCAGAATGTATAATCCCGTATTTATCAACTTTAAAGTCGATTTTACCGGCTTTTACTTCTGCCACCGCCTTAGCAACGTCTAGCGTTACAGTCCCTGTTTTTGGATTCGGCATTAACCCTCGTGGACCTAAAATACGTCCTAGAGCTCCAACCTTTCCCATCACAGATGGCATTGTGATAATTACATCAACATCGGTCCAACCGCCCTTGATTTTGGCGATGTAGTCGTCTAAGCCTACATAATCCGCACCTGCAGCTAACGCTTCCGCCTCTTTCTCTGGTGTACACAACACGAGAACGCGCATGTCTTTACCAGTTCCGTGGGGAAGTGCTACAGTTCCACGAACCATTTGGTTCGCCTTTCTTGGATCAACGCCTAAACGCACTGCGATGTCAACGGATGCATCAAATTTTGTTGTAGAGATTGCTTTAACTAATTCGCAAGCTTCTCCTAGTGGATAGGCTTTGTCTAAATCAACTTTAGACAAAACTTCCTTTCTTTTTTTCGAAATTCTTTTCATGTCTTCTTGATTTATTTAGTTTTTGGAGCAGATCCTCCTTTTACAACAACACCCATACTTCGCGCTGTACCAGCCACCATTGACATTCCAGCATCTACCGTAAAGCAATTTAAATCAGGAAGTTTATCCTCTGCTATGGTACGAATTTGATCCCATGAGATGGTTCCCACTTTGGACTTATTCGGCTCAGCAGAGCCTTTCTTAATTTTCGTCTGCTCGACGATTTGAACTGCCGCAGGGGCTGTTTTTAACACAAAGTCGAATGACTTATCTGCATATACAGTGATTACTACTGGAACCACTTTTCCGGCTTTATCTTGAGTTCGCGCATTAAACTGCTTACAAAACTCCATGATATTAACGCCTTTTGCACCGAGTGCTGGACCGATTGGGGGCGAGGGATTCGCCGCACCTCCTTTGACCTGTAATTTGATCAAAGCTGCTACTTCTTTAGCCATTTATTCACAATTTATGTAGTCAAACATAAGTACTCACGGGAAGCTTTGTTCGTTTTCCTTACTCCTACGGTTAATACAATCTTAAACCTCTTTTTCAACTTGCATATAGCTCAGCTCTAGCAAGTTCTTTCTACCAAATATTTTAACCATTACTTTTAACTTCTTCTTCTCTTCATTGATTTCATCAACCACACCACTGAAATTATTGAATGGACCATCTATTACCTTAACGTTTTCTCCAGTTACGAACGGAATTCTTACTTCCTCTTGGTTCTCGGCTAATTCATCTACTTTACCAAGGATTCGGTTCACTTCTGATAGGCGCATTGGAACAGGTTCCCCGCCTTTAACAGCACCTAAGAAACCAATCACATTAGGAATTCCTTTAATGATGTGCGGAACTTCACCAACCAAGGAAGCCTCGATTAGCACGTATCCAGGTAAGTAAGCTTTTTCTTTGTTTACTTTTTTTCCGTTACGGATTTGAAATACCTTTTCCGTTGGGATCAATACTTGGGCTACGAAATCATTCAATTTATGACGTGAAATCTCCAACTCAAGAAGTTCCTTTACCTTCTTCTCTTTTCCGCTTACTGCGCGAACCACGTACCATCTTTTGGAAATGTCTGACATTTATACCGTCGATTAATTAATAGATAAAACCTAGTAAACCGCGCCATGCATCTCCGGGCTTCCCCGCGATACCGAAAGCGAAATCCATTCCGAAAATTACCACTGAAAAAAGAATCACCGAAATAAGTACAATGATTGTATTGTTTTGAAGTTCCTTCCACGTGGGCCAAGTTACGTTATGGACCATCTCGGTATAGGTTTCATTAAAATAGGTTCTAACTTTTTGAAACACAGTGTTTAAATTTATTTGCACGGGCGGTAGGATTCGAACCCACGACCAATGGTTTTGGAGACCACTACTCTACCAGCTGAGCTACACCCGTTTAAAAAGGGGAGTAGAATCCACTCCCCTTTTAAACATATTAATAACTCAAATTATTATCCAATGATCTCAGTTACCTGACCCGCACCTACGGTACGACCTCCTTCACGAATCGCAAATCGAAGACCTTTATCCATAGCTACTGGTACTATTAACTTCACATTAATTGATACGTTGTCTCCTGGCATTACCATTTCACGACCGTCTGTAAGGCTAATTTCACCGGTTACATCCGTTGTACGGAAATAGAACTGAGGACGATATTTGTTATGGAACGGCGTGTGACGACCACCTTCTTCTTTTTTCAATACATAGATTTCAGCTTTGAAATCTTGGTGCGGTTTAGTTGAACCTGGCTTACAGATTACCATTCCACGCTTGATTTGAGATTTCTCAATACCGCGTAATAATAAACCTACGTTGTCCCCTGCTTCACCACGGTCAAGTATTTTACGGAACATCTCAACACCTGTTACGGTAGAAGTAAGTTTCGTATCACCCATTCCAAGAATATCTACAGACTCTCCAGAGTTAATTACACCTGTTTCTATACGACCTGTTGCTACGGTTCCACGACCTGTGATTGTAAACACGTCTTCAATTGGCATCAAAAATGCTTTATCTACCTCACGTGGAGGCAATTGAATGTAAGAATCAACAGCATCCATTAATGCTTCTACAGTAGCAACCCACTTCGCTTCTCCGTTCAATGCACCTAGTGCAGAACCTTGAATTACTGGAGCGTTGTCACCATCATACTTGTAGAAAGAAAGTAGCTCACGGATTTCCATTTCAACCAATTCAAGAAGCTCTTCATCATCCACCATATCCACTTTGTTCATGAATACAACCATTGCAGGAACACCTACCTGACGACCAAGAAGGATGTGCTCACGTGTTTGAGGCATCGGACCATCTGTTGCAGCAACCACAAGGATTGCGCCGTCCATCTGAGCAGCACCTGTTACCATGTTCTTCACGTAATCGGCGTGACCTGGACAGTCAACGTGCGCGTAATGTCGGGCAATAGTTTCATACTCAATGTGAGAGGTATTAATGGTAATCCCTCTTTCTTTCTCTTCTGGAGCGTTATCAATTGAAGAGAAGTCTCGCATTTTCGCAAGACCTTTTGACGCCAATACGCTGGAAATTGCAGCAGTAAGCGTAGTTTTACCGTGGTCAACGTGTCCAATAGTTCCAATGTTCACGTGCGGTTTCGAACGATCGAAATTTTCCTTAGCCATTTTACTTTATTTATTACTAGTTAATACTCTGTTTTTAACATGATTCCTAGGAATCAATTCTTTTTCATTGAGCCAATGACGAGATTTGAACTCGTGACCTCTTCCTTACCAAGGAAGCGCTCTACCCCTGAGCTACACCGGCACGCAGTTGAGCGGGAGACGAGGGTCGAACTCGCGACATTCAGCTTGGAAGGCTGACGCTCTACCAACTGAGCTACTCCCGCTTATTATTTGCAGTATCTTGTGGGGAGAGCAGGATTCGAACCTGCGAAGGTATGAACCAACAGATTTACAGTCTGTCCTCGTTGGCCGCTTGAGTATCTCCCCAACAATTTCGAGCCGATGGAGGGATTCGAACCCCCGACCAGCTGATTACAAATCAGCTGCTCTGGCCAACTGAGCTACATCGGCAATTATTGGTATTCATGAAAAAAAGAACATTCCCGACAAATTTCGGATTGCAAATGTACAAAGCTTTTTTTTATTGAAAAAATTTTTGTTCGTTTTTTTGAGTTTAATTCTCATTCAACGGAGTTCGGGTTACGTTTCATACCTTTACCCTGAGAACTATGAAAACAATTGTTGTATGTGTTACTTCTGATTTAGCCACCGACAATCGGGTTTTACGGCATTGCGAACTCATGCACGAGATGGGTTTAAAGGTACTTGTTTTGGGCAGGAAACTACCTTCAAGCCCGGTGATGCCTATATTGCCCTATGACAGCTACAGGGTCAAGCTCCCTTTTTCACAAGGACCTTTATTTTACCTCAGCTTTCAAGTTTGGCTTTTTTTCTTCTTACTTTTTAAAAAAGCAGACATCATTTGGGCCAACGATCTAGATACGGTGCTTCCGTGTATTATGGTTTGTAAAATACGGCGCCTATTCTTCACCGTTGATGCCCACGAGCTCTTTACCGAAGTCCCGGAACTGCGGAACGCTCCGATCAAGAGGTCTATTTGGGGAATTATTGAAAAACATCTTGCCGTAAAAGCAGATCTATTCATTACGGTAAACCACTCTTTGGCTGGCTACTTCAACCATAAATACGGAATCAATCCAAGCGTCATTCGAAATGTACCCAAACGAATCAACCTTACTTCAGCGCATACAAAGATGTCTTTAGGCATCCCGGAGGGAGACCTCGTAGTTGTGATTCAAGGATCCGGCATAAATAAAGGAAGAGGGCTAGAGGAAACGATCAAAGCCATTAGTCTACTGAGCGGTGTAAGCTTATTGATTATTGGCGGAGGCAATGCCATCGAAGACGCGAAACAACAATCAGTAGCGCTTGGAATCGAAGCAAAGGTTCATTTCATTAAACGTATTCCTTATCATGAAATGATGCGATATACTCAACTCGCATCGATTGGCCTTGCCTATGATGCAGACCCATGTTTGAATTTTCACTTGGCACTGCCCAATAAAATATTTGATTATTTCCACGCTGGAATTGCGGTAATTAGCGGGCCTCAGCCAGAAATATCAGGCTTGGTATCCACCTATGAATGTGGGTATATAATGAAGCAAATTACGCCAGAATCAATTCAGTGGGCGATCGCTTTCTATCAAAAACATCCAGCATTACTTGCCACGCATCAACGGAATTCAAAAAAAGCATCTGAAATAGAACATTGGGATCATGAGAAAGCGGCATTAGCATCTATACTCAGTCCGTTAATCGATTAATGCGATCGAGCATACACAGTTTATATACATCAAATAAGGGGATTATTCCAATGGCTTTGCCTGCTTTTAAACGGTTTACTAACGTTGGCATGGCTAAATAAGATACCATTCTCAACAGCCACAATTGTTTGAATCGTTTTAAGGCACGGTGAACCCGAAGTACCCTAACCTGTGCGATAAATGCATCGGGATTTGAGGCGTACTGAATACAGCGCTTGAGATTTCGAATGGCCTCCTCTGTCTTCCTCAAGAACACTTCATTCGAATCCAACACTGCGTTTTTTACAGGGTTATTTATGTGATGAGTTTGAAACCCCAAAAGACCCAACTCGACACCAAATAAGGTGTCTTCATGTCCGTATCCCCTGAGCCCTTCATTAAACGATAACTTTTGGAATATTGATTTCCGAAGGAGCACATTGTTTGTTTTGAATCCCGAGCCACCTTTGGACCGTTCCTCTACGCTTTTACTTTCCCTAGTGTTACTGACTTTCCACCGTAAAAACTGATTAGCTGGAGGTGGGTCCTCTTGATACACACTGCCCCCATAACCAACGCTTATTGAATCGTTTTCAGCCAGTTCCAGCCACTTGGCAACAAAATCGGGCGCTACGAGTTCTGAATCACCATCCAAGAATAGGATAAGGTCTCCTTTCGCTTCGTGAACCAATCGATTTCGAGTTGCTGCACGACCTAGGTTGTGGTCATTTCTAAGTAACCTGAATCCTGAGAACAAGGGCATGGTGGTCATGACTGGTGATGGTGAACAATCATCACAGACCAAAACCTCGACGGAATTCGGAAGTAATTCAAGCTGACCTTGCAAGGCAAGCACTAAGGCATCTACATTACAGTGATAGGCTGGAATGCAAATGCTCAGCATTATGCCATAGTATTCGGCGTACCAAAGTGCATCGGGGGCATTCCTGCATGAGGCTCCTCAATTACACCAAAATTCTGCTCGTATTTTTCAATATTATCTGCCAATGCATGCAAAAATCGTTTTGCATTTTGGGGAGTCATTAGCACCCTGGATCGCACTTTTCCTTTGGGCATTCCCGGCATCATTTGAATAAAATC
The DNA here is from genome assembly GCA_947460825.1 of Flavobacteriales bacterium. Taxonomy (GTDB): domain Bacteria; phylum Bacteroidota; class Bacteroidia; order Flavobacteriales_D; family Crocinitomicaceae; genus UBA952. Next base: position 25,850 of record CANHHA010000010.1, read on the forward strand.
ACAAACGACTTCTGCATTAGAATGCGTGATGACAGCAAGGTTGGAATAGATACCCAAAGCAATCTCTTCGGATAATTCAATATTCATTTGATTTTCTTGTTGATCCATGGCTTAGTTTATTTCTGTTATTGTATCGGTAAATTTAATTCCAAATTCTTCCAATTCCTTCAGTACAGGCAAATATATTTCCTTTTGGACAGGAATATGAACCCCTGGATTTGAATAGCCATTTAAGATGAGTTTAGCGATAATACCAATGGGAATGCCCACTGTATTAGACATTGCCGTAAACACATTGTCCTCTCCCAGTGCTACCATAGATGAAGTAATTTTAGTGCGCCCCTTTGCATCTTCAAATTCAAACTCATGCAACATGACCAACATATCTTTATCCGTTGGCTTTAGCACCCACGCTTTTTCAAGGAGGGCATGCAGCAGCACCGCGGGACTCGCATCTTCTTGAAACAGCAATACATCCCCTTTAAAGCAGCCGATTTCTTGAAACAGCTCAAAAAGATGCGCACGCTCTGGACGTAAGAATTTTTTAAATTTAACTTCTACACTATCCACGAGGTGATAAGGTAAAAAAGCATTCATTAATTGCCTTGGGCTTAGCAAGCTGCTGTTTTCTAGCACATAACTATCATCGGTAAGGCCAAGTTCAATTAACACATCCCACCCCTGACAAAAATCCGGTTTCCTCAGGGTCCCGCGATAAATGGTTTCCACCTCATCGATGTTGTAAATGTCAATATACTTTAGGGAATCTCTGTTTGCATAACCATCAAATGATCCGTATCCATCAATAATAAATCGTTCCGTTCTTTTGAATAACTGAGAATATGGAATGTACTTGAGTTCTTTGTTTTGACGAAATGCGGCAATCCCACCTTGTCCAGCAACAATAACATTTCTTGGATTCCAAGTAAACTTGTAATGCCATGAATTATCGTCAGATTCTGGGGCAATGAGACCCCCACAAAAGGATTTAAACACTTTTAAGGTTGCGCCCTCTTCGCGTTTTTCATCCATAATCTTCATGGCACTCATGTGGTCTATTCCCGGGTCTACTCCAGTTTCATTCAGAATGGTAACACCTTTGAGCACGGCCTCTTCGTGCAATTGTTTCATGGCTGGAGAAACATAACTTGGTGTTATTAAATCCGTTCTCAAATCTATGCAATCCCTAGCCACCTCTAGATGGAATTTAGCCGGAAGCATGGATATCACTAAGTCAACGTGAGCAATAACTGCGCGACGCTCCTCGGCAACACTGGCATCCAGTTGAATTAAATGAACACGCTGATTATCACTATATTTAGAACGCAACGGCTCAATGTTCGAATTTCCGATTTTAAGCAACCAATCTTCAGAGATTAGACGTTCAGAAAGATAGCGAAGTAAGGAAGAAGCCGACAAGCCTGCCCCTAATACCAATATCGTTTTCATCGAATTTATGGAATGTTTTCTATGATTGGGCGAACCGCATTGAAGAGCACTTCTTCATCCCATGGTTTTGAAATAAAAGAGTCGAGTAAGTTATCTTTAACCAATCCATCTAAAGAAACTGGATTAGCTTGGCCAGAAAGCATGACGCATTTGAGTTCTGGATGTTTTTCTTTTATGGATCGAATAAGCTGTGCACCAGTCATTTGTGGCATTTGATAATCCACAATTATAAAGATGATATCTATTTTATCAGCCACCAGCTGATCAATATTAAGTAAGGCTTCAAAAGGGTCTGTAAAATACTCGAGCAGGGTACATTTCTGGTCTAAAATCTTACCAAGCTGAAAGCCCAACATCTGCAAAATGAATGGATCATCATCCACACAAACAACCGCATATTTTATTTCATCCATAGAACAAAGGTATTACATTAATTCAATCTCAACCTCATTTTTTTGTTCGGACTCGTAATTCAAGCGCTTGAACGTAAATGAAAAAGTGGTCCATTCTTCTGTTGAATCAAGGTTGATTTGTGCCACATGCTCATCCAACACGCTCTTGACAATACTCAAGCCGAGACCCGAGCCGTTTCGCCTAGCTTTTGTGGTATAAAACTTCTCAAACATATGTTGTTTTACTTCTTCAGAAATTTTAGGTCCATTGTTTGCTATATGCACGGTAACTTCGTCCGATGTAGATTCGGTGAAAATCTTAATAATCCCTCGCTCTTTATACTGATCCAAGGATTCAATGGCATTTTTAATAATATTGGACCATAATTGAAATAATTTGATGTCGAAGCCCTCTATGAACAGATTTCGATCTACATCAAAGATTAACTCAACACTTCGTTTAATGTCATAGTTAAAGACGTTGAGCACCGTATTAATATTATCAAATAAATTCACAGGACCTTTATCGCTGTTTCGTTGATCCTTAATAAACGAACGAAGGTCTTGCACTACATTGGTAGCCCGGTCTGATGATGTTAAAATGGTTTCTATGAAATTCCGAACGATTTGTAAGCTATAAATTAACTCAAGGAATTCGAACGGATTGGTGGAGTGCAACACCTGCTCAATAAACTCTTCTTGGTCAGGCAACACCCTAGTCTTAACAAGCATTGCAACATACTTAGCCCTCGCATCCAATGCTATATCGGGGTATTTATCTGCGAGCAACAGATCTAGTGCTTTCATTTCTTTACGCTGTTGCAAGCCCCCAACAAACAATTCACCTTGACGTTCAATGGATCGATTCAGTGCTACATTAATCTGAGCTTCTGTACATTTCGAAACCACATTGCCGAACAAATTATCTAGTGTAAAGCGGATACTTTCTGCGCCGATTTTTATCGCGCCAAGTGGTGTATTTAAATCATGAGCAATCCCTGAGGCTATCTCTCCAATGGTAACTAACTTCTCTTGATCAGACATAGATTTGGTGAGCTCCAAATTGCGATTCGTTTCCTCTGCAACCCGTCGCTCAAGACCCGCGTTTATTTCAAGAATTTCAAGTTGTAATTTTTCTTTGGTTTTTTGCTCCTCTATGGCTGAAATTTTTTGCGACAAGAGGTTTGAAATGGTCATTAACACACGCAGGTGGAGGTCTGTAAAAAACCCTTTCCGTTCATTTTCTGAATCGATAACTCCCCAGATTTTGCGTCCCAATTTAATGGGAACAGCCACTTCAGAAAGACGTTTTTCATCGTCTACGATGTACCGCTCATCTATAGAAGTATCTTCAACAAGTAGTGCTTTGCCTGTTTTAGCTACAGCACCCACAATACCTTGCCCAAGGGGTATTTTCATGGTGTCTTTTAGTACCCTGCGGCGTTTCGTTTTATTGCCCATCGCGGCCACTTGAACCAAGGATTTCTCTTCCAATTTATAAATCACACAGTCCTCAAAATCCAGTTGAGAAATAACATTCTCAACGATATCCCAGCAAATCTCTTCATACTCGGTTCCGGTTAAAAAGGAATCCGCCAGTACATTAACCGTTTTCTCTGCTTGAATGATCTTTTGTAGTTCGGCATTTATTTGATTGATGGTCAAATTTGACTCATGAATCGCCTTGATGTTACGTATTCGCTCCTTAACATTCACGAGCATTCGAGACAAAAGCACGAGGAGTACTTTTTCATCGTCATAAAACTTACGATAATCCTTAACTGCATCGAGTCCAACAAAACCAATGCTCACCCCATCATGCATAAGCGGAAGCGCGATCAAGGACTTTATATCTTGTTCCAATAAGAGCTCTTTAAACATTCCATCCGGAAGTTTTGTGGTGTTTTCAACCTCAACATTCTCACCCTTTGAATGCGTTTCTACCCAAACTGGAACATATTCAAAAGGTATATCTTGTAAGTTATTTATCTCTGGATTTATGTCCTCAGCCACCCATTCATGGGTGTTTGATGTCGTTTGTTTTTCATGATTATATTCGAACAGATAAACCCGATCTACTTTCATGAACTTCCCAAGTCTTTCAAGGGTACTGTTTATTAATTCATCTAGTGCATCTGGATTTATATCAATAAATTCGGTTGCAACCTCCATGATCACGGCTTGGAATTCATTTTTATAGGCAAGAATTCTTTCCGCCTGCTTGCGCTCAGAGATGTCCCGCGAGGCAGCAATAATATATCCATTACCGTCAATAACTTGATGTCGCACATACACTTCAACATCGATGGTTTTTCCGGTGACTTGGTTTACATTCACAGACTCCGATGAAAACGAACCTTTTTCTTTAAGAAATTCCAAGTGAGCCTGCCAATCCTTAGGATCCTTAAATTGATGGTCAATATCAGACACTTTATACTTCGTAATTTCCTCCATTGGTATACCCAAGCGTTCCGAGGCAGCCTTGTTTATATAGACGAAATTCCCATGGTCATCTGCCACCTGCACTGCATCGGAGGCGGCATTCAAAAATTGTTCAAGTAGGGTAAGGCGTAAATGAGATTGAGTCACCTCTTCTTCGGCTAATTTTCGTTGGGTAATATCTATACCGTAACCAACCACATTGCGTTTTTTTGAATTCGGGTTGTAGATCGGGCGCATTCGGCGCATGATGACCTTGCGGTTTCCATTCGCATCATGCATATCATCCTCCCACTCTACCTCTTTATCTTGTTTTAATACTTCAAGAAACTTAGCCCTTCTAAAATCCGCTCCTGCAGTAGATGTTCCTTTTAACGCACAATAGTCGTAGTCATCTTTTCCAATCATAAATTCACGAGTCTCAGAACTTTTAATCCCTTGTGGATTCACGAAAAGATAGCGGTGCTCATCATCAAATACGGCAATATCCGAAGGAATATTATTTAGGATATATTCGTAGAATTCTTGTTGGTCGTTTAATCTCAGTGCAAGTTCAGTAAGTTCACTTTCCTTCTGAGCTACTTGGTCTACAAAATGGGTAATATTCGCTGCGTACAAATTAAAAAAGTTGTTCGAAGCTTTTTTACGAATATTAAGTTGGTAGGTATTATTATTTCGTGTAAGGTAAACGGAGTGATTTTCTAGGTGATTGATATGCACATAATTCAAGTGCTCCTTAAGCTCTTTATCGTTAAGATCGTTTGTGGTAAAATTAAAGTCCCTTAAAAATTGTGTCGAAGAAGGGTTTGCATAGAGCAACTTACATCCTACCCCAATCCGCAATACCGGATTCGGATTTTCCTCAGGAAACAATGAGGTATTCAATAATTCTTGCTTACTCTCTTCTAAGGCTTTGTTTTTGAGTCGGTATTCATGGTTGAGGCGCTGTAAATCCTCCAAGGCTTTGGTGGACGCCTGCAGCAGAAACAAATATTCCGCGATGTAATCTTGTTGTGGAAAATCCTTTAAAGTAAGCTGATAGGCTGAAATATGGAAATTTGCATTGACTACGGGCGATCCATGGATAATATACCCCCATTCCACAGGCCTACCTGAAATTTTATACCGTTTACTCCCATCGCGCGTCTGTATAAAAAAAAGTTGGGACGTGTTATTTCGCAATTTATCAAAAGACCCACCCGTGACCCACTCGAAGGTCGTGTCAAAAGAAGCCGAAGTAGATAACTTAATTGCTTTATGAAAGGCCTTACCCACCTTAAGGAGGGAAAAATCGTTCCCAACAAATAAGGTATGTGGGTTTGCGAATTCTAACGCACTGAATAAGGCATTAAGTTCTGATTCAGTGTTCATTCCCATTCAATCAAAAAGACATGGCAATCGGAATCATCGCCTTTCTCAAGAATTTGCTTAATCCGACAGTTAAGATTAAAGCGTTTTCCCAAGCCCTTAATTAATCCGAATAACATTGGTGTTAGCCCTGCTCGGTGTGAACGATATTCTAACTCTAAAGAATTGGCCTTTTCATTTCGTATGGTGAATAGCGGCGGCGCTAAGTGGGGCATGATGTTACTCATCCGCGCATGCAACATATCAAGATTCGCTAAAAATTCAGGGAAAGAGGCTCCCGAAAGTTCCATTAATTCTCCATACCCCTCCTCCGCGGTGTAGGTAATCCAATATTCGCCGAAGGCCTCAAGAATTACAGGGGCATCTGATTTGAGCACTACCGAAGCATGATGCACCAAGTCGTAAGTCAATTTATCCGGATAGGATTGTAAGCCAACAAATTCACTTTCCTCAAATCCTGCTCTCGATGCGATTTCAATCCAAGCCTCTTCGCCATAATTGGTGACCACTAAATCCTTGATTGCTTTGTTTACAAGACCGTACATACCTTAAAATTATTTAACAAATATAAAGAAAGGTATTGAAGAACACCTTGAAAAACCGGGGCATATTTAAGACATATTTGCGTACTTTTGCAAAAAAAACACCATGGAATATAACAAGCTCGGGAAATCCGGGATTCAGATTAGTCGATTCTCCCTTGGGTCTTGGTTGACTTTTGGAAAGCAAATTGATGAACGCGTGGTGGAGCGGTTAATGGCGATTGCCTACGAACACGGAATCAATTTCTATGATAACGCAGAGATTTACGCGCGAGGAATGAGTGAAACGGTGATGGGTAAAACCCTTAAAAAACTGGGATGGAGTCGCGACAGTTATTTAGTCTCTAGTAAGGTCTTCTTTGGAACGGGTGGAACTTGGCCCACGCAACGCGGATTAAGCAGAAAACATATTATAGAAGGATGTCATCAAGCACTCGAGCGCCTACAAGTAGAGTACATCGATTTATTTTTTTGTCACCGTCCAGATAAATCAACACCCATTGAGGAAACGGTGTGGGCTATGCACCATTTAATTCAACAAGGGAAAATCCTCTACTGGGGTACTTCAGAATGGAGCGCGCAAGAAATCATGGAGGCCCATGTATTCGCCAAACAAAACCATTTGATTGGACCAACCATGGAACAACCCGAATACAATTTATTTTGTCGCCACAAGGTGGAAGTGGAATTTGAACAAATCTATAAAACGATGGGGTTAGGAACCACGATATGGTCTCCCTTAGCCTCTGGCGTATTAACAGGAAAATACAACCATGGGAATCCAACAGGTACCCGCCTAGGAATAGAGGGCTTGGAATGGCTTCGAGATAAAAACGTAACGGCGGAACGTATTGATAAAGCAAGAAAGATTGAAACATTAGCCATTGAACTTGGAACCACCAGCACGAAACTAAGCCTGGCTTGGTGCCTTAAAAATCCAAATGTAAGTACAGTAATTTTAGGTGCAAGTAACGAAACCCAATTAATGGAGAACCTAGAAGCCATGGAAATTCAATCCCTACTTACTTCAGAGGTGATGGAGCGCATAGAGCGAGACATGGATAATAAGCCGCTTAGACCTGACTATTAAAACAAAAGCAAAAAAAACTTGTTACCTTTCTTTATTGTAATAATTCAACCCCATGATTCAAACTGATATTATTATTATTGGTACGGGCCCCGTTGGACTCTTCACCGTCTTTGAGGCAGGGCTCCTCAAATTACGTTGTCATTTAATTGATTCATTACCACAACCAGGTGGACAATGCTCAGAAATTTATCCCAAGAAACCGATTTATGATATACCTGGATTTCCAGAAATATTAGCAGGGGATCTCATTGACAACCTCATGGCTCAAGCCGCGCCATTTAAGCCCGGTTTCACCTTGGGTGAAGCGGCAATATCGATTGATACCATGGAAGATGGCACCTTTAACGTAACTACCGTAAAAGGCACGATACACAACGCACCTATCGTTATTATTGCGGGCGGACTGGGTGTTTTTGAACCAAGAAAACCACCGATTGAGAACATTACCCAGTTTGAAGACAAAGGGGTTGAGTATATCATTCGTGATCCTAAGTTTTATCAGGATAAAGCCTGTGTTATTGCTGGAGGAGGAGACTCCGCATTGGATTGGTCAATATATTTAGTAGAAAATAATATTGCCTCCTCTATTTCTTTAGTGCATCGCAGTGCATCGTTTCGTGGTCATTTAGATTCCGTTCAAAAAGTGATTGACTTAGCAGATCAAGGAAAAATCGATTTAATTACAGAGGCAGAGGTTACAGGATTAGCAGGGAATGGCACCTTAGAAGAGGTAATCATAACCCACCAACATCAGGGTGAGATCCGAAGAACGGTAGACCATTTCATTCCGCTTTTTGGATTAAAACCAAGCTTAGGCCCTATTGCTGATTGGGGCTTGGAAATAGAAAAAAACGCCATCAAGGTAAATACCTTAGACTATTCTACGAATATTCCAGGAATCTATGCCATTGGGGACGTAAACACCTATGAGAATAAATTGAAGTTGATCCTTTGTGGGTTTCATGAGGGAACGCTCGCTGTGCAATCCGCTTTTGCGCGCATCCACCCAGAAAAGAAAAACGTATTAAAGTATACCACCGTAAATGGCGTTCAAGGCTTTTAGGTTGCCATGAAAAACAAATCCATTAGCACAGTTATCATTTTAGGAGCACTCTCGATGCTTTCTATTTTGATTATCCAGTTGCTATGGGTTGGGCGGACGATAGAGACTCAAAATGTCAGTTTAGCCATTCAGCAGAAAGAGGACAGCCTTAATCTAAAAGAATTTCAAGATCACGTGCATCGTTCGTTAATGAATGTATTATCCACCATTCAAAAAAGGGATGGGGATCAAACGGATATGTACGGTGCGGTGAGGCAACTCTCCAATAACCATTACACCGTAGATTTCAATGAAGAATTGCAACCCTTTTATCTAGAAACCTTACTTAAAAAGGAATTCTACATTCAGAACATTCACAGGGATTTTTACTATGGAATCTATGACTGTTTTACTGATTCAATTGTATTAAGCAATCGGGTGCGCTACAAGAAAGACTCCATCTATGTCACGGATGCTGTTTCTACCGATGAGATTACACCAGAGAAACTGAACTTAACCAAAGACGGTCATTATTTTACCGTGTATTTCCCGAATATGGAACTTGGAGAAATCGAACCCCAGAACGATTACTCACCATGGATTTATCTAACCCTCATGTTAGTGGTCATTGCCACATTTTTCGCCTTTAGCGTTACCGTTATTATGCGTCAATATCGCTTAGCGGAAGTTAAAACAGATTTCATCAACAACATGACCCATGAGCTCAAAACGCCAATTTCCACCATTAGTTTATCGGCAGAGATGATGATGAGGCTACCAGAAATCACGGCGGAACAAATTCAAAAATATGCGAGTATCATCTATAAGGAAAACAAGCGCCTTGAGCACCAAGTAGAGCGCGTACTTAACGTCGCTAAATTAGACAAGGATCAGGTGGTCCTCAATAAAGACCAGTTTGACGTCAATGAATTATTGGATGAAGTAAAAGAGAACTTTGAGCTGCATCACTTCGAAAAGGGAGGGATCATTCACATTGATTTAAACGCTGATAATCATATTATACAAGCAGACGCGGTTCATTTAACCAACGTGATTTATAACCTATTGGAAAATGCAATAAAATATTGTGAATCGGTACCAAACATTACCATACAAACAAGAAATGACAAGCAGGGAATTTGGATTGAGATTGAGGACAATGGAATTGGAATAAAAAAGGAAAACCTTTCTTTAATTTTTGATAAATTCTATCGGGTACCTACGGGAAATCTACACAACGTAAAAGGCTATGGGCTTGGACTTTACTATGTGAAGCTGATTGTTGATGCACACGGAGGTAAGGTCAACGTAAAAAGCGCCCCTGGTAAAGGGACCACCTTCTCACTATTTTTTCCGTGATTTTTTTAGCCGCGTATTAGGCTGAGGGAATATCCCTGTTCGAATAAGCTCCTTTGTTTTTGGATTGAAAATGAGTTCTTCGAGTATCAACGAATTTACCGACCTTACTTGAACGTTCCAGGTTTGATTCCTGCCCTTACCTATTTTTTTTACTGCCGTAACACTTCCATTCAATACCGGACAAAACATCGGGGTTTTATAACATATGGAAACCGTATTTCGGGCCACTTCAATGCTCAGCGCAGCTGAGTCTACAGGAATGGATTGATTGTGTTGTGAAACCAAGTATGCGGGTTGATTGCCTAGGTAGGTGCCAACCATTTTTTTGGGTAGCTTTTTTGTAGCTTGCGCCACGAGAGATTGACTGAAAATTACACAGAACACCAAAAAAACACACTGCTTCATGCCACGAAAGTACGCAAATTCAACATTGTTTATTATCCCGTTAATAAAATCATCGAAACAACCCAAGTTGGTTTTTTATAAAAGTTTACTTTCGTACTACGATGGAACAATATCACAAACTCTTAACGCACATTCTTGACCACGGCGTAAAAAAGGAGGACCGCACGGGCACAGGTACCTATTCCGTTTTTGGGTATCAAATGCGTTTTAATCTCGCAGACGGTTTTCCATTGGTAACGACCAAAAAATTGCACCTTCGTTCGATTATTCATGAACTGCTTTGGTTTTTACAAGGCGACACCAACATTAAGTATTTAAAAGACAACAATGTTTCTATTTGGGATGAATGGGCAGATGAAGAAGGCAATCTTGGACCTGTATACGGCTACCAGTGGCGTTCTTGGCCCACACAAGATGGAGGTCATATTGACCAAATATCACAAGTGGTTGAACAGATTAAAAAAAATCCAGATTCACGTCGTTTATTAGTTTCTGCATGGAACGTTTCGTGTGTGAATGATATGGCCTTGCCCCCTTGCCATACTATGTTTCAATTTTATGTGGCAGAAGGAAAGCTGAGTTGCCAACTTTACCAGCGAAGCGCGGATACTTTTTTAGGCGTTCCTTTTAACATTGCCTCATATGCCTTACTCACCTTAATGATGTCTCAAGTATGTGGCCTGCAACCGGGTGAGTTTATCCACACCTTTGGCGATGCGCATCTTTACACCAATCACATAGAGCAAGCCAAGCTTCAACGTTCAAGGGAATGCAGACCATTGCCAACCATGAAAATCAATCCCGATGTGAAGGATCTGTTTGCATTTAAATTTGAAGATTTCGAATTAGAGAATTATGCTCCACATCCACACATTAAAGCTGCGGTAGCCGTATGAAAAAGCTTTCATTAATCGTTGCCATGGATGAAGAGCGAGGCATTGGGAAAAACAATGACCTGATGTGGAATCTTCCCAATGACATGAAGTTTTTCAAAGAAATGACCAATGGTCAAATCGTAGTGATGGGTAGAAAAAATTACGACTCCATCCCAGAACGGTTTCGGCCCTTACCTAATCGAGAGAATTGTGTCATCACCAGAAATCTAACCTTTCAAGCACCCGGCTGCAAGGTCTTTCATACCTTACAGGATTGCATTGATGCATACAAAGAAGACGAACGCACCCTGTTTATTATCGGTGGGGGTGAAATTTATCGCCTAGCCATGGAGACACTCCCATTAGATGAATTATACATTACAGCAATCGACCATACCTTTGGCGCAGATACATTTTTGTGTAATTTCGACGAAACGTCTTGGAAAAAAACGAGCATCCAAACGCAAATCCCTGATGAGCGCCATGCCTTTGGGTTTGCGGTTTATAAGTATTTCAAGTAATGTATTAATTTTATAGAAACGTACCTCATGTTAGCACCCTTTAACCTTAAGCAGTGGATCAATGACAACCGAGATCTATTAAAACCTCCGGTATCCAATAAGAATTTGTATCATGAGGCAGGAGATTTCATAGTGATGGTTGTGGCTGGACCAAACGCCCGCAAAGATTACCACTACAATGAAAGTGAGGAATTATTCTTTCAGATTGAAGGAGATATCACGGTTCGAATTCAGCATGAAGGAAAACCAAAAGATATTTTAGTGAAGGAAGGGGATATGTTCTTGTTACCTGCAAATACCCCTCATTCACCGATGCGCGGAGAAAACACCATCGGCTTGGTGATCGAGCGCGTCAGAAAAGGAACGGCATTGACGGATGGATTGTTTTGGTTTTGTGAAAACTGTAACGAGGAATTAAAATCTTACCGCTTTCACTTAGAAAACATCGAAAAAGATTTCATCCCTAGATTCAAGGAATATTACAGCTCAGAAGCAATGCGCACATGCAAATCTTGTGGGCATGTAATGGCTACAGACCCACGTTTTACCTAAGGATTACTTATCCGTTTCGTAGGTACTGATGTAGGTGATGTTTGTGGTTTTGTCGTAATACTGCAATACCATCTTTTTACCTCTTAATTCATTAATGGAATAAGAAACCGGTATATCTTCACCGTCTGTTAATAACATGAGTGAAGTTTTATCATCATTAAACATCCATGTTCCATGCTCAAAGGTTGATTGTATTTGCCCTAAAACCGTTTGGCTTGCAGTCCACGAATAGGTTCCGTCTTTCTCAATGACTATTGTAATTTCGGGTTGATTGTCAATAAACTCATTCCCATTCACGAGGTAACTCGTCAATTTCCAATCATTCACCACACGATTTGATTTGGTCAATAGGGTAAATTTGGATCCGTTTGGATATTTACTGCAAGATGGGGTTAAGCATATTAAACTTAAGGCAAGCAAAGGGAGGATTAAAAACTTCATAATGAATTAAATGTTGACCAAAAATACAATTTTTTTGAAAATAAAAAAGCCCCTTTCGGGGCTCATGCTATAATTCTCAATTACTTGGGCTCATACGTATAGGTAAACGTATCTCCAGAATCGTAATCGAACTCCATATCTTTCTTTAGCATCAATATCTCCATGGTATCCTTCGAATTCGCTGCTGGATTGGTTTCAGTCAGAATTAATGTTGTTTTCTCATCGTAAAACTCCCAAGTACCTGCACTGGTATAGGTTGTTGGAACTCCAAAAATCGTGATTACGGTGCTTGCATTAAAGGTTCCGTCCTTCGAAATTGAATTGGTAAGGGTGAGGTTGCTTAAATTCCATTTCTCGTAACATTCTTTATTTATCTTTGAAGCTCAGATAGTAAAACACGAATGGAGCGACGTAACCTTTTGCGCTTATTTTTAGCTTCTTCGGCAGGTGCTGTAATATCGCCTAATGTTGTTTTTGGAAAAATCTCTTTACAACAAAACATAGATTTCTCGCGATTTGATTTTGGTCCGGATTTTAAATGGGGAGTTGCCACTTCTGCCTTTCAAATCGAAGGTGCGCATGACCTTGACGGGAAATCGAATTCAATCTGGGATACCTTTTCCCACGAGAAAGGTAATATTAAAACAGGAGAAAATGGCGACGTAGCGTGCGATTTTTACCATTCTTATGAGCAAGATTTAGATCTGCTTAAATCCCTAAACATGACCGTTTTTCGTTTCAGTATTTCATGGTGTCGCGTGTTGCCAAATGGAACGGGTGAGCCCAATCAAAAAGGCATTGACTTTTACCATCGGGTAATAGATGCCTGTTTAGAAAGGGGTATAGAACCATGGCTCACTTTATATCATTGGGATCTCCCTCAGGTGCTTCAAGATCAAGGTGGGTGGAAGAATCGAGATTCACTGGCTTGGTTCAGTGAATATACAGAATTGGTAACTGAAAATTTTGGTGAGAAAGTAAAAAACTGGATGGTTTTTAATGAACCCACTGCTTTTACTGCGCTTGGTTACCTAGTTGGCTATCATGCTCCGGGCTTAAAAGGATTTAAGAATTTCTTACCGACAGTGCATCACGTATGCCTGGCGCAAGCAGAAGGCGGAAGAATTATCCGCAAAAATGTTCCTGATGCTCAAATTGGCACCACTTACTCGTGTGCGCATGTTGACTATTATACCAGTGAAAAACACGATAAGAAATCGGCAGAACGCTGGGATGTATTGCTGAACCGCTTATTCATTGAACCCGCTTTAGGAATGGGTTACCCAACAGCTAGTTTTCCGATTTTAAAAAAGTTAGATGCTTATATAATGTCGGGTGATTTGGAAAAATTAAGCTTTGATTTTGATTTTATCGGTATTCAAAATTATACACGCGAAGTAGTAAAAAAGATGGGCTTGATTCCGATCATGAAAGGATTGGAAATTAAACCCGAAAAACGAAATGTACAAGAAATTACAGCCATGGGTTGGGAAGTTTATCCGGAAGGGATTTATCAAATCATCAAACAATTTGCCGCTTACCCCGGGGTTAAGAAAATCATAGTTACGGAAAATGGCTGTGCTTTTCCCGATGAATTCATTTTAGGGAAAGTGAAGGACCAAAAACGTATCGACTATTATCAGCGTTACTTAAAGCAAGTTTTAAGGGCGAAGCAAGAAGGAGTCAATATTGGTGGCTATTTCTGTTGGACTTTATTGGATAACTTTGAATGGAATGAGGGTTATGCTCCCCGTTTTGGTTTAGTCCATGTAGATTTTAAAACACAAGAGCGTCTAGTTAAAGAGAGTGGCTATTGGTTCCGAGATTTCTTGGGATAATTGCCAAACACTATAAATACAAGTTATTTAGCTTTTACTTTTTATGTTATTAGGTTAAATGAAACAATAATGATGGTTAATGCAACAATGACTTGCGCAATATAAACTAGATAATTCATACTAGAATTTTTATTTGTAAAACAAAATCATTTATCAATCAAAGAACTTAACGTAAGTAAATTATTTTTTTTGGAGGAATTAAATGTCAAGCACAAAACAATTTTTTTGAAAATAAAAAAGCCCCTTTCGGGGCTCATGCTATAATTCTCAATTACTTGGGCTCATACGTGTAAGTAAACGTATCTCCAGAATCGTAATCAAATTGTTTTAGTTTTACCATATCCTTCTTAAGCATAAGAATATCAAAGGTATCTTTAGCATTCGTTGCTGGGGTAGTTTCTGTGAAAATAAGCTTAGTTTTCTTATCGTAAAACTCCCAAGTACCTGCACTTGAATAGGTAGTTGGAACTCCGAAAATCGTGATTACAGTGCTTGCACTAAAGGTTCCGTCCTTCGAAATTGAATTGGTAAGGGTGAGGTTGCTTAAATTCCATTCCGTACCGGATTGATTCACCGAAGTTGCCTTCCAATCTCCCTCTAATCTCGCGGCTTTTGAACTCAGTGCAAAATTTGGTCCTTCAGGATACTTCCCGCAAGAACCTACCAGCAAAGCGACCCCTAAGAGACCCGCTACGCTAAATAACATTGTTTTTTTCATGTTGTTGTTTTAAAAATTTCTAAAATCTAATTCGCAACTGCTTAACGGCGTATCTTTGTAAAAAGTTACGATGAAAGTAAAAATTATCTTAGTTTCCGTGGTTGCGCTTGTGTTAAGTTCTTGTGATCAAACTAAATCGTCAACCCAAGTGCTTGCGGTAAAACAGGAACAAAAAGCAGTCGTTAAATCGAATGCTAAAATAACCTTTGACGTAGAAGGCATGGTTTGTAAAATGGGTTGCGGCGGAGCCATTCGAAAAAACCTACTTCAGGCAGGCGGTGTTGAACGTGTTGAGGTTGATTTTGTTGAAGAAGCCAAGAGCCAAGGAATCACGGTGCATTTCGACAGTACCCTTACCAATGTTTCCCAATTGAAAAAACGCATAGAACAGACCAATGACGGTCAATTCACGGTAATTTCAGATGCGGAAACTACTACCTCAAAATAGGTATTATGCTCACACTTCACTTTCGTGAATATGGCGAAGGAAAACCCTTGGTGATTTTACACGGATTATTTGGATCATCCGATAATTGGCAAAGCTTAGCCCAGCGATTCGCGGCGTTTTATCGGGTGTTTTGTGTTGACCTCAGAAATCATGGTCGTTCTCCATGGAATGAGGAACACCGCTATGAAGCCATGATGGATGATGTGTATGCCTTTCTTGAAGCACAACAACTTACCGATGTGATTTTATTGGGACATTCCATGGGTGGCAAAGTGGCCATGCATTTCGCTCAAAATTATCCCCACCTGTTGAGTAAACTTGTAGTTGCAGATATGGGGGTAAAAGCCTATCCCATGCATCACCAGCATGTCTTAGCGGGTATTCATGCCTTACACTTGGATTCTATCAGTACACGCAGTGAAGCAGAATCCATACTCAAAATCTACGTGGAAAATGACGGAATACGACAGTTTCTGTTGAAAAATTTATATTGGATTGAAAAAGGGAAATTAGCGTGGCGTATGAATGTCGCAGTGCTAGAACGCGAAATGCCTTACATCCTTGCTGCACTCCCTGAACAGGAAAACTGGACCCCTACCCTCTTTTTACGGGGAGAACTTTCCAACTATATCTTACCGGAAGACCTTGATGGAATAGAAGCGCTCTTTCCGGATGCTACGATAGAAACCATTCCGAACGCGGGACACTGGCTGCACGCGGAACAAGCGGATTTGTTTTTTGACGCCGTGATGGGCTTTTGTTTGAGGTAACAAAAAACCCCGACGCGGTGGCCGGGGTAATTTAATTTTTAGATAAACGAATCGTAAATCAATCCTTAGATTTATGTCGATATGGCATGTTTTCTAAACACTTAACCAAGGTGTTACCGGTGAAAAGTAATTTGCTGTCCGAAATGAATTTCTCCTGTGATTCAGTCTTAATTCCTTCTAATTTGAAACAGTAATCTTGTTCCCCTTCACGACCCCAATTAACTATTTTAGGCGTAATATTGAGGTTATTCAACGCATTGAAATCATTAATAAATTCAGTAAATTTTTGTTTAGCCGGTCGATCGGGTCCTGAACCAATACTGATAAAGGAAACCTGAAATCGACAAATACTATCACTATTAACAGTTGAACTTGTCACTTTTGAATCTTCTTTATTTGCTTTCTCTGAGTTTTTACAAGCCATCAAACACAAGAAGACGATTGGTATTAAGAAATATCGCATACGTTTATTAAGTTAATTCTGAGCCGACAAAAGCCGGCTCAAATACATACTATTTTGAAATAATTATCTTCTTCGTTGTAGATTTTCCTGATCTATTATTTTTAATATAATAAATTCCATTCGGTAAATCACTTAAGTCTAAGGTGTAAGGAAATTGATTGATTCCATTAAAACGTTTAACTTCTGCACCTATCAAATTGTACACCACAGGGGTAATAGTTGAGTTTTGTGCTGAATTAATCGTAAAAACACCATTGCTCGGATTCGGAGAAATCTCAAAATTACCTTCATTCATGGTCGAATTGACAATTGATGCAAGGTCACATCCAGCAGAAGTAAGTAATCCAACGCGCTCTGTGTTCAAGGCAGCAAACATTCGCAATGCTTGATCGTAGGTAAACATATTCATGCAATAATCATCCACATAGTCCATATAGTTCATGTACATTTCACCGTCTGGTCCAGAACCACAGAGATTACCTGGTCTATGCGGGAACGATGGACAATTATAATTCTCACCTTCTGCAATTTCGGTGTCATTCACAAAATCATCACCGCACTCCTCGTCACCCCAAATGTGGCGTAAATTAAGCCAATGCCCAACTTCATGCGTAGCTGTTCTACCCAAATCGTTCGCAGTAAAGCCACCAGTTCCTGCGGTTCCTATATCTCCGAATGCTTCGTAGCGAATCACCACTCCATCGAATTCCGGGTTCGCAGATAAATCAGAAGGAAAGGCTGCGTAACCAAGGGTTCCGCCGGAGGCGTCTAAGTTACACACCCAAATGTTCAAATACTGGGTTGGATCCCAATTGTCATGACCGCCTGAGGCTGTAAACTTTTCTTCATCATTAGCAGTAAATGAAACTACATCCGTGTAGGTTCGTGTGATGCCATCGGTTGGATTTCCGTTCGGATCAACACTCGCTAAACAAAACTCAATTTTAGAATCTACTGTATAAATCCAAAATGGGTGCGACGGGTCCAAGGAATCGGCATTCAGTAAGCGAAAATCCTCATTCAAAATGTCAATTTGAGACTGAATTTGTGCATCCGAAACGTTCTCGATGGGATCATTCCATAGCACATGGACTACCACAGGAATGTATACAGAAGCTGCGCTTTTGTTATTCCCTTTCTTTTTTAACGCATTTGGATGGTTTTCTAACCATTGTTTTGTCAATGCCTCGGTTTGATCCATTCGGGTTTGAACCTCAGGGTTGTTTAATACTCGCTGATTAAATTGTGTCATTGTGGCACATTTTTCTCCAGGTGCTTGGGCGAAAGTGCAAATCGTCAGCATGATACATGCCAAAGAGGTAGTTATTTTTTTCATAGGGTAAATGTACATAATTAATAAGTAGGTTAAGCGCTTTTTATACTTTTTATTCCAACGCGCTGTATATTGAATTTTTTAGGATTTGATTCATCAATCCAGGATTTGGGAACTAAAGAAATTAAAAACCCCGACGCTGCGGCCGGGGTTTAATGAAAGATAATCTTAGTTTTTCTTTTTAGCATTAACTTTAATTGTATAGGAGGTAACCAAACCTCCAGTTAATCCGCTAATCAATACATCACCAAAATTATGTCTTGTAACAATCTCGCAAATTCCATCCTTCGGTGTATTAACATTAGTTCTACCCAATGGCATTGCACCCCAAAATAACCAAAACTGTTTACCTTTCGCATAGGTATACTCACTGCCTTCTGTTTCACGATACATTCCAACACTTGTTTTAGTGGTCATGCAAGAATTCAATATTAGTAATGTACAAATTGCACCTAAGTAGAGTTTAATTTTCATAATTTTTAATTTTTAGTTAGTTAATTTTAAGTGCTTTAATAAAGTTGCATTGTTTTGCATCCTTCAGATACAGTAATTGAACCATTCCAATTAGACGTGCCATCTGAAGCGGAATACGTATAGGTTCCTTCTTCAACACCATTGAACACAGCACAACCGGATTTCCCACACGCCGGCACACTAGAGTATTCTGAGGTAATGTTAGAGGTAACACCGTTTAATTGTACTACCGTCACACCATATCCACTTCCGGTTTGTTGCCAAAACGTGACATCGCCAGTTTTAACTTTGTTGCATGAGCTAAGGAAAAGGGCTGTACCTAATCCAACAAGTAAAATCATTTTTTTCATAAATAGTAAATTAAAAGTTTTGACAAATATACACAAGAAGTTCCGATGAGGTATGTATGTCGTATATTATTTTTTATTTAAGCCTCAATTTTGAAGGTGCAATCCTCTTTTGAAAACGACCTCAAACAATTTGGAATCGAAATAAAAACGGTCAGAAAATCCAAAAAGATTACACAACTTCAGTTGTCATCGCTCTGTGATGTGGATATACGCACCCTTCAACGCATAGAAAAAGGAGAATTTAATCCAAGTCTTCGCGTGCTTGTACGCATAGCGAACGCATTCGAAATGTCCCTGTCGAGCTTAATAAAACAAGCAGAAGATGCGGGAAATTTGAATTAATTCAACCGAAACTGAATATTCATTTTAGAAAGTGCCTTGTATAATTCCGGATCTGGTTTAATACGAACCGACTTCGACGCCATATTCAATTCCAGGCCTTCGACCGCATCAAAAATGGTGAATTGCACATTGCATGATCCCTGATTCGCTAAAAACAGGCCATTAAGTTCGTCAATCAACAGGTGATTAAGGTCCTTGTTGGGTATGCTTAAATGCAAGCCTTTCACCCGTTTTTCACGCAAATGCTGTAAGAGCTCTACTTCATTTAAACTAAATTCTAAGTGCGTTCTGTACCTTGGTATTTCTATCCTACCGCGCAAGGTTAAAAACACCCCGGGCTGCAGTAAATGCTTATACTTTAAATAATTTTCACGGAAAATATTCAGCTTATATTGATCGGTGTAATCTTCAAAAATTACCGTTCCAAAGGGGTCACCATTCTTAGCAATCCGGTGCTCTATGGAGGTAACGACTACCGCCATTATCAAATCTCGTCCTTTGAACGATTCCATATCATGCATCATGGCTAAGGCTCCGGTGCAAAAGGCATCAATCTCCATTTTATAATCATCCAAGGGATGTCCAGAAATGAAAATTCCAATCACTTCGCGTTCTTTGGCTAACTTATAACTCGAAGACCATTCCTCACAGCTTGGAACTTTCGGTTCCACTACATCAAATCCGGAACCCTCACCAAAAAGGTCGTGTTGGTTTGAATCTTTATTATCCTGAAAAGAAGTGCCGTACCGAATGATGTGATCTAAAAATAAGCGATTTGCGCCTTCTTCCATAAAATACTGTGCCCGATGCAGTTCACTGAAGGAATCAAATCCACCCGCATACACTAAATTCTGCATGGCTGTTCGGTTGATGGCTTTGAAATTCACCCGCCGACTGAAATCAAAAATACTGGTGTATCTTCCCTCTGCACGTCCTTGAATAATCGCTTCTACTGGTCCTTCACCAATTCCACGAATGGCTCCCAAACCAAAACGTATATCCCCGTTTGCATTTACTGTAAAATTCAAGCGTGATTCATTTACATCTGGACCAAAAACATTCACCCCCATCCGACGACATTCTTCCATAAAGAAGGTTACTTGCTTGATGTCGCTCATGTTATTACTGAGTACTGCTGCCATATATTCGGCCGGGTAATTTGCTTTGAGATAGGCTGTTTGATAAGCCACCCAAGCATAGCAGGTAGAATGCGATTTATTGAATGCATAAGAAGCAAAGGCTTCCCAGTCTTTCCAGATTTTCTCTAATTTATCGTTGGCATGCCCTTTTGCATTTCCACGCTCTATAAAAACCGGGCGCATTTTATCCAGTACCTTACGGTCCTTTTTACCCATGGCTTTTCTTAGGGTATCGGCCTCACCTTTGGTGAAATCCGCCAACTTCTGGGAAAGCAACATCACTTGCTCCTGATATACTGTAATCCCGTAGGTTTCTTTTAAATGACCTTCACAATCATCTAAATCGTACACAATGGGCTCTTCGCCATGCTTTCGTTTGATATATGAGGGAATATACTCCAAAGGACCTGGGCGATAAAGGGCATTCATCGCAATAAGGTCTGCAAAGGCCGTAGGTTTTAATTCCCGCATGTACTTTTGCATTCCGGGGGATTCATATTGAAATATCCCCACCGTTTCACCGCGTTGAAAGAGCTTATAGGTCAGTTCATCATCGGTAGGAAATTGATCAGGATCAAGTTCAATTCCGCGATTCTCTTTAATGATTCGCACCGCATCCTTAATTAGGGTAAGGGTTTTTAAACCCAGGAAATCCATTTTAAGCAGGCCTGCTGATTCTGCTACGGAGTTGTCAAATTGCGTACACACCATGACAGAATCTTTCGCGGTGGCCACTGGAACGAAATTCGTAATATCATCGGGCGTAATAATCACGCCACAGGCGTGGGTTCCTGTGTTTCTAACTGATCCTTCGATCGCTTTTGCCTGACGCAACACATCGGATGCAGGACCTTGTCCTTGAAATATTTTACGCAACTCCTTGGCATTATTCAACGCTTCCTGATTATTTTTCAAGGCATCAGCCAAGGCGGGATCTTCTAATTCGAACAACTTCTTGAGTGAAATATCCGGTACCAATTTCGCCAAACGATCCGCTTCTGGCAGGGGTAAATCCAACACCCGTGCGGTATCTCTAATGGCTGATTTCGCCCCCATGGTACCATAGGTAATGATTTGCGCCACTTGATTTGCACCGTATTTATTGATTACATAATCAATAACTCTTCCCCTCCCTTCATCATCAAAATCAATATCAATATCGGGCATTGAAATCCGATCTGGATTTAAGAAACGCTCAAAGAGGAGGTCGTACTTAATGGGGTCGACATTGGTTATCCGTGTACAGTAAGCTACGGCAGATCCCGCGGCAGATCCACGTCCAGGACCCACAGAAACCCCCATGTCGCGTGCCGCATTACAGAAATCTTGTACAATCAGAAAGTACCCGGGATACCCCGTATTTTCAATGGTTTTTAACTCAAAATCTAAGCGATCTTTAAGCTCCTCGCTGATTTCGCCGTAACGCTTTAATGCGCCTTGATACGTTAAGTGTTTTAAATACCCATTTTCGCCATTTTTTGTTCCGTTTATATCGTCATTTGGGTCTATAAATTCGGTTGGGATTTCAAATTTCGGGAGTAATACATCGCGCGACAAGGTATAGGCTTCACATTTCTCAATAATCTCGGAAACCGATACAATAGCTTCCGGTAAATCCGCGAACAAGCGCTTCATTTGTTCAGGGGTCTTGAAATAAAACTCATCATTTTCAAACCCGTGACGATACCCTCTTCCGCGACCAATCGGTGTAGACATCAACTCGCCGTCCCTTACGCACAATAAGACATCGTGTGCATTAGCATCGCCTTGGTTCACGTAATAACTGTTGTTTGTAGCCACCAATTTAACGTCGTGCGCCTTCGAAAAACGAATTAATACCTCATTCGCATGGTCTTCTGCCTCCAATTGATGTCGGTTGATTTCCAGATAGAAGTCTTCCTTAAACATAGATTTCCACCACAATAAAGCGGTTTCGGCCTGTGCCTCACCCACATTCAAGATGAGGGAAGTGATCTCACCATCCAGTCCACCGGATAATACAATGATGTCCTTATTATATTTTTCCACCAAGGCTTTATCAATCCGCGGGAGGTAATAAAATCCGTCGGTATAGGCGAGGGACGATAATTTTATCAGGTTTTGATATCCGTTTTTATTTTTTGCGAGGAAGACCATTTTATACCCCAGATCTTTGGTGTCTCGATTTTTATGATCAACGCATACATTAAATTCGCAGCCAATAATGGGAAGGATTGGGCGCTTGGTAAAGGGTGAACCATGCTCTTCCGCCTCCGCTTTCTCCTGCATTATTTTTGCATTATGGTCACTCAATACCTTTTCAAATTGAAAAGCTGCCATCATGTTTCCATTATCCGTTAAGGCAAGCGCAGGTAGATCTAATTCAATGGCTTTGTTAATCAGTGATTTAATTTCAGCCGTAGATTGTAACAAGGTGAACTGAGAATGGACATGCAAATGGGTAAAGGGCGCATCTTCTAATTCAACGGGCAACTCCGTAGCGTCCGTTCGCTGCGTTTTATCGGATTGCTTTAATGCTTTACTGGCCTCCTTTAAGTTCTGATGCTCAAGTCCAACCAAAGCGATGGTATTCGGATTCGCCTCCTTAAACCGCAAGCCATATCCTTCATCCGTTTGAAGGCGTTCCGGTGAATAATGACCGCGTCGAATTAACTCGAGAAAACAACGCGTAGTTGCTTCCACATCCGCTGTGGCATTATGGGCTTCATTGAATGACTCTTTAAATAAAAATCCATAAAGTTCAGTGAGCGTAGGTAATTTAAAACGCCCGCCTTTACCTCCGGTCAATTGGACGAGAGCTGCACTTTCCTCTGTACATGTATCTAACACCGGTATAGTTAGGGGGGATTCCATGTCCATGCGGACAAACTCACACCCCATCACATTGACATCAAATTTTAAGTTATGTCCAACGATGAACTTGGCTTGCTTTAGGTCATACAAGAATTCAGCAATCACCTCATCGAGTTCTCGTCCCACATAGTTCGCTAATGCCGTAGAAATTCCATGAACTTTTTCAGAATCAAACGGAATGGTAAAGCCATTCGGTTTAATGATAGCGGCATTGTGCTTAATTAATTTACCGGATTCATCATGCAATTGCCAAGCTAATTGAACCACACGAGGCCAGTTATCCGTATCAGTTATTGGAGCCTTGAAATTACGCGGTAAACCGGTGGTTTCCGTATCAAAAATTAAGTACATACAGGTGAAATTTGCGAACCTTAAAGGTACTAAGTTTTTTAGGTGGATTCGCCGTTGTTGAAAACTAAACTTGGGATTAATCTAAGCTAACTTCCACATCCCAATTGGCGCGCACTTTAGGAATTTTAGTGTAGCGTTGAACGGGTTCCGCTGCCTCTTTTGTTTCTGGGCGAATAGGATCCCATACGCCATTTCCATTTAAGTCATCAATCAATACCACCTGATATTCCCCGGGCACCAAGTGATCAAAGGAATCTTGGTTTTTTGCACCCGGTAAATAATAGGAGGACGCCACTGTTTTTCCATCCTTTTCCAACAAAAGAAGTTTACCCGACGGATTATTTTTAAAGGTTACCATCAAGGAACCCAATTCAGCCTCACCAAAACAAACCAAGTCAAGGGTAGATGAGAGTACCTTAGTGCCGTTAAGCCCTTGAATGGCATTTGGTCCTATGACTAATTTTAATTTACCTGCTGTCCAAGTTTGTGGAACGAGTTGGATTCGGTTACAATCCACCAGTGCCGATTTAATGGGCACTTTGCTTGAATCCGCTCGCATCAGATACAAAGAATTCAGTTCAATCAGTGAATCAAAAAAAGTATTTCCGGTGAGAATAATCGAAGGCCCCACACAGGGCTGGGATACTTGCAGCTTCAGGGGTGTGGCTTTTTCCTTTTCCGTATACAACACAGAAACCGAATCTAATGGGGTAGAGACCACTAAGGCTCCGGGTTCGAATGAACCGAGGCTTATCGCTATGGAATCTCTACCTACCCGAACCATAGGGGCCTGCTGGCCATTAACACGGACATCGCGCAATGCAATCTCTTCTGGGAGGTGCCCCGTTAACATTTCGGGAGGCAACACTTTAAACGAGTGCATGCGATTTAATTCACGGGGTTTTGAAAGTAACAGTGGAATAGAATCATTTGATGGAATACTGGCATTAAATAGAATATCCTGAGGTTCATTCACATCGATTAAACCGTTTCGATTTAAATCCAAAAAGGCTTTCACATAAAAAGAATCTACTGGTAAATACTCCAAACTCGCCCATCCCTCTTGGTTGCTCTTCGCGAGGTAACGGGGTTTGGCACTGGTATCTGAGGCATATAAACCAACCGTTACTCCGGACATGGATTTCTTGGAATAAGCATCTCCAATTCGGTATACTTGTTTTGCAGAATCTAAGGTTGAACCCGTTGCAAAAACAAACTGATACACGGAGTCATTGCCCTCTGAAATATCCTTTACCCCACCGTCAATGTATACACTGTAGGTAGTGTTGGGATTTAGCTCTCCTTTGAGGGTGACCAACACTGTTTTTTTGGTTAAAACGACAGTGATTTTCGCATCTGCAGGTTCAAGGCGAAATGTTTCGATGGGATTTTTTAATTCGATATACTCATCGAACTGCAAGCGAATAAGTGTGGGATTGGTATTCAATGCCCCCATGCTTGGCGTACTCGAAATTATTTCCGGCGCTTTTACATCTCGTCCGCCGCCACTGAGTGTACCGACTTGAGCACAACCAAATAACAAAAGCAGAGAAATTCCTAATAATATGCGCTGAACCATTCGAGGATTTTTTCTAGCTGAATTTTATCGACCTCGTCAAAGGTAGCAAATTCATCACTATCCACATCAAGCACCGCCACAAGCGCTCCCTCTTTGAACAAGGGAACCACAATCTCGCTTTTTGAATGATCACTGCAGGCTATGTGCCCCGGGAATTCATGTACATTTGGTACAACCATGGTCCGTTCTTCTAACCACGAGACACCACAAACCCCCTGTCCTTTTTTAATTCGTGTACAAGCGATGGGTCCCTGAAATGGCCCTAATACTAATTCATCTGCCTGTACCCGATAAAATCCAACCCAAAAAAACCCAAAGGTTTGTTTCAAGGCCGCAACCAAATTGGCCATGTTTGCTACGTTATCCACCCGTTCATCCATTAAGGCAGGCAATTGCTGCAATAAGGTTTGGTATTTATCGTTTTTTTCGCCGCCGCTGATAATTAATTGTTCAGACATGGCACAAAATTCCAATAATTAATCGTAATTCGCAATTAAATTTACTTTTGTAATGGACGCAATACACATTGAAAAAATCCTCTTTTTGGATATTGAAACGGTACCACAAACCTACAACTACCAAGACCTTGATGAAGCTGCTCGAACCTTATTCGAGGGGAAAAATCGGATGAAAATCACCGAAGAAAAACCCGCGGAAATGGTTTATAAAGACCTAGGTGGCATTCAATCTGAATTCGGAAAAATAATTTGTATTTCCGTGGGTATGGTAAAAGACAGCAGCACGGGAAGAACAATTCGAGTTAAATCTTTTGCGCATGACGACGAGCACACCCTATTAAGTCAATTCAAACGCTTGTTAGACGATCATTACAAAAACGCCATTTTGTGCGGGCATAATGCGAAAGAATTTGACTTTCCATACCTCTGTAGAAGGATGTTGATTAATGGAATATCCCTGCCCTTAGTTCTTGATATTGCAGGTAAAAAACCTTGGGAAATCCGTCATTTAGACACCATGGAGCTTTGGAAATTTGGAGATTACAAAGCATTCACTGGTTTAGCGCTGTTGTGTCATGTGTTTGGAATTCCTACGCCAAAGGATGATATTACTGGGGCCGATGTAGCTCGGGTATATTACGAAGACAACGATTTAGAACGCATTGCTGTGTACTGTGAAAAGGACGTTATTGCCTTGATTCAGGTTTATCTGAAAATGCATTTAGAACCCTTAGTTTCCGAAGGAAACATCACCCACGTGCCGCTAAGCCCTCAAGGATAATTATCGATTTCAACGCCGCTGTTTCGGTCCGTAACCTCGCGTCTCCCAAGGTAACGGGTCGATAGCTTGCCTTCAAGGTCGCTTTAACCTCATCCGGTGTAAAATCTCCTTCTGGCCCAATAAGCATTCGAAAGGGTCCACTCGCATCAACCTGATCACGAGGCAATGCATCATCACAATGTGCTACCCAGCCCCCCGGATGTTTCGTTAAAAATTCGTTCAAGGGTATCGGTGCATCCAGGATGGGTAAATACACCCGCTTGGATTGTTTCATGGCCGATACTGCAATTTTATGAATGCGCTCCATATTCACCTTGGTGCGCTCTGAACGTTTGGTTAACATAAATGTAAACTGGGTGCATCCCAATTCCGTTCCTTTTTCTACCAGCCATTCTATACGGTCCATATTTTTTGTTGGTGCAACCGCGATGTGAACCGAAACGGAAGGTTCCTCAAAGCAATAATTAAGCACCTTGGCTGTGCATTTTTTAGGATGCGCGTCGAGTATGGCTGCCGTATATAACCCTCCTTTCCCATCCAAAACCTGAATTTCATCGCCCGGTTGTTTTCTCAACACGCGAATGCAATGCGAAGATTCTTCCTCGGTGAGAACAAGGGTTTCTGCTGAAGGTAAAAGATAGGGTACGTAAAACATCTTAGGCAATTAATTGAATAACCAACTCTCGCAGCAAGGTATCACTTACGTCGCTCGTACTGCCTACTCCTTTAGATTTTAAATCATAGTGATAAAGGAGCTCAATATTTTCAGCAACTTTTTTAGCATTATAGTGATTCCTGCTATTCATGAGCTCACCGGCAACGAAGGCATGCACATTGATTGCCTTTGCGATCCCCTCTCTACTCTTATCTTGAATAAAATGAATGCGCATCAACTGGGAGAAAAATTTAAATAGAATCCCAATTACCGGCACCAATTCACCCGCCTTCGGATTAGCCTCAAAATACTTCACAATTTTAAGGGCTTTAAACAGATCTCTTGCGCCTACCGCATTATTTAATTCAAAAATATTATACTCTTTAGAAATCCCAATGTGCTTTTCAACGAGAACCTCATCAATCTTTTGACCTTCGGGCAGTACAATCGCTAATTTATCGATCTCATTGGAGATTCTTGATAAATCATTCCCTATGGACTCGGCAAGAATATGCGGGACTTTCGATGTATGCGTAAAGCCTTTTGAACTCAAGAGGGAAGTAATCCATTCAGGCAACTGATAATCCCTGATTTTTTCGGCCTTAAAAACCACGCCATGTTGCTGCGCAAGTTTCGCGAATTTAGTCCGCGAGTCTACCGATTTATATTTATGTGCAATGACAAAAACTGTGCTTGGGACCGATTCGTTGAGGTAACTTTCTAATTCTAACAATTGCTTGAATTCTTGGGCTTCTTTTAAAATAACAAGCCGCCGTTCAGCCATCATTGGGTATTGCTTGAGTACACCAAGTAAACTCAATAAATCGGCCTCTTTTCCATAAATTACTTGTTGGTTAAAATCTCGCTCATGGGGTTCAAGTACCGTATCTTCAAACAAATCCACCAATTTATCAATGTAATAGGATTCATCTCCATGCAAAAGATAGATTGGCTCAAATTCCTTGGCTTTAATTTTCTTCTGTAATGCTTTAAAATCCATTAGCTATGTTTTTCCCAACGTTGAACCAATTCAATTAAGGTATTCACTGCGGCTTGCATATCCTGAACTACCACATATTCTTGTCGAGAATGAATGGCCATTTCTCCGGTAAATATATTCGGACAAGGTAAGCCCATAAAGGATAAGCGCGAGCCATCTGTACCTCCGCGGATGATAGAACGTTTTGAGGTGATTCCCGCCTTTTCCATGGCTTCAACGACATAATCAGTTACAAATGGACAATCCGTTAATATTTCTTTCATATTTCGATATTGTTCCACACGCTCATGCGCCATACGCGCTCCGGGATAGCTGGAAAGCACTTCATTTGCTAGGGTCACTAATTGGTCTGCATATTCCGTGAGCTTAGCCGTGATGTGATCCCTTAAAATAATAGATACCGTAGCGGACTCGAGGCTTCCTGAAATAGCTGTGGGATGAACAAATCCTTCGCGGTGGCTTGTGGTTTCAGGAGACCAGCGATCGCTTGGCAAGGCCGCAACGAAATCACTTGCCATTTTAATGGCGTGTTGCATTTTACCTTTTGCATATCCAGGGTGTGCGCTAACGCCAGTAAAGGTAAAGGTCATGGCATCGGCAGAAAATGTTTCATCTTCCACTTCACCCAAGGGACCACCATCCAGCGTATAGCCATAATCTGCGCCGAGTTTATCCATGTCGAGTTGTTCTACGCCACGGCCAATTTCTTCATCCGGTGTAAATAGAATGCGAATCTTACCGTGTGGGATTTCGGGATGTGTTAAGAGATATTTTGCTAGTTCCATAATGATGGTAACGCCTGCTTTATCATCAGCGCCTAACAAGGTTAAGCCAGAGGCAGTAATTACATCTTGGCCAATTTTCCCGTTTAAATAGGGTTGATTTTCTACCGTAATTACTTGGGTTGTATCATCTGGCAAGGTGATTGGCGACCCATTCCAAGTGCGGTGAAGGATTGGTTTCACATCTTTCCCGCTACAATCTGGTGCGGTATCCATGTGTGAACAGAAACAAATGGTCGGTAGGTTTTGATTGGTTGAATTTGACGGAATGGTGGCAAACACGTAGCCCCACGGGTCCATTTCAACGTCAGATGCCCCCATTTCTAATAGTTCTTGGGTCAGTAAGCGGCCTAAGTCTTTTTGTTTTTCAGAGGAAGGAAAACTGCTCGAGTTTGGATCTGCCTCAGTATCGATGCGCACATATCGCATGAAGCGATCCGCTAATTCTTGTGAAAAATGCATGGTGAATGTCTTTCTACGAAAGTACAGAATTCACTTCGGATGAAAAACCAGAAAGGGAATAAAAGCCTTAAATTTTATTCACAGCCTGCAGGTGTTCTAAAAACTGCTTAAAGGCCAATGAACGGTGAGATACCTTGTTTTTTTCAGCGGTAGAAACTTCCGCAAAACTTTTATTCCATCCGATGGGTTGAAAGATGGGGTCATACCCAAAGCCTTGATCACCTCGGAAATCAGTCAAGATAGTGCCTTTAACCACACCCTCGAAATACAGCGGTTCGGTTCCATCCACATAGGCGATTACGGTGCGAAACTGGGCATCTCTGTTGGGAGCATGTTCAAGCAGGGAACGTAGTTTTTCACTGTTGGCTCGGTCATTTTTATCAGGTCCTGCAAAGCGCGCTGAATGGACGCCAGGTTTACCATTTAAAAACGCTACCTCTAGGCCTGAATCATCCGCAAAGCATGGAATCCCCGTATGTTCAAAGATTGCAATTGCTTTGAGCAGGGCATTTCCATCCAGGGTCTCTGCCGTTTCCGGAATGTCTTGGGTAAACTGAATATCATTGAGACTCAGCAATTCAAATCCCTTGGGCAATAAGGCTCGAATTTCGGCAGCTTTGTGTTCGTTTTGTGTTGCGAAAAGTAATTTCATAGGGTAAAAATAAGGGAATTCATCCAATAGGACTGGACAGCAACATGCGATTCAAGAGAACTCAATCAATCACTTCAAACAACAATCTAACCTTAGGATCAAGGATGTATTCCCATTGCTTACCGCGCATGCCTTCGGGCACCATTACGCTTACCTCGCGGTCTTTTACAGAAACCTCTACCCGCTCGATGTTGCCTGATGGGTCTTTGAAATTAATTTCCAAGGGAAATGAAAACAATTCCTGTTGGGTCTGTGTGAGCACAAGAACGGCATTGCCTTTAGAAACCTCTTTCAAGATTGGATGTCCTCCGCGGTATACCCATTGGGTTCGAAAGAGTTCCAAGTTTTTTAGCGTATGGGGCTGCATACTTCTAAAAAAGTCTAGCGAATTGGCATTGAGGAACTTATACGTAGCGTAATAATCTCTTAGACCAAGAAAAAAAGCTGAATCCCCCATTTCGTGACGAAGCATGTGTAAAATCCAGGCTCCTTTCTGATAAGCATTTGGATTAAGTAGTAAATTGAGATTGGTGGTAAGGGAATCCACTAGGGGATTTTTAAACGATTCATGAAAACGGATAACCTTTTTACGATCTTCAGCCATTTGCGCTAAGAACGCAATTTCTCCTTCGGCATATTGAATGTAAACATTGGTAAGGTACGTAGCAAAGCCCTCGCTGAGCCACAAATGTGCCCAATCACTTTCTGTAACGGTATTCCCAAACCATTGATGTGCGATTTCATGAGCCACCAGGTGTGTACTTCGTATATCCGCATTAAGTGCTTTTTCATCATAGAAAATACATCCCGCATTTTCCATACCGCCATAACGCGTTGTCGATTGCACATTGTTCAAATTAGGAAAGGGATATTCACCAATTTTGTTAGAAAAAAACGATAAGATCGCTGGAGCTATGCTAAAGGTGGAAAAGCCTTTGATACTGTCTAAGGGGTACACGGTTGCGGTTATGGGAATCCCGTTTACCACAC
The DNA here is from genome assembly GCA_947460825.1 of Flavobacteriales bacterium. GTDB lineage: Bacteria > Bacteroidota > Bacteroidia > Flavobacteriales_D > Crocinitomicaceae > UBA952. Next base: position 56,763 of record CANHHA010000010.1, read on the forward strand.
CAATTTCTTTGGTAACCATGGTGGCCGCACCAATTACAGCGACCTTCGTAGAAATTGGCACATCCAAACGAAAGGTCCATTCCAACGCATTTCGTTCTGTTTTTGGTGTTTTAGACAACAATTTACCGTTAGCAACGACCAGCATGTCTTCGGGGGCTTCCACGATAAAATCGTAGGTAGCTTTATCCGATGGATGGTCATTGCATGCATACCAACAGCGGGCTCGATTTGGCCAATTATCTGCAAAAAATGTAGGGTCTCCATATTTATTTACACCAATAACTAATCCATCACTAGGCTCGCCACTTAGCTGAATAAATAATTGGATATCACCGCGTTGTAGTTGATCGGGTAAGTCAATATGCAAGTGTTCTGTCGTTTGTCGCCAAGATAAATTTTGATAAGGCGCTGAAACGCTTATTACTTTCATGCCAACCTTATCTTTCTGTATGCCCATTAAATCCAGTGACAACGAAGAAGTTTGTTGCGCTAAATGAATGTCTATGGATTCATTCAAACTAATTGTTTTGGAATCTTTTGATAACACCACATTTAATGAATAGTGCTGTACATCGATGTTGGATTGCCCAATACAAACGACTGCCTCAAAGCACAAGAAAAGAAACCCTAGTAATTTCATGGTGTAAAAAGTGAGCGGTATTTTTCTTGATTGGCTTGCACAGAAAACCGATTCTGAATGCATGTTTGGGCATTGGCACCAAGCATTCTTCCACGCGATGGATCAGAAAGCAAGGCATTCATGAATTCAAACCAATCCTCCGTGGTAGTGGCAATGAATCCATCTTGACCATGTGTTATTATCGACGAATTCACCCCCACATTAGCGGCAATGGTTGGAATCCCTAGCGCCATATATTGCAAGGCCTTAAAGCCACATTTCCCCTTGGCCCATTCGGTATCCTCAAGGGGCATAACCCCCATTTCAAATTGACTTAAGTCTTCAATTTCTGTGGATTTATTCCAGCGAACAAACCGCAGATTGGGAATGGGAAAGGATGGCGGTTCATTGGAAATCACTACAAATTCAAAGGCATGAACAGCCGCTAATTTTTCTAAGGCAGGAACGATTGGTTTTAAATAATCTACGGTAGTATGCGTTCCAGTCCAACCAATAATTGGAACCGTAGGACGGGTGTGATCCGCGTGTAAGGCATGATAATCCATGTCAATGGTCGTGGGAATAACATCCACATGTGCATTATACCTTGATGCATACGAAGCTAAAAATTCATTTCCTACAGAAACTCGGTATGCCCAACGAATAATGAATTTTACTTTCCAATACCCTTTCAAGCGGTGAATGAACCGATGTTGTTTGCTATAATTTGGCAACCAAATGGCATCATCAAAATCATATACAATTCGTTTTCTTAACACCTTAGCAATCAGCCACTCAAAAATCGGAGGTCCGACCGGTGCCGCTTCGCGATGAATGAATACAAAATCCACAGAAATCAACCTTGCCAAGAGCATAACCCGTCGAATGAATCCCAGTAGGATTTGAAATGATTTGGCTAAAGGCTTATTCGACTGATAAAATATTTCCCAAGCGCTTGAACTTAAAAAGGGATAAGAGGTGGTATGAATGTGCTGAGTATCCAGCCACGAGAGATACTGCTCTACCCGAAAACGTTGCGAAGGGGCTTCACCCAAGGGATACGGACAAAGAATAGCCACCTTAATCATTGGGTAAGATTTTTGTATAAACCTGTTGATACGCAGCAATGCCCTGTTCAAGTCCTAAGGTGCGTATGGCATATGTTCGAATGGCAATTGAATCAAAGCGCATGCGTTGAAAATCCATTACCGAGGAAGGAATATCATCCCAGGAGTTAATGCAAATCCCGGCGAGACCTTCTTGGATTAGGGCCTGCGAATCCCCAATGCCTACATTGCTTATTACAGGTACTCCCATCGCCAAGGACTCGCCTAATTTAACCGGTGACGAGGCACGTTTAGAAAACGCCGGCTCTATGAACTGAATGCTCGCTTGGGCCATATTAAGAAATGAAGGCACCTCATGATGGGGTGCGCTGTGAATAATCACCCGGGAAGAAAGCGATTGATTTGAATTAACTATTGCTGAAGCTGCGGTTGTATCTTTGGTGAGAATCAAAAAATACCACGTGGGATCTAGCGCAGATAAGGCATTAAAAAAAATAAGTTCTTGGTCGAGGCGATACCACGTTCCCACAGAGCCCACATGAATTAACACCTTACCCTCCTCCGGTATACCCAAGAATCGTTTTAGGTTCAATGATGGGTTCTCGGGTTGAAATAACTCCGAATCAACACAACACGGAATTACGGTTGATTTATGTTCCAAGATACTTGAACCGTAACGTTCAGAAAGGGCCTTAATCCCATCGTGCGTGAGGGAAACCAGTGCATCACTATAGTGAACAAACTCCTTTTCCTTTCGGAGGAAGTAGCAGTATATCCATCGATACAGGAGTTTATGTTGCGGCCATAAGTTCCCATCAACCCGCTCATCTGCCCACAGGCCACGCATATCGAAAATTACCTTTCTACCTTGGTTAAGAGACATGGCTACCAGCATGGGAAGGTAACTTCGGCAATGAATAATTGTGTGAGCGCTTGTGAGTGTCTTCTTCGCTGCACGTTTCATCCTCCAAAGATCATATACCGTTGAGAACACGGCCGGTTTCTTAGTATAGGAAAGCGGAATCCACTGGATATTTCTGCCTTCAATTTGTTGAAGAACGTGATGTTTATATTCAGATAAGGCCTCTTTTTTTTCAAAGGAAATGATAACGAAGCCCATCCCTTGTTGTTCCAGTCCGAGCAGATAGGGCAAGATTTGAGCTTGTCCCAAGGGGTCGGTTAATCCGTCGTAGGTTAAATAAAGGGCTTTCCCGTGGAGGTCCATGCCTCAAAAATAGGCAATATAACCGAAGTGGATTTTTCCGGAACGGGCATCAAAGGGATTATTTTTTTCAAGACCCAGGGCGTAGGCTAAGGAAAAAATACCGACGGTTGAACCAATATTTGCTCCAACCCCAAAGCCCATCGGCGTATCTTTTTGGTAGCTGTTGTTGCTTCTGTTTTCATAGATGGATTGATCGAAGAACGCAAAAACAGCCGAATTCTGGTCGAGTAAATAGCGCAGTTCCACTTGATTTACACTTTTAGTAGTGGCAAGAAATTGTTCTTCGTTAAAGCCTCGCTGGGTACTCAATCCACCAAATCGATAACACTCATTTGAAAAAATGGTAGGTGCCAAATAGGTATCAAAAGACACCTGATAACGGATGACCCACCGCTTGTGTATGGGAATGAAATGCTCCAGATTCGCGGAAACTTTAGCATTGACAACCTTTCCCGATGAATCGTTCAACACACTCCGCTGCCCCATGAATCCATCCAGTTGAAAGGAAAGTCCTGACCGTGGATTGGGTAAATAATCCAATTTCTTATAGCTAACACCAAGTCCGTACATGGAATTTTTCAGGGAGGTCACATTCAAGAACTCCGCACTGCTGTTAGCCGCATACAATCGATTACTTCCGAAATAGGAAAACATCCCTTTAAGCTGCCAATGCCTACCCACCTGATATTGAATTCCAAGCGTTGATTTCAGTTCTAGAAAGGTAGAATCACGTTTATATAAATTTAATTTCACTTCGGTTCCGAGTAAAGAATTAAAGAGGTAGGGATAGAGTAAGCGGAGATTAAGGAGTTGGGTCGCTGGTTTAATGCTTCGCCAGTTGAAATCCAGTTGCTCCGCTCGACGCAAGGCGTTGTTGAGTTTCAGCTGTAATTCACCGGTTAATCCAATTTTCTGGCTCACAGGATTCGGTTGTAAACCTAACACACCATTAACATTGGAAGATTTGGAGGCCTTCAAATACAGAAAAAGAGTCATGCCATCCTTCGAAAATACAAAATCTGAAGGTTTTATCGCATCAATAAAAGTCAACTGCTCAATGCGTGCATCGACGTCTTTGAGCTTATCTATGGAAAACAAATCGCCTGAACGAATTCCGATAATTTGTTGAATAGGTTTCAATGCAATGGAGGAATCTCCTTTAATTACAATTTCTTTCCATTGCATTCTGCGTCCTTTAATCAAGGAGACCTGTAATGAAATCAATCCCTTGGAAAACCCCAAGGAATCAAAGTCGTATTCGGCAAAGGGGTATCCATTATTTTGAAAGGTACGAATGACTTGTTCTAATGCTGAGGCATAAGCACTGGGGGATTTAAACAAAAAGGCATCAGCGACACGCACTGCTGAACGCGCGTATTCCTCAAACCAAGGAACAAGCTCCGGGGAAAGTGAAAGTTGAACCCCCTTAAATTTTTCACCGGTAATTACCTCGACCCTAATATTCGGTGCTGCTTTGAGCGAATCAACATGGAGTGTGGCCGTATAATACCCGAGTTCTGTTAAATACAAGGACGCTTGATTTAATTCCATGGCTAGGAATTGACGTGATGAAAGGGTATGAGGTTTTTTAAAAAACGCAGAAGAAGAAGCGTCAGAAGGGACTGAAAATAAATAGCTTACACTCATGTTTTGGGCAAAAAACCCTAAAACAACGAGCAGGCTACTCAGTAAAACTACATACTTCATTCTACGTGTAACACTTTATTTGAATATTAAATTATCAACATTCGAGCAACCTTTTCACAAATTTTGTAACTTTATATCGTCAAGACTCGTTAGAGGAAACACAAACAACAAAAACACACAATTATGAAAACGAAGGTAAATGTTTTAATTCTATTGGCTGTTGTTGCATCCGTGATTTTATCATCGTGTGGTGCTTCAAGAAAAGCTGGTTGCGATGCTTACGGGTCTACGAAGACAGAAATTCAATCAAACGATTTAGCTTCAAAGTAAGATATACGCATTTTTCATCGCATTAAGCGCTGAAGGTACAAGGCCATTTCGGATTGTATGTTCAGCGCTTCTTTTTTTGCAGCCACTTCAAAATCCGTTCCTGTTCCTGCATAAATAATGGAGCGTGAGGCATTCACCAACAAGCCACATTCTGAATTTGCGCCTGCATTAAATACGTCTTCTAAGGAGCCGCCTTGTGCCCCAACCCCAGGAACCAATAGGAAATGTTCCGGCGCAATCCGTCTGATATCCGCTAATTGCTCGGTACGTGTGGCACCTACCACAAACATTAAGTTTTCAGAAGTCCCCCACTCCATTACGGTAGAGATCACTTTGGCGTACAAGGGTTGTTCGTCTTGGTTTGCAAGGTACTGAAAATCGTTTGCCCCTTCATTGGAGGTTAAACCAAGTACAATGGCCCACTTGCCATCAAACTGCAAAAACGGTTGAACGCTGTCTTTTCCCATATAGGGAGCTACGGTAACGGCATCGCAGGGAAGTGTTTCAAAAAACGTTTTCGCATAGGCCGTTGAGGTATTACCAATATCTCCACGTTTTGCATCGGCAATAATGAAACATTCTTTCGGAATGTAATTAATTGTTTTCTCTAGGCTTTTCCATCCGTTCACTCCCAACGCTTCATAAAATGCCGTATTGGGCTTGTATGCTACGGCGTATTCCAAGGTTGCATCAATGATCCGTTTATTAAATTCAAAGATGGGGTCTTCGAATTCCAATACATGGGCTGGTATTTTTTCCATGACTGGATCTAAGCCCACACATAGAAAGGATTGTTTTGCGAAAATTTGATGTATGAGTTCGCTCCGTGTCATTATTCTTGACCTTTTAGTTTTTCAGCATTCTCCGCCATGCGCAGTGAATCAATAATTTCTTGAATGTCTCCATTCATAAACGAAGCCAGGTTATACATGGTTTTATTAATTCGGTGGTCTGTAATTCTCCCTTGCGGATAATTGTAGGTTCTAATTTTTGCGGAACGGTCCCCGGTGGAAACCAAGGTTTTTCGTTGCGCTGCACGTTCATTATGAATTCGATCCAATTCTGCTTGGTATAAGCGGGAACGTAATACTGAAATTGCTTGCTCTAAGTTTTTATGTTGAGAGCGCCCATCCTGACACTCCACTACCACTCCGGTAGGAATATGCGTTAAACGAATGGCCGATTCGGTTTTATTAATGTGCTGACCTCCTGCACCTGAAGCTCGAAAGGTATCTTTACGGACATCATTCATATCCAATTTAAAATCCACTTCTTCCGCTTCCGGAAGCACGGCAACGGTAATTGCTGATGTGTGAACTCGACCTTGTGATTCGGTTTCTGGAACGCGCTGTACACGATGTACACCAGACTCAAACTTCATGGCACCATAAATTCCGGCCCCAGTGATTTGAATTGTAATTTCTTTAAACCCTTTTGTTGTTCCTTCTGAAGAGTTAATTACTTCCGCTTGCCAACCCATTTCTTTAAAATACATGGTGTACATGCGGAAAATATCTTCTACAAAGATACAGGCCTCATCCCCTCCAGTTCCGGCACGCAGTTCCAAGATGGCATTTTTGTCATCTTCCGGATCTTTTGGAATCAGCATCATTTTTATTTCTTCTTCCAATACTGGACGTTCTTGCTCCAAGGCATCGATCTCTTCTTTAGCCATTTCGCGCATTTCAGGATCGGTTTCTTGTTCGAGCAATGCTTTACCAGAGGTTAAATTGGATAAGACATTTGAATAGCGTTTGTAATAGCTTTCTAGTTCTTCTAATTCGCGATATTCCTTGCTCAATTTAATAAAACGATCCATGTCAGAAATGATGTCCTGATCGGTAATCATTTTTCCGACTTCTATAAATCGAAAGTGGATGGCTTCAAGTTTGGAAAGTAAATCGCTCATGCATTAAATTGTGAGCAAAGGTAAGGAATTGAGGCTAAACTCAGCCTATTATCCCGCATAGTGCAATCTAAAGTATACTTTCAAGGCTTCTCTTCGAAGGATTTGCCACGCTAAATTTTCAAAAAAATCTGTGGTGCTTGGGTCTAATATCTCGGATGTTTCCGGTAAATCAACACGGTATAAAAACTCAGGTAGTGAACCCGGTGCAAGTTCACGTAAGAAGGTAACGAGGTGCTGATGCATTACGGGAAGTTCTACACCTTGCACAGGCGAAATGACCAATCCAAGTGCATGGATGTCTTTTTCTAGTTGGGTCCAAACCGCCTGAAGCAATTCATGCATTGATAATTCGGTGCTTAAGGTAGCAAACTGCGGAACCAGTTGGTGTAAACTTGAGGGAGCCATGTGCTATTAAACGTTAAAAAAATGAAGGCCTTAAAAATTCTAGCTAACTTAAATAGAAAACAATAATACACACATCTTATGTTAGTAAAATTATATTCAAGCAGTGTCTTTGGAATCACTGCCACCACCATCACCGTTGAGGTAAATATCGATAACGGATTAAATTTTTATTTAGTGGGACTACCAGATAATGCCGTCAAAGAGAGCCAACAACGCATTCGAGCAAGTTTTAAAAACAACGGATTTCATTTCCCAGGAAAGGAAATCACCGTGAATTTAGCCCCGGCGGACATACGAAAGGAAGGCTCAGTCTTCGACTTACCGATTGCCCTTGGAATCCTGGCTGCGAGCAATCAGCTCACCCATGACAGCCTCAGTGATTACCTTATTGTTGGTGAGCTTTCCTTGGATGGATCGCTTCAAGCCACGCGGGGCGTATTAGCCATTGCCTTGCAAGCACGAGAAGAGGGATTCAAGGGAATCATCGTTCCAGAAATTAACGCCTCTGAAGCTTCGGTTATAGAAGGTCTTGACGTATATGGCTTATCCAACTTAACTCAGGTTGTGAACTTCTTAAACGATCCAAGCACCAGCTCACCTGCAAAAGCTCCGGCCATGGATGCATACGAACAAGCAAACTTTGAGATTCCTGTTGATTTTAAAGAAGTTAAAGGACAGTTTGCTGTGAAGCGTGCCTTTGAAATTGCGGCAGCGGGTGGACATAACATTATTCTGATCGGGCCTCCGGGATCTGGAAAATCCATGTTAGCCAAGCGCTTCCCTACCCTACTCCCGAGCATGAGTTTAGAAGAGGCCTTAGAAACCACCAAAATTCACAGTGTGGCGGGAAAGATTAAGCATACGGGCGGATTAATCAGACAACGTCCGTTTAGAAAGCCGCACCATACGATATCGGATATTGGATTGATCGGGGGCGGAAGTTACCCCCAACCCGGCGAAATATCCTTGGCGCATAATGGGGTCTTGTTTTTGGATGAGCTCCCCGAATATAAACGAACGGTGTTAGAGGTATTGAGACAGCCCTTGGAAGACCGAACGGTGAGTATTTCCCGAGCAAAATTTAGCATCGAGTATCCGGCGGGGTTTATGTTGATTGCGGCCATGAATCCATGTCCGTGTGGGTATTTGAATCACCCCGAAAAAGGATGTTCTTGCGGGCCGGGCATGGTAGATCGTTATTTAAATAAAATCTCTGGACCCTTATTGGACCGAATTGATATGCACATTGAGGTGCAGCCGGTAAAATATGATGAATTAACGGGAACGATGCCGCAAGAGGATAGCCGCAGCATTAGGGGAAGGGTTGAAACAGCGAGTAGCATTCAAAAGAAGCGCTACAAAAGCTCGATGGCGCACAACAATGCCCAAATGAGTCGGAGTGAGATTGAAACGCATTGTATTTTGGATGAGGCCTCGCGGGCTTTGTTAAAACAAGCCATGGTGCACTTAGGCTTGTCTGCTAGAGCGTATGACCGCATCTTGAAGGTAGCACGAACCATTGCGGATTTGGAGGGCTCTTCGGACATTCAAACGCCACATGTAGCAGAAGCTATACAATACCGCAGCTTGGACAAAAGCCGATTGGGCGGGTGAGGAACGTGCTGATTTTTTTCTAAGCGTGGTGTATGTTTATTCTACTAAACCTACTTACATTTTAATAAATCTTGAACACCATTGATCCCTACCATTCGTTACTTGAACGATATAAAATCCGGGTTTTAGCGAGGACGTATTTAGGGTAGTTTCTTGTTCGTTCATTGTTTCTACGAGGTGAATTCTTCCATTTAAATCCGTTAAAATGACTTGCATAGATTCATTGAGCGATTTTGCTAATTTAATCGTTAAATCAGCGCTGGTAGGATTAGGAAAAATAGTCAAGCCCTCTTTTTGTTCAAGTGACAAAATTTGAGAAAACGTGGAATCCAAATGAATGGTGGAGGCAGTATTTGTGCGAATAGCGTCGTTGAAGTCAAAGTAAATATCGACGAAATTGTTAATTTCAGAAAGAAAAGGAAATGAGGCAGGATGTTTTAACCTAAATTTCACAAATCCATTCGAACCTACTTGGTTGGTAGTGCTATCTGGCAACATGATTTGATTAAAGCGTAAGGTCATTATTCGGCCATCAAAGTTCACTTCAAGTCCTTGATGACTCATCGCTAAAAGTTCAAAGGAAGCTAAATCTAAAAACGTTGAAAGGGTATCAATAATAACTACATTGTATGCCGTATCGTTTCCAACATTTTGAAAATGTACGGTATATTCTAACCAATCAGCGCTAGAAACATTGTAGAGCGTGTCTTTATCGACCAATTTTATGTTAGGATCGTAAGGGCCAACAACCTGAATTTGACTGTTAGAAACATTATCATTAGCCGTTAAATCGCCTATCAAGGGGGTAATTTGAACTTGAGATGCAAGCGGATACCCTATAGGGGTTCCAACAGGAATGTTAAACTGAACAAACACATCGCCTTGTTGCCCAGGCTGCAAAACACCTAATTGCCACTGCACATTGTTTGCGAGTTGAACCGTTGGAGCGGGTGATGCAGATAAAAAGTTAATCCCAGCTGGAGGCGTGAACAAAACGGTCGCATTTTGTGCCACCGTACCAACATTTTTGTAGGACAACATGTAACCGAGTACATAACCTGCTTTGGGAGCGGTCAATGGAGTAAGCGTCACACGTAAATCAGGCATATTAGGGGTTGGAACAAGTCCGAAATGATTGAGTGAATCGATATTACCTAGACCAACAAATATGGCATTTTGCAAGGGTGGAGTGCTCAGCGTATGATACAATGGCATATTGGGTATATTCACATCGTACGTACCGGCATTTGCATAAACTTCATAAAACCCATTGTTTGCAGATAGTGCTTGATATGAACCATTCGTTAGCTGTAGTAAGACGTTTGGCAAGCCAACTTCCGTAAGATCCATTATGGCATTATTATTTACATCTTGAAATACTTTTCCTGAAATAGCATTCGAATTTCCAGCGATTTTTATCAAAAAAGAGGATGGGACAAAAGTGGAAATACCCGCCATATTCATGTTTCCGTAGGCAGAACCCGACACATATATATCATTTCCAGCACATGTTACTGAACTCGCAATAACAGATGAAGCGGAGGAAGAACCAGAAATCACCGAAGTAACCTGACCACTTGTGTCAATTTGAGCTAAATACGTCCTAGCATTCCCACCGCCTGCTAATGGAACTGCGCCGAAAACGATATTTCCAGTGTAAATGCCCGTAAGTAATAACGCCGTATTGCTTTTGCATTTCAAATCATAGCCCTGATCGTTTCCGTTTCCGCCAAATGATTTTGCCCATGAATACGTTCCATTGCTATTTATCTTAACTAGCAGCGCGTTATCATTGGCACCATTCACCAAAGAAATTGGACCAAAACTCGCTTGAGAATCGAAATTTCCTGTGAAATAAATACTTCCGGTGGTGTCGGCGCTTAGCCCATAAATCTCGCCATTAAATAGGGAAAGCGTATTAAACTGAAACACACCCATGGCATTGAATTTGGCTACAAAGTGATTCTGACCATTCATGGACTGAACGGATCCATTAAATCCAATCGTTGCAGCGGATGAAAAACCACCCATGTAAATATTACCGTTCACATCGACCGTGTGCGTGTACACATAAACCCCGCCCGTTATACCAAAAGATTGCACTGGAATTCCTGCTAAATCTAATTCCAATAGAAACGCGTGACCGTTGCCAACAGAATTAATATTTGCACCCGGGAAAACAAATGCACCGTTGTAGTTTCCTGAGAAAAACAAATTTCCATTTGACCCAAGGCTTAAGTCCACAGCGTAATCATTGGTAGTGCCACCCCCTTTTTTAGCCATTAAAATCGCCCCATTACTCGCATCTAATTTCACAATAAAAACATCTGATCCACCGCTCGACACGAGGGTAAAAGCACCAACTGTCATGGTTTGCTGGAAGTGACCTACTACCCAGACCGCATTTACCCCATCGAAAACAATTTTAGATGAATAATCACTCCCTGCACCTCCAAAATGACTCACCCATAACAAGGCACCATTAGACGCATATTTTTGTACCACAACATCCTGAAGGCCATTGCTATTAATCACAGACATGCCAATTTGATTATTAGCCCCAACAATTTGACCGCACGTGTAACTGTCGTTAAAAGGGTCCACAGCCACATCTATACCTAAACCAGGATTGGCAGCTATCCAATCACCCACCTGGGCATTCGTGTAACCAATCGAGCATATAAGAATCAGGGAACTTAGTAAATTCTTGAACATTTGTCTATTTTTAGATAAATGTAGATAAAATTAATGATGGGCGAAAAGATATTAACTGCATCTTGGATAAAAGCGGATTTGGAGGGTGAGATAATGGTTAGTTTTTATACCTTTGATAGATGAAGAAGATCCTACTGCTTATAGTGTTTGCGCCATATTGGGCGTTTAGTCAATTCCAAATCGGACATACCACCCTTACCTTTAACGACCCAACCCGAAACGGTGGTTTTGGTTCAGGCGGAGGCCCTGGTCGTCAAATTCAAACGGAAGTTTATTACCCAACCTTTATCGCTGGAGAAAATACACCGGTAGCCACATTCCCTGAATTCCCAGTTATTGTATTTGGTCATGGGTTTGCCATGGGTTGGGATGCCTACCAAAACATATGGGAACACTTAGTACCACAAGGCTACATCATGGCGTTTGTTCGTACTGAAGGGAGCTTGATTCCTTCACCCAGCCATAGTGATTTTGGCCAAGACTTGGCCTTAGTATCCACCAAAATGTTAGCCCTTAATAGTCTTGCCAGTTCCCCTTTCAACGGAAAGGTTAAACAAAAATCTGTTATTATGGGGCATTCTATGGGTGGCGGTGCCACGATGTTAGCGGCCTCAAACAACACGAATATTGCGGGAATTGTGGGATTAGCTCCTGCCGAAACCAACCCAACAGCCATTGGTGTTTGTGGGAACATCACCGTGCCTGCCCTCATATTTTCGGGTTCTAGTGATGGCGTAACCCCTCCCGCTGAACACCATATTCCAATTTATCAAGGGATCGCCTCTACCTGTAAATCCTTTGTGAGCATTACCGGTGGAGCGCATTGTTATTTTGCCAATAGCAATTTTAATTGTGATTTTGGCGAAGGTACTTCCTCGCAAGGGATTTCGATTTCAAGGGCCGAACAACAAGACAAAACGTATTGGTTGCTTGATCCATGGTTGCAGTATGTGTTAGGTTCTGATTGCTTCGCATTATCTGATTTTCAATGGAAACTGAATAATACCATAGGAACCGTAAATCAAGGCACGTGTACTCCTTCAGGTACCAACGCAACGATCTTTTACGACAACATGTCAACCTTGTGGACTACCACTCCGGGAACGGCCTATCAATGGTATTTGAATGGGCAAATCATGCAAGGAGAAACCAATGATACCTTAGTCCCACCGGTTGATTTAGGCGGAGATTATTCCGTATCAGTTTTCTCTCCATCAGGTTGCGAAACCAGCTCCTTCATTACTCTTCAAGGATCCATCAGTATAATACCGCTTGATTATCAGTTGATATACCAAGCTGCGCAAAATAACATTCAAATAACCACGAATACACCGTATACCGGAAGCGTTAGTCTGCAAGATATTCAAGGTCGGATGATGAACCAAGAGGTCGTTAACGCAACAAGTATAAACTTCTCGAGTATTCAACTCGCCAAGGGGGTTTACTTTGTACGTCTAGGGAACGTGCCTACCAAACGAATTCTCGTCTACTAAATCAAGAGCGCCTCTAGGGCTTCTCGACTTTGCATTGGTTCGTGAGCTCGTATACTTCCATCCTGTGGCACTAACCATAGGGGTAATTCAAAGCCAATCACCAAATCGAGGTCGTGGGTTGAAAGGAGAATGCCTTTCTGTTCTGAAATGGCCAATTCTTTGAGTAAGGTAAAGAGTTGTTTTCGGTGATAAAAATCCAAAAAAGCGGTAGGTTCGTCCAAGAAGATATAGGGTGTATCTTGCGCTAAGGCCCGTGCAAGCCCCACCAATTGTCGTTCACCATCGCTCAATGAAGCAGTAAGTTTGTCTTTTAAATGATCCGCACCTACGCGAATCAGCGCATGTAAGGCAAGTTGGCGATCTTCTTCCCTTGGATTACCCAAGATGCCTAGATAAGGCGTTCTTCCGAGCAATACATAATCCAAGACCAGCAGTTGCGATACCCCGGTGAAATGCGCATTAAGCCATGCGATTTTAGTAGCTAAAGATTGAGGTGACCAATGTGTTATTTCTTTTTCATCAATAGTAACAGATCCGCTTAGGATGGGAAGTGAACCACGCAAGGTTTGAAGCAGGGTGGATTTTCCGCTACCATTCCTACCTACCAAGGCCACCAAATCACCCGGATTCAACTGCAGCGATTCCGCTGTAGCGATGGCTCCCGTATACCCAATATGTAACTGATTAACCTGTAACATGCCTGTTTTTTAAAATCATCCAACTTACAAATGGCACCCCCAGGAGGGCAGTCAAGGCATTCAAAGGAATCGCTATGTAGGATTCAAGTAGCTTAATCGCAAAATCACACACCCCTAAAAATAAGGCTCCGAACAGGATATTGGACCACAACAACACGCGATGATTTTGGGTTTTCATAAGCAGTTTTGTCACGTTCGGAATGGCCAATCCCACGAAAGCAATCGGTCCAGCAAAGGCTGTAATGGTACCGGTAAGTATCCCCGAAATTAAGATGCTCAGAATACGCACCTGACGAATAGAAATACCGAGGGATTTGGCGATGTCTTCTCCCAACACCATGGCATTGAGTGCACGCACTTGAAAAAGCGAAAGTATAACTCCAAGGCTTGTAATTATGGCAATCCATGGGATTTGTTGAATGGTTACCCGTTGCAAACTACCAAAATTCCAAAATACATATTGCTGTAAATCTTGAGTACCCGAAGACGCCTGAATAATTGCAATGATGGCACCAATAAAGCTACTAAGCATTAATCCGATGAGCAATAAATGAACCGCCGAACGTAATTTTAGGGCAAAGAGCAACATGATTGCGCCCATTCCCATCGCACCCAAAATCCCCAGAAAAATCAAATCCGTAGTGGATCCCAAGGCTGTAATACCGGTCATCATCCACAGGGCAACCAACAAGGAAGAGCCGGAAGTGATTCCCAACACATCGGGTCCCGCCAAAGTGTTTTGAAATAAATTTTGCATCAACATTCCCGCCACAGAGAGCGCTGCACCAGCTAAGAAGGCCATGAGAATTCTAGGCAATCTGAACGACCAAACCACGGTAGAAGAAACCTCATCGCTTGGATTGGTTAGGGCCTGAAAAACGTGTTCCCACGTGGTGTGGAAATACCCTGTTTTCAAATACAGCAAGAACACCACAAGGAGCAATATTCCGGCGGAGAGCAGCAGGATCAGGTGGGATTTAGTTTGGTTCATTTTACTTCCCGGTAAAAATACAACTTACTTTTGGCGGTATTCCCTTGTTTGATTCGAATTAAATCGCGCAGCACAATATCTGGCTTTAAGGCACTTTGTTCCCAAAATTTATTCAAGTCGTGTGCGTAGCAAAAAATTGAACCCTGATTAAAGGGTCGAAGTTGATTCGCTTTCGGAAACGCGTTCAGGATGGCTTGCTTGGTTGGGAATCCTGGATTTAGCCAAAGTTCACACGCCTCCGCCTCTTGATAAATACGCTCAGCCCCCACGGCCATGCTTCCGGTCCCTTTATAGTTCATCGAGAAGGTGCAAAAATCAACTTGGGAAAAGAAGCGCGCCTGAAAACTCTGTTGCAAGGGCGTATACCAAAAATCTCCAGCAAAATTCCCCACCAAGATTTTCTTGCACTGGTTGCCTTTGGGTAAGGCATCATAGGTATGGTAGCGTTTACATATGGCATCGAATTGTGCTACGGCCTCATCAAAATGATTGGTTATCGCTCCAAAAAATAAGACCCATTCTGCTTTTCCCAAAGGGTGTTCTTCACGCCAATCGTAGTTTGGAATCCATTGAATGCCTATGGCCTTGAATCGTTCTTCGTTGGCCTGATCCAAGGGCTCCATGCCTGCAGAAACCCATACGTTAATGTGTTGTTTTGACAGCGATTCAAATGGAATGGACGTGCCTCCAAGCTCTAACAAACGTCCTTTATCAAATCGTTTTTTTAAGGTAGGGTCGTGCAGGTATTTACCCATGGACACCGCACCAATATTATTCCTTGCATCAAGCGCCACAAGCATTCCCACATGGGTTGCTGCATTGGTGGCTACCTTAATGTTGCTAACATCCAATACGTCCATGGCACGTGATGAGGATGACACGCGTTCAGGATGTGCGGTACACAAAAGGATTCGTGTGGGTGAGGTGTTATCCGGATCTTTAATAAAGAGTTTGATGCCATCCTCCGTTTTGACATACGAGAGCCATTGACTGTACCTAGATTTTCCCTTCGTTGCGTTAGCCCCTTTCTTTTCCGGGGTATTGCATCCAAGAAAAAGGAAGAAAAAAGTAAGAAATAGGAACTTAATACTGTTCTTTCTCATTCGGAAAATCACCCGATTGTACATCTCGAATATATTCAGTGAAGGCGCCAAGCATTTCGTTGTGCAAGTTTCGATATTTTCTCAAAAACCGTGGATTAAACTCGTTGTTGATGCCCAGCATGTCATGAACCACGAGCACTTGTCCGTCTACCCCATTTCCCGCACCGATTCCAATCACAGGAATCTGAACAGTTTTCGCTACTTGAGTGGCCAGTGAAGCGGGGATTTTCTCTAGAACGATTGCAAAACAGCCGGCTTGCTCCAATGCTTTTGCATCTTCAATGAGGCGATTTGCCTCTTCTTCTTCCTTGGCACGCACTACATAGGTGCCAAATTTATAAATGGACTGAGGCGTTAACCCCAGGTGTCCCATCACAGGAATACCTGCCGTTAAAATACGTTTAATGGATTCTATGATTTCACTTCCTCCTTCCATTTTTACGGCGTGCGCTCCCGTTTCTTTCATAATTCGGATGGCACTATTCAAGGCTTCCTTTGAATTCCCTTGGTAACTACCAAAAGGAAGGTCTACCACAATGAGAGCGCGTTGTACCGCACGAACTACGGACGACCCGTGATAAATCATTTGATCTAGGGTAATTGGCAAGGTAGTTTCATGTCCTGCCATCACATTGGAGGCAGAATCCCCAACCAGGATTACATCAATCCCTGCTTCATCAATGATGCGAGCCATAGAAAAATCGTATCCCGTTAACATGGAGATTTTTCGTCCGCTGTTCTTCATTTCTTGCAAGGTATGCGTGGTTACCTTTTTAACTTCTTTGTGTACTGACATGCCAAGAATTTGATTCAAAAGTAAGGAAAGTGGATTAAAGCACCTAAATAGGACACGACGCAGTGTGGAAAAGATGAAATAAATCCCGAATTGAACGAGCAAAAACTAATTACTTTTGTTCTACCCGTAATTAAACACACATGGAACAACAGAAAACAGCAACAATCATCGGAGCAGGTCTTGTGGGATCGCTTTGGGCCGTATATTTATCAAAAGCGGGTTATAAAGTCACGATCTTCGAACGTCGTTCAGACATTCGTCAAGCAGAAATCTCCGCAGGTAAATCCATCAATTTAGCGCTTTCTGTGCGTGGTTGGACTGCACTAGACAAGGTTGGAGTTGGCGATGAAATTCGAAAAATTGCCATCCCAATGTACGGACGAATGATGCATGATTTGGAAGGAAACTTGACCTATCAGCAATACGGGAAAGAAGGTGAAGCGATTTTCTCTGTTTCACGGGGTAAAATCAATGCGACCATGATGGATATTGCAGAGAATCACGGAAATGCGACCATACATTATCAGCATTCATGCGATAGCGTGAATACCGAAACGGGCGAAGCATTCATAAACAACGAACTTACCGGGGAGCGATTCACAGTAAAAGCTGATGTGGTATTTGCGGCGGATGGTTCCTTCTCGAGTGTTCGGTATAGCTCCTTTCAAAAACGCAATCGATTTAGTTACAGTCAGAACTACATTGCAGACGGCTATCGAGAGCTCTTGTTGCCCGCCAATGCAGATGGATCGTACAAACTAGACAAAAATGCCTTACACATTTGGCCGCGGGGACGCTTTATGATGATTGCCTTAGCGAATGAGGATGGTTCATTTACGTGTACCTTATTTATGCCGTACGAAGATGACAAATACGCCTTTGATCGCTTAACATCCAAGGAAAAAGTAGATGAATTCTTCCAGGAGGTATTCCCAGATTTTCATGCCATGGTGCCGAATGTCGCTGAGGCGTGGGAAGACCATCCTTTATCATCGTTGTCCATTATACGTTGTAAACCTTGGCATGCCGGTAAAGTAGCCTTAATGGGGGATGCCGCACATGGTACGGTGCCTTTTTACGGACAGGGAATGAACGCGGGATTTGAAGATTGTCGCGTATTGTTTGAGCTGATGGAAAAACACCAAGAAGATTGGCCCAGGGTGTTCGAAGCCTACAGCACCGTGCGTAAACCGGATGGCGACGCGCTGCAAGATTTATCCTTAGATAACTACTTAGTGATGCGAGATTATGTGGCAGATCCAGCCTTTATCTTACGCAAAAAAATTGAAGCGAAATTCAGCGAACTGTACCCTGAGCGTTGGATGCCGTTGTATTCGCAGGTCACCTTCAGCAACATCCGATACAGTGAAGCTTATCAGCAAGGACAGGTGCAAAATGGCATTATGGACGAGGTCATGACCATGGAAGGAATCGAAGAACGCTGGGATTCGGAAGAAGTAATGAATATGTTATTGGAAAAAAGTGCTCATTTTAACTTTAGTCATGCGTAGAATATTGATATTTTCAATCGTATTTCCTTGTGCCTTGTTCGCACAAGACTATGGATTCAACAAGGGTAAAAAAGACAATGATTACCTGATGGTACGGAACAAAGGAATTACCTTTTCTGTTGGTCCGACCTGGCAATTCACGCCCAAAACAGAGACCTATGAAATGCCCGTTAATGCCGGAATCCGAGGGACTACGGTAATAGATCCTGCAGGAAAACTTGGTTTTTATGGAGAATTCGGGATGGTTATTTTTCCAAAATGGAAGGCCTTACTTCCAATTAAAGCCATAAAAAAGTCACGGTTATTGGATTACATGGATTTTACCTTGGGGTATCGCCAATACCGCGGAGAAGAACTCGTAACCACGGAATTCACGAATGCCTTAGGGGAAGTGACCAATAGCTTTGAATCTACCGGGAATTATTCTAACGGATTGATATACGGGAGATTTGATGCGCACACCTTGCTGTATTTTGGAAAAAAGAAAATCGATGTTGCTCGTAAGCACTTTATTGACCAATCCATCGGGATAAACATTGATTATAATCTCTTGAAAGGTTCCACGACTTATGAACCCTATGCGTCATCCTATTCACCGGTGGTTAGCGAACTTAAATTCTACAAGCCCTTAGTTGTACAGTTTCACTACTCTATAGGTATTGGGGTACGTTTTAATAGAGCATGGATGATGATACCAGGAGTTTCAATACCGTTCGTTACCTTGCATGAGTGGAATGGGTTTAATGCCCGAATGAATTGGTTTCAATCTACCTATTGGCCCATTCAAGGACAAATACGTTTCATTAAATTATTTGAGCGACAACCCAAATGTGGAGCTTACGGGGATACAAAGGATATGGAGCGGAATAAAAATTATCGGGACAAAAACTAAGAGAACCAGTTTTTTAGAAAGTATTTTGGTCCTTTTTTCTTAAGGCGTTTAACGACATCATCGCGGTTACCGATGTTACTAATTTTATAGACGTCGTTGAACACTGGTTTTCCATCTCGATAAAAAATAAACTCCAAGGTAAGGTTTGAAATTTCATCCTTATATAAATTATAGATGGTTGCACGGTCAAGGCCTTCGGAGAACAATGGCGGGTTTTCGGATTTTTTAAACCGGTTATCAAATCCTTTTACGTTCACCAAACAATACGTTGAAAATCCTTTTTCCTTTAGCGCAATTAATGAGCTGTCGGTCGCTAAGACCTGACTGGAACCTCCTTGCTTCACAAAATTCGTTGCTGGAATTGCCTTGATTCGCATTGCGGTAAAAATCTCGCATAAATTCACTTCCAAGGCGTAGCGGTCTTCAGGTTTTTCAAACTGACCGATCACAACACATTCTTTTAAGTTGAACGCTTGAGCCCAAGAAAAATGAAGGGCGAAAAAGAATAGGACAAGGAATAGATGTTTCATCGCGAGGTTAAAAAACTTCAGCGGCAATCGCCTTCACTGAAGAGGAATTAGACATGGTGTAATAATGAATGCACGGAACGCCTGCCGCTTTCAATGCCTTTGATTGTTGTATTCCCCATTCAATCCCTACGCGCTCCACATCGGCATTCGTTTTACATTTAATTAATTCACGTGAAAGTTCAACGGGATAATCAATGTGAAAATACTTGGGGATAAATGAAATGTGGGTAAGGCTTTTTAAGGGCTTTAATCCTGGAATAATTGGCACGGTAATCCCTATTGCTCGGCATGCACTTACAAAATCAAAAAACTTCTGATTATCGAAAAACATTTGGGTAACGATATAGTGCGCACCGGCTTCTACTTTCTTCTTCAAATGATATAAATCGTCCTCGAGGTTCATTGCTTCAAAGTGCTTTTCTGGATAGCCTGCTGCACCAATACAAAAATCGGTAGGATCCATTGTGTAATCATCCATGAGGTAATGTCCTTGATTCATTTGGCCAATTTGATGGATCAATTCATTGGCATGTTTGTGCCCTCCGGGTTCTGCAACAAAGACGGATTCACTTTTAATTGAATCCCCGCGCAAGGCAAGTACATTATCAATGCCGAGGAACTGTAAATCAATTAGTGCATTCTCGGTTTCCTCCTGATTAAATCCCCCACAAATTAAATGCGGAACGGCATCCACATTGTACCGATTCATGATTGCAGCACAAATCCCAACCGTTCCTGGACGTTTACGAACCGCAATTTTTTCTAGGAGTCCATTATCTCGTTCTTTATAAATAAACTCTTCTCGATGATACGTAACATTTACGAACTTTGGATTGAATTCCATTAAGGGATCGATTCCATCATACAATGTTTGGATTCCCTTTCCTTTTAACGGGGGTAGAATTTCAAAGGAAAACAAGGTGTCCTTAGCGGCTTTTATATGTTCAGTTACTTTCATAGTCGGGGTACAAAGATACTACAAGTTTAATGAATCCCTTATGCCTTCGTTTCTTCAATCGCATGATAAATCTCATGTGCGAAATGACGGGCTTGTTCCTCGGTAATTGTTAAGGGTGGAGCCAAGCGAAAGCTATATGGATGTGAAAGAAACCAAAAGGTAATCATGTGTTTTTCCAAGCATCGTTTTACCACACGTTCTACCCGTTCAGCCAATTCCATATCAATGGCAAACATTAACCCAATGTTCCGGATTTCTTTAACCTCTGGATGTGCTATAAGGACATCATGAAAAATCGAAGCTATTTTTGGCAGGGTTGAATAGTCGATTTCCGTGGTGAGTACCTTCAGAAAAGCAGCCGCTGAAGCACATACGACGGGGTGACCTCCAAAGGTAGTAATGTGCCCTAACATTGGATTTTCTTTAAACGCTGCCATATGTTCAGGACTCGTCACCAAAGCACCAATGGGTAGACCTCCTCCTAAGGATTTACCTAAGGTGAGTACATCTGGGATTACACCAAATTGTTCAAACGCAAAATTGGAACCGGCTCTTCCTAAACCACATTGAATTTCATCGAATACCAACAAGGCGCCAACTTCGGTGCAACGGGCTTTCAAGGCTCGTAGGTATGAGGAATCTGGGATTCGAACCCCAGCATCTCCTTGAATTGTTTCAAGAAAAACACCTGCTGTATTTGTGGTGATTTGCGCTAACTGATCCACATGATTGAGCGAAATAAATCGTATACCTGGAAGTAAGGGACGGTAATTAGTCTTCTTTACTTCGTTATATGAGATGCTCAATGTACCATGGGTACTTCCGTGATACGATCCTTTGAATGCAATGATTTCGCTTCTACCGGTAACGCGTTTCACCAATTTCATGGCGGCTTCATTGGCTTCGGCACCAGAATTCACTGGATATACCGCCTGTAGGGTTGAAGGCAACATGGATGTTAGTTGCCGCGCAAAATCCATCTGAGCATCTTGAATAAACTCGCCGTACACCATGACGTGGAGGTGACGTTCAACTTGGTCGTGTATTGCTTTTTTAATGCTTGGATGTCCATGACCCAAGGAGCTCACGGCAATTCCTGAGATTAAATCGGCATAGGCATTCCCTTGTTTATCATATATGAAAATCCCTTCTGCGCGATCTACCTCAATAAGTAAGGGATAGGGAGAGGTTTGTCCGAGATTGGTTAGAAAATCCATGGGTATAAAATTAATGAAATATGAATAGTGGGACGTAAGGACTTTTGGACATCAGGATTTTAGGACTCAAGGATTCAAGGCATTCTCTTAATGTCTTAATATCCTAACGTCTTAATATCTTTTTGGACTTTAGGACATCTGGATTTTAATTCTCTTAACATCTTAATATCTACTTATGCTTTTAAAGAACGTTGTTTGATCATTCCTCCTTTGGTATCCTTAACGCTGTGCATGACAATAAACGCATTGGGGTCAATTTTTTCTATTTCGGTATACATGCGATTAATTTCAAGCCGTGTAATGACGCTGTATAGCACATCTACATTTTCGGTATCCCCCCGCTTGCCGTAGCCTTTTTTACCGGAATAAACGGTTACCCCACGGTTCAATTTTTCGATAATCACCAAACGTACTTCTTCACAATAATCGGAAACAATAGTCACTCCAACGTACTCTTCAATTCCTTCAACGATAAAATCAAGTGCTTTGGAAGCGGCCAAATACGTAAGCAAGGAATATAGAGCAATTTCCACTCCCATGAGGTAGGCTGCGATTGAAAAAATGAGTGCGTTGATTCCAAGCATGATGTCCCCCACGGTGGCCCCTAACTTCTTGCTTAAGTAAATAGCGAGTACTTCAGTACCATCGATTACTGCACCCCCGCGCATCGCAAATCCAATCCCTGCGCCTAAAAACACACCACCGAACACAGCTATTAGTATGGGATCTGTGGTCACAAGAGGTATGGATATAAAACTCAATGAGGTACTAAGGCCCACAATGGCAAGCGAAGTTTTTAAAGCAAAGGCATTACCCAGTAAGCGCTTACCCAATAAAATAAAGGGCGTATTAATTAGGATAATGAAAATCCCGAGTGAAATGCTAGAAAACTGACTCGCTAACATAGAAATACCCATCGCACCGCCATCGATGAAGTGATTTGGAATAAGAAAACCTTTTAAACCAAAGGTAGCGGAGGCAATTCCCAAAAGGATCAATACCGTATCTTTTATAACACGCTTCATTGGGATAAAGATACCTGATAAACAAATTACTTGATAAGTAACTCCATGTTAATTCGACTCGTCGGTTAAGTTAGCGTCCTTCTTTGGTTGAATTATCAACCGAAGGAAATTTCTCCCCGTGATGGTACATGAACAAAGATTTCGTTAAAACACTTCATTCTTTTATGTACAATTAAATCCTTTATTTATTTTTTGGCCCTAATACTCCTTTTAATTCAACAGAAGCTTTATTGCCATTAATGATCGAAATAAAATAATTCCCTTGAGCGAATTTAGGATCATTTAGACTAAACAAATTAATTCCTGGCTTCACTATCACTGATCTTTTTAAAGATTCTTTGCCATTGGCATCCTTCACTAATAAGATGGCATTACCGATGAGGTCTTTATCATTCAATATTACCTGAAATGTTCCATATGCCACATTGGGATGAACCGAAAAATAGCCAGATGTTCGAATTATTGAATCAGCATTGTGACTCAATTCAATCAAATACTTGGAATTTAACCGCTTGACTGTCGTTAACGATAATGCCCGCAATGAGAGCGCAAGAGCAAGGGTCAATAGATAAAATTTAACACACATAGTATTACATTACGTATTAAGTAAAAATACGATTTGTTTATGGGACTAAAAATATAAAGTGACATGAATAAGTCTTTATCACGCAGAAATTGAACGTTAGCTGAAGTCTTGGAATATGGATATTGTAATCGTTCGACAGGATTGGTAGTAATACCCCCCGTTCTTTCGAACGAGGGATTTCATCTTGTTATTTATTTTCGCTTAGCGAATCACTTCTTTCAATACCTCGGTAGCGCGTTCACCGTTAACCATTTGGATGTAGTAAACGCCTGGGGCTAAGTTCAAGTCTGTTACACTGAATATATTGATGCCTGGTTTTACTTCAATCGTACGGTTTAGCAATTCTGTGCCTTTCGTATCTTTCACGCTCAAGATTCCTGATCCCACCAAATTCTTATCATTCAAGATCACTTGGAATGATCCAGTACTTGGGTTTGGATACGCTGAGAAGTAGCCTTTCGCTGCGCCTGAACAACTCACATTGATTACATCGTACGTTTTTGTTGTTCCATCGATGTCTACTTGCGTTAAGCGGTAGTAGTTATTTACTTCCATGGCATTCGCATCTGTACCTTCATAGTTCAACAACTGTGTACTGTTTACAGCAGCATCCATGCTTGTCAGCAACTGCCAGTTTTGACCATCTCTTGATTTTTCAATGTTGAAATAATCGCTGTTATGCTCCGTAGCGGTTTGCCATGTCAAGCTTACGGTTCCTGACTCACAGTTTCCATTGAAGCTTAACAATTCAACAGGCAATGCTTGTGAATTCGGCGAACCTACGTTGAACCAACTGAATCCTTGCGTCACGGTACTTGTAATCAAGAACGCTTGTGGATTTGCTGCTCCATTGATTGGAGTATGCGTTCCACATGCTTGCCATGCCACGTGGTGTTGAGCCGCTGTATTGGAACCTGCACTCTTAATGATGCGGCATACCTGTGGACTTTGCATTCCCGTTAAGTTATTCGCAAACAAGGTAACTCCGTAGCTCACCGACGTAATCGGTGCCGTATAGTTATTGTTTGTTGGAATCACGCTCCAGTAACCATCCGCTGAATAATTCTGTATCATCGAACCGGAAGCCATCAAGGGTAAGCCATTGTATAGCGGAATACCTCCTTGCATTGGTGCTCCCGTTTTGTATTCAACTGTTAAGAATTGATCCACACCCGGTCCAGATCCAAAGCTAAAGTCTGCATAGCGATTGTATACCGGAGTTCCTACAGGGAATAAGCCTGCGGTTCCTGCACTTGCTGCATTCGCGAAGTAGCGCTTGAATGGACCAACAATAGTACCTGAGTTGTAAGTTAAACTTCCTGGTGCAGCACTGCTTGTTCCTAGGGTAAGTAAGTTTGCACTCGTAGTGAATACATTTCCTTGGTTCATCGTTAGCACATTCGTTACTAACACCGGTTGCTGCAAGGTTAAGGTTGCACCAGCAGATTTGTTCACACGCATGCTGAACAACTGTGTTGTACCTGAGCCACTTACCGTTGAATTGTTGTTTCCTGTGAAATTTACTGTTCCAGTGGATGCTGCAATTGTACCTTGGTTAATTAAGTTTTGAGCAATGTTTATGCTGTCATTAGATAAGTTTAGTACAACACCTACTCCAACGTATACATCCTCCGCATTACTATTCACACTTAAAGATGGGGTACTATTACCAACACACATCCCACCGTTCGCCGTGCTCACTGTAAAAACCTCATTTCCGATTCCTGGTTGTACCGCACCAGACATTCTTACGTAATGACCAGCCGCTTGTTTTTGATACCAGTTCGTTGAGGTAGACCAATCGGTATTGGTTAATCCACACCACAGCAAATCTCCGGATCCGACTAAGGCGCTTATTGTTGCATCAGTTGGCTGGTTAAACGTAACCGTCATTTGATCTGTTCCAGTACACCCACCTGAAGTAAG
>CANHHA010000011.1 GCA_947460825.1 Flavobacteriales bacterium
AATTGCCAGATTGTAATCATCAACTATTTCTATAAAATAGCCAACATCTTCTGATTCAGCAAGTATTAAGTACTTCTTCAATGTATATAATAGTTTTTTCGGTTTTGTAAATAATGTAAGATTAAAACAAAGTAACAGCGGAATTTCATTTTACGTTTTTTTTGACATTTTAATCCAATCTGTTTTAACAAGAATGAAATCTTCAATTAGCCATCCAAAAGTACATCTCAATTCCTCTTTTGTCCATATTATCAAATCTAATATCCTCCCCACAATAAGGAATTGCAATTTGAAAGTTTTCTCTTAAAGTTAAAAATAATGGTAGGTTGAATATCTTTTTTACTTCTAAAATTGTTAGGCTAAAATAACCATTGTGCGTTAAGAAAACATGATTTCCAAACATATCATATGCAGGAACAGGATTCGTACTGAATATGGTATAAAGGGAAATATAATTCAAGTTATTTTTCAAATATTCATCTAAGTTATCTTCAATTTTATGTGCAGCATAAAGTTCCCAAATCTTTTTCTCTGCAGGACCATAGTTTGAATAAAATCCAAGGACAAAACCCAGCGTTTCAGTTTCTATTAGTAACATATACTTTATTTGTTTAACTGGAATAATTAGCGGCAATGGTTTCATATCAATTCAATTTAGAGTAATGACGAATGATTATAATCTAAAAGGGTATTAAGTTATGTTTGAAAAAATGTCAATTCGATCATTCAACCTTAAATTTATCTTGCGATGGTTTTAAACATAAACATTTTAGTGTCATAAGCATATAATATCGATAATTCATCGGTTGTATTAAAATCTGCAGTTACTGTAAATGCATTTTTAGTGCTGGATTCTTCACCTGTTGCAATATATATTAGCTTCCATTTTTCAGTTATTGGATCAAGAAAAGTAACTACATATTGATTATTAATAGGCAATATTATTTTATATTGAGTAGAAGATATTTTTACTGTTGGAATTTCTTTTTCTAACCACCAGCCCACAAAGGTTGTGTCTTCGTATATTGCTCTTCTAAGTTCCATATCTACATTGTAAGCAGCTTTAATGTTTACAGTGAATGTCATAGTTTGCGATTGTACTCCTTGACTAAACATTAAGAGTATCATTAAGATAAATAGTTTCATAAAAGATAAGGATTAAGCGTTAATATTGATTTCTTTAGGCTTAATCCATGAATTTTAAAAAGTAACAAAAAGTATTTTTTAGGTTTGTAAAAAACATGTAAGTAGTTCAATAATATGTTGGTCATTATTTTGTTTTTAGCATGACATAAGAGTCTATAGCTTTTCACTTCAACACATTTCCCAACCTCTCTAAATCCTCCAAAAAGGGGTTCGAGAATAGGTCGGTGGACTCCACTCTGATGAAAAAGCTACTCCTCTGGAGTGGCTTTTTTTGTGAACACAAATGAGGACTCGTCCTCAAATTTGGGAAAGCAAAAAAAGACAGCATCGCCTTGCGATGAAGCTTTTTCATCCATTGCACGTTAGTACATGGGTTCAGCGCAGCTAACCCTACCCTCCGACTCCACCTCCGCCCTGCGAAGCTTTAGCGAAGCAGAACAATTTAACCCTTTCACACACGTTCAGGACCTCTTAGATATTCCCATGCAATACGTTTATCTCCTATAATGCTCAGATAATTCAACCTACACAGGCTGTACACAAAACATCCAAGAACGATTAAAACGGCATGCAAACCAAGAAGTAAAATATACAGCTACAAGGCTCCCAGTATCGCTAATAACCTACATTGCCTTTTCCGATAAATACAAAGCCTTTAATTTCGAAAAATATTTAAAATCCGGCTCCGGAAAAGCTTTTTCGAATAAACGATTTCTTTGATCAACAAACCAAACACAGAAAACTCAGATATTTTTTACGTTCATCCATTGCACGTTAGACCTCGGGTTCACTCTTTCCAATCCCATCATCTACACCTGAAGAAACCATATGCTGTATCCCTATTTAATAAAAGTTATCAATGTTCTAAATGAGTTAGACACAGGTGTTAATTCCATTGTTTAGTGAAAAATAAAGTGCAAATTCACCCCTCCTGGCTAACATTTATTTTGCTAGAATTCTAATCAAAGTAAACTAACGTTGAATTTAGTCAGTGATATTTTCAGAGAACTATTGAATAGGTCTGTTTTAATGTGGTGCGAAGACATTAGGGTATCAAATAAAAAACAATTACATTTATACAAAAATGTAGTTAAAACTGCCGAGAATTAAGGTAACTTGAATTTAAATGAACATATGAAAAAATTACACGCGCTACTTACATCAATAATTTTAATTCCAACATATTTATTCTCTCAATACGGTAATATTACCCCAAGTATTGGTGATTATTTTGTTCAAGGTATTTCTACTGTTGATAACACAATTACAGCTTCAGACCCTTCTGCCTATTATATTGATTTCTACTTATCGGATGCAGGAAATAACGAGATTGATTCTTTAATTGATCCTGCAGGGGGAAACAATTCCATGAGTTGGACCTATGATATGGGATTATTAGATAATGGTTATTATTTTACCGCTGTATTTTATGATAACAATGGTAATTATTTAGGGGAAAATTACTACCAACCCAATATCATTACCTCTCCTAATTGGCTAAGTAACGGCAATGGATACGTTGATAATATTAATGTTTTAAATAACAGTGTTACCATGATTGGACACTTTCAGTTTAATCAACAAAATAACCCCATGCCAAATGATATTCCAGGTTTAAATGGTAGACCATATAATCTATTAAGTCCTGAAATAACTTCCGATATAGTTTTTGATTGTTCTAATGGTCAATCAACTGCATCAAATTTAAACGCTGATATTAGTATAAACATTTTCAATCAAGCAACAATTCCCTATTCCTACCCTTTAAGTGGAAATTTTTTGCTTGATCAGAACTTCGACCCTAACATTTCCTTAAGTGGTAATCTTACCTCTTCTCCGTTTGAAATTAACTGGCCTTTGGGTAAATTTTATCCATTGTTCCCGAGCCTAATACCTTCTATAAAAATTGATGGTGGGTTAAAAATTAACGCAGAGCTAAATGGAAATATGAATTATAGTTTTAGTAATGCATACAATTCCTGGGGTGTGGATTCTTCATTATTAACAGCAAAAATCAATGCAAAGGCAACGTTAAGGGTTAAAGCCGACGCACTAATTGCGTCAGCAAGTGGGTCTTTAATTGCGGAGGGATCTATAGGTGTTGGTGTACACTATACTGATTTTCCAACTCCGACTACGAATTCTTTATTTGGAGGTAATTTGATGATCTCAGGTTATATCGATTACAAATTAGGGCCTAAATTTTTTACAGTAAGCGAAGGGCATCTTGAGAAAACCTTTTATTCTAATTCATGGGGGGATCAAATTAAAGGGGGGCCTTTTCATGAATCTATTTGGGAAGAGGTAGATGCCCATGGAAACGCAGTAAAACTATTTGAATCGAATCCATATTTAATTACGCCTGATTTATTCGCCCAGCCCAACATATCAGCCAATGACTCGTCTTTATATGTAGTTTGGTTGGATACTTCTGACGTAAACACAAATATTTTATTTAGTAAATTAGACTATGCAACAAACTCATTTTCTTTCCCTGAAATTGTAACATCCGAAGAGGTTATATCAAATCCAAAAGTAGCGATACTTCCTAGTGGTAACGCATTGATTTCATGGACTCAAAATAGATACAACTCTAACAATTTTGACACGACTACAATGGATTTAAATGACCTTCTAGAAGCTCAAGATATTTGGATAACCATGTACGAAAATCAAAACAACACATTTACACAACCAATTATGCTCAGTGATGATAATACCACATTACAAAGTGGAAGAGCAGAAGGTAATGCAAACATCATCATGGGTAAAGGACCTTATGGATTAATAACATGGGTAGTACGTAATGATGACTCGAATACAAATGCAGATGTTTATTACTGTTCTGTTGCGGAAGATATGAATGGCGTTAGCTTAGGTATTCCAACGCCTCTTCTTCCACCTAATCCATTCGGAACCGATAAATTAGTTAATATTTCGTATTATGATTCTACCCATGCTATTGCAACATGGATACATGATGCGGATGGATATGACAGCACCTTAAATAATGAAGTACAATTTATGCAGTGGACTCAAATTTCGCCGAATAATGGGAGTTGGGGTGCAGCGGAAACAATCATCAATAACAATGGATTAGTTAGTTTTGACGAGGTAAGTTTAGATTTCAATGGAATCTATGGTGCCATTGCCTGGACTACTACAGAATATGACCAAAACGGTGATTTTGAAAAAGGATTGTATGCGTCTGCTTGGAATCCTAATACACTGGATTGGGCTCCAGCTGATTCAGTAGTCGATCCGTATTTTTCCTTTCAACAACCCAAAGTTTCGGTGAATAAAAATGGATTTATAGCTTTAACCTATCAAACAATAGAACTTTTTAATGATACCATTAACCCAGATCTTGGCCAACTCAATCTTTATATGAATAATTCACAAATCGATCCAACATATTGGGAACCTTCTAATAATGGCACCGGGATTTTGGGTGATACGTCTGTATATATTTGGGATATGACAACTTCCTATGGTAAAGAGGATAATTTCTACATATTAACTCAAGAATCTGACACAATTACTGGTAACGCACCTATTAATCCTCCGAATGGAGATCGTTTTGGTAATCTTTATTTGAATTTAGTAATTAGAGAAGTAAATGTGAGTGGTTTTAACGTTTCTGATGTTCCTGAACCAAGTTCAAATGCAACACATACTAAAGTTGATGAATTTAACTTTAAACTTTATCCTAACCCAACGGTCGATTTTACTACAATTGAATACGTTCTTGAAAACCCTGCGGAAATAACAATTGAGGTTTATGATTTATTAGGAAATAAAGCTGCCTCAGTGCTTGACCAAAAACTAGGAGAAGGGGCATACAAGCTGTTATTTAAACCAGATGGTCTAAATAACGGCGTTTACGTCTGTAAAATTACTGTAAACGGAAAGATATACACGAAAAGATTAGTAATTACTAAGTAATTTATTCTCCATGTTTACAGTTTACTAAAAACAGCTTAAAATCTTGCCTGCGTTGATTATACTTGAGAGGCTAAGCACATTCCTAAAGGAAGGTGCTTTCATCCATTGCACGTTAGTACATGGGTTCAGCGCAGCTAACCCTACCCTCCGACTCAACTTGACATAAGCACACCAAATTGGTGTGCTTATCTTTTAACTCCTTCTGGAATCACTTTGGAAATCCAACAGGTTTATTCTGTAACTCCCCCTATCTTTGCAACATGAGTTCAAAACAACAGATATCTTCCGTTCTTTCCCATATTGGATTTTTAGAACTAAATGCCTTACAGCAAGAAACGCTAAGTAAAAGCGAAACTGCGCGCAACCTTATGATTCTTTCACAAACTGGTACTGGTAAAACGTTCGCCTTTTTATTGCCTTTATTTTTAAAACTCGATTCAAGCTCCAAAGAAATTCAGGCGGTAATTGTAGCGCCATCAAGAGAATTAGCCATTCAAATCGAAGGTGTTTTTCGTGCCATGAAAACTAATTTTAAAGTATTGACTTGCTATGGCGGTCACTCGATCACGGTGGAAAAGAAAAGCTTAAAAGAAGCTCCTGCGTTACTTATTGGTACACCTGGAAGAATTTGCGACCACATTGCTAGAAATACCCTGGATTTATCAAAAGTTACGCAATTCGTTGTGGATGAATATGATAAAAGTTTGGAATTTGGTTTTGAAGATCAAATTAAATTCATTTATCAAGAATTACACGCCTTGATTTTTACAACGTTGGTTTCAGCCACGGAACACAAAGAATTCCCTGATTATTTAGCGTTTCGAAATCCTGAAATCGTTAATCATTTAGCAAATTTAGAAGCTCCAGCGATTACTTTTTGGAATTATCCTGTTCGAAATAGCAATAAATTCGAAAAGCTTTTTGATTTACTGTGTTCGTTCAATGGAGAATTAACGATTGTGTTTTGCAATTTCAGAGAAGCTACTGAATCGGTTCATAATCAGTTGTTCGACAACGGTTACGATTCGATTATTTACCACGGAGGAATGGAACAAGACGAGCGTGAACGAGCGTTAATTCAGTTTCGAAATGGCAGCTTTCACACCTTGATTTGTACCGATTTAGGTTCACGCGGTTTGGACATTCCTGAAATTCAACACGTGGTTCATTTTCAGTTTCCACACAGCGAAGAAGCATTTATTCATCGAAACGGTCGCACGGCACGCATGAAATCGAATGGTTCTTCCTATTTATTGCTCAACAAAGACGAAAACACCCCTGATTATTTGGAAGTTCCAAGATCTGAATTCATCTTACCAACAAACCTACCCCATCCAATTGCAAGTTCTTTTGTGACCTTGTATTTCAGTGGAGGAAAAAAAGACAAAATCAATAAAATCGACATCGTAGGATTTTTAGGCCAAAAAGGAAATCTATTAAAAGAAGAAATTGGCTTGATTACGGTGCTTGATTTTGCGGCTTATGCTGCCGTGAAAAGAGACCAAGTGAAATCGCTTCTTGCAACAATTCGCCACGAAAAAGTGAAAGGGAAGAAGTTAAAGATTGAACTCTCCAAATAATTTCGATTGTTTTGAATATTCTCGAACCTATCCAAATCCGCCAAAAAGGGGTTCGGAATCCACTGATTTGCGCCCACCTCCGCCCTTCGAAGTTTGTAAAACAAAGCAGGGCGGAGGCGGGTGCATTGTGCAACGTGCTGAACCATCGAAGATGATTTATCGGAGGGAGATCAAAACGGATTGACCAATAAAATACATAATTTCATTCATTTAATTTAGTGCGGGTAAACCTAATTACAGTAAATAAAGCGAGAAATCCTTCGTTGGAAAACACACTTTTTTAAAATAATTTATCGGACAACAATGAAAAAAATAGTATATTTTCAATTCCTTATTTAGTTTTTTTTATTTTTACATAAATAAATATATTATGAAACATTTTTTAATTCTCGGTTTATTATCACTTGTTGTTTTTGCTTCTTGCACTAACTCTTCTCAGAACCCAATAGTTGGAAATTCTCTGGTTTCAAGCATCAATTCGAAAAAAGGGATGGTTTTGGAAAATGAATTTATGATCAAAGAGGAATTACTCTCACTTTCGAACGAAAGGGCAAATGAAAAAAACAAACTTTCTCAACTTGTTTTGCAAATTGAGAACTTGAAAAAAGATTTTGAAGAAGTTTATAATGAGATCTATCAATCTAAAAAATCTTTATTAGATGGTTTAAGTGAAGAAAACAGAAAATCGATTGTGATCAACGATAAAAAACCTAATCTAACTGTCAATTTTAATGAATTACCTATTGATCTTAATGGAAAATCATCTACCGATAATATTTATAAAAAATACAATCGACTTATTAACAAATTAACCCAACAAAAAGCTATCAATAATTTAGAATTATCATCGATTTTAAAAGAAAAGAAAGACCCTGAACAGATTAACTTTAAAAACAACAATATTGTAGACAATTTGATATTATTATATTCTATTGAATATTCTATTGCTGAGTTAGAAGCTTCTATTGTTCAAAGCATTAAAGACAGTCATTCTTATGGTTCCAAATATAATTTCAATAAAATTCTTGCCCTTGCATATCCCGCAAACAATGTTATTAAGGTTGGTGATGAATTTGAAGTAATGGTTATGATGGCTGCTTTTTCTAGTGATGTCTCGCCCGTTGTGGAACCTCGTGTAGGAAATATTAAGAATATTAAAGACGGGGTAGCCACTATTAAAGTCAAGGCATTAAAGGAAGGTCCCTTAAAAATTAATGGCTCAATAGGAATTGTAGATAAAAGAGGTACTATTCAATATAGACCCTACGAGACAAGTGTGACTGTAATAAAAAAGTAGGTCTAATCAAACATTTTAATTTCCGTATTATTATTGCTGCGAGTTAAATTTCATTAAAACCAAATTTTTCTTGGAATATCTTTACCAAATAACAATTGTTATAATTGTTTTCAGCGAAACAATCGATAACTGGGATTATGGATTTGAAGACCTAGTTCATGTTAATTTACATTTTAATGCTTTAAATAATCATTTGGTTCCCATCACTACAGAAACAAAAACGGAATTATTAAAATAAATAATTGATGCAACAACCTCAATTTTTTTTACGGGATGTAGCATCGTATCATCATGTTCATATAAATCAATATAAGGATCCAAAATATCATTCGGTAAGTCTAAATAAAAATAGTATTATTTAATGGAATAAATGGAGGTACAGAAACACCCCACCCCGCAATATTTTCAATCACACCACAATTAGCGTGCTGTGGTAAACTTCCCAGTTTGTTTTTAGACTTTTGATTGTACTATCAGACCAACTACGACAGTCGTTAGATAATAAAATGTCTACAATTAAACTATTTAATTCTTTTGATGCTCGATAATCATTAATAAATTTTATAACTGAACCCTCAATTTTATTAATATCAACACTACAAATAAAATTTTAATCAGCTACTTGAAAATAAGTAAACAAATGAAAAACAACACAGAAGAAAAGAATAATAAGTTTCATAAAAACCAATATAACAAGGCTACTTTGTTGGGTGTTTTGTGCAACGCGCTGAGCTGTCGAAGAAGATTTACCGCCGGGAAAAGAACAAGCTGTCGGGAAAGGATTGATAGGGTAAATTAATGAAATATTGATTTTAACCAAACATCATTTTAACAGGAATAATCAAGCATTGAGGTTTGCGTGAAGGCGATTTGAGCTAATGTTGCGCTGGCATGCGCGCTGGTATAACGTTGGTGTACATTCTTCTGTTTTATTAGATCGACTTTTATGGAAATATAAACAAATGCGAAAGTTTATCAATAATTAGAAAGCCCCGTGGAAAATAATTCAAATAGGTAAAATCTAGAGAGAGTCGGGAAAATTAATCTTTTACGCAACGAACGGAGAATCCTCCACCTTTCCCGTAATGAAAAATATGGAAAGAATCATCACTATTCCCTAAATGGAAGTAAGAGGCAGACATTTCACTGTCCTCTGTTGCACCCCACCAGTAACCGTGATTACCTTTTTTGATGAATATTCCACCGTTGGTGCGGAAGCCACCAGGAAGTCCGTTGAAGCCGATTTCGTTGGTGCCATTACCCTCCTTGCCTTCATATGATTGCCAACCATTCGTACTTTTCATTTTTTTTCCTGCATTAGCCCCCTCTTCTCCTGGTGATAAATATTCGCTTAGTTGGTATAACTCAGTTTCCGTAGGCACGTGGTAACCAACAGGCGCTAAACCCCTAGGGTCGTTAACAGCATACCAGTTGAAGAGTTTACCGTATTTCTTATTATTCTTTTTCTTGTTTTCATAATAACACCAAGCAGGTACACCTTCGGTTTCCGCTTTTTGCCATTCTTCATTGCTTTTTACTTGCTTAATGGGGTCACCGTTACGAAAGGTACTTACATCCAAGTTTTTGTCCATCCATACTTGGGTTCCTATGGTTACCGTTTGAGAGAATGAAATAAAACTAAAGCTGATTAATAGGGTGGAAATTATACTAACTATTTTCATTTATTTATTATTAAAATTATTGCTTCATTCTGTTATATTAATTTCTAAAATTCAATTTCAAATTTAGAAAATTTTCGTCGTTAAAACCAATTCAGACGTTTATTTACAAGTTTGTTTGAATAAAAGTTGAGCAAGTTGATGTCAACGACATTATTCCTAACCAATTAAAAGTATATTACAACTTTAACGGAGAGTAGACTTATATAGATTTGGACCGGGTGTTCAATACTATTGATAAATTCCTTAATCTTTGAACGTATTAAAGACAGCTTCAGATTTTGATCTAAACAAAGCTCGAATAGTCAAAGGCGGCAGTTGGAATTCAAGTATTAACTTTTTGGATTTCAGAGCTAATGGAGTTTATCATGAAGAATCAAAAGAAACTCAAATTGGATTTAGAGTGGTTGGAGAGATTCTGAAATAATGATCAACCACTCCCTGTTCCACATTACGCTAAAATCTTTATATAAACTGGCTTTCGCGCTTATCTCCCCTAATGATTTGACCTAAATCAGCAATAGGATTACCTATATTATGTGACAGAACAAACAACATTTAACCCTTATTTTATTAAATTCTTCAGGGGAACCATCATACCACCGATTTGTTAGGTCTATTCAATAAGATGGTTATTCCAATTGAGATAAAATCAGGTAAAGAAGGTAAACTGAAATCATTGCACCAATTTATTGAAGGGGCACCTCATCCTTATGCTGTTCGAATCTATTCTAATAAATTCAGCATCGAAGAACATTCAACAAGAAGTGGTAAAACATATTATTTGATGAACCTACCTTATTACTTGTCAACGAAACTAAATGAATATCTGAGTTATTTAGTTACCAATTTTTAAACCATTGAAACAACTCCAAATCCTACAAAAAGAGGTTCGGAAAAAATGTCAGTTAAGTCAACTCTGATCAAAAGTATACTCCTTTGGAGTGGTGTTTTTTGTGTGCACAAATGAAGTCTCGTCCTCAAATTTGTGAAAGCAAAAAAAGACAACATCGCTTTACGATGAAGCTTTTTGATCCATTGCACGTTAGAAGATGGAGTGCTTTCTGAAAAGTTAACGGAAGAAATTTTGAGCTTGATTATTTAATTCAAAACCGAAATCTTATCGAAACAAATAATTTGAAAACTCAGGTCAACCGCTTGGTGGGGTCAATCTATAAGTTCTAATATGCAGGCAAAAAAATTAAAACATATTGAAATCATTGATTTATGACAAGACGAGGTGCTTTTCAGAGACGTGGACAAAATCAACTATTCATCATGCTTGAATCAAGCTTTCTTAATCAAGACTGATTTAAGTTCAGAATTTTATCTCTAATTTCACTAAAAATTGATTTTTGACTAAGAGAAAAGTAGTTTTATTCATGGTGTTGGTTTGTTCTTTTTTGGAACTACAAGCACAGAATGCGGACGAAAACAATGCGCAAATAGCTGAAATAAAACAGCAACTAATCGATCAAAATTTAACCTGTCCATCAAGTCAAGAATTGACCAATTCACAGAACGAACTTTACAAAAAGAAGAATAAGCAAAAAATTGAAGCTGAATTGAAAATATTGAATTCCAGTTCAATTATTGCCGCGGGCGAATTGTATGTCAAAATCAATTCAATTTTTAACCGAATTTTAACGCTAAACCCTGGAATCCCACAAAATACCCGTTTGGTATTGTATCGCTCCAATGATTTCAATGCGTTCACGATGGGTGACCATATTATTTTTGTGCATGTAGGATTATTAAATGATCTAAAAAATGAAGCACAAATTGCCTTAGTTCTCTGTCATGAAATCGCTCACAACACCTTGCTTCACGTTGAAGAATCGATTGTTGAGTCGATAAAAAATGAAACGGACAAAACCATTGAAAAAGAAATCGATGGAATTTTAAAAACTAGTTATGGTCAAGTAAGTGCACTAAACGCCTTACTATTACCACGTATTTTAGAATCTCGCGAAAAATCCAGAAGTCATGAATTTGAGGCGGACTCACTTGGATTGATGTATTTAAAAGAAGCTCAGTTCAATTATACAGACGCGCTTTCGATGTTTCATGCCATGGAAAAAAGGAGTAAAAACGTGAGCGATTCCTTAAATTATAAAACCTACTTTCATTTTCAATCCATACCTTCCATAGAAACATTGGATGCAGAATATATGCGAGAAAGTTCCTTGGGCTCATTTACTAAAGATGAATCAAAATTACCTTATTTAGCCACTCATCCCTATGATAGAGAACGTTTCTATAAATTGGCGAATCTCTTAAATTTAGACACCACTTTTTCAAAATACGCCCCAACTTATGATGAAAATTATACCCTCATAGAGCGTCAAGTTGGAATAGAAATGATTCAAAATTCATGGGTAAACAAGAATTTTTCTGAAGTTATTTATCACTCTTTAAAATTTTTGGAAAATCACAGCGATAACAAAGAAGTAAAAGAGCATTTGATG
Organism: Flavobacteriales bacterium; assembly: GCA_947460825.1. GTDB lineage: Bacteria > Bacteroidota > Bacteroidia > Flavobacteriales_D > Crocinitomicaceae > UBA952. Next base: position 12,116 of record CANHHA010000011.1, read on the forward strand.
TTAACATTCAAAGCCTTGAGTTACCTTAAGAAAAAGCGAATCGCGGGAAAATATCTTCAGTTACAAAATCCAAAATTCTCGGAAGATTTTGATCGTATTTGTGCGCTTTCTTACGCTATCTCGCCAACAGATTGTGACGATCTTTTTTCGCTTTACAAAAATGAAATTCCTACGTTAGATTCACCAATAAATGAATTGGTAGCAATCATTCTATTGGCTGAAAGTGAAGATTATCCCACTCTTGATGTAACTTGGAAAGAAAACAAAGAAGCGATTTACCTTTCAAATTATAGTTTTATTCTGGAGGAAATTGAGCGATATTTGTACGCGAATAAAAAACTAACCTTTGTAAAACCAAAAAATAAATAAATGAAACATCTAAAACTGGTACTGTTTGCATTGCTTTTGAGCGTGTTATCAGTAAATGCCCAACAGGCGAGTGTGGAGAATGTATTGAACTTAAGGTCCGCCAAACATTCAGGACAAATTATTGAGAACAACAAACTTGTTGGCTACTTTATTTTCTTTACCAAGGAGAAAGTAGATAAAAATAATACCGCTTATGAAATTGAAATGTTTGATGATAATTACAATCCTGCATCAAAATTTGAAATTGTAAGACCAAAAAATTCTATTCTCATAGAAATGGTATATAATGGAAGCGTTTTTATGTTACATTTTTATGATTCAAAAACAGGCTATGAGTTTGTTACGTTTGATAGAAGCGGTGCTATGAAAGGCTCTAAATCTATAGCGAAGGATGAAATTAGTAGATGGGATTTAAATAAAGTTGCTATGAATTTGCAATCAGCAACAGAGAACGTTTCCATCTATCCAAATGGAGATAAAGGATTTATTCGTTCAACGTTCACTAAAAACAAAAAAGTAGGATATGAAATTGTAGCTTATGACAACGAAGCAAATGAAGTTTGGAGTTACCAATCAAACGAAATTTCAGAAATGTTGGAAATGGTAGAAATTAATGACATTTCAGCTAATTATTTAACTGCCACTGTTACCAAGAAAAAAAACATTTCAACTCGTGAAATGTCGAATTATTTGCTTTTACTTAATTTAACTGATGGATCAAAAATTACAGAAATAAGTATGGGAGATGACGCAACTGGTTTACGTTCATTACTTAAATCATTCTTGAATGAAAGCAAGAAAAACATTACGATTGTTGGTGAATACTATAAACCGAATGATGATATTGTTAAAGATAAAAGTCAAGGGTTATATATGCAAGAAATTTCATTAGAAGGAGTAGATTTAGGGGTTACCAACTACGCTTGGAAAGGTGATATTGATCAATTCGTGTCACTAACGGATGAAGATGGAAAAAAAGAGCGACCATTTTATGCGTTTTTTCATGATGTAATCGTATCTAAAAATGGACATGTTTTCTTGATTGGTGAGCAATTTTTGAAACAAGTAAGTGCTGGAGGAATCGCATTGCAAGTTGCAGCAGGCGCTTTGGGTGGTTCATCAAACGCTTCTGCTTTTGAAATGTTGTTAGGTGACATGATTGTGGTGGAATTTGATGAAAAAAAGAATTTAGTTGATTTTAAAAAGGTTGAAAAGAAAAAAACTAACATCATACTTCCTTCAGGGATGGGAATATATGGTTCAACCACTTTGGGTTATTACATCAAATCTCTTGGAGCTTTTGATTATTCTTTCACCTCTAGAAATAAAGAAAAAGATTACTATGACGTAATTTATATTGATGCCAATAGAAAAGAAGATGATAAATCAGCGAAAAGCGATTTAATGGTGGGTGTAATTTCCATTAAATCAGGCAAGGTTAGCGAAAGTAGAATTCCAATAAGCTGTGAGTCTAGATATTGGTGGATCCAACCCGGTAAACCAGGGTATATTTCAGTTTCAGAATATTATCGAAAAGAAAAGAAAATCGATATGCGTTTGGAAAAATTGACGTATTAAGTCCAAATTCAACTATTTTTTTTTAATAAAGGGAGGTCTTAACTTCCCTTTTTTTTATGCTTGTTATTTTTCTAATTATAACGAATGCTTAGCTCGTTTTTGTTAATAAGGAGCTAAGCCAATAGTCTCGTTTGAAGTTTTTCAACCAAGCATCCAGGATGATCGCATTGAACCACAATGGCCGTATTGTTGATAAAATTGTTGCTTCTTTTGATAAGACCGTAGTAGCTGTAGCGGAGTTACGTGGGTTCGAGGTGGGGCATGTTATTTATTGTTATTTCTTACAAACGCTCTGAAATTGTCCTTATCGATGATGTGGCCTGCTGCGTTGTATTCGCGCAAAAAGGAAGCAGGTATTTTTGCGGTAGGTTTGGATTTCCATTTAAACTCATAGGCTGTTATTTGTCCGTTGGATTCTTCGACAAAATCGATTTCTTGTCTTTGAACCGTGCGCCAGAAATAATTATTGGTATACAGCTGATGGTATTGTTGTAATTTTATTCGCTCAGCAATTAAAAAGTTCTCCCATAAGGCTCCTTTATCTGTTCGTAAATCGATTGGGTTCAAGTTATTGATAATCATGTTCCGAATGCCATTGTCGTAGAAGTAAATCTTACGATTATTTTTTATTTCCTTGCGCTGATTTCTACTGAAACTATTTAACCTAAAAACAATGAATGCCTTTTCAAGCAAATCAATATATTTTGAAACAGTAGCCTTGTCTATCTGCAACAAATTCGATAATTCATTATAAGAAACTTCACTCCCCAGTTGCAATGCCAGGGCTTTTAGCAATTTATCCAAGAGTTCCGGTTTCTTAATTCCAGTTAAAGAAAGTACATCTTTATATAGATAACTAGAAGTAAGCTGTTTCAATACATCCCGGGCTTCTGAACGGTGATTCAACACATCCGGATACATACCATAAACTAATCGTTCTTCCAATTGAGCAGATGCTTCAACATACCCCACGTGATCTTCAAATTCCTCCCAACTGATCGGAAATAAATGGTATTCATACTTTCTTCCTGTTAAGGGTTCTTGCGTGTATTGACTGATCTCCAAGGCAGAAGATCCGCTCAAGACCAATTGTACGTTGGTAAATTGATCTGTTATCATCTTAGCAATCAGTCCTACCTCTTTAATTCGTTGGGCTTCATCGATAAAAACAGTTTTGTTTTCTCCAATGATCGCTTTCAATTTTGAAACACCGGCATCTTCCAATAAATCTCTGATTTCAGGGTCATCTCCATTTAAAAATAAAAAATCTTTGTCCGCCAAACACTCTTTTATCAAGGTGGTTTTACCAACTTGTCTTGGTCCAAGAAGCACAATTGCCTTTCCTTTATTAAAGTTCGCAATTAACGATTCAAATAAGTATCTTTTTATCATAATCCCCAAATATACGGTTTTTTTAGTGAATTAATTCCCTGAAATAACATTGTAAATGGGTGATATCTTCCCTGAATGTTTGCCTCTTACATATAGCGGAGTTACGTGGGTTCGAGCTGGGGCACTATAAAATAAAATAAATTGAATCGCCACCAAACCCTCCCAAACAGATTATCGATCACAAAGTCTCTTAAAACTTAAAAATCACAACTTAACAATTTGTTTTTGAATCAAATAATCCAACCCTGAAACTTGAAGAGAATACACACCATGACGCAATTCACTTAAATCAACCTGATTCAAACCTTTTACTAATTTGCTTTGAAGGACAATTTCCCCTAAAAGATTGTATACCTTAAAATCCGAGTTTTCCAAATAACCACATTGTATTGTTACATTGTCAACTACAGGATTGGGATATATTTTAATCGGGCAATCCAAAAAACTTAAGGCGTATTCCTTAACAACGAATTGATTGTAATTTGACACCGATAACTTAATCCAACCCAAGTGATTGATGCCATTAATTTGCTTTCTAAACCCAATGTAATGGTCTCCGGATATCCATGAATCCATGGAATGATAACTGATAAAACTGGGATAATTACCATAAGAGTAATCCACAATATTCTTTACCGCTTGCTGATTGCATTGTTCCATTTTAATGGAATCATTCCACTCAAATGCTTTAACCAACGAAAAATACGCCGGATTATATACAATTTGGCCCGCAACAATGGATCCAATTGTATCAATTACATTCGTATCAATCGCAAAGTAACTGCTGTCAGATGAACTTAATGTTATTTTTTTATCACCTCCAGATCCCCCCATGTAACATGAAGTGGTTAGCGTAAAGTCAGTAACATTATTTTGATCAACATCGAATTTATAGGATTTTGTGGCACACCCAAAAGGAGTATAAGAAGAAACTGCAGTGTCTACTACATCATGGACATGCATATAGATTAAAGAAGGGTTAATTACTATTGACTCCGATTGGGAAAAGTCAAAGAATGTAATCCAAAAGAAGATAGGTAGTAATACAAGTTTTATGCGATAGGAATTAACCTTCATATTCAAAGAATTGAATTTTAACTTGCTTAGACTGCTCATCTCATTTTAATTTAAAATTAGTTCCTCCCCTCCGACTCCATCTATCAATAATTCTTTGTGGTCTTAGTTTTCTCCTGCTTAAGCTCCTTTTTATGCTTTACCCCTTGATCTGACGAATCCGTATCATAGGCATAAGCGCCCGCGAGTTGACGACTCCGACATCCCGTTAATATAAGTAGCGAGGATACCAGGAATAACATCATGGGCTTTAATACACGGTACCGATAGCTCGATGTTTGAACCGTTTGGTACCAAGTGATTATCTTATCCTTCCAATTCCCAAAGGGTTTATCTAATTGTTCCGCATAAAAATTACCACAGCGATGCGCAGTAGCGTCGATAGTAATCTCATGTTCAATTTCCTCAGCATTTAAGGACCTGAAATCCTTGACTGAAATCTTACAGTCAGTACAAAACCTACCCGTAGCATTCGGAGTCATATCGCTGAATTTTTTTAAACAGGTAAAGGTAAGGTTCGGTTTCGCTTGCCTCATATATCTAAAGTTAGCATTTAAATCCAAATTATTCATTGTAGTAACGCTAGTGATTTTATGAGTACTTAAAGAAAAAGCTAGCTATGAAAAATCAACTATTTTCCCTATCCTTCTTATCCCTTGTTTTCTGCAAATTACCCCTTACCTAGAACATGTAACCAAAGACAATTGATAAGTTGTTAGATAATTCTAAAAAAGAAATAATTTAAAATTTGATAAAAAATTATTACCAAATAACTCTATTCGAATGAAAATCCTACTTTTTAGTTTCGCTTCTCTTTTCTTCTCTACAGTAACCGCGCAAAAAATAGCGTTGCAGCAAGACACCTTATTGTTGAAAAATACTAATCTCAAAATCGTCAATGGCAAAGATATTTCAACAATGTCTCCGAACGAACAAGGACTAATTATTTTCATGGAATCACTTACAGATGAGCAAGCGTTTGAGTTTCTTAAACTCTTTGTAGTTGGGGAAATTCATTACATCCAGAAGAAGGAATAATTACCTCAGTTCATTCATCAACCGAGAGACCTTTGTGTAAATTCACGGGTTAGATTATATTAAATAGCACCTCGATAACCCTATTGAATTTCAGTAGTGAAAACCTCCTTCACTTTACAAAAACCAAGGTGTCATTTCTTATTTCAATGCTTTTATATACGAAATGGTCGATGAAGTACTGCCTTTCTTCTTCAGGCCAACCTTTCATTATCTCAAAATCGCTTTGCACCCCGTTACGTTTTTTATCGGCCTCTTGCTTTTGCTGTTCAATTTCCGAAATACGGTCGGGAATAATGGGCTTAGAAATGCCGCAACTCGCTACAAGCAATAATAAGCCTCCGATTATAACTTTGGTTTTCAACATCACAAAAGATATTTAGCTTTAAAACATATTGAACGGACAGCATTTTTTAAGTTACAGCATTTTTTAACTATGTAACGAATCTGGTCTTTCGTATTATTAGACCTCTAAGCTCCAAAAAATGAAAAAAAAACTCTATATCGCCCTGTTCCTGTGTAGCACTTGCGCTTATGGACAGAAACCCATTGAGGCCGATACCACGGATTATTTACCTATTTCCAAATCCCTAGACGCCTTTGCCGACGAAGCCGCATGTTGGACACCCGAACAAAAACAAGAATTTGCTTCTGTATTTTTCATTGAACGAGGAAAATTTACCATTCCGAAAGAACCCATTGTACTCAAATCTTTTGAGCGTCATTAAGACGGATAATTTAGTGTATGTTAAACTCTACAATTTTTAGCAAGTACCTTGTTCCTGTTAATTCACTTTTATTTTTGACAATAACAATGTATTGGAATAATATTACCTTCGCGTTATCATTTTAAAATAAAATAATTATGAGCGAAGAAGTAAAAGCGGAACAGACCCCAACAAAAGGTAAACCAAAAAACATTGCGAGACAATTTCTTGTTTGGGCACTAATTATTATCGGCTTGCCCGTCGCTATATATTATTTAATTGGTAGTGAAAACTATTCAAATGGTGAACGTATTGGATTAGTAACTCAGTTTTCTAAGAGAGGGGTGATGTTTAAGTCTTGGGAAGGTCACTTGAATATAACTCAAACTGGAATGAATTCAGCAGATGGATTTGACTTTTCACTAGATAGAAAAAGTGGGCTTACAAAAAATTCAGAAAAATTACTCGATAGTTCTGCAACCTATGGATGGAAAGTTAAATTAATTTACCACCAAACCTTCTTAAGAAATTGGTTTAGCTATCGAGGTGAAACTAATTATTTTATTGACTCTGTAATCGTGCTAGATAAGTCGTTCTCAAGCAATGTGAATAATGGGGCTTCTGCAGGAAATAGTGGGAATTCTGGTAGAGCCGTAGATACGGTTTATATTGTAATAACTCCTTCTGATCCCAATTATAACAAATTCTTCAAGAAGTAATTTTCAAACAGACTAATCAAATATAAAGGCATCGAAATGGTGCCTTTTTTGTTTTAACATTCAGACATATTCCCTCCCCCATCAAAACCCAATCACCGTCCGACCCTGGTCTCCCCCATTATTTTCATGTTCAACATTGAAAATATCGCTTAAGGTCATGGGGGCTTCTGCAACATGCGCATGCCCTAATTGAGATAGTAATTTATTCGTTTTTTCTATGGCTAAAGGCTCAAAGGAATACCTGAAGGCTAACCTCCCTTTGCGAAGCATGGCTTCGTCTATTTTTCCTAATTCGCAATTAAAAGTGCAAATGATTTTAAGTTTCAAGGCATCCCCCAACAAGCCATCTCCTAAATTCAACAAGTTGGAAAGACCTGTATCGTTTGTTTGTTGAATGCGGGATCGAAGCAATTCTTCACAATCCTCCAGAATAACTATACTCTCCGGATGTGAACTAATGAATGATATGAACTCAGGGTCCATTAAATGAGAAAATAAATTGTTCGGAATGTAGATGAACCGTCGATTCACATGTGAAATTAAATGGCGAATGTAGGAGGTTTTCCCGGTACCCGGATTGCCATGAAATAACACCACCCCATTCGAATTTTTTTCTTCCAGAAACGACGCTAAGGGGGCGTGAATAGTTCCAAGGTCATCGTTATAATGGTCCTTCAAGCTAACCCCTCTTTTCTTGATTTTAAACTCCACCAACTCAAAATCATGGTATGTATTTCGCTTAATCATAAAGAACTCCAGGCGTTCGTTCTCCTTATCGGTAGCTGCAACAACGGCCTGCCACAAGGCTTCGATTTCTGAAGCGCTTACCTTGTCGTTGTGATACATGATAATCATCCGAGACGATACCTCCATAACCCACCCTTCTTTCAGAACAGCCAACAGTTGAATGTGCACAAAATGCGTTACAAAATCGGCATCTGAATCTAATCTCGAATGCTCAATGTATTCAATCGGATGTTCAGGGAAATGTCCGTCAAGCACTGTTTTCAATGCCTTCGTTCCAATGCCAGACTTAAATGCTTTAATGCTTGGTAATTGTCCGTTTAAAAAGGTGAAGTATTTTAATCCAACGGGCGCATGGGGTTCAATGATTCGGTAAAGCTGGTCATGTTTCATAGATTAAAAGTAGCAACAATAGCGCTATCTCGACCAAGAAATTTATGAACATTAATACATTTACCCAACGAATTATTACGGCTATAAGTCCTTTAAAACTTATGTTTTACCTGTCATGAAAAAACTTTTTTCACATGGTTATAATCTACAAATTAAAGCGATGTTATACGTTCACACATCAATATTTATCATTAACTTTGTCTACATTTTAAAATATATAATTATGAAAAAAGGTTTGTTAATTCTATTAGTGGCAGTACTTGCTGTTGTTTCTTCTTGCTCTAAGGATGCCAAAATCAATCGCAGATTAGATGGCGAATGGAAAGTTGTTTCTATCGGTGGCGTAGTTCCAGAGGCTACTGAAAGCTATGTTATGAAATTCATTAAAGAAGATAAGTTAACTGGGAATGGTACATTTACTTACACGTACTTGTCTCAGTCATTTACAGATGCTTTTACGTATTCTGTTCTAGATCAAAAAATTACCCTAGTTATTGATGGTACCGCAGACATTTTATCAGTTACTAAATATGAGAAAGATAGAATGGAAATGATTGATACAGACGGAGACCTTTGGATTCTTGATCCAAAATAATCTAACCCGTTAATACATTAAAAAAACCGTGAGAAGTTTCTCACGGTTTTTTTTGTTTCCAATATCTGTAAAGTTCGTAGTTCACGTAAATGATCCTACAATTCGATGTACTTCAAAAACTCGGTTTTACGTGCTTCTTCGTTGAATTGTCCTGAAAAATGAGAAGTAACGGTGCTGCTGTTTACATCCTTAACCCCTCGTGAAGAAACACACAAATGCGTTGCATCAATTACTACCGCTACATCATCCGTTTCAAGGGCTTTCCTCAAGGCTTCTGCAATTTGTACCGTCAAACGTTCTTGCACCTGCGGACGTTTGGCAAAATGTTGAACGATACGGTTAATCTTTGACAGACCAATCACTTTTCCCGAAGAAATATAAGCCACATGTGCTTTTCCAATAATTGGCACAAAATGATGCTCACAATTAGAGTAAAACAGGATGTTTTTCTCTACCAACATTTGCTGGTATTTGTATTTGTTTTCAAATAATTTAATGTCCGGGAAATTGGCAGGATTTAAGCCGCTAAAAATTTCTTTCACATACATTTTTGCCACGCGACGAGGTGTTCCTTGCAAACTGTCATCGGTACGATCCAATCCCAAAATATCCATTATTTGTCCAAAATGCAGTGCAATCTGCTCGATTTTATCCTCATCACTCAATTCAAACGCATCCGCTCTTAACGGCGTATCTATTGAAGTGCTCACGTGCTCATCCCCCATCTCATCAATTGTAATATCGATCGTTGGTGAGGCCTCATGAAATCTATTTTGTTTCATCTTTTGTTTTATTTGTTAAACATTTTTCAAGCACAAAAGTTTAGAATGACTAAAAAAAAGTAATTTCATCATCAATTCACGTCATTCATGCGTACTTTTGAAAAAAATTATGCGCATGAAAAACTCTTTATTTCTACTTGGTATTTTTATTTCCGGATTAAGCCTTGCTCAATCAGTAAAAGGCGAAGAAATCACCTTTACCTATGTTAAACTCCCAAGCAACCCTGTAACTCCTAAACCCACGAATTACTTGTCGTATGTTACGGCATCCTATGAGTCTGAAAATCAAAAATTGCTCGCTCAATATGAAGCAGATAAAGCGTTAGCTGAAGCGGATTATCAACGTGAAATGGCTGAATTACCAAATAAACAAAAAGCGGCAGATGATAAATACGAGCGAGAAATGAAGGCTTGGAATGAAAAGTCAACGGCCTCAAAAATTATCGAAAGCAAAGTATTGAACGAGAATAATCGTCCGGTGAAGGATTACGTTCCACAACCCTACCGCAGAACAGTTTCAGCACCAGCAATCAAAACAGGCTACGATTACAATTCCTTAGCTTCAACCTATTTGCGCATTGACGGTTTTGAAAAAGGAAGCAACAATGCCATGATATACACGGTAACCCTACAAGGGTTTGAATCTACGGCACCACGGGTGGTTTCAGAAGTTAAAAAAGAAGTTTCTCGTGTAAACAATGTAAGCACTACCTCGGATGTTACCTATTACCATTTAGAGTTCACGTACCGTCATCCCATGAGTTTCCGCGTTACGAATGCATTTAACGTAGAAATTTATGCTGCATCACCGGCTGAATTCACTGAGTTCAAAACCTATAAAGGTCCTGCAACGAAAACCAGTCCATCAACGGATATTACGGCCATGTTAAAAACCATGGAAGACAAAATTCTTCAAGACAACCTAAGCGCAATTAATCATTTAGTAAATGACCGCATTGGATTTGAAAAAACAGACCGTAAAACAGAGATTTTCTTTGTTAAATCTAAAAACGAAACACATAACGATATCCTTGATGCATACAATGCAGCAACTTTAGGATTTAAAATGTATGGAACAAGTGAAGAACAAGGGGCGCTTAAACTAAACGAAGCGATTAACCTATGGAAAACTGCGTTACTTGAATCAGAAATTGATAACAAAAAAGCACGTATTGACAAAGATGTAACGATTGCGTTATACTATAACTTATTGGAAGCATATTTTGTATTACGTAATACAACTGAAGCTGATACCATTCTTCAAACCATGGGAAGAATGGATTTATCCAACCGCGATAAAAAAGATTTGGAAAAGTTCAACGAACTTTACATTAACTTGAAGTTAAGAAAAGCGGCTAACGGATTATAATTACTGCGTTATAAACGCCAACACTCGATTTATATAATTGGTATATCCCATGGCTGTGGGCGTGGTTTCATGTCCACCGCCGGGAACCAGTTCTTTCTCTTTCTCCCCCGGTTTATTATCGAATACTAATTGTCCGTGATGCGCTACGGTTAAAAAGGAATCATCCAACCCATGAATCCACAATAGCGGTACATTCACTTTTTTAATTTCCGTGGCATTATCGATCTTAAGATCCACTAAAAAACTGCCCGGCATACTTAACAAACCTCCGTCTTGGATCAAAATTTCAGCCGATGCAAACGGCGCTTCTAATATGATTTTACTTGGATTCATTGAAAAGCGGCTTGGATTTCCTGCGACCTCACAGACGGCAGCGCTTCCTAGCGAAAATCCCATCATTACTAAACGATCGTTGGTTAGCCCCTGACTTTTTAGCCATGAAAGTGCTAATTCGGTGGAGGCATACATGTTATCTTCGGTAGGATTTCCCTCACTCATTCCAAAACCAGGATAATCAAACATCAAGACACCAAATCTCCCGAGTTGTCCCATGTGCGCATAAAGTTTCTGCCGTGGCCAATAGAAATCCATATGGTCTTTATTTCCATGACAATACAGGAGCACTGTGTCTATTGCAATACGTGACATGTCGCCTACATAAATAGCATGAACTTGGGTAGATTTACCTTCTTCTACTAAGGTCCATTCAAGGTGATGAATCATAGAATCGGGCACAGCGAATTCATCTCCCACGGCTATAGAAACCTCACCGGTGTAATTATCCAATTGATACGACGTCAGAGCCGACGGGTTGAACAAGAACGAATCCAAACGTTTTCTACACGCGGCAAGCGAAACAAGCAAAATCAACCCAATCATGAAAATCCTTTTCATCTTATTTAAGTGTATAGTAAATGGAAAAATAAGCTCCCAAAGCACCATGATTCCCAAATGCGCTCGGATAATTCACCACCATGTCTTCATTCGAATAGATGGGCGCTAGGAATTTCGCCTCGAACTGATATACCCAGTGATTTTTTTGCCATAAGTGACCGATTTGAATGCTGGGAATCCAAACTTGTTCATTCGTCCTGCCTTGTGATTCAATTAAATACGGATCAAACCAGTTACTTAACCCCGCATAAACACTACGGATTTTATGAAATCCCTTACCATTTTTTGCTTTGGTTTTTAATTCCGCATAATCCCAATAATAATTCGCATCCAATTGCGGCCAAAACCGATTAGCACCGGTATAAAAATCCACCGCCACATTGAGCGTTGGTTGAAGTGTAATCCCCATATTTTTTCTAGACCAGCATCGATATGCTGCGCCAACATCAACTTGTCCAACACCAAAAAGTAACGAGGTCGTATGTAGGTTTCCAAAAAGTGTCAGATTCTCTTTCAACCCAAATCCATACCCTACCGTAGTTAACGGCATCGGAATCACTCCGATTCCCGGCACCTTGGCGATAGGTCCACCTAAATTGAACTGCAGTGCATGTTGACCTTTATCCAAGGGCTTTACATAGCGCGCCGGAGCACAGGATGAAAGAATGAAAAAAAAACCACTTAGCGCTAATACCGACTTAACGATTGTATTCATATGAGTCAAAAATAACGGAATTTTTTAATTGGAATGGATTTACCTAATTTTGTGAGGGAATGTCTGAAAACACAAATACATCGACTAAGAAATCCGGTTGGAGAAAATGGTTTAAATACACCTACCTAATCGCATTACACATTCTTGCTGGTGTTGCAGCGTTTTTAATCTTGACGGCCCTAGCGGTTAAGTTCAAGTGGACGAATGATGCTGGAGATGTGGATATCAACAATCGGTATTACGAGGACATCGCTAGCCAATATGGAAATGCATCCAAAAAAGACAGTGCCACGATTGCAAGAGATGAGTACATCATGTTTCAGCGGTTGGGCGTGCTTTCACGCTTTTATCCACACAATGCAAAAGTGATTTCTGAAGCATATCAGCACGAAAAAAACGTCTACACGGCATTGCGCATGTTGGATGCTGTAAATATCCTATTGCGAGATAACAAGGAATTCATTCGTGCCATGAAGGAGGTAAACAAAAAGGCCACATTTAACACAGGTTCTGTTTATGCGTGGTCGAACTATACCGTATGGAAGCAGTTTTGTAATACCATTATAAAAGATAAACGCGCCATTGACTCCGTATCTCGGCTTACGGGGGTGGAATCACGAATTATTGTCATGTGTGTGGTGGGAGAACAGCTTCGCATGTTTAATTCCGGCAGGGAGAAATTTAAGCAATACGTGTACCCTTATTCACGCCTCATTTTGCCTTCAAACCGAGGTTATGGCGTATCCGGGATTCTTGAGCATACGGCCTTGCGCATTGAAAGCACGCTGTTCAACGAAAAGGATCCATTTTATCCGGGCGATTACTTCCAGCAAACCATTAATGTAAGGGATTCATTTCCGGAGGTAATCAATGATTCGATATCAGCACATAAGCACAAAACCATCCAACGCCTAATCAAAGGTGGGGACCATTACTATTCGTACTTGTATACTTCCTATCTGATGCGTCAATTTCAGGCGCATTGGGAGCAGAACGGCTTCGATCTTTCAAACCGTCCAGAAATCCTTGGAACCTTATTCAATCTGGGGTATCAAAAAAGTAAACCGAAGAAAAATCCAGAGGTTGGGGGATCTACGTTTAAAATTGGGGAGAAAGACTATACCTTTGGGGGATTGTGTTTTGAGTTTTATTACAGCGGAGAAATGCAAGACGCCTTTCCAATTACGGGTCGTGGATTCATACCGGTTAAGGAACTTGAAAAAAACAATAAAACGTGGATTGAAGCGATAAAAAAACGCATCGAGGAGGAAGAAAAAGCGCGGCTAGAAGCAGAGGAAGCCGCAGCCGCTGAATTAAAATAGCGGGCAATTAGCTCAGTTGGTTTAGAGCACTACCTCGACAAGGTAGGGGTCACTGGTTCGAGCCCAGTATTGCCCACATGACAAATCCCGCAAAAGCGGGATTTTCAGTTTAACACGATAAAGCGAGAAGTTTGAAGTGACCGAACAAAGGGAGCTTGCCCCAACCGAACGAAAGGAGCTAGCCCTGACCGACCGCAGGGTGCCTCAGGTGCGTCAGGGTTTTGTTTTTAGTATATATTAGGCGAGAAGTTTATCCCGATCGAGGAACGAGTATCGGGAAGCCCAGCTTTGCTCCGCTAAAGCTATGCGAAAGCGAGTATTGCCCACAATCCTGACAATGAATGTCAGGATATTTTTTGTACACTAATTTTAAGCTCATCTCACCTTTGTTTCAAGCTCATTTTCATTAAAATTGAGCTATAAAACAAATAATTATGAGCCCTATTGTACTATTTGAAGCTCAGGCTCACACCATATATAGCTCATTAAAGTACATTTTTGAGCTTTATTTTATATATTTATGAGCTTAAATGATAAAAAATGTCTGAATCAATAGATCTTCGCAAACTAATTCTTGAATATCTTCGGCAAGACACTCTAGTATCTTCAAAGAAAATTCATGAAGGTGTAAAGCAAATTGCTGCATATGCAACTGTGAAGCGAACTTTGCAAACACTGATTGCTCAGGGATTAATTAACACCAAAGGAAATGGTAAAGGAACTAAGTATCACCTTTCACCAGCCTATTTTGTTTTAGTACCAATAGATTTAGGAGCTTACTTTAGCAAAGAGATCGATGAACGACAAATTCGTACTGACTTTAACTTGAACCTAATAGAAGAGGTATTAAGTTCGACTCAATTATTTTCCGAAGCGGAAGTTGAGCGATTGAATAGTTTACAGTCTGTTTTCAAACAAAATATCTCCAACTTAAAAGTAGAGGAATTTAACCGCGAATTTGAACGCCTAGCAATTGACCTAAGTTGGAAATCATCCCAAATTGAAGGAAACACCTATTCTCTTCTTGAAACAGAACAATTACTCCGAGAAAAACAAACTGCAGCAGGCAAAACAAAGGATGAGGCCATCATGTTGCTCAATCATAAAGAGGCATTGGACTTCATTCTATCGAATAAAGATTATGTAAAGCCCCTTACTATTTCCAGAATAGAAGACCTGCATAGCGTCCTCATAAAGGAGTTGAACGTGGGGAGAAATATTCGAAAACGAAGAGTTGGTATTTCAGGGACCAACTATAAACCAATGGACAACGAATTTCAGATCCGAGAAGCATTGCAGTCAATGTGCAATCTAGTAAATAGCAATTCAAATATTTTCGAAAAAGCATTTTTAGCACTTCTTTTAATTTCTTATATTCAACCTTTTGAGGACGGAAATAAACGTACTGCTCGTATTATTAGCAATGCCATTCTAATGAATGAAAACTATTGCCCTATTTCATTTAGAACGGTTGATTCCATTGATTATAAAAAGGCTATGCTCGTTTTTTATGAGCAAAATAATATTACGCCGTTCAAAAGGATTTTTGTAGATCAATTTGAATTTGCGGTTAAGACTTACTTCTAGATATAAAATTAATAATCTTGAAAGGCCTGCACATCCTCCTTCAGCTGGCTCGATAATTCAGACCTTTGGCCCACAATCCTGACGATGAATTTCAGGATTTTTTTTTGCTGAATATTTTCATGCGAGAAGCGCTGCACTGAACTTGTTGAAGTGTGTATACAGACCGAGCCAAGGGAGCGTAGGGAGCTTGCCCCGACCGACCGCAGGGTGCGTCAGGGTTGTTGTTTGTAATTTACACAGGCTATTACTAATTCAAGCGATTTCACAACAGAAATCAAACAAACCCTTCCGTTTTTAAAAATTGTACGCCCCTGCCCTTTTTGTAGGCTTTGAGGTAGTCGTCTACCCGGTTTAAGATATTCTGATTATCCTTCAGTGTAGTGGCCAACTCATTTAATTTAAGTCGCTCCCTCCTACTGATATTACCATCCAAGATAATTCCTGTGGCAAAAATCAAGGTAATCAGATCAACAGTTGCTTTATCTAAGGATGATAATTCATCCAATATGTCAGTACTTAATTCATTGGTAACATGTTCTTGATGGTTAATGTCCTCCAATAAGCGTGTAGAAAAAAAGTAGTTTATTTCAGAAAAATCTCGTTTAAGCACCACGATATAGTTCAATAAGCCTTTCAATTCTTTTGCAACAACGGGGTTATTTGTTTCCTCTGCTGAATGTGCAACCAATTCCGTTAATTCAGTTGACAACATATAGTACCTTGCCCTATTAAATAATTTCGCTGCAGCAAACCCATTCCAAAACGCATAGATCGGCATGGCTGCCAAATCAATAAATACCTTCAATAAAAACCTGCTTCCGAATCGCTGTAGGAACAACTTAAGAAGCACATTGCTCAACATGGCTTTAAACCGTACAATCAACAAATAAAAGTAAAGGCTGAATTTCGACATTCCCATGAAGGGATTTAACCCAAGCTCAAGTTCCTTCTTTTGCTTTTTCTCTAAACTTATAAGCAGTAGATTCTCACTGTGCAGTTTAAATCCAGCAGTGTTTTTACTGGGAAAACCTAATAGCCAAGCCAACTTATTGATTACATATATATTTAAGACTCCCAAGACATACAATTCTAAGAGTGTCAGCATAATATTATCGAGTTCCTTGACCCAAAAAACCTTAAGTTCAGTTCCAAAAAGTGTTAGGTTAAGCACATACCCCTTGAAAAAGCTATCGAATAAATACAAGGGCAAATAATATGATAAAATAATGAAGGCCCCAATGAAACCTGAAATGCAAATTGAAAACCAATATAAGCGTTGTACTGCCTTTAAATTGTATTCAGCAACAGCATTAGATACCGGATTTTTTTCTTGAAATCGACGAAATAAACGTTCAGAAATGTGCTTGTGATACAACAAAGGAATGGCGTTATGGCACTAAATTAAATTCAATAACACTCAACACATCCTTCGCACATGCGGTTCTTATGGTTGCCCCAGCCGGTAACCAAAGGGGTAATAGATTGCCCACTGCTAAAAATGTTCCGCTGCTTCCATGACCAGGGGACCCATTAATTAAGTAGTATGTTTGTCCATTAACAATCATCGGATGATGGCGATCTGAATAAGCACAAGCAGTACCAACTTCGATCATATCTGGGGCGGCAATACCCGCCTGCATGTATGATTCAACTTTCCACACTTTTCCTGCGGGCACGGTTTGTATCGTATTACTCACCAACACTACTTGATTTAACTGTAGGTTGTATTGTCCAAACCCTGTAAAAAAAAGCAAGCAAATAACTGGTGTAAATAAAAATTTCATAGGTTCACTACTCCTTAACGGGAATAAAGGTCATACCTGAAGTCATTAAATTTCCTTCGGGAGAAATAAATACCTCTAAGGAACTTTCCTCTAAACCAATTCCAACCACGGAAGGGGCTGTTTGATTGAGCTGATAGCTTAATTGACCAAAAATCTTGCGTTTCCCATGATCATTCGATAAGACAAGAGCATCCCCAATATTTAGGTGCTCAATTTCTAAATACATATCAAAATCTCCTTCTACGGAAGCTTTAAATCGATGGGTATTTATCCAATTTTCAATGGACTCCTTACTAGATAAATCAACTGCATTTTGGGCAAAAAACACAGGTAAACTAAAACAAAATAGGCTTATAAATAGTAACTTTTTCATAGGTTGTTTTTCCAAAACTACAAAAAAACATTAAAGTGGACTTTCAAATTGTATTAATTCTGCATCAAGATTTATTCGATATGGCTCTCCTCTACTTCCAATGATTTGATAATTAGGTGAAATTCTTGGACCTAAGGTCCGTTTAATCGTACTGCGAATCCGAGACAAGGTCTCATTTAAGTTATTTTCTAACGGATCAAGCAATAAATTTAGCGACTCTTCTATTTCTTCAATCGATCCAAAATTGGAAAACCGATGGTACAAAGCACCGATTTCACTTCGATGGTCTATTAACTCTACCAAACGTACACCTTCTGGATGCCTCAAGAAAAAACAATAAATCGCGCGTTGTTTTGGATTAAGGTTTAACTCCAAATTCCCATACGCTGGAAAAAATATGCGGTGTAAATAACCTGAAACTAATACGGTACTGGGACGATTTAAAAACAAGGAACGTTCTGTCGATAAAAAATACGTTCTAACACCTTCGAGCGCATCAATTAATTGCCCAAAAATCCTAACATCAACCTTGCTCGACTGCACTAAACGCATACAATCCATGCAAATATCCGCAGTTCTCATTTTCAGTACAATCTGGCGTTTATTCTGACAAAAATCAGACATACATCCTCTTGGTTCGGTGTGCCAATAATTTGGCATTTCCGTTTGATCCTTGACAATCAACATGCGTATTGTCCATGCAATCACCTCGTAGGCGATGGGAAACCGCTCATTCAAGCCTTCAAAATAATGGTGCCAATCTGCGGTATGAATAAACGCATTCTTCATTGTTTTATCCGCCCCTCCAAACCAGTTCGCTTCATTAGCGGTATCAGTAAGCAGAATAACCAAGTCTTCAGGCGGCAGTTTTCTCGACGAACGATAATACTCGCATGCATCAAAAAAGTGCTTCCAATTCGCACGTTTCGTTTTGTGCGGAAAAACAATATCGGGTCTTTTCGATTTATAGGAATGCACTCCTTGAATTGAATCCGCTTCGAACATGGAGGCAAGCGAAATGTCTTCAGCTAATTCAAAAGCTTCCTTTGACTCAATTTCTACTTCTATAGCGTTTGATATCAATGCATCCGACTCAGAAGCCAAAAATTCAATTGGCCCCTGATATTGTCGAACAATTTGTAACACAGATTGATAGGTTTGTGGCGAAAAATCGGAAGATCTAATTAAATGTACGTTCATTATTTTTTACGAATATCTTTGTCTTTAAAGATACTAAAAAAGTTATTCGATTTGATATTATTCGCTTTCGAATTAGCGTAAGACTCCGCCGCATCTTCGAAATAGTGCTTTGTTACCTTGGCATAATCTCTTTTATCAAAAGAAAGGGTATTGTCTGGGTTGATACCAAAAGATCTTGATGCCCCAATCGCATCTAAGTCAGCCCCCATAAATGTGAAACTCCATTTTTCTGTAGCTTCTAATTCAGAAACCATTCGACGAATATCCTCATAGGTGTACATTCTAGAAGCATTTTCGTGTCCGTCGGTGATGATAATCATAACTACCGACGTGTCCTCATTAGTAATATGGTGCCCAAAACGCGTTTTTATGTCATAGATAGATTTACCAATCGCATCCAAAAGGGCCGTTGTTCCATTAACTTGATAATCATTCATGGATAAGGGAAGCAAGTCATTCACAATGCTGTAATCTGCGACATTACTGCCAACGTTGTGGTCGAAAAATCTTAAACCCATAACGATTTCTTGATTTGGATATCTCCCTTGAACCCCTTGTGCCGCTTGCAATTGTTCGTTGTAGCCCGACACCACTTGACGCTCCATTCCTGCCATTGACCCACTGCGATCTACAATGAGTTGATACACTGTTCTTTTTTTCATGTTGTTGTTTTTTATTTGGTTAAACATTCTGGTACAAAGTTGATGCAAGTACTCTTCTGATTAAATTCCTTGCAACCTTGCAGTACCCCAATGAAGTACATTCAGAAATATTCCGTAAATTCGCACCCAAATACGCAATTATGGAAATGCTCAATTGGGAAGACATCAAACAAAAATTCAATACGAACAAACGATTTAAGTTGTACACCTACATTGGCGGGGGCGTGCTCGCGCTGTTGGTGCTGTACCTCGGATATCGTCAACTGATTTGGGCTCCTTCAGATGATAAAGCCAATGACGGATGGTGGACTGCGTTAAATTATGTTGAAAAAGATTCCACAGACCAAGCCATTAAGGTGTTAGTTCCTTTTGTTAAGAAATATGACGGTCACGTGGGTGGCGAGATCGGACAATACCTGTTGGGAACACAGTACATGAAAAAAGGCCAATTCCAACAAGCCTTGAATCAATTAGAAGATGTTTCAGTTTCTGATACCTACATGTCCATTATGACGGTTGGACTTCAGGGAGATTGCCTTTCTGAATTGAAAAATTACGAGGGCGCTTCATCAGCATATGTAGAGGCCGCGGATATGTTAGACAATGATTTTACTACCCCCATGTTTTTGTTTAAAGCAGGATTACATGCGGAATTGTCTAAAAACTATGAAGATGCAACAACGTATTTCACACGAATCCGTGATGATTACCCTGACTATGGCAATCAAAAAACCATAGATAAATACATTGCTCGAGTTTCTTCGGTAAAGGGAAAATAAGATGGCAACTGAAGGCCATCACCTTTCTTCGTTTAACGCAAAATCTCTTGAAGGCACTTCCTCCTTCCATGTCGGAATCGCAGTATCCGAATGGAATGCTGACATCACGCATGCCCTGGCACAAGGCGCTATGGATGTATTCACGCAAGCGGGAATTACTTCCATTAAACGAATTTCTGTTCCAGGATCTTTCGAACTTCCACTAGCCGCACAGCAGCTATTTATTAAACATCCTGAGCTTGATGGAGTCCTTATAGTTGGCAATGTGATTCAAGGCGAAACCAAACATTTTGATTTTGTTTGCCAAGGATTAACGCAAGGCGTAATGGATGTTATGCTTAAATTCAACAAACCGGTTAGTTTTTGTGTCCTAACAGACCTTAACAAACAACAATCCCTGGATCGTTCTGGAGGAAAGCACGGAAACAAGGGGGTTGAATGCGCGGTGGCTTTGCTGCAAATGATCAAACTTCAAAAATAATCCAATGACTTTAATAAAATCAATCTCTGGATTTCGTGGAACAATCGGAGGCCAGGCCGGTGATAATCTCACCCCTATTGACGCGGTGCTTTTTGCTGCGGCCTATGGTACATGGTTAAAGAATCAAACTTCTGATCAAACCATACGCGTTGTGATTGGGAGAGACGCGCGTATTTCTGGTCCGATGGTTTCAAACTTAGTGGCGAACACCTTAATAGGCCTTGGAATTCACGTAATCGACCTGGGACTTTCCACAACCCCTACGGTAGAAATTGCTGTACCCTTAGAAAAAGCCCAAGGAGGCATTATTCTTACCGCTTCGCACAATCCGAAGCAATGGAATGCCCTTAAGCTATTAAATCATCGCGGCGAGTTTTTATCTGCCCAAGCCGGCGCAGAAGTATTAGCCTTGTCTGAGGCAGGAATCTTTGATTTTGCATCCGTAGATGATCTTGGTACACATACCCATGACGATAGTTACCTGAACAAGCACATCGATTCGATTCTCGCATTACCCTTAGTTAATCGTTCCGCTATTGCCGCAGCTAATTTCAAAGTAGTTGTGGATGCTGTAAATTCGTCAGGTGGGATTTTTGTTCCTGCTTTATTGAATGCTCTGGGTGTAACTCAAATTACTAAATTATACTGCGAACCCACAGGTAACTTTCCGCATAATCCAGAGCCCTTACCTGAACATCTTGGGGATCTTTCCAATGAAATAAAGTCCAAGCAAGCCGATCTTGGAATTACCGTGGACCCTGATGTAGATCGCTTGGCGATGGTTTGCGAGGATGGAAGCATGTTCGGGGAAGAATATACGCTCGTAGCTGTTGCCGATTACGTGCTCTCTAAAACTCCCGGAGCAACGGTTTCAAATTTGTCTTCTACCCGCGCGTTGCGAGATGTCACCGAAGAATGGCATAAGCAATCCTATGCCGCTGCTGCGGTAGGTGAAGTTAACGTGGTAGAAAAAATGAAAGCCATACATGCAATCATTGGAGGTGAGGGAAATGGTGGAATCATCTACCCTGAATCGCATTACGGACGGGATGCTTTAGTTGGTATCGCCCTGTTCTTGAGCCACTTGGCAGAAAAAAAATGCAAGGTATCTGAATTAAGAGATCAATATCCAGCCTACACCATTTCTAAGAATAAAATAGAATTAACCCCAAACGTTGATGTCGACGACATTCTCACCAACATGGCGCGTGCATACGCAAACGAAGAGGTTGATACCACAGACGGCGTAAAAATCTATATTGGTAAAGAATGGGTTCATTTGCGAAAAAGCAATACAGAACCAATCATTCGCATCTATTCTGAAAGTAAAAATGCCGAAGCAGCTGATGCGCTTGCTAAACGTATAATCACTGAAATTCAATCGATTATAAAATAGTTTCATGTTCTATTGAACCCATTTCATTTTCGTGTGTAAGGGTTTAAAATTTTGACACATGAATAAAATAATGACCTTGGTTTGTTCGCTCGTACTGGGCACATGCCTTCTAGCCAATGAAAAAGAACTGATTAAATCCACCTTAAACGAAGCAACCGTTTATTCTCAAGGGGCACAATTACACCACAAGGCTTCCTACACCATCAAAGCGGGAATAACTGAAATTAGTATTGAAGGGATTAGTTCCTACATTGACCCAAAATCACTTCAAGTGAAAGCAACAGGGAATGTGGTAATTATCGACTCCAAATACACCTTATTTTATCCGCAGCCTGAGGTTAAAGCAAATGAAGGCATTCCAGCAAAGATTGTCAAAGAAATGGCACAACTTAGGGATTCATTGGAATTACTCGGATTCGATTTAGAGGAAATTCAAGATGAAATTGCAATTTACAAGGCCGCGCAGAATATCATATCCATGAACGGTGCGGTGCGTGGTTCAGGAAAAGTGAACGATTCTATCAACTTGTTAAAACAAACGGTTGAATACTACACGAACAAAATGAATGAAATCAATAAGAAATTATTGGCCTTGGAAAAGAAGAAAAAAGATAAAGAAAAAGTACAGCAGCGATTACAAGTGCGCTATGATAATCTACAGAATTACCAGAATCAAACCTATGATGCTAAAAAGTATGCGCCTATTCCACGTGTAGTAATTACCTTATCTGCAGCAGAAGCGGCTTCAGGAAAAATAGCGTTCAGTTATTTAGTATCTCAAGCCGGTTGGATTCCGTTATATGACATCCGAAGCGATTCACAAACCGGTAAAATCTCCTTGACCTACAAAGCACAAGTTTTTCAAAATTCAGGTATTGATTGGGATAACATCAAATTGAATATTTCAACGAATAATCCATATGCCAACAAAACTAAACCCGAGTTAAATCCTTGGTATATTGATTACTATGCATATAAACGAAAAATGGAGCTTGAAGAAATCAGTATAAGAGGTGCAAGAGCAATCCCTCAAGCAGCATTCAATCAAGGTTTTATGCTAGACGATGCAAAGGATAAAAATCTAGAAGAAAAACCTGCTTTGGGGGCTGATCAATTCACTACGGTGGTGCATCAACTCATTGCTGCTGAATTCAAAATCGATCTACCCTATTCAATTAAATCAAACAATGAGAAAAATCTAGTGCTCATTAAAAACAGTGATTTGAACACCACCTTTAAATACTACAGTGTTCCTAAAATGGATCCTGGCGTATACTTGGTAGCCCAAATGACTAAGTTAGATGAATTACAATTAGTCCCAGCAAGCGCAAACATCTTCTTTGATGGCTCCTACATTGGTGAAACGTATCTTGACCCAACCAGCATGGATGACACCTTAAACTTGTCACTTGGTAAAGATCCTAACATCGTTGTTAAGCGGACCTTATTAAAACAAAAATCGAAAGACAAGGTAGTGCAAGATAAGCGTGAACGCACCTTCTCGTACCAAATCGAAGTGCAGAACAACAAATCATCGGCGATTCAATTAATCATCCAAGATCAAGTACCTATGACAACCAATAATGACATAACGATTGAATTATTAGAGAAAGACTTCGCTCGAGAGCTTCCAGGAAACGGTATTCTTGAATGGGAGTATAAGTTAAAACCGGGAGAGAATAAGAAACTTGAGTTCTCCTTCAAGGTAAAACACCCAAAAGATCAACAAATCAATTTATAAGAAACAAGGCTATCGGAAACGGTAGCCTTTTCTTTTTTATCTTTGTTTACAACAAATAATCCCTAAATCTTGTTAGGAAGATATGAAGCAATTTGAGATTCCTGCATTTTACCGTTCTCCGATCATTTCGAAGGTGAAGGCACGAAGAAAATTGGATGACCCGCGGAAGCAAGATTTTAGTCCAACCCGCTTACAATTCCCCAAAGTCGAGTTTATTATTGCACGACATTTCGGTTTCTGTTATGGGGTAGAGAATGCCATTGAAAAAAGTTATAAAGCAATCCAAGAACATCCCGATAAACGCATCTTTTTATTAAGTCAAATGATTCACAATCCGGACGTTAATGAAGATTTATCGGCGCAAGGCATTCAGTTTCTTCAAACACCTGCTGGTGAACAGTTGATTCCGTTTTCGGAACTTACCTCGAACGACATTGTCATTATCCCCGCCTTTGGCACTACCGTAGCCATAGCGGAAGAAATCCGGGCCACGGGCGCAAACATTGATTCTTACAATACCACGTGTCCTTTCGTAGAAAAAGTATGGAATCGTTCCCAAAAACTTGGAGAAACCGACCACACCGTCATCATCCATGGCAAATTCGACCACGAAGAAACTCGAGCTACATTTTCTCGCAGCTATCAAAGGGCACCTTCGTTAATTGTAAAGAATCTATCGGAAGCAGAAATTTTAGGAGCGGTAATAAGAGGAGAAAAAACAACCGCGGAATTCCACACCTATTTCGAAGGCAAATACTCCCAAGGATTTTCACCTGAGTTGCATCTAAATAAAATCGGGGTGGTGAATCAAACCACCATGTTGGCATCAGAAACGCAAGAAATTACCGATTATCTGCGCGGAGTGCTCCTCCAAAAATATGGCGAAGCAGCCATTAAAAATCACATGGCAGATACCAGAGATACCTTATGCTATGCGACAAATGACAAC
The DNA here is from genome assembly GCA_947460825.1 of Flavobacteriales bacterium. Classification (GTDB taxonomy): domain Bacteria; phylum Bacteroidota; class Bacteroidia; order Flavobacteriales_D; family Crocinitomicaceae; genus UBA952. The sequence goes on from CANHHA010000011.1 coordinate 36,756, forward strand.
CAATCGAGTACCTATGCGTTAGCAGAAACAGTTCCCGATATGGCGATTGTTGTTGGTGGGTACAACAGCTCGAATACTACCCACTTGGTGGAGATCTTAGAACAATACGCTCCAACCTATTTTATAAAAGGTTCGAGTGAAATCATCACGAAAGATGAAATTCATTCGTTCAACATTCACAAGAACATCATGGAAACACGTGATTTTTTACCGCAGAAATCGCCTATAAAAATTGCGATTACTTCAGGTGCCTCTTGTCCAGATGCTATTGTAGATCGAGTAATTTCTAGAATTCTTGAATTGCTGGAAGAATCGACAAGCCTAGAGGAAGTATTTAGCGCTCAAAACCTATAAGATTACCCAATATGAAAATATATACAAAAACAGGGGACGACGGAACCACCGGATTAATCGGTGGTGTAAGAGTAAAAAAATCTGACACTCAAATCGATGCATACGGAACGGTAGATGAATTGAATGGGTACTTGGGATTAATCCGCGATTCGTTCGAACACCCGGAAACGCAAGCCCAACTCATGCACATTCAAAACCAACTATTCGTTATTGGTTCTCACTTGGCTACTGCAGAAAAAGGAAGCTCCATGTCACTTCCAGAACTCGAAGGGAATGCCATTGAGCAATTAGAGCGGTGGATGGACCATATGGACGAATCCTTACCCGCACTGAAGCACTTTATTTTACCCGGAGGACATGTCGTGAGTTCGTACGCTCAGATTGCTCGTAGCGTTTGCCGCAGGGCAGAGCGATCCGTGGTTGCTATGGATGAAGCGAATCAACGTTTTGGACTAGAAATTAAATATATAAATCGCCTGAGTGACTACTTATTTGTCCTCGCGCGTTTCATTTTACAAGAATTTGGAAAAGAGGAAGTTAAGTGGCTACCAAACCACTAAAACACCTATTTGGATTAAATAATCATCAAAATCTTCATTTTCATTTGGTAGATATAAAATAAAATTTACTTTTGCCGAAAACAACACGTACTAAAACAAGAAAGAATGTATTGGACTTTAGAATTAGCCTCATACTTAGAAGATGCTCCGTGGCCAGCATCAAAAGATGAATTAATTGATTTTGCGATTCGAACTGGAGCGCCTTTGGAAGTAGTTGAAAATCTTCAATTATTAGAAGATGAAGGCGATGTATATGAAAATATCGAAGAAATCTGGCCAGATTATCCATCTCGGGAGGACTTTCTGTTCAACGAGGACGAGTATTAACGACTTCATATGAATACTCGCCTACTACTGACTTGCTTTTTACTCTTAAATGCGAGTTTGTTATTAACTGCCCAACAAAACGACTCAATTCCACGGATTAAATCCTTAAAAATTGATTCCGTGGTGGTCATGCAAATCCCAATAGAACAAGATCAGGTGGCCAATTGGATGAACGGTTCTGTTTATGCTACCTTGGTGGTTTCCAAAAACAATCTATCGCGATCTCAAGCAAAGCACCTGTTAAAATCCTTGTCGAATCCACGGTCTTTTTCTAGTTCAGATAAACCCTGTGAAAATGGGACACATGCCATTTGCTTTTATGCGGAAAAATACACCAGTATCTTGTTGTTGTACAACAGTTCAACCGGACTTGTTAAAATTGCGTGTTACACTCCAATTGAAGGATTCAAGTTCGAAATCAGTCCCTCTAATCCCTATTTCTACGAGTTTAAGCTGAATGCTAAGGCTACAAAAAAACTAAAGAAGGTTCTTTAGTCAATTTCAAATGAGCCTGAGGCAATTATTAATTTGCGTATAGTGCACCCGTGGAATTCCCGTGACATGAATTACATGCTCCAGTAGAAAGCGAACTGCCCATATAATGGGTACCGTTAGCATTCTTAATTGCCGGATAAAGTCCTGTTACAGACATGGCTTCAGTTGAGTAAAAATTTCCTTTGGAATCAATTTGTAACGTATACATTAAGGTACCTCCTCCGTTGGGCAGTGTATAAAATTCAACTTGTCCGCTGGTTGCTGGAGCCGTTAATGATGAATCTTTAACAGAGCCTGCAGTGATAAAACACCCCTCACCTTCTCCACCTGCCTGATGACATTGCATGCAGTTATTGCCAAAGTTGTGGCTATCATCTCCATTAATTTCGCTGACATTATATTCATCACAGGCACCTTCCTTCTCACAAGAAGCAACACTTACCAAAAACAATAACGGCAGGTATATCCAATGGTGAATTCTTTTCATTCTTATGATTTATTAAGTAAAGATAATAATTCAAAGGCACCTTTCGTTACGAAGCGCTGCGAATTGGGTATGGCCCCAATAAATTCAAAGGAGGTTTCTCCGTCCTCTTCACCAAGAATTTTAACCTCCACCAAATTAAATTCATTGATACGAGCTTCGTGAAAAACATAATGATTCGCGCCGACAGATACAATCGCTGCACTTGGTAGACATCTAGTTTTTTTTGCCTCGGTATGAATTTTCGCTTTGAAGTAGGCTCCTGGCATATTGGACTTACTTTGTTCATCAAAATGACAATGAACTTTAACACTTCGATCTGCTGCGATTTCACCACCAATTAAATAAATACTCGCTTTCTCAACGGATGAATTATTCAAAAAATACACAACCACCGCTTGTCCAATTTTCAACCTTGATATATCTTTTTCAAACACCGTCAATTCTGCATGCGTATGTTTTAAATCGATGATTTCCATCAAATTATCTTGAGGATTTACAAAAGAACCTACTCCCGTTGTTATTTTAGTAACGACTCCATTAAAGGGAGCACGGACTGGTTGAGACTCAGAGATTTTTCCATCGCTTAACGTTTTAACATCAATATTTGCCATCTTTAGGCGCGCCGTAATGCCTTTCAATTTTGCCTTTGACACATTCAATTCTGCGCGAGCAGCTTGTACATTTTTCTGGCTGGTTGCATTACCTGATTCCATTTTTAACTGACGCGATAATTCACCCTCAAGGAATTCCATGCGTCCTTCCAATTCAAGAAATTCCTGCTGTAATAAAAGGACATCTGGATGCTGCACTTCGAAGAGAATTTCACCTTTAGAGACGCGTTTACCCTCGATTACATTCATTTTTTTTATGTATCCACCATAAGGCAATGATATAAATGACTTATTGCCGGGAGGCACATCGATTATGCCGTTTACATTCAAGGTTCCGCTCCGCTCTTTCCATACGACATCTGCCACTTCCACACCGATAGAAGAAACTTGCTTTGGCGAACATTTCAAGGTGCTTAAGTCGTTTGTATTGGGATTGTTTTTCGCTGACTCTTTAGTTTCACAGGAAAATAATATCGCAAAAACCCAAACAAAAGGAATCATATATTTCGTTTTCATATTTTTAATTTTAAAAGATTAATTGGTACCGAGGTACGTTATTTTTAAACTCAGCAAGTTTAGCTGATGCATCATATCTAATTCACTCAAGGTCATTTTAAACGCGTTTCTTTTCAACGTCAACCACGTCAGATGATCCATTTCACCTTGTTCTTGTTGAACCTGAGACACCTGTTCAATACCACTAAGTATTTGTTTCATTTGCGTTTTCAAAATGTCATATTCAGAAAGGTATCTTTGATATTCCAATCGATATGCGTTTCCTTGCAGGAGGACATCTTGACTCCAAGATTTCATTTCATATTGAACGCGACGTTGCTCCATGGTCAACCATTTATTGCGTTGCGTATAATTTCTGGTTAATAGCGGCAAAGAAAAACCGATATTCCCACCGTGAAATCGATCGGCCGCCGTAAAAGGTATACCACCATTTAATGGGGTATTGCCAACCAATGTTTGATTAAAATATCCAACCTCAATATCCGGAAGTGAGAGTGCTCGTTGTGTCTTTTGTTCCTCATTTAAGGTATTCACAGACTGATTCATAACCTTCCACGTGGCTAAACCCTGAACATCATTCTGAGCATTCCCTGCCGCAAGAGGTAATATTTCATATGGAATATAGATCGAATTTAAATCCGCTTGAGTTAAATAAACAAGTTTGCAAAGCTCATTCGTGGACTCTTGTAGCAAGTGTTCATTTTCCAATAAGGCTTGCTGCACCAGAACATGTTCAGATGAGAACAACCAAACTTCTAAAGGATTATTTTCCCCGCTAGACATTTTAAGGATAAGCCCTTTTGATATTTCTTGCAGCAGACTATCTTCTTGTGCTAACAAGGTTTTTTTACTGCGCAAAAATTGCCACTGTTCTATCGCAGTCTCCACCTTTTCCATTAAGTTCCAGCGCTCCAACTCATAAACAAGTTGACGTTCTTTGGTTAATGATTCACCGTATGATTTGACGCGAAAGAACGCTGTGGGAAAAGGAAATTGTTGTTGAATGGTGAAATTATTATCCCTTTTAAAGTTAGAATTGTACTGCCCAATCATAGCATTCACCCCCAATTTTCCCGGTTGAACCAGCATCGAAGCTTCAAGCCTCGCTTGTTCAATTCGCAAGGAATCAGCTTTCAAGGAAGGATTCATTGAGACTGCACGCTGAATCAACCACCCCTTATTTTCTTGCTGTGCAACGGAAGGAAAACCCATTATGAGTAACATGACCGATAAAATTCCTGCTGTTTTTGGTTTTTTCATGGATTTGGAATTAAAAATATAGAACAGTATTGGTAGAAAAAACAAGGTTAAAAAGGTTGCAGAGATAAGCCCCCCAATGACCACAGTCGCTAAAGGTTTTTGTACTTCAGCACCGCTACCGTGCGAAAGCGCCATGGGTAAAAACCCAAGTGATGCCACAGTTGCCGTTAACAAAACTGGTCTTAACCGTGCCAAAGTTCCTTTGATAACAATACGTGTCGTACTTTTCACACCACTTCTTTTGAGTGTATTATACTCAGTAATCAAAACAATACCATTGAGTACGGCAACACCAAAGAGGGCAATAAACCCGATTCCTGCAGAAATTGAAAACGGCATATCCCGCAGATATAACGCCCAAATTCCACCAATGGAAGCAAGAGGAATTGCTGTAAAAATCATTAAGGCTTGTTTGAGTGAATTAAACGTGAGGTAAAGCAAGAAAAAAATCAAAAGTAAGGCCGCAGGAACAGCAACTAAAAGGCGCGCAGAGGCTTCCTCAAGGTTTTTAAAGGATCCTCCGACTGTGTAATGATATCCTGACGAAAAAACGATTCCTTGTTTTACGGATTTATTCAATTCATCAACCACACTTTTTACATCCCTCCCTCTTACATTAAAACCAACAAGCGCCCTACGCTTGGCATCATCTCGTTGGATTTGATTTAACCCTGTTTCGAAAGACACATCTGCTAATTCAGTAATGGGAATCATTGCATGCGACTTGGACTCCACGTAAATATCCTTCAAATCATGCGATTTGGCTCGATACATACTATCAAGTCTTACAACAACTTGAAATCGTTTTTCTCCTTCATATACATTTCCTGCACTGATCCCTGCAAAACTCGCATTTACCGCATTGTTAATTTCGTCAACGCTGATTCCGTAGCGCGCCAAGGCATCTCGGTTATAACGTATCATTAATTGCGGAAGTCCTTCTAATTGTTCTACATATACATCCTCCACGCCATGAATACGTGAAGCGATCTTTCCAATTTTTCCTGCATAATTCGCAAGCTGTTTAAAGTCTTCTCCATAAATCTTAATTACGACATCCTGTTTGGCCCCTGTCATCAATTCATTAAATCGCATTTGAATGGGTTGAAGAAACCCGAATTCTACCCCAGGAAGTTCGGATTCTAATGCCGCCTTCATTGCTTCTGCCAATTCATCCTTCGATCGACTCGTTTTCCATTCCTCCTTATCCCGAAGAATGATCATCAAATCACACGCCTCCATAGGCATTGGGTCTGTTGGGATTTCAGCCGTACCTATCTTACCAACTACTTTTTTCACCTCGGGGAATTGCTTCAACAGTACATCGGCGGCTTTTTCCGATTTAGCAATGGTATTCGTTAAACTTGCGCCTGACATTAAACGCATTTCCACGGCAAAATCGCCTTCATCCAAGTTGGGAATAAACTCTGCTCCTAACCTATTAAACACCAATACTGAGGATATAAAAACGATAACAATTAATGTCACCATGAACTTTTGCCTTCTAAACATCCAAAGAAAACGAGGGGTATATCCAGACTGAATACCTCTCATGAATTTATCACTGAGCGTTTCCCGATGCTTAAGGTTCTTTGATAAGATTACCGATGAAATCATCGGTACATACGTTAAACTTAATATCAATGCCCCCACAATAGCAAACATCACGGTTAATGCCATGGGTTTAAACATTTTTCCTTCAATTCCAACCAGTGTCAAAATCGGAAGGTAAACCACCAAAATGATTAATTGACCGAAAACGGCTGATTTACTGAATTTTGAGGCCGCACTATACACCGTTTCGTTTAAATGCTCCTGGCTGATCCGTTGCACTGATTGTACCGATAACACATGCAGCGTTGCCTCAACAATAATTACTGCACCATCCACTATAAGTCCAAAATCCAGTGCCCCCAAACTCATTAAATTTCCAGATACACCAAATATGTTCATCATGATAATAGCGAATAACATGGCTAATGGAATAACGGAGGCAACTACGATGCCTGCTCTTAAATTTCCCAAGAACATTACCAAAACAAACACCACAATTAGCGCCCCTTCCAATAAGTTGTTAGATACGGTATGAATTGCACGTCCCACCAAATCAGATCGGTCTAAATATGGTGATATCTCCACACCCTCTGGTAACATTGTTTTTATTTCACTGACCTTCTGTTTAACCGCATTAATCGTTTTATCTGAATTGGCCCCCTTCAACATCATTACAATTCCTCCAACCGCTTCTCCTTGTCGGTTATAAGTGAGCGCACCATAACGCGTAGATTTTCCAAAATTTACGTCACCAATTTGATTGACGGTTATTGGCATCCCTTGCTCGTTGTGACCTACCGTAATTTGACGTATTTCCTCAAGGTTATGAAGCAATCCTTCAGATCGAATATAGGTGGTCATGCCTTCTCTTTCTATGTAAGCCCCGCCTGTATTTTCATTATTTGAAGCTATGGCCTTAAAAACATCACTAATCGTAAGTCCAAAGGAAGATAGCGCAATTGGATTGATGCTAATTTCATAGGTTTTCAAATTTCCACCAAAGCCGCTTACATCAGCAACCCCGCTAACCCCAATAAGTTGACGGCGGACTAACCAATCTTGAATTGAACGCAATTCAGTAGGTGAAAATTTACTTTCATATTCCGGTTTAACCGACAAGGTATATTGATAAATTTCACCCAACCCGGTGGTTAATGGTGCCATACTTGGCGTACCGATAGAGGATGGAATTTCACTTTTGATATCACTTAATCGCTCCGCTACTTGCTGCCGCGCCCAAAACACATCGGTATCTTCTGAAAACACGATGGTTACTACGGATAAACCAAAGCGACTAAATGAACGCAGTTCGTTAATTCCCGCAATTGAAGCCACAGATTGCTCAATGGGAAAGGTAACAATTCGTTCAATGTCCTCAGCCCCTGTACTGGGCGCCACAGTAATAATTTGTACCTGATTGTTTGTGATGTCAGGCACAGCATCAATGGGTAATTTATTTAATTCGTTCAGGCCGATTAAAATAAGAATTAAGGAAAAAACGGTGACAATCAATTTATGGTTGATCGACCAATAAACAATACGATTTAACATGAAAATAAAATTAAATTAGACTTCGATTTCGAGAAGAACTAACTTAATTTCGGAGGATGAAAAATACTCGAACACTTGTTGTGCGCATACAGATTCAGGTACGCAACATACATATTCGTGTGAGCGATTGGGGTTGTGAATACTAATGCGTTCAAGGGCTCAGAAACGGGTTGAAAGATTAAAATTGGAGCCCCAAAGGATGTTGTAGACTTGAACGGTAAGGAATGATGCTCTTTGTCATTAGGCAACGATGAATTCGCATAGTGATCAATCAAAAAGCTTATAAAACCCTCGTTATTTTGTCTTGAATCATGCTTATAGTGATCGAGTAATACCGACAACCTCAACAACTGCGATCCTTGAAAATTTGGAGCAACAGACAGAATTGAGAAATACAGCGTAAATAAAATCACCCAATAACGCATATTCAAAGGTACGAAAATTTCAATTCATATTCGGATGATTTACTACCTTAGAGGAAATTTATCCCATGAGAGCATTACTCCTTTTTCTCTTTTTAAACTGTGCATTCCTATACGCGCAAAAAGAAAATTCAACCCAATGCGGTAAACGCGATCGATTCAACAATCATACCCTGAAAAGCAATAGCCTCAGTGTTTCTCAAATTGCGCTCACGGAACGGTATGATGTGAACTACTACAAGCTCGACCTGAATATGACCAACACCACAACTACACTTTCAGGTTATGCAGAAATGAAGGCTACTGCATTAGTTCCTATGGACACCATTCTTTATGAATTATTTTCAACCCTCACCATTTCTTCGGTCAGTTTAAATGGAGTAAACGTTCCCTTCTTACGGACAAATTCCGCCGTAAAGATTGGCGTTAATTATCCAGCAGGCACTGTGTTTACAGTCCGAACCAATTATAACGGAACCCCACCAACTGCACAAACAAATCCTCTTGGTGGAAGCGGGATGTCTAACGCCACATCGCCTTCATGGGGGAATGAGGTGGTTTGGTCCTTATCTGAGCCGTTTTGCGCCTATGAATGGTGGCCCTGTAAACAAAGTTTAACCGATAAAGCAGATTCTTGCGACGTGAATATCACGGTTCCAAACGCATGTAAAGCAGGATCGAATGGAAAACTAATGCAAGTTGTTAATTTAGGCAACGGAACCAGCCGCTATGAATGGAGGCATCGTTATGCCATTGACTACTATTTAATTTCTGTGGCCATAGCGGAATATGTAGAATATAATCTCTATGCGAATCCTGTGGGTGCCCCTGCTCCTATTCTAATTCAAAACTATATCTATAACAATCCACAAACCCTACCGAATTTTCAAGCCGACATTGATGAAACTGCTGATTTTATTGAATTATTCTATGAATTATATGGGCCTTATCCCTTTGAAAATGAAAAATATGGACATTGCATGGCTCCGTTTTCCGGAGGAATGGAACATCAAACTATGACTACCCAAGGGTTTTTCAATCCTGCCCTTACCGCGCACGAACTAGGTCATCAATGGTGGGGAGATTACGTTACCTGCGCTTCATGGTGCGACATCTGGGTGAACGAAGGCTTTGCTTCCTATAGCGAACAATTAATGTTGGAAAACCTATATCCCGGACAAGAAGTACAAAACATGGCAGATGTGCATACTAACGTAATGTCGCAAGCCGGAGGAAGCGTTTGGGTCCTTGATAGCTTGAACGAAGCGCGCATTTTTAGTGGAAGACTCACTTATGACAAAGGTGCTTCAATTATTCACAGCATGCGCTACATCATGAACAATGACAGTTTATTTTTTGAAACCCTTCAAAATTTTTTAACGAGTAAGGCCTATTCAACAGCCTACGGAATTGATGTGCGTGATGCCTTCACACAAGCTTCAGGGATTAATTATACCCCATTCTTTGATGAATGGTATTTCGGGGAAGGATACCCTACCTATTCCGTGGAATGGAGACAACTTGGTTCAGATGCGCTGGTTAAGATTTCACATACGAGCTCCATGCCGAATATTACCCCAACATTTACCAATCCGATAGATTTAAAGTTTACCCGTCCAGGAAACACGGACACCACGATTCGTTTTGATATCACCTCAAACGCGAACACCTTTCAACTCTATGGCATCGGTACCATCAACAATTCCATTGCCATAGACCCAAGCAATTGGATCGTGAATCAAAATGGAACCATAGTAATGAATGAATTACTAGATATTACTTCATTGACTGGTGAACACGCGATTACCCTCTACCCTAATCCTAGCTCGGACGAAATTCGAATACAACAGCTCGTTGGTCCAGCAAGCTATATCATTTATGACATGCATGGTAAAGTTCAACAAAAAGGAACGGTCGTTAACAACCAAGCCATTTCGCTTAAATCACTCATAGCAGGAGCCTATTTGATGCGCATCGAAACCGACGGAAAACAACTGAAAAAATCGTTTGTTAAGCAGTAAGTGCCTCTAGGATAAACGATTTACAAGTAAGGAGCGCACACAGATTATATCTTCATGCAGGTAGCGGTCTGTTGCCATAAAGGAAATTTCAGTCCGTAATTGCTTGTACAAGGAATCAACCTCCGTAGTTAGTTTCCAACCCGCTCTAAAATCATATGCTTGCGCTGCAGTTAACCACTCCATGGCTGCAACGGAAATCACATTATCAAGCACGCGGTATAATTTAGTAGCGGCATTTGCCCCCATACTCACGTGATCTTCTTGTCCGTTACTGGAATCAATGGTATCCACACTGGCCGGTGTACATAACTGTTTGTTTTGACTCACAATGGAAGCCGCGGCATATTGAACAATCATAAAACCAGAATTTAATCCAGCATGTTTCACCAAAAATGGCGGTAAATCTCGCGTTCCTGAAATCAGCTTGTAGATTCTACGCTCCGCTATTGACCCTAATTCAGCCAATGCGATGGCTAGAAAATCCATAGCCAAGGCCAAAGGTTGTCCATGAAAATTGCCTGCCGAAACAATCTGATCTTCCTCTGGAAACAAAGTAGGATTGTCTGTTACAGCATTTAATTCATTCTCAAAAGTCGTTTTGACAAAATTCAAGGTATCTAAGGATGCGCCATGAACTTGGGGAATACAACGAAAAGAATACGGGTCTTGCACATGGTTTTTTATTCGTGTAGTACCATTCAACAAACAACGCATGGTAGCGGCTACCTCAATCTGTCCGCTTTGCTTACGTAATTCATTAACATTTGCCTGAAAGGGTTCCTGTCTGCCGTCATAGGCCTCTAAAGACAAGGCTGCAATCTTAAGTCCTTCATAAAACAGATGAATTCCAGTACTGACAGCATACGTACCATACGCATTCATGAATTGTGTTCCATTCAACAAGGCCAAACCTTCCTTCGCTTGCAGTGTGATCGGTTCGATACCAAATTTAGCGCGAAGTTCAGAACCAGGTATACGCTCACCGTTTACCCGAACTTCGCCTTCTCCGATGAGTGGCAAACAGAGGTGAGCCAAGGGTGCTAAATCACCAGAAGCACCAAGGCTTCCTTGCTCATAAACCACTGGAATTAGGTCGTTATTGTATAGGAACAATAGACGTTCAACGGTTGCAAGCTGTACCCCAGAAAATCCTTTTGAAAGCGCAATTGCTTTGAGCAAAATCATCCGCTTTACCAAATGCGTAGGAACTTCTGCTCCAACGCCACAGGCATGAGATCGGATTAAATTCACTTGAAGCTGATTCAAATCTTCCGTTGAAATCACGGTATTACACAGCGAGCCAAACCCTGTATTTATTCCATAATAAATTGCGCCTTTTTCCTTGACTTTATCTTGTAAAAAAGAAAATCCCGTTTGTATGGCTAAAGTAGCTTGAGGACCCAGGACAACTTCTGAGGGATTTTTCAAAACAAGTTCCAATTCTTCTAAAGAAACCCATTGATTATTCAATGCAAATTGAGCCATTATTTTTGGGAAAAGGTTGCAAAATCTTTAGCGAAATAGGTCAGAATACCATCGGCCCCTGCCCTTCGCATACTCAGTAATATTTCAGCGACAATCGCCTCGTAGTTTATCCAACCTTTTTCTGCAGCGGCATACACCATGGCGCATTCACCACTCACATTATACGCAGTAATTGGAACCGTACTGTGTTCTTTAAGCAGGTGAATAACATCCAAATAAGACAAGGCAGGCTTAACCATGATAAAATCAGCGCCCTCCTCCATATCCAACGCGGCTTCCAATAAGGCTTCCCGTTTATTTGCAGGATTCATTTGATACGTTTTTTTATCACCTGATTTCGGAGCTGAATTCAATGCATCTCTGAATGGACCGTAAAACGCACTCGCGTACTTAGCTGAATATGCCATGATACTCACATCGGTATATCCCTCTAAATCTAAGGCTTCTCGAATATACCCAACTCGACCATCCATCATATCACTTGGACCAATAATATCAATTCCGGCTTGCGCTTGCGCGATGCTCATCTTAGCTAAAATAGGCAAGGTTTCATCGTTCAAAATCCTCCCATCCTGCACTAATCCATCGTGCCCATCAGAGGAATACGGATCCATGGCCACATCACTCATGAGCATTGCCTCTGGAAATCGCTCTTTAATCGTACGAATCGCATGCAAGTAAAAATTCTCGGCTGCGTAACTATACGTGGCGGTTTTATCTTTCAAATCATCCGAAACCGCGGGAAACAAGACGAATTTATTCAATCCTACGGATAACGAAGATTCAATTTCCTTTAACATTAAGTCCAAGGACCATCGGTAATTTCTCGGTAATGAAGATATTTCCTCTTTGACTCCAGTTCCATCCGTGAGAAACATCGGATAAATCAAATGTTCTACAGATAAAAAGTTCTCTTGCACCATATCGCGTATGGCCGCATGTTTTCGGTTTCTTCTTGGTCTTATTACCATTGGATTACATTAACATACCCCCGCAGACGTGGAGTGTTTGACCCGTAATATATGCAGACATTTCTGAAGCTAAGAAGACGGTAGCATTCGCAACATCTTCTGGTTTTCCACCTCTTTTTAAAGGAATCGCATTTCTCCATTGTTCAACCACAGCAGGATCAAGTACTTCCGTCATTTCTGTTTCAATGAATCCCGGTGCGATGGCATTGCAGCGGATGTTTCTAGAACCTAATTCGGCAGCAATCGACTTTGTAAAGCCAATTAATCCAGCTTTGGAAGCAGCGTAATTTGCTTGACCAGCATTTCCTTTAACACCAACTACTGAACTCATATTTATAATAGATCCGGAACGCGCCTTAAGCATAGGTTTAATAACCGCTTTGGTTAAGTTGAATGCCGATTTTAAATTGGTATTAATTACTTCATCCCATTGCTCCTCAGTCATTCTCATCAAAAGCGTATCTCGTGTAATTCCGGCGTTATTCACTAGGACATCTACCGTTCCAAATTGCTCAACCACGTTATCTACTAATTCATGGGCTTGATCAAAATTGGAGGCATCGGACTTAAACCCAACAGCAACACCGCCTTGTGCGGTCAATTCAGCCTCTAGCGCACGTGCCTTTTCATCCGAAGAAAGGTAGGTAAAGGCTACTTTAGCACCGTGATTAACGCACGTTTGTGCAATTGACTTTCCGATACCTCTTGAGGCGCCGGTGATAATAACAACTTTATCTTTTAATAACATAGTTAATTTTTTTTCAAAGATAATCAAAGTGTTACACATGCGGAGAATTTACAAAAGTTCCTACCTTTGAAACAGATGCAAGTTGGAAACACCTATTGGTTTACCGGATTATCAGGCGCGGGAAAAACAACCTTATCCAAATCCTTGGCTGAAGAATTTCTATGGGAAGGAAAAAACGTAGTTGTTTTGGATGGTGATGAATTGAGAAGTACCATCTCAAAGGACCTTGGATTCACCGAGGAAGATCGAACAGAACAAAATCGAAGAGCTGCAAATATAGCTAGGATATTAAACGAACAAGGAATCCATGTAATGGCTGCCCTTATTTCACCCACCCATGAAATTCAAACCATGGTGCAGCACATTATTGGAATCAATCGATGCTTTATAATTCATGTGGACTGCTCTATTGAAGGCTGTAAACAACGTGATGTCAAGCAGCTTTACACCAATAGCATTAAACAGAACGAAGGGAATTTCACGGGAATTCATCAACCATACGAATCCCCTATTAATCCATGGTTGAAAATAAATACAGAATTCCTATCTTTTGAACAGTGCAAGATTGAATTGCTTGAAGCCATTCGCGCTACATTCAATCAATAATCCTATTTTTGTCAGATGAAATGTTGGAATGCTAGTCGATGTAAAGAACTCCTTGAAAAAGGAACCGTTCTTGCCCTTGATATTCGTGAGCCTTATGAATATCAGCATGTCAATTGTGGATTCAATAATGTCCCAATGGCAAGCTTAATCGAATTCCTTCAAGAAAAAGATCGAAGCACTCCCTTGGTATTGCTATGTCAATCAGGAAAAAGAGCCCAAGCTGCAGGGAATTTAATTGAGACCGAACTAGGTTTCTTAGAAGTAATAATTGTTGAACAGGGCATTCAAGGGTGGCAAATGGAAGTTGACCCTTCGCTAAAACTCGATTAATATGCTAGAAATTTTACAGCATCTGTTTGCCTTAGACATTAAGTGGTTTGTTCAAGAATTTGGTACAGCAATTTATATCGTTCTTTTCCTTGTGATATTTATAGAAACGGGCTTAGTTGCTTTTCCATTTCTACCCGGCGACTCCTTGTTGTTTACCGCTGGTTTGTTTTGTAAAAGTGGTCAACTCGACCTCATGATTCTCCTTCCCTTATTGTTTATTGCGGCAATTCTTGGTGATAACATTAATTATTGGGTGGGAAGAAAAATCGGATTGAATGTATTCTCGTTTTCCTTTCGAGGCAAACCCTTGGTAAAGAAAGAATACCTAGATAAAACTTCCCTGTTTTTTGAAAAGCATGGAACAAAAGCGATTATCATGGCTCGATTTGTTCCTTTCGTACGAACCTTTGCTCCCTTTGCAGCAGGAGTTGCACGGATGAAGTACCGAACCTTCGTTATTTATGACCTGCTCGGTGGGGCCTTGTGGGTTGGATCAATGCTCTTGGCCGGATATTTATTAGGTGAGGTAACATGGATTAGGGAACATGTCGATTTAATGGCGATTGCTATTGTCTTGATTTCGGTGAGCCCCTTACTTTTGACTTATCTAAAAAATCGTAGGCAGCGTGGTTAAGATGAAAAAACTTCTTTTAATACTCAAGTATAGTGTTTCACTGGTTGGATTAATTGTAGTTTCCTTCTTTCTTCTTTGCGTTTTCTTGGCCCTAATTCCGGTAGAAAAAGAAAAAACCGAAGAACCAAAGCTTGTTAGTATTTACTTTATGCAATCTGGAGTTCATACCGATCTCATCTTACCTGTACATCACAAGATACAAAATTGGGACGCCTTGTTTCCCTATGAAAACAATAAAGTGTACGATACAACCTTTCATTGGATTGGAATTGGCATGGGTGATAAACGATTTTTTCTAACCACCCCCAGTTTTAACGATTTAACCTTATCCACAGCCTTTCGCGGTGCGTTTGGCTTAAATGGTGCCGCGATTCATGCGTATTATCATTACGAAATCCCCATTGACCGTCCAACCATCAAACTAAAAATCACGGAAAACCAATATCGAAGACTCTGCAGATATATTAAAAGAACCATCCGCTTTAAAAACAAAAAACCTATTCTTCTTGAATCAAAAGTTGAAGGAACAACCTTTGACTACGATCGATATTATGATGCAAAAGGTGCTTACAGCGTTCTGAATACCTGCAATTCCTGGGTAAACGAAGGCTTAAAGTTTTCCGGACAACGCGGATGTTATTGGACCGCTTTTGCTGGGGGAATTTTCTACCAATATGGGAAATAGACTGTTCTTTCTTCTTTGTTTAGTAATTTCCTCCCTACATGCCCAGGATCGTTTATTGATTTTTGCCAATGGATACTTAGGGCCCTCAAAAGATCAGATACCGAGAGATAACGGAGTGAGCACTAAACGTCAAAGCTATTGGTATCGTTACGATGACACCTTAATCAATCGGTTTATGCCCACGAAACCGATATATATTTCAGGACATCATCCGTTGAGCACCTCTCCTCATCGGAGTAAATTCCGATTTGCTTGTTCTTATATTTTCACTCGTTTTATCTGGTTTCG
The DNA here is from genome assembly GCA_947460825.1 of Flavobacteriales bacterium. Lineage (GTDB taxonomy): Bacteria > Bacteroidota > Bacteroidia > Flavobacteriales_D > Crocinitomicaceae > UBA952. The sequence continues at coordinate 52,661 of CANHHA010000011.1, forward strand.
TAGTAGCCATGGTTTCGGACTAAACACCAAGCCAAATCCCGAAGGATTTTTAACGCGTTATGAAAACGGAAAAATCTGCGGAAGAAACTTTTTACAATTTGCAAAGGACTCCTTAAAATCAAACCCCCGGAAAGATACGCTTGACTTTGTTTGTCACAGCATGGGCTATGCCTATGTTCTTGGATTTTTAACTCAAGTAGACACCATTTACAACTTGGGTAAGATTTTGATTATTGCCCCAGAAACCCCTGATTTTATGGGATACGACTGGAATAAATTCCAAGAAGTTTGGCAATACGGAAGTAATTTGGGTGAAAAAAAAGCGGATGTAATTTGCGTGCAAGACGGCATTGCCCCACAGGGCCCCGTTAAAAACCTAGAAAACTTAGCAAGCGGAAAAGGCGGAAGAGTCTTTGTTCCAAAATATGCCAGAAGGGGATTTATTTTTAGTCACCATTTAAACTGGTTTGATTGGTTTTATACCGTTCAACCGGGGGATTATGGATTTTTCAAACGCTAAGTAACTCTTTTTTGTTAGTTTTGACCATGCAAAAAGGGATTTCTCTAAAACCATTTAACACCTTCGGAATTGATGTAAAAGCAGCGTCGTTTGCATCATTTGACTCAATCGAGGATTTAATTACACTACTCCCAAGTATAAAAAAACAGGAAACCTTAATTTCTGGCGGCGGAAGCAACATGTTATTCACTAAAGATTTCGAGGGCCTTTTTGTTCGAAATTGCATCAAAGGAATCAAGGAAATCGAACGTACTGAAACGCATGTGGTTATTGAAGCTGGGGCCGGAGAAAACTGGCATGACTTCGTGATCCACTGCGTTGATCATGGCTTTGGTGGTATAGAAAATCTAAGTTTAATTCCAGGCTGTGTTGGCGCCTCCCCTATGCAGAATATTGGTGCATATGGCGTAGAAATTAAAGACACCTTTGCTTATCTGGATGCCGTAGAAATTTCTACGGGCGAAGTAAAGCGATTTCATCTAGCCGATTGTGCTTTTGGCTATCGAGAAAGTGTTTTTAAGCGTGCATTGAAAAATCAATATGTAATCTGTCGTGTAGCTTTTACCTTATCACTAAATCCTACAATTAATACATCTTACGGAATAATTGAAGCAGAACTCAAACAAATGGGAATAACCAGCCCCGGCATTAAAGAGGTCAGCAACGCGGTAATTCGCATTCGTCAATCGAAGCTACCCGATCCTAAATTACTTGGGAATGCAGGAAGTTTCTTCAAAAACCCGGTAGTTTCTGACGAGGTTCTTCAATCAATTCAATCAACCTATGAACGCGTTCCCTCCTATCCCGCCGGAGAAGGTCACGTGAAATTAGCAGCGGGTTGGTTAATCGAACAAGCGGGTTGGAAAGGAAAACGATTTGGCAATGTGGGAGTGCATGAACTTCAGGCCCTTGTATTGGTGAATTATGGTGGCGGCACCGGAAAAGAAATTTATGACCTATCGCAGCGCATCATTGAAGATATCCAAGAAAAGTTTGGCGTAAGCTTGGAGCGTGAAGTAAATATCTATTAGTCTTTTTTAAAGACCTCATCTGAAATCCCTTTATTCACGAGATAGTTTGAAAAGATCAATACAATGGTTCCTTTTTCGTTGTCTTTATACTTCTTTTCCTTTTCGTTATTGCGAATATCGGAAGCTACACTCTTAGGCATCTTGAATTTTTTAATGTCCACCGTAAAGGTCATTTTATTCGGTAGGCCAAACTTTTTATTCAGGTTATATTCATAATCTATTGAAACGGTGCCGCTAGACTTGGTAGTTAGTACGGTTCTATAAATTAATTCCTCCGAGGTAGAGATATACACTTTCGCTAATATAATCTCACTGTTTTCGTCTGTTGGAAGGATTGAAATCAAGCGCGTTTTATGCTCATTAATTGTTTTTGCCTCTCCCAATACAGCGCTATACTTTTTTTCATTGGATAGAAATCCAGTTAAATCACTCATACCTTGTTTAGGCAAGATGGCAATTCCCTTTGATTCCACTTTAAACTTATCATCCTGTTTAAAATAGATCTTGGCCTTTGCAATGGGAACCTTAATAAACGGGATGGCTGCTTTAATTTGAACATCGGCTTGATAATCTTCAACAAGGTCAATTTTATCAATGACCCCTTTAAGGATTTCTTCTGCCGTTTGACCAAATCCAACTACCCCTGTGAGGATAAAAACAAAAAGAAAAACTGATTTCATGAGGTAATGTCTTTTTTATTAAATCGAATGAGGGTAATGCCAAGCAATACTGCAATGTGTGCCACTAAAATAATTACCGATTCCCAAATGGCTGACGTAGGATATGGATCTTCGAACACACTGCGCCAAGCCGCCATGTGCGTGGTAAACATATAGGGTTTAATCGCATCAAACACTGAAACATCTAAGGTACCAATGATGGTAAACAAAATGATAACCGACATGGTGGAAACTATCGGACCAACGCTATTCTTTGCAAAGGCTGAAAAGGCAAGCGATAAGGTGGCAACCGTCCATAATGCAAGAAATGCGATGATAAGAGCCAAGCCAAATCGCCACGCTAAATCGGCCTCCGGAATGATCAATAGGCCATTGGAGTTCAACACAATTAAATCGCCGGTACCAAACATCCATTTTGCTACAAAAAGGGATAAAAAGCCTAACCAAACGGTCATTATCAAGGTGTAAATCGTCGCTGCAATCCATTTGGACAAAACAATACCCGACCTAGATATAGGTTTGGTCGCTAACATTCGGATCGTACCTGAGGCTTCTTCCCCAGAGAGTAAGTCGCCCGTGACTAGTGAAATTAATAAGGGAACGTGTACGATCAACATCTGCATGATGATGAACGCAATTAAATTACCGTTTAAAATTTTCCCATTAAAACTTAAGGTCTGTTCAAAGGAAGCCGTAACAAAACCGATATAAGACTTCCCATCTGCTTTCATGGCAAAAAGTACAATCAAGATTAATAGCGTTAATGCGCCGATTCCGATATAACTTCTAATTTTAGTTGCAATCTTGAGTAATTCGTTAATCGTATTTTTCCACAGCATCATTTCTCGGTCATTTTAATGAAAAAATCTTCCAAACTTCGTTTGGGAATCACCGCTTTTACGCCACAACCGGTCTCTACAAGTCGCTGAATCAATGGTTGGCGAATGTCCTCTTCCATTTCAATATGGTAGGTCCCCTTATAGACTAAACGTGCTGTTAGCGAAGGGAAATCCCGTTGTATCGTTTCCTCAAAAACCGTTGGATTAGCTACTGAAATCTCTAGGTTCATACTCTGTTTTTCCAGCAATTCATGCACATCACCTTCTACAATGGTTCTACCCTGGTTAATGATTACCATCCGATTTGCAATGATTTCAATTTCAGACAATTGATGCGAAGAAAGGAGTACCGTTTTCTTTTGTTCATCTCGCAAGCGAAGAATTAAATTTCGAACCTCAATAATTCCTTGGGGATCTAAACCTGTTGTTGGTTCGTCAAGAATGATTACATCTGGATTGTGCAACAAGGTTTGAGCAATTCCCAACCGTTGCTTCATTCCGTGTGAAAAACCAGAAACCTTATCCCCTTCCCTTCCATTCAAACCAACAAAATCAATCATTTCTTGGATTTGACGTTTTGTTATGTCCTTCCCGGAAATTCGCGCAAATATTTCTAAGTTACGCTGTGCAGAAAGGTATTTGTAAAAATCAGGTTTTTCTATAATACACCCAACCCGCGTTAATACTTCGGATCGGTTTTGATTTAGGGATTTACCAAAGAACTTAATCTCCCCGTCTGTCGGACGAATCAGGGATAGCAGGCAACGTATGGTTGTACTTTTACCCGCACCGTTTGGGCCTAAAAAGCCAAACACATCTCCTTCATTTACATGAAAAGAAACATCTTTCACCGCGTGAAAGGAACCAAAATTCTTCGCTAAGTGGGAAACTTCAATGAGTGCCATAGGTTGTAAACAATGTAAAGGTAGAAAGGTTGAAGGAATGGTTATGTCTTTTTAGTTACATTTGAAATAAAAATGAAATATCTTCTGATTTTTCTCGGATTTCTTCCCTTTGCCTTCAAATCACAGTCTTTTGTCAATCGCACGTTCAGTCAACTGTATGATATTCAGGCTAAATCGGTCGTACAGATGGGAAATGGGTCCTATTTAGTTGTTGGAACACAGAGTTTCTCCAATGGATTTCTAAGTGTTCACGATGTAAATGGTCAATGTATACAAACACAATTTCTGAGTCAAGGAGCCCTTTCGAGTTTTTCTGAGTTTACGCAGCTCACGAAGATAAATGATACCCTAGCGCTTATTGGTGGAAAGATATCCATCGCGGTAGGACCTGCAGAAATTTGGCAAGGAATTACGATTGCCATTAATCAAACTGGACAAATTCTTTGGTCAGTAATAAGCAGTATAACCGACCCGGGAGTTGATGCTACGGTGCGGGATATTGAACGATTGAATGACAGCACGATGCTTGTACTTACATCGGGTATTGGTACCGCAAGCAATGCCTTGAGTGAAGTTGATTTCTATGGCAATGTGCATTGGACCAAGGCCTACGATTTGAACGCAGATGGTTTTCAATTGAACGACCTTTGTACAAGAGATTCAAGCATTTACGCCTGTGGTCAGCAATTTGCGTTGGGAACGTTCTCAGGTGTTATTTTGAAGTTAGATTCTGTAGGAAATTTAATTGAAGGGAATAAATACGACCATGGATATCAGCCTGACTTTATTCAGGTAATCGCCCAACATGATGGCTTAGTCCTAGCGAATCGAAGTCATGCAATGAACAGTATGGATCTTATAAAGGTAAATTACAACGGGAACATTACTGAACAGAAAACTTTTCAGAACGGGATGGGAATGGGCATGATCGAAGAACAGGCGTCAAAGCCACTGTGTGTAATAGATAGCGTAACATGTTGGTATTGGCAGGGCGGCGACTTTGGATCGTATGCAAACAAAATATCAACCCCAAATTTACTGCCGATACAATCGCTAATGCACATGGGGAACATACAGCGCATAATAGAACAAGACACGCTCCTTTACATGTTATCCAGTGGTCCGCTCTACGGGATAAAACAGCAAGTCATTATGCAAAAACACTATGCGATATCGGCGGTAGATTCGATTGATCAGCTCTACACGTATTGTACATACCCGAACAACGAGATCCCTTTGAATGAGATTGCCCCAACTAGAACTAGTTTTACGCCCATGGTGAGTGCAGGCAATTCTCCAAGTCCATGGTATTATCCATTCGTTGCAAACCAACCTTGGACAAACGAACCTTTCTGTGTGGAAATGTTGGGTGGATTAAACGAAGAAAACCTGAAGTTCGGACCTAATCCGTGTGATGAGAAAGTCCATATTAATGGAAATATAAATCAACCCTACCGTATTTTTTCAATGGATGGCAAATTAATACAACAAGGAAAAATAGATATTTCGGGTAACATCGAAACATACAATCTCCCCAGTGGAAATTACCTTGTAAAGGTTTCAACCAACACGATAAAAGTGGCCATTAAACATTAAAATAAAGTGATATAAATCAGGATTAACTGCAACTTTTATCACATTAAAAACTTCGCTCCTTCATTAATTTTGTCTTGTTAACCTTAAAAAAAACAGACATTATGAAACTTGAACAAATTTACACCTTATGCCTTGCGCACGCAGCGTATTACTTAGAATCAAACGGAGAGGCGGCAATTTTTGATCCACTTCGTGAAGTTCAACCATACATTGACAAGGCATTAAGTAACAAAGCAACAATCAAGTATGTGTTTGAAACACATTTTCATGCTGATTTTGTTTCAGGACATTTAGATTTGGCTAAAAAAACTGATGCTAAAATAGTTTATGGCCCAACTGCTAAACCAGGATTTGAAGCCATTGTTGCGAAAGATAATCAAACGTTTAAGATTGGGAACTGTCAGGTCATTGTATTACATACGCCGGGTCACACGATGGAAAGCACTACGTATTTAATAATAGATGAACAAGGTAAGGAGCACGGAATTATTACCGGTGATACCTTATTTATTGGTGATGTTGGGCGCCCTGATTTAGCTCAACATGTTATCTCTGATCTCACTGAAGATAAATTAGCAGGCTATTTATTCGATTCATTGAGAAATAAAATCATGCCCTTGTCCGATGACTTAATCATATATCCGAATCATGGCGCAGGAAGTGCATGTGGCAAAAAAATGAGCAAAGAAACAACCGATACCTTAGGAAATCAAAAAAGAACCAACTATGCCTTACGTTCAGACATGACGAAAGAGGAATTCAAAAAAGAATTGCTCACAGGATTAACCACACCTCCGGGATATTTCCCAAAGAATGTTTTGATGAACATTCAAGGTTCCGAGTCTATTGACACCGTATTGGTTCGCGGAAATAAGGCCTTAAGCGCTGAAGCTTTTGAATTGGCAGCCAATGAAACGGGTGCCGTAATATTAGACACACGTTCGGCAGAGGAATTTGCCAAAGGATTTATTCCCAATTCAATTAACATTGGCATTGATGGAAACTTTGCGATGTGGGTGGGTGAAATGATAACAGACATCAAACAAGAAATCTTACTCATAACAGAACCTGAACGCGCGGAAGAATCGATTATTAGACTTGCAAGGGTGGGTTATGATAATCCCATTGGGTACCTGAAAGGTGGCTTCGATTCATGGACAACAGCAGATAAGGAAGTGGATACGATTTCTAGAATAACTGCCGAAGAATTTGAATCACGATACTCGATGACACCCATCGTAATTGATGTCAGAAAACAAAGTGAATTCGAATCAGAACATGTAGTTGGTGCAATTAACATCCCTTTAAATCAGATTAACCAGAAAATTAGTGAATTCCCAATGGATCAAACCTTTATTTTACATTGTGCTGGCGGTTATCGAAGTATGATTGCTGCCTCGATTTTGAAATCTCGTGGGATTGAACAATTTGTAGATGTTATCGGAGGAATGACGGATATTTTGAAAACTAATATCCCAAAAACTGAATACATTTGTCCTACCACACTTTTATAACATGGACAAAACATTTTGGAATGAACGCTTCGGAGAACCGGGCTTCATGTATGGGGATCAACCCAACGATTTTCTTAAAGCGCAAGCACACACCCTTAAACCTGGGGGATAGATTTTGTGTTTAGCAGAAGGCGAAGGAAGGAATGCCGTTTATCTTGCAACTCAAAGATTTGATGTTACCTGCGTTGATTTTTCCGAATCCGGATTAAAGAAAACTCAGCAACTAGCGGAAACACATGGGGTTTCAGTTTGTACGGAATGTGCGGACCTCAGTCATTATGAAATTGAACACGAAGCTTGGGATGGCATAGTAATGATTTTCGGTCATTTTGACGAGGACTTAAGGACTTCGTTGTACCAACGCATGAGTGCAGGATTAAAACCGGGAGGGACCCTGCTCATGGAAGTATATTCGAAAGAGCAATTATCTTTTGGAACCGGTGGCCCTAAAACCATCGAATATCTAAATAGCAAGCAAGAATTAGAGGCTGCTTTTGCTGAATTCAGTTCAGTTTCAATTCAAGAAGTTACCAGAGAAATCAAAGAAGGGGCTTTTCACAATGGAATGTCAGCGACGGTGCAAGTTCAGTGCATCAAATAGAAATATTAAATTTTTATTACCCGAATACTTGTATTTATGCGAACAATAACTACTTTTGTCGCGGAGAATTGGCAGAGTGGTCGATTGCGGCAGTCTTGAAAACTGTTGTACCGCAAGGTACCGTAGGTTCGAATCCTACATTCTCCGCCAAAACATAAAAAAGCTAGCCGAAAGGCTGGCTTTTTTTATTACCAGTAGCGATCATTGCTTGCAATAGTGAGCTAAATGGTAATAAAAAAAGGCAAGGATGCTTGCATCATTGCTTTTTGATTGTTTTGAAGCTACCCCTTCTCGGGTTCATGCGCTTTAGCGCATAATCCCAGTCCACAGACTAGTTGATGATATAGCAAAAAAGATAGGTTGCGACTTCGGAGCACCATTGCTTTTTGATTGTTTTGAAGCTACCCCTTCTCGGGTTCATGCGCTTTAGCGCATAATCCAAATATCTAACAGATTACCAGGATGCTTTTAGAACGGTGGGAAAGCTCGCTTTAACAACGGGAAAAAAGCAAAAAAGATAGGTTTCGACTTCGGAGCACCCTTGCTTTTTGATTGTTTTGAAGCTACCCCTTCTCGGGTTCACGAGCGAAAGCGAGTAATCCCTTGAACTAATAAAAAAAGGCAAGGATGCTTGCATCGTTGCTTTTTGATTGTTTTGAAGCTACCCCTTCTCGGGTTCATGCGTTCAACGTCGCTTCGCTATGTTGAACTAAACTTTATCGCATAATCCCAGTCCACAGACTAGTTGATGATACAGCAAAAAAGATAGGTTGCGACTTCGGAGCACCCTTGCTTTTTAATTGTTTTGAAGCATACCCCTTCTCGGGTTCACGAGTTCAACGTCGCTTTGCTAAGTTGAACTAAACGATAGCGAGTAATCCCTTGAACTAATAAAAAAGGGCAAGGATGCTTGCATCGTTGCTTTTTGATTGTTTTGAAGCTACCCCTTCTCGGGTTCACGAGTTCAACGTCGCTTTGCTAAGTTGAACTAAACGATAGCGAGTAATCCCTTGAACTAATAAAAAAAGGCAATGATGCAAGCATCCTTGCCTTTTTGATTGTTTTGAAGCATAACCCTTCTCGGGTTCATGCGTTCAACGTCGCTTCGCTATGTTGAACTAAACTTTATCGCATAATCCCAATCCACAGAATAGTTAATGACACAGCAAAAAAGAGAGGTTGCGACTTTGGAGCACCCTTGCTTTTCAATGTTTTACAGCATCACCCTTAATAAGTACACTAATCATTGACAGGAAGACAAGACCTCAGATAGCATATCCAAGTTAAATGGATGGTTTACATTAGAATCAAAATGATTCACTCAGCAAATCTCCATCTTCCTCTAGGATAACCATACCCTCTTTTTCAACTGAAAGCGTTACAGCTTTCTCATATCCCTCGCCCATTACATTTCGAAATACTCGATAGATATATTTACCACTTCGAAAGATATACACACAATTTCCTCCAGAGCCAGAATATTCAACGCTTCCTTTATTTAAAACCAGCTCAGGTTTCTCGGATTGTTTTTGTCCTGCCTTCCAAGATACATAGCGAAAAACACCTTCTGTTGTTTCATCTATTCGTATCATATAGCTTGCCGTAATCGAGGAAAAGATCGGACGTTTAAATTCAGAAATTGACGTGTGAACTGCGGCTTTTTGAGCCTCAATTAATTTACTATATCGCTCATCCGCTTTCTTAGATCGATAATTTATCCCCGTAATGGTTGTTGCATCGTCGCTAAGCCAAACAACCCCTTGATTCAACATAATACCTCGCCATCCCACTTGAGACCAATCGCTTGGTGTTGATTTAGCAATTTCAGTTTTGAGTGACTCATCAAAGACTTCATCAAAATAAGTGTTCATCTCCACCTCATTCTGAATTGCAGGAATCGGAAAATCACGAACCAATGGATATGAAATCCGTTTAACGATTTCTTCTGTCTCATTCTTTTTGAAAAGGAGTATAAACTTTTTTATTTCTTTTTCTTGTTTCGGAGACAGCGTTCGAAAATCATCGGCATCATATTCTCCGGTTGAAACGGACGTTTGTTGTTCTTTTTTATTAGCCTTTTTATTAGAAAAAGTACATGCCCCTATGAGCAGTAAACAAAGAATAAGGGTTGATTGAATGTTCATATTTTAAATTCTACAACAAAGATAACAATGCCCAGACAATTGTTGGTCTCTATGTGATTTCGTACCTTTAACCCATGAATACGCCACTCGCAGAACGCATGCGCCCGCTCCAACTCGATGACTATATCGGGCAGGTTCATTTGCTCGGTCCTGATGCGCCTTTGCGCAAGTCCATTGAAGCCGGCGTGCTTCCATCCATGATTTTTTGGGGACCTCCAGGTGTGGGTAAAACCACCCTTGCGAATTTAATTGCAACCCACCTCAAGCGACCTTTTTACAAGTTATCGGCCATTTCATCTGGAGTTAAGGAGGTGCGTGAAGTGATTCAGCAAGCTGAAAAAGGAGGAATGTTTCAACAAGGCGGTGCCGTGTTATTTATTGATGAAATTCATCGATTTTCAAAAGCACAACAAGATTCTTTGCTTGGAGCTGTAGAAAAAGGAACCGTTACCCTCATGGGTGCAACCACCGAAAACCCATCCTTTGAAGTGATTGCCGCCCTGCTTTCCCGCTGTCAGGTATATACCTTACAAAGCCATAATAAAGAGGATTTGGAATTGCTCTTAACCCGAGCCTTAGCCAAAGATTCTTGGTTGAAATCTCGGGATATAACCCTGCAAGAAACGGAAGCCTTATTGGCTATTTCTGGGGGAGACGCACGAAAATTGCTCAATGTTTTTGAATTATTAGTTGGAAGCACCCCTTCAAATCAGCCCTTAGTCATTACGAATGAGTATGTGTTTGCTAATGCGCAGCAGAGCCTTTCACGGTATGACAAAGACGGGGAACAACATTACGATATAATTTCTGCCTTTATCAAATCGGTTCGCGGCAGTGACCCCAACGCAGCAGTGTATTGGCTTGCGCGAATGATTGCTGGTGGAGAGGATCCAAAATTCATCGCTCGCCGCCTCTTAATTATCGCCTCTGAAGACATTGGGTTGGCTAATCCAAATGCGCTGTTAATCGCAAATACAACCTTTGATAACGTATCAAAATTAGGCTGGCCAGAATCTCGAATTGTGCTCTCACAATGCACGATTTATTTGGCGTCCTCACCCAAAGGAAATGCCGCCTATCAAGCCATTAATCGAGCGCAAGAACTGGTAGCTAAAACTGGAGATTTACCAGTACCCCTTCCCCTGCGAAATTCCCCAACCGCCTTGATGGAGGAGTTAGGTTACGGCGAGGGTTATTTATATGCCCATGATTTCCCAGGGAACTTTGTAGTCCAAGAATTTCTCCCGGATTCAATTGCTGGCAGTAATTTCTTTAAAGCCGGAAGCAGTGCTAAGGAGCAAGAAATTGCGAAGCAACTCTACCAACTATGGAACGATAAATACGGTACCAATGAATAGGCTCCTATACTCCCTCATCGTATATCCATTTTCCTTATTACCCCTTACGTTTTTAATGCTTCTCAGACCAATCTTATATGTTTCATTAAATCATGTAGTTGGCTATCGAAAAAAGGTGGTGCTCATGAATCTTACCCGTAGTTTCCCGCACGACACCCCAGCACAAATCAAAGAAAAATCGAAGGCCTTTTATTGGCATCTCAGTACGGTCTTTATTGAGGCAGTTAAAAACCTGAGTTTTTCAGCTGATGCCTTAAGGACAAGAATTGCCTACGCAAATCCAGGGTTAATTCATGAATTGCATGCAAAGGGGAAGAATATTTTGTTGGTTGGTGGCCATTATGGAAATTGGGAATGGCTCATCACGTCGTTAGGTATTCATTTTCCATCGAACGTATTTGGTCTTGGCATGCCCCTTTCTGCTTCATTCTGGCAACAAAAGTTAACCGAACGCCGCGAGCGGTTTGGCCTGAAGGTAATCCACAGTAAAAACTACAGGGAGCATATTCTGAAGGAAACGAATCAGCCGTTCATTTTATTAATGTTGGCCGATCAGAGTCCGGGAGATTCTTCAAAAAGCTATTGGATGCAATTCCTTAATCAACCAACTGCCATCCCTTTTGGCACGGAAGCCTTGGCGAATGAAACCGATGCCGCAGTGGTCTTTCTAAATCTTTCAATAACAAGTCCAGGATTTTATTCTTTGACCTTTGAACTCCTAAGCGAAACCCCAAAAACGCTTACCTTTGGGGAGCTTACGGAAGCTTATACCAACCGTTTGGAAACTGCGATTAATGCCCATCCATCCTTATGGATGTGGTCCCACAAGCGATGGAAACGAGAAATTCCTGAAGATTTAAACGCATTAAGAACCTTACAAGAAAACCGATTTAATCAACGATACCGATGAAACATCTCGTATTCACCGCCCTACTGATTGGCAGCTTCACCTTGAACAGAGCACAACTCATGAAGAAACCATCCGCCGTGGAAATTTCAACCTTACCCCAATGGGCTCAACTCATGTATGGCGATAATCCCAATATGCTGGAAGTTTCAAATACATATAACACCTATTACCGAACGCATCCCTTTGAGAAAAGCTACCATACCCAATACTACAAGCGTTGGGTGCGCACCTACTCTACCCAACTGAATGATGCAGGGTATATTGTTGCTACAACAGTTAATTCGAATCCAAAACCCAGCATAATTAAATCTTCGTCCTGGTCTGTGGTTGGACCAATCACCACCTATTCTCAAGGCGGAGGACAAGGGGGTGACCAAGCGAATATTTACAGTTTAGATCAATGTGCTGGTTCACCAAACACTGTCATTTGCGGCACCGAACCTGGAGAGGTCTATAAAAGTATAGATGGTGGTCAAAACTGGACCTGTATCTCTATGGGATTAGATTTTTCAAGCGGAGTAAGTGCCGTAGAGGTTAGTCCAAGCAATCCCCTGGTCTTTTTTGCTGGCGGGAATAATGGCGTTTATCGAAGTTTGGATGGTGGATCCACATGGACCAATGTGTTGCCTAACTCTGGTTTTGGCGTGAATGAAATTCTAATCGTTCCAGGAAATGAAAACATCGTATTGGTTGCCTCAGATAAAGGCTTACACCGTTCAACCAATGGCGGGGCTACCTGGACGCCACTGTGGGGAGATGCATGCTATGACATCAAAGCGAACGTAGTAAACGCACAAGAACAATACCTTGTGAAACACGATCCCAACCTGAATATTTGTGGATTTCTAAAATCTACTGATTTTGGTGCAACATGGACCAACCAAAGCAATGGATGGTATAGTTCAGTGGATCCTGCGCGAAACGATGGCGGCGCACGAATTGCCCTTACTCCTGCGAACCCAAATCGAATTTATGTGTATTTAATTGGAGAAGCAAAAGCCAATGACTACGGATTTATCAGCATCTATAAAAGCGATAACGCAGGAAGTTCTTGGGTGAATGCCTATGGACAAGATGGCGGTCCATACTCCGCAGCACATCCCAATTTAGCGATTGGTTGGGATACCTGGTTATACCACCAAGGATTTTATAACTGTGCCATACTTGCCAATCCAAACAATGCCGATGAAATATTGGTGGGTGGTCTCAACTTATATCGTTCTACTGACGGTGGCGCAAGTTACACCAGCGTTTCTGGATATGTCGGCGGTCCACTTTCACTTCATGTGGACAATCAAGATTTTCGTCAGGTGAATGGAAACACGTGGATTACCACCGATGGTGGAATATATAAATCCACCGATTTTTTAACAACTCAACCCGATTTCAAGATGTCAGGGGTTCGCGCGTCGGATTTTTGGGGATTTGGTGCCGGATGGAATGAAGATGTGTTGGTTGGGGGGCTATACCACAATGGAAATCAAGGGTATCACGAAAACTATGGCGCGGGTAATTTCTTGAATTTAGGGGGCGGTGAAGCCCCTACCGGATATGTTAATCCGGGAAGAAACAGAATTACCTACTATTCGGATATTGGCGGGAAAACGCTACCCACAAGCTTAGCTAATCCGATCACTGGTGCCCCTTTTGGCATGTCACCTAACGAAAGTTACGGAGCAGCGGAATCGAGTGAATTTGAGTTTCAACCCAATTGCTACAGCATCGGGTACCTTGGAAAAGATAATTCACTCTGGAAAACTAGCGATGGCGGGGTTTCGTTTAATTTGGTGAATGCCTTTGGAACAGCAGTTGGCGATCAAGTGAAGTATATAGAGATTGGAAGTGAAAATCCGGACATCCTTTACCTCAATCAGCAACCTGCCTCTGGAAACCTTGGTAAATTATGGAAATCTGCGGATGGCGGGACTACGTGGAATCAACTAACAATCCCTGCAGGAAATAGCCGACGCATGCTGCTTACCTTAGATCCAGCCAATGATAATCACGTATTCATTGCCTATCCGAGTGGGTCGAATGGAAACAAAACCTTTGAAAGTACGGATGGCGGAAATTCGTTTACAAACATTACTACCAGTGTTCTCAACAACGAAAGTGTGCAGTCTATTCTGACCATCGGAGGTACCAACGGCGGCGTATATTGTGCGACGAATAAGGCAGTATATTACAGAAATGCTACCAGCTCTTGGTTGTTGGATAATTCAGGACTTCCTACGCAAATCAATGGGAACATATTACATCCGTTTTATCGGGATGGTAAAATCCGCATGGCTTCCTATGGTAAGGGCATATGGGAAAGCGCACTAAATGAGGCACCGAATGCTCCCATTTGTCGAATTATGGTAGATAAACTGTCGCAAACTGTGATTTGTGCGAGTGATTCATTTTATTTCGAAGATCATTCCGTATTGAACCATCAAAATGCCACATGGAACTGGAGTTTCCCTACAGGATCTCCAAGTACGTCCACCCTAAGAAATCCTGCCGTATTATTAGGTATAGGAACACATCAAGCCATATTAAGCATAACCGATGGAAACGGTCAAAGCGACAGCGATACGCTTTCAGTTACCGTTACTCAATACACCTTACCCGGAATCATTCAGGAAGGATTTGAAGGTAATTTCTTACCGAATGGGTGGAGTATTGACAACGAAGACAACGGTGGAACTTGGAGTAATTCCTCCACTGTAGGCGGATACTCGAATACGTCGAAATCTGCTAAATTCGATAATTACAACATTGATTCACAAGGGAGTTTAGACGATTTAATCTTCAATATCGATGGGGATCAATTAGTGAACCAACCCTTATTAACCTTTGATGTGGCCTATTGTCGTTGGGGTGCGGGATATTCTGACTCGTTATACGTTGGGGTTTCAACGGATTGTGGTGCAAGCTATCAATACGTGTATTACCAGGGAGGAGAAAATCTAGCCACAGCACCTGATAATCAATCTGAATTTGTGCCAACCTCTAGTCAATGGAGAACGGATACGGTTAATTTAGCAACGTGGGCAGGACAAAACAACGTACAAGTTGCGTTTAGGAACAAAGGTGACTGGGGTAATATCATATACTTAGATAACATTAACTTAGGCAGTTCTGTTGGTATGAATGAGGTACAAAACACCCAAGCGCCAAGCGTATTCCCTAACCCACTCCGAGCAGGTGGAATCATTAACATTAAGCATTTACCAAAATCTAGCTTAATCTTATTTGATGGAAAAGGTAAACGGGTATGGGAGGCGAAGGCAGAGAACGAATTTCAGGGGAACCTCCCTACAGGCCTTTCGGCGGGATGGTATTTGTTGCACATCGAAGGAGAAAAAACAATCTGGAACTATAAGGTGATTGTGGAATAATTACTTCCCTTTGGCCTTAATTACAATGGCCACCGTGTAAAAGAGAATTTTTAAATCAAGGGCAATGCTGCGGTTATTGATGTACAGTAAATCATACTTCATGCGATCAAGCATTTGTTCCACATTCTCAGCGTAACCGTATTTTACTTGTCCCCACGAAGTAATGCCGGGGCGTACACGATTCAACAATACATATTGTGGTTCATGCTGAACGATTTGATCAATATAGAATTGTCGCTCAGGGCGTGGCCCCACCAAAGACATGTGTCCAAGAATTACGTTAATAAATTGTGGGAATTCATCCAACCTAGTTTTCCGCATAAATCGTCCTACCGGTGTAATTCGGGAATCATTGGAAGAGGAAAGTTGCGGTCCATTTTCTTCTGAATTCACATACATGGTTCGGAATTTTATAATTTGGAAGGGTTTGTTATTGAGTCCGATGCGCTCTTGAAGAAAGAAAATAGGTCCTGGAGAGCTAAACTTAACTAGGATGGCAGAAATTACATACATCGGAAGCAACATAATTATTGCAATCACGGAAAGGGAAATATCCATAAATCGTTTAATTGCCTGTTGCCAGAGGGGCATCACATCACGATTCAATTCAACGAAAAGTGCACCATAAATATTGGTCATTTTTAAGGATCCACTTAATAACTCATACATGTCTGGAAGGACTTTCACAATGATTCGGAGATCATTTATTTTTACTAGGATTTTTTGCAATCGATCATGGTCGGAACTTTCAATGGCCACTATAACTTCATCGATATGATGATTGGACAAAATTTCATCTAATGCAGTGACATGACCTAGATAGGGCATTTCTCTTGACAAGGCATGATCAGATCCGTTGACATTAACATACCCAATAAACGAATTTACATTGCGTGTTTGGTGGTTAATTTCATTAAAAATATGAAGTGCGCGCTCGCTTCCTCCAATGATTACTGTAGAAAACCCATTATTGGCTCGCTTCAGGCGATTAATCATACACGTAATAAGCGCCAAACGTGGGATCAGGGTAATGAATAAATGGCTAATAAAAAGTACAGTAAATGAAAAATAGTAATCTCTATAACTGATTACGTCATCATCCAATAATAAAATGAAAAAGATTAAAATTGAACCAATCACAGCTGCAATGGCTGTTAATTGGATGATTTTCAGCCGGTATAGTCTTCTAACATTTAGGTAGGTTCCTTGTAGATAATAAAGCAGAAGGTATGCCAGGGGAATCAGACTTATTCCCAAGTAAAAGGTGCCATTTGGAATAAACAATTTGTGCTCGAGCCAAGTTGCCCTTGTCACGTAAAAAATGAACCATGCGAGCATCGCAGCTAGGACATCGAACAACAGCAAACTCAACGCCCAATATCGCTTCATGGCATGTAGACAATCTTTATATTATCAATTCTAATTTCTGTATTCGGAAGTAACGGTTCTTTCCAAGCTTCGAACCCATGGTCAAAATAGGCACTGGCCTCTGATGCACCAATGAGTTCTCGAAGTTCAATGTACATTTTCTTCCATTTAACAGTTTCCGGGGTGGATTTATTCAACTGTATATTTGGATTCTTTTTAAGTCCACTTGGAGAAATAGCGAGAAGGCTGGTGACCACGCGATTCGTGGTGTAGTAATCAATCTCAAGGTACACTTCTTTACCCCTGGGAAGATACGACCCAAATGTCGTGTAAGCTACCCATATTGAATCGGTTGAATTAAGATCAACTTTGGCATACGTATTTCCGTTAAATGGTTGTAAATCGGTATTATCCAATACAAAACTTGCCATGGAGGTATTTGGATCGTTTTCGAGCATCACATTTGCCCCTTCAAAGTCTTCGATGATGAACTGGGCGTTTGAAACGTATTTTGTAACCGGGGTTATCGATGTTGTTTGATTTTGAGTTAGGGTTACATTGGCATTATACACAGAACAGAAGGGATAAATTTTCTTGGTTGCAGCAATCCCATTGATCCGCACTCCTGGATAAACTTTTACATCGACGGATCCAACATTTAAAAGCGGAATTCTTACTGGAAGTTCAAAAACCCCTACACATTGATCATTGATATAAACCCATGCTTCTGTTAGGGACTGACTCAACTCTCCTTCCGCTCCACTCAATTCAGGATTCGCCACCAAAGACCATTTATCAACGTAGAGCCACGAGGGATCGGGATTATTTTTTACACACCCTTGAAGTAGGAGAACGGTGAGGGCAAAAACGAAGTTTTTGAAATTCATGCGTGGCAAAAACGTAGGAAACTCCATTTTATTTTATTGAATTAAATCTAGAATTTGATAGGCTACTTTTAAGGCCTCATGTCCGGCTTTTAAATCCACGGAAATCTTGGCCTCTTTTCGAATTCCCATGGCAAATTCTTTTAATTCCTCTTCGATGGCATTGGTAGGAAATACCTTTGGTGAATCAATGGAAAGTTTCTTTGGTGGCTTACCATTGCCCAAATCCAACACCATGTCGTATGGATCGGCGGGTCCTTCAAGACCTTCAAGCCGAACTACTTCTATACTTTTATTTAAGAAATCTATCCCAACGTATGCATCCCGTTGAAAAAACCGGGATTTACGCATGTTTTTGAGTGAAATTCTACTGGCGGTAAGATTGGCTACCGTGCCATTTTCAAACTCAATTCGTGCATTGGTTATATCATGGCTCTCGCTTACAACGGCAACACCAGAGGCCGAGATGTGTTTAACTGGAGATTGCACCACATGCAAAATAATATCTAAGTCATGTATCATTAAATCTAAAACAACAGGCACATCTGTTCCACGGGGATTAAATTGTGCTAAACGATGCGTTTCGATGAAGTCCGGTTGATGCAATAAGGGTTGGGCAGCAATAAACGCCGGGTTAAAGCGCTCCACATGCCCTACTTGAATTAAGGAATTACTCCGGGTAGCCAGTTCAAGAAGGACGGTACTTTCTTGTAGGGTTTGCGTGACTGGTTTCTCAATAAACACATGTTTATTTTGTTGAATTGCCTTGTAAGCTAAATCAAAATGAAAGGGTGTTGGCGTTACAACATCCAAGGCATCAACGACTTGAATGAGTTCGTCGGCGTGTTCAAAATAGGGAACATTAAACGCTTCTTGCACCGCTAAACCAGCATTCCGGTCGATGTCGTGAATCCCAACAATATTGAAATATTGAGGGAGCCCTTTTAAAATTTTCAGGTGAATTTTCCCAAGGTGTCCAATACCAAATAATCCGATTCGTATCATGTGCATTTTATAATACAAAAATAAAAAAGCCATTAGAATCTAATGGCTTTTGCTAATAGTTAAAAAGGATTATTTACTTTTTTACCGCATCAACCACCGCTTTAAAAGCCGCCGAGTGATTCATCGCTAAGTCGGCAAGCACTTTTCTATTAAGTGTCATGTCGCTTTTATTCACTAGTCCCATAAAATGAGAATAGCTCATTCCATGTTGACGAGCACCAGCGTTGATACGCACAATCCAAAGGGATCGATAATTTCTTTTCTTTTGTTTCCGACCGGAGTATGCATACAACAATCCTTTTTCGATTGCATTCTTTGCGACGGTCCAAACATTTTTTCTACGGCCGTAGTAACCTTTGGCCAATTTCATCAAGTTCTTTCTTTTAGCTCTTGATGCTACGTGATTTACTGATCTAGGCATATTTTTAATTTTTTTTGAGACACAGAGCCACGCTATTTCAGTGGGCTTGGATTCTGGGTTTCGGGTTAAACATTAATTAAACCAACAACTATTTCATGCACAATTGCAATTTAATATTTGCTGCATCGGATTCATGTACCAATCCAGCATGCGTTAAATTACGCTTGCGTTTCGTAGCCATTTTTGTCAAAATGTGGCTTTTAAACGCGTGTTTACGTTTAATCTTACCACTTCCAGTAATCGTGAATCGCTTCTTCGCACTGGATTTCGTTTTCATTTTAGGCATTGTTCTACAATTTAAACATTAACTATTAGCTTCTTTATTTCTTTTTTGAATTGATCATCAAAATCATTTTCTTTCCTTCCAATTTTGGCAACTGCTCAACAATTCCAACCTCTGCGAGTTCTTGAGCAAATTTCAATAACAAAATCTCACCACGGTCTTTAAATACAATCGTTCGCCCTCTAAAAAAGACATAGGCTTTCACCTTACTTCCTTCCTCTAAAAACTTCCGAGCATGAGCCAGTTTGAAATTAAAATCGTGGTCGTCGGTATTCGGACCAAACCGAATTTCCTTAACAACAATTTTACTTTGCTTTGCCTTGAGTTCTTTTTGTTTCCGTTTTTGTGTGTACATGAACTTCGTGTAGTCCATGATTTTACACACTGGAGGCACCGCTTTCGGTGAAATCTCCACTAAATCTAGTTCTTGTTCATCTGCTAAGGCCAATGCTGCGGTTAGTTTCATTACTTGAGGCTCTTGTCCATCAATAACTAGTCGTATTTCAGCGGATGTAATTTTATCGTTGATGCGATGCTGTGCTTCTTCAACTCTTCTTACAGGCCTTACGTTTCTTCTCATTCAGTATGTTAAAATATGCTATTAATTCTTTGCTAATTCTTGCTTCATTTCACCCTGCACCAGTACTGCAAATGCTTCTGGGTTCAAGACCCCTAAGTCTCCTTTTCCTCGTTGGCGAACAGAAATCGTTTCAGATTCTGCTTCTTTTTCACCAACAATCAGCATAAATGGGTATTTGCTCAACTCTGCATCCCGTATTTTCTTCCCTACTTTTTCATTCCTTTCGTCTACGAGTCCGCGAATATCGGAATTATTTAGCAATTCTAAAACTTTTTGGGCATAGTCGTTATATTTCTCAGACACGGGGAGAATCACAAATTGGTCGGAAGTTAACCAAAGGGGAAAATCCCCGGCACAATGCTCAATTAAAACTGCAATAAATCGTTCCATAGATCCAAAAGGCGCTCGGTGAATCATTACAGGTCTATGTTTTTGATTGTCTGCTCCGATATATTCCAATTCGAAGCGCTCAGGAAGGTTGTAATCTACCTGAATGGTGCCTAATTGCCATTCTCTTCCCAAGGCATCTTGCACCATAAAATCCAATTTAGGTCCATAAAACGCGGCTTCACCGTAAGCCACAAACGTGGAAAGATTCATTTCTTCCGTGGCCTCAATGATGGCTTGTTCTGCGCGAATCCAATTTTCTTCACTGCCAATGTACTTTGAGCGATTCTCTTGGTCGCGGAGAGAAATCTGAGCTCTGAAATTATTAAAATCTAAGGTTTTCAGCACATATAGAACGATCTCTATTACTTTCTTAAATTCCTCTTTTACCTGTTGTGGCGTACAAAAAATATGTGCATCATCTTGGGTAAATCCACGTACCCGTGTTAATCCGTGTAATTCACCTGATTGCTCATAGCGGTATACGGTTCCGAATTCGGCAAAACGTGTGGGTAGTTCTTTGTAGGAGCGTGGTTTGGATTTAAAGATTTCACAATGGTGCGGACAATTCATTGGTTTTAAATAGAATTCCTCATCCGGATCCGGCGTACGTATCGGTTGAAAGGAGTCTGCCCCATATTTCTCGTAATGCCCCGACGTGACATAAAGAGCCTTGTTTCCAATGTGCGGGGTAATCACCTGTTGATAACCTGCCGCTTTTTGTGCACGTTTCAAGAATTGCTCTAAGCGGTCTCTCAATTCGGCGCCTTTCGGCAACCACATGGGCAATCCTTGACCAACTTTTTGTGAGAAGGTAAACAACTCTAATTCCTTACCAAGCTTTCTATGGTCACGTTTCTTTGCTTCTTCAAGGCGTTCCAAGTATTCGGTGAGTTCGGAATTTTTCGGGAAGGTGATGCCATAAATTCGGGTAAGCTGCTTGTTCTTTTCATCACCTCTCCAATAGGCGCCTGCAATAGACAATAACTTCAAGGCTTTGATGTGCCCTGTGTCAGGAATGTGAGGACCGCGACATAAGTCGGTGAACTCACCTTGGGTGTAAAAAGTTATGGTTCCATCTTCTAATTCCGAGATCAGCTCAAGTTTATACGGGTCCTGTTTTTCTGTGAAATAAGCCAGGGCATCTTGTTTAGAAACTTCTTTCCGGATGAACGGATTCTTTTGCTTGGCTAATTCTTTCATTTTAGCCTCTACTTTTTCTAGGTCTTTCTCGGTGAAGGAATACGCTAAAAAATCAACATCGTAATAAAATCCATTGGTAATGGGCGGGCCAATGGCTAATTTAACCCCGGGAAAGTGAAATTCTAAGGCCTCAGCCATGAGGTGAGCTGAAGAGTGCCATAGGGTAGATTTCCCTTCTGCATCATTCCATGTTAGCAATTGAAGTTCACTTTGCGCTGGTAAAACACCCATGGCATCTTGAACCATTCCATTAACTTTAGCTGCCAACACATTTCTAGCTAGGCCTTCAGAAATACTGGTTGCAACGTCTAATGCAGTGCTCCCAATAGGATATTCACGCTGTGAACCATCGGGTAGAGTAACTTTAATAATTCCTTCCATAATTGACTACAAAAGTAGTGAAATCAGGGCTAAAATCAACCTTTAATCGACTTATTTCCTGTGCAATAATTGCTTAACGTCCATTTGGAGGGTCCGAATGGAATGCAACAAGCTTTGATCATCCGGTACGATTTCTGGTAATTCTCTACTCACATAACACACAAATTTCCACGCTTCTAAGAGTTCGGAAAACGGAATTTCATAGGGCTGATAGTTTAAATTCGAGGAAATCAAGGTCAAAAGCCCAGGTTTTTCAGGACTCAAACCAATCGATTTAAATACAATTCCCTCCGATTTAGTTACCAAAATAAACTGCTGTCCCGCCTTCATACTTGTCCAATCTTGAATATATTCACCGACGACAATAGAGCCTTGACTCACTGGAGGCATGGAATCACCTTGAACCGGAAATGCGCGATACTTTTTATGTTTTGAAAGAAAAGGCAAACTCAGGGTAGGGAAATCTGTAAAATATTCGGGATCAGAAAATCCTGAAGTGTAACCCGCACTGGCTTTTTCAGGAATAACTTCGATGAGTTCATCATTCGTAAGGCTAACAATGGAGGCTAGAATCCGCAATTCCGATCCTTTCATCCGATGGGTTGCCCGATCGGTCATAATTCGCCAATCTACTTCCTTGAAGGTCGTAAAATCTTTCGTTATTAATTCCTCAATGGACAATCCATAATATTTGCTGATTTGCAATATATTTTCAAGATTAGGCTGGGCAATGTTATTTTCATAACCGCTGTAGGTTGAACGGTTTAACCCAAGCGCCGTAGATACTTCTTCTTGTGACTTACCTTTTCTTTTTCGTAAAATCTTAATATTCTCTCCAATAAACATACCTTGGTTTTAGACAAAGTTAAAAAATAATCAAACAAATTGATTAAATATTAATCTTTTTTTTATTGAGCCACGAATTTGTAAATGATAGTTCCGGTTTGTTGGGTGGGAGCTGAATCTTTAAAATTGAATTTCGATTTTTTAGCATATCGCACCGATTGCTCTATCATGCACTGATTTGCTCCACTACTTTTCGCAGCATCATAGGTTGCTTCCACCACCTTACCCCCTTTATC
>CANHHA010000012.1 GCA_947460825.1 Flavobacteriales bacterium
CCATCTAATCCTTATTAAATAATCTTCAAAGTCCCTTTCTGTCTTGAATTTTGAAACAATTGTGTAGATATCCATGGTTTTTTATTTCAAAGAAAGTAATGTGGACCTTATTCTATTTACGTTGTGCTATTAGATAGGCAATCGCCCTTTGAAGGGGGACAAAGGGGGATGATCGATTGATGAAGTATCAATAAAACTAATCCTCCATCTCCAAGGCCCGCTCCACGGTTTTAATCGACGAGGCCTTAAAGGTGGTGAAGGGGTTGTAGGGGATTAAAGATGAAAAAATACTTGTTTTTTAGTTATAAATCCAGACAAAATTTTTCTTTGATAGCAATTTATTTAATACGATTTGCTTGAATTATTTGTAGTGGTTCACCCCCATTTTCTGTACAACAATAAGAACCATTTGAAAAACGGATTTTATAAAAATCTTCAGAATTACTCACTAGACTATATACACCTGTTGCTTTATAACTCAATGAAATCGTTTTGAATAGCTTATAATCGAGCTCAGTCCATAACTCATTTAATGTTAGATTACCAGCCTCATCTAAAAACCAATCACCTGTAACCTGAGAATTTTCAATTTTTGTAATTCGATTAGCAATCCAAAAATCTGTTTTGAAGGATTTTATAAATGTCCCATCTTCATTAAATGATATCTTAAATCCAGAATCTGTATTCCACACACCAAGTAAAAAGGACTTATTAAACAAAGTTGATTCTTTAACTTCTTTTTGAGGTTCAACTATCGATAATTTATTCTTAGTAATGCATTTATCATTTATTGTTTTGGTATACCTATCCAATTCTAAGCTAATCATATTTTGATAATCAGATTTAGATAAATTAGAACAGGTTTGTTCAACGAAGCATAGAGCAATTGTTTCTTTATCAATATCTGAAAATTTTGAATCCTCTAATGATTTTAATGATTGTTTAACTAACATAAGTTTATCTTCCTTTGTCCAATCATTAACATCACTTTTCGATGAATCCACACTTTGAACGACAGGACTGTCTTTACTTACATCTAAATTAATCCCATTGTTTTTGGCACACAAATCAATCATTGAAGAGTTTATTCTCTTTATTTCGATATCGATTTTATTTTGATATTCTTGCTTTGTATACTTTATCGTTAACTCTTGCATACTACATAAAGCCAAGGATTCCTTCTGTTCCACTGTTAACGATTTAAACTTAGCTACATCAGATAAAAAAGCTTCGTATAAATTTGTTTTATCTGATTTAGTCCAAATCTCCTGGGCAGAAATGATATTAATATTTATCGAATAAAATATACAAAAGCTAAGGAATACATTGTTTTTTGATTTAAAAAAACTCATTATTAAAATATTAAAGAATTACTTTACTACATCCTCCTGCAAATACGTTATAACTATCAGTATAAAGTGAATTTCCATTATTATCTTTTACTTCGTACTGGATTGTTTTTGAACTGTTTTTACCCATGTCAATAGTTACCTTAAAGTTACCTTGTTGATCGCAATTCGGTTCACCTGTCCAATACAATGTACTTAAACAAGATCCAACCAATTGGCCATCAACATACAACGTTAATCCTGAAACTCCAAGTGTTTGAAGCGCTTGATATCCATCATAATCAATCCAAAAAATCACATCCTCTTTGTAAGTGCAAGAGCCATCATCTTTTTTTGCAGCATCAGAATAATTTGTTGCGAAGAAATCTGTACAACCCTGTTTTTTACACCCAGTAATAGAAAGCGCTACTGGAATCGCTAATAGTAAAAGTAATTTTTTCATAATATTTTGTATTTTCAAAGTAAAAGTAAGTAAAGTATTTATATTTTCAACCAATTTTGTGCATTTTTTCAAACGTTTATGCATGGTGAAGTTCCACAATAAATGAGGAATTTCGCTGCATGGAGGAAATGCACATTGGAAATAAAATCAAGAGCGTATTAGAATCCAGGGGTCTTTCGGTTACCGAATTCGCCAAGCGCATTAATAAGTCAAGGGAAAATATTTATTCGATTTTTGCGCGTAAAACAATTGATACCGGTTTATTACAGAGCATCTCCAACGTACTCGCCTACGACTTTTTCATGCACCTAAGCATTACACACTATGCGCTTGAAGAGGAAATTCAACTTTTAAAAGAAGAGAATAAACTGTTGAAGGATTATAATAAGTTGTTGAAGAAGGTTAAGAAGTGATATTTATTCTCTGTGTGCGCCCTTCGCCTAGGCGGAGATACGTCCTTCGGGCTACTCAGTGTCCGTGGAAAAGCAAAACTAGAGTGTCTATACATTGAAAGCGGCCCTTCGACAAGCTCAGGGACCGCTATATCGACAAGCTCAGGGACCGCTATATCGACAAGCTCAGGGACCGCTTTAGCTTAAAAAAAATATTTCTTTGGGGTGCGCCCTTCGATATGATTCGACAGGCTCATCACTAGCTGCTCAGGGAACGCACCGAGAACTTTAATTACCCATTCAATACCCCTCTCGAGATTACAATTTTTTGAACCTCTGAGGTTCCTTCGTAAATCTGGGTGATTTTTGCATCGCGCATGAGGCGCTCCACGTGATACTCTTTTACAAAGCCATAACCGCCATGAATTTGTACCGCTTCAACGGTTTGTTCCATCGCTACTTTAGAGGCATATAATTTGGCCATGGCACTGGATTGATCGTAATTTCTTCCTTGGTCTTTATCCACGGCGGATTTATACACCAACAAGCGAGCAGCTTCTACTTCAGTTGCCATGTCGGCAATTTTAAAGGCAATCGCTTGGTGCTTATATATTTCCTTTCCGAAGGCTTTACGTTCTTTGGAATACGCCACAGATAATTCAAGTCCACCCGCAGCAATGCCCAAGGCTTGTGCAGCAATACCGATCCGTCCACCACTCAATACTTTCATGGCAAACTTAAATCCGAAGCCATCCTCACCAATTCGATTTTCCTTTGGAACTTTTACATCGTTAAACAATAACGTATGGGTATCGCTTCCGCGAATTCCGAGTTTATCTTCTTTCGCTCCCACGATAAACCCTTCCATGCCCCGCTCAATAATAAAGGCATTGATTCCTTTATGCCCTAATTCCACATTGGTTTGCGCTATGACTAAATAAACAGACGCTGATGACCCATTGGTAATCCAGTTTTTTGTTCCATTTAATAGATAATGGTCTCCTTTATCAATTGCTGTGGTGCTCTGAGATGTAGCATCTGATCCAGCCTCAGGCTCTGACAAGCAGAACGCCCCAATTTTCTCACCCTTAGCAAGGGGAATCAAATGTTTTTGTTTTTGTTCTTCTGTTCCAAATTTCTCTAATCCCCAACACACCAAGGAGTTGTTTACCGACATACACACCGATGTGGAAGCATCAACCTTTGAAATTTCTTCCATCGCTAACACATAAGACAAGGTATCCATTCCTGAACCCCCGTACTTTGGATCAACCATCATTCCCATGAAGCCTAGTTCGCCCAATTGCTTAATTTCTTCTGCCGGAAATCTCTGCTGGTTATCTCTATCGATTACTCCGGGTTTAAGTACGTTTTGTGCAAAATCTCTCGCTGCTTCTTTAACGGCTAAATGCTCTTCGGTAAGTTCAAAATGCATGTGATGTAGTTTTGATTTTTAATTTTACAAAAATAAGCTATTTTCTATTCATTAATTCGAATCACGTGCAGGAAAAAAGAATAATTGGTCTCATGTCTGGCACCTCCTTAGACGGGCTGGACATCGCTTGCGTTCATTTTTCAGGGCCTGAAGATGCGGTAAGGTTCACACTCGAAGCGGCGGAAACCGTTTCACTTCCTTCGGACATTAAAAATGCCTTGCTGCAGATCGAAACGCTATCCCCTCGAGAATTATTTAAACTCAACCATACCCTAGCTTGTTTCTACGCCGAGGCAGTAAATGCATTCATTACAAAGTTTAGCTTAGACAAAACTCGCATCGATGCCATCGCCTCGCATGGTCAAACCATTTTTCACCAACCCGAGGACGGATATACCGTTCAATTGGGATGCGGTTCTACCCTGGCCTATCATAGTGGTTTACCCGTAATTAATGATTTCAGATCCTTAGATGTAGCAGCCGGCGGACAAGGAGCGCCCTTGGTTCCGATTGGTGACCAGCTCTTATTTGGAACACACGCTGATGCGTTTATTAATATTGGGGGCTTTGCTAACATCAGCTTTAACATGCATGAACGTACGTTGGCATTTGATGTGTGCCCGGGGAACCTTCCGATGAATACCTATGCAAGAAAACTCGGATTAGAATACGATGCGGGTGGGGAAATTGCTTCTGCCCACGAGGCGGATTCGGAAGTGCTTTACGCCCTGAATCATTTGCCATATTATACGCTAGACGGTCCAAAATCCTTAGGAACAGAATGGCTAGACTCCACGTTTTACCCCTGTATTCCATCCGATCTTGAACCCGCGGTGGCGATTGCCACGATCAATGAACATATTGCGCATCAACTGGCCGCGGTATTAGAAAAAAATAACTTGAAGCGTGCCTATATCACGGGAGGCGGTGCATTGAACAGTGCATTAATATACCAACTCAAGGCCAAATATACCGGAACGGTAATTATTCCAAGCGCTGATATCGTAGATTTTAAAGAAGCGATAATCTTTGCCTTTCTTGGGTTCCGTTTTCTGGAACGAAAATTTAATTCCTTGGCCTCGGTCACTGGGGCAAGCGAAAATGTATGTGGAGGCGCGCTACATTATCCCCGATAAGTAGTTTATTCACATTGAAACTTGGAGAAAATTAACATGTCTTGGGCTTTTCACTTGTAATATCAAGGTATTTTTGGGCTTTGCAACAACACACATGATAGAATTACTAAAGAAATTTGAAAATAAGCGCCCTGAAATCGTATTTGAATGGAAGGATGCAGAAACAGAAGCCGAGGGATGGGTAGTAATTAACAGTTTACGTGGGGGTGCCGCAGGCGGGGGAACTCGAATGCGCGTTGGACTCGACAAGCGCGAAGTTGAATCGCTTGCGAAAACCATGGAAGTTAAATTCACCGTGGCTGGTCCAGCCATTGGTGGGGCTAAATCAGGAATCAATTTTGATCCCAACGACCCACGAAAAGAAGGTGTACTCAAACGCTGGTTTACAGCCGTTGCTCCCTTATTAAAAACGTATTACGGGACCGGAGGAGATTTAAACGTAGATGAGATTCACGAAGTTATTCCGATTACCGAAGCAAATGGCGTTTGGCATCCGCAAGAAGGGGTATTTAACGGCCATTTTCAACCCAATGCCGACCAAAAAATCCATCGCATTGGACAATTACAAAAAGGCGTTTCCCATGTGTTAAGTTCCGCAACATACAGTCCGGATGTATCAAAAAACTACTTGGTGGCTGACATGATTACAGGGTTTGGTGTTTGCGTTTCGATTGAACAATACTATAACATTTGGGGAGGTGCACTGAACGGGAAAAAAATTCTCATCCAAGGTTGGGGGAACGTGGGTTCAGCTGCTGCCTTTTATTTAGCCCAAAAAGGAGCGAAAATTGTAGGGATCATCGACCGCGTTGGCGGATTAATTAAGCCTGAAGGGTTTTCTTTGGAAGAAATCCGCCACTTATTTATAACTAAAAATGGTAATGCCTTAGCGCATCCGAACTTACTATCCTACGAAGAGGTTAATGAACGGATTTGGGACCTTGAAGCGGATGTCTTCGTTCCTTGTGCTGGTAGCCGCATGTTGAATCAAAATCAATTAGAACGGTTAATTAACGCAGGCGTTTCTGTCATTTCATCCGGTGCAAATGTTCCCTTTGCCGACCCTGAAATTTTCTTTGGACCTACCGCAGGATATGCCGATGAGCACCTTGCGTTAATTCCAGATTTTATTGCAAATTGTGGCATGGCGCGGGT
The DNA here is from genome assembly GCA_947460825.1 of Flavobacteriales bacterium. Classification (GTDB taxonomy): domain Bacteria; phylum Bacteroidota; class Bacteroidia; order Flavobacteriales_D; family Crocinitomicaceae; genus UBA952. The sequence goes on from CANHHA010000012.1 coordinate 5,910, forward strand.
CTTTGCGTACCTCATGAGTAACGACCTCGAAGAAATTGATGAAGCACTAATTTTCGAGGATACCGCAGAAATTATCGGTAATGCCTTGAAGAAAGTGCATTCGAACAATTCAAGTACAAAAAATTTAGCAAAATCAGCCTTTGAAATAGCCTTGACTCAATTGGAACCTTAATGACGCTAATCATACTATTCGTCTTTATCGTTGGATACGTATTGATATCCACTGAACATTGGCATCGGATCGATAAGATGATTCCCGCCATCTTGATGATGGTGCTTTCATGGGGGCTGATTTTTGCGTTTCCGAATATGGTTGTGCAATGGCTAGATCCAAGTTCTGCGGAACTCCTGCTTTCAAAATTGGGTTTTGTCCCTGATTTCGTTGGCAATACCGCAGAAAAAACGGAACTCATAAACACAGCCCTGCAACATCACCTGAGTAAAACGGCTGAAATTGTGGTATTTCTAATTGGGGCAATGACCTTGGTTGAATTGATTGATCATTTCAAGGGGTTTGATGCCGTACAGGTACTTTTTAAAGCGAAAAAGAAATGGAATTTATTGGTGCTCCTTTGCACCTTCGCGTTTTTTCTTTCCGCTGTAATTGATAACCTTACCGCTACGCTCGTAATGATTGCGATTTACCGAAAAATTATAGACGCACCTGAAGATCGACTTTGGTATGCTGGATTTATTGTGTTAGCCGCAAATGCGGGTGGTTCCTGGTCTCCGATTGGTGATGTAACCACGACAATGCTATGGATTGGTCATAAAGTCAGCACTACCCCACTCATCTTAAGTACCTTTATTCCCTCCTTATTGTGTATTGTAACGCCTCTTCTCATCGCCCGCTATCTTCCCGCGTTTAAAGGCAACTTAAGTCGAAGTATATACATTGAGTCGAAGGAAGGAAGAACCGAGTTGTTGCTTGGTCTTGCATTGTTCTTGATGGTTCCACTGCTTAAATCCGTATTTCATTTACCTCCATACATGGGCATGTTGTTCGCGCTGTGTTTATTCGCATTGTATGCGGAAATAAAAACCAAACGCAATTTTAAAATGAGCGAAGTTGAATCTGACCTTTCCCCCCAGAGCCCAACCATGAAATCACTTCAAAAAGTAGAATTACCTACCATCTTATTTTTCCTAGGAATTTTACTCACCGTTGCCGCGTTGGAATCCCTTGGCTTTATTTTCAATTTAGGCCAAAGCGTGCAAGATGCAGGGATTCCAACACAACTCTTTATGGGGATTCTTGGGGTGGCCTCGGCCGTCATTGACAACGTTCCACTTGTCGCTGGTGCTATGGGAATGTTTTCCTATCCGATGGACCATGAGACATGGCATTTATTGGCTTACACCGCCGGAACAGGGGGCTCGATATTAATCATTGGATCAGCCGCTGGGGTAGTGGCTATGGGCTTAGAAAAAATTAGTTTCGGATGGTATCTAAAACATATTGCTCCGCTAGCCTTTATAGGATATGTAATTGGGTATATTTTTATGTTAGGTTTTATGTAACATTTTAGATGAAAAATCGATATAAGTCACCATGACAACAAACACATCCGCCTTATATTGGAACATTGACAGCCTTCCCAAAGAAAAAAGGCTTAGTGCTATGCTCTCCAGCGCAAGTATTTTAGCGCTTTGTTTATGCTCCCTGATTTTTCTTTCGAAGCTAAAACCCTCTAACCCTCCCTTGGTAAATCATTTAATGGTTCAAGATGAGATTTTGGATGAAATTCCAATAGAGGAATTATTTATTTCGGATGGGGGTTCCGCAAAAGGTGGAGGTACGCCGTCCATGGACGAGCGCACTGACCCAATGGAACAAACGGAACGAACAGTAACAGACCGCGGAAATGAGCCCATACAAAACGGAAATTCCAACCACACGAATGGCAACAATCCAACCAATCCATCGAGTTCACCTACCCGTGCAAACAATCCGTTCGGTGATGGTGGAAATGGTGGTGGAAAAGGAGGAGGTAATGGTCCGTTTGATGGAAATGGAAAGGGTACTGGTGGAGAAGGGGAAGGAGAAGGCGATGGGTTTGGTGATGGAAAATCTAGAATTCGGATCAACGACCCGCTTCTTCCAAAATATAATACGGATGTAGATTTAAAAATTCATTTAAAACTAACGGTTTCAGGAGACGGTGCGGTTTCTACTGCTGTGTGTATCAAAAGTAAAACTACAACCACCGATCAAACCATCATCAATGATGTGATTCGGCAAGTGATTCGGCAAGTGAAATACAAGAAAGATCCGGAAGGCCGTCCAGCGTATTGTTTTCTCACGGTAAAAGTGAATGCTCAATAAGTATTCGGAATGTACGGAATGGCTATTTAGCCAATTTCCATCGTATCAAAACCTTGGGGCTTCCGCTTACAAACCCGGCCTTGAAAATACCAGTGCAATACTAACAAAGGTTGGAAATCCTGAAACTACGCTTAAGTTCATTCACGTAGCAGGAACTAACGGTAAAGGTTCAACGTGTGCGTTCCTAAGTAGTTTTCTGCAACAAACCGGATTTCGTGTTGGGCTTTTTACATCACCACATTTGGTAGATTTTCGGGAGCGAATTCGCGTAAATGGTAAAGCAATTAAGGAAGCTGAGGTTATTGAATTTTGTAAACAGGTTCAAGCATACGAAGCAGATCTATCCTTTTTTGAAATCACCTTAGCGATGGCCTTGGTACATTTCAATAATCAACAGTGCGATTATGTAATCCTTGAAACCGGCATGGGCGGAAGATTAGATGCAACGAATGTGGTCAATCCCCTACTGGCAGTCATTACAAAAATTGGGTTAGATCATCAAGCCTTTTTGGGAAATACCTTAGCGGAAATCGCATCCGAAAAAGCTGGAATCATTAAAGCTTCGGTACCGGTACTTTGTGGAGAAGAACGCGAAGTCTTGGCTGAAATATTTCGGCAAAAAGCACACTCCCTTCATGCACCCATTGTATTCTCGAATGAACGCATTGACGACCCAACACAAGTTATTCCGGCCTATCAACGTAAAAATGCGGCTTTAGCCTTGAACGCGTTAAGCATCCTTGGCATCGACACCCGAGCAATTAATGTCCAAGAAACATGGTTAAACTTATTTACGCATACTGGATTCATTGGCAGACTTTTTCCATCCATAAGATATCAAAACCTATGGTATGATGCATCTCATAATGCGGATGGGATTAAAACAACCATGGAGTCGTTAATGGGTATGGGAATTTCAAACCCTATTGTCATATTCGGGGCTTCTAATGATAAATCCTTAGCGCATTTATCGGAGATTGACGATGTAATTGATGCGTGGTATTTTTGTGAATTCACCAATCCGAGGAGTTATGGAAGGGACCAGTTAACGCAAGTCATCGAGGAGTTGAAATTAAAAAAGACTCAGCGGTTTTATGAGGTAAACAAGGCCATTAATGCTGCGTTGGAGAATCGAAAAGAAAATCAAGCTATACTTGTTACGGGGAGTTTCTTTTTACTGAGCGATTGTGATGAAATTCAGGCCAACATTAAGAATCAACTAACCCAGTGAATTACTTTTTTTGTTTGGAAGAATGCTTCAGTGAAATAGGCAGCTAAGGGGTATTCTTTGAATTTTCCTGGAAGGCCTTTAAATTCTTCGGTTAAATCACCGCCCTTTAGATATAAAATCCCACGCGGAAATCCATCGCTTGTCTTTCCTTTTTTAATCTTGTTTTTTACCCACTCAACAAATAATGGCATGGCGGTAACTGCTCTAGATATGACAAAATCAAAGGATCCTTTTACTTGTTCTGCTCTTAAATGATGTGCTTGAACATTGGTTAATCCTAAGGCCGATGCCACCTCATTAACCACCTTAATCTTTTTACCAATGGAATCAACCAAAACAAAGGTGGTTTCAGGAAAAAGAATAGCGAGCGGAATTCCAGGGAAACCACCACCCGTGCCAACATCAAGTACCGTAGTTCCTGGCCGAAATGCATACACTTTGGCAATGCCTAGGGAATGTAACACGTGCCTCTCGTAAAAATTATCTACATCTTTTCGGGAAATCACATTAATCTGGTTATTCCACAGTTCGTACAAGGCACGTAAGTCGCTAAATTGCTTTTGCTGTGTTGGGGTTAACGCGGGAAAATACTGAAGAATTGCTTCCACATCACTAAATCGTATCCTTGGTTTTCTCCATCATTCCCGCAAGAAAATCTCGCGCACGAAATAATTGTGCTTTAACGGTCCCTAGTGGTAAATTTAATTCGGATGCAATCTCCTCGTAAGATAGCTCTTCGAAGTAACGCTTTTCTACCAATTGACGGTATCTAGGTTTTAACTTACTTACGAGTAAGCGCATGTGAATCACTTTTTGATCGTGCATCATTGATTCCTCGGGATTGTTCACTTGGGCTTTTGCATCAATTCGCATGGAGCCTCCATCTGAAGTGGCAATTCCTTGATCCATAGAAAGTACGTGAATGCGTTTCTTACGAATAAAATCAATACAATTATTAGAGGCAATTTTAAATAACCAGGTACTAAATGCAAAGCTTGGAGAGTATTGATCAATACGATTAAAGGCTTTACCGAATGCCTCGATGGTAAGGTCTTCAGCGTCATCAGAATTCTTAACCATTTTAAGCATCATGAAATAAATGGAATCTCGGTATCTGTCCATTAGAGAAGCAAAGGCCGCTTGATTTCCTTTTTTCGCAAGTTCTACTAGCGTTAAATCCTGTTTTGCTTTGTCCGACAGGTGTTCAAATTCTACCATTTATTTCTAGGTTTTCGATTCAATAACAAAAACACCAAGGGTATGAATATCGCGTAGAAGAAGTCCCACAACGGAAAGAACCAAGCTAAGCGTTTTTCTTTCAATTTGAACAACCCCCTTCCTTGTACCATCCATTTTATGAGTATTAACCCAAAAAACAACCCCAAGGACAACCAAACCATGGTATTTGTCAGGAGCAAAGAAAGGAAGGAAACCAACAGTAAAAACAAGCTCACCGGATATATTCCTAACAACGATTTTTTGATAACGTTATAATGAGATGACGTACTGTAGTGCCTACGTTTCTGAAATACCCACCGTTTCCAAGTGGTTTCAGGGGCTGAAGGACAAAACGATTCTTCTTCAATTGCAAGGGTGTAGTTTCGATGCTTAGCGGCTTGTTGAATAAAGAGGTCGTCATCTCCGGAAACAATGTAATAATGGGACTTAAATCCTCCAACAGACTCAAAAGCCTTTCTGGAATAGGCTAAGTTTCTTCCAACGGCCATGTACGGTAAACCACTTAACGCAAAAGAAAAATAGTTTAAAGCAATCCACGCGGTATCAAATCGAATTAAGCGATTCAAGAATCCTTTTTTATGTAGATACGGCCCATAACCCAACACAATATCCGTCGTAGGAGAGAATCTATTGGCCATGGTACTTAACCATTGTTTAGACGTAGGTCTACAATCTGCGTCCGTAAACACAAAATGATCGAAACTCGCAGCTCGGACCGCAAGGGTTAAGGGTAATTTCTTTCCAGGACGGAGGTGGTGGTTTTTCTCCAATTCAACTACATGAAGGTTAGGATATTGCCGTTGATAAGCCTTCAGCAACCACTTACTGTCATCCATTGATTGATTGTTAACTACAATAATTTCAAAGGATGGATAGTCTTGCTCAAGAATCAGGGGAATTAGTTCATAGAGGTTCTCGGATTCATTTCGTGCAGCTACAATAACACTGAGCGGTGGCAAGGCATCTGTTTGGGAAATTTCTTTTGGTTTAAAGCGTAAAAAGCGCAGGTGAATGAAAATAAGATACGCGAATTGCATGAACCATGAGGCAATAAATACCATGAAAAGCCATTGGTTAATTAACGCCATACACTGTTGCTCCAGGTTCATCCCATTTAATTCAAGTATGCAAAGATGGGGTGAGAACGTAAATAGCTGTATCTTTAACCCGTGTTTTTATCAACACGCTTATGCACTTCGAAAAACTTCATACGGATACCTTAACAAAAGCAAGGCTTGGTCGCTTACACACGGATCACGGGACGATAGAAACCCCGATTTTCATGCCTGTGGGAACCTCAGCTACGGTAAAAGGAATTCACCAACAAGAACTTCGCGAAGACATCAAGGCGCAGATTATTCTCGGAAACACGTATCACTTGTACATGCGGCCAGGAATGGAAGTAATGGAGGCTGCGGGAGGACTGCACCAGTTTATGAATTGGGAGCGTCCAATACTCACGGACAGCGGTGGTTATCAAGTATATTCCTTAGCGGGTACGCGAAAAATCATGGAGGATGGCGTGAAATTTCAAAGCCACTTGGACGGGAGTTACCATGTGTTTACTCCAGAATTTGCGATAGACATTCAACGCAGCATCGGAGCTGATATCATCATGGCCTTTGATGAATGTACGCCCTACCCCTGCGATTATGGATACGCTAAAAACTCCTTGGCCTTAACTCATGAATGGCTTAAACGTTGCTTTAATCAATTCGATCGCACCGCCCCAAAATATGGGCATCAACAAACCCTTTTTCCAATTGTACAGGGTTCAGTATACCAAGATTTACGGATTGAATCTGCCGAATACATGTCTGATTTTGGAGACGTCGGCATCGCCATCGGAGGCTTATCTGTTGGAGAACCGGAGCATGAGTTATATGAAATGACCAACATTGTCACTGATGTATTGCCTCATGAAAAAGCACGCTACCTGATGGGGGTTGGAACCCCCTGGAATTTACTCGAGTGTATTGGGCTTGGAATTGACATGTTCGACTGTGTTTTGCCAAGCAGGAATGCACGCCACGGATTGCTCTACACCGAAGAGGGCACGATAAATATTAAAAATAAAAAATGGGAAATGGACTTTAGTCCCATTGATAGCAGCACCGGACTTTGGGCGGATCAGGTATATAGCAAAGCCTACTTGCGTCATTTATTCAAAGTACAAGAAAACTTGGGAATGCAAATCGCAACCTTACATAACCTCACCTTTTTTCTTTCCTTAATGGAGCAAGCAAGAAACAAAATCGCTACGGGGGAGTTTTTAGCTTGGAAAACGGAACTAATCCCCATGCTTACTCGCCGCTTGTAATGCTCAGTATTCTCGATAAATATATCATTCGGAAGTTCTTAAGCACCTTTTTTTTCATGCTTGGGATTATCATGCTTTTCGCGATGGTGTTCGACGTTTCGGAAAAACTAAGTGAGTTTATTTCGAATCATGCCCCTGTAAGTGCTATCGTCTTTGAGTATTATTTAAGTTTCTTGTTGTTTCATGGCAACATGTTTTCATCAATGATCATTTTTATATCGGTCATCTGGTTTACCGCAAAACTCGCTCAGGACACCGAATTGATTCCGATGTGGTTTTCAGGAAAACCGATTTCACGGTTCATGAGGCCGTATATGATTGGCGCCACGATCTTGATGTTACACTCACTCCTCCTAAACCACTTTATTGTACCCAATGCGAATAAACTTCGGCTAGGGTTCGAAGAAAAATATTACCGGGATGTCATGATGGTTGAAAATTACCATGCGGATTACCCAGGGAATACTTCGGTATATTTTTCAAATTATACGAACGAGGCGGGTAAGGTCACCAACTTTGTGCTACAACAGTGGGGGGATTCCAGCAAGCCTATCTTTTTTTTAAAGGCGAACGAAGCAATGAATCACAGGGGCACAAATAAATGGACCTTAAAAAATGTGTACATAAAACGTATTGGATATCCCATTGGTACCTTACAGTACCGAGCGACCATGGATACCGTATTTAATTTTTCGATGGATGAAATGGCCCAGCGCGAGAATGTTGCTGAAACTATGACTTACCCCGAATTATCCCGATTGATCAGTAGAGAAAAACAAAAGGGATCTTCTCGTGTGCCGTATTATGAAATAGAAATGCATCAACGTACATCCTATCCCTTTGCCACATATATTCTAACCATAATTGGAGTTTCGGTCGCCTCACGTAAAAAACGCGGTGGGATTGGTTTGAACATTGCCATAGGACTCGGATTTGTATTTGTTTATATTTTTGCCATGAAAGTCATGGCGGTTGCTGCCTTGAATGTTGGGCTTCCAGCGCTTATTGCTGTATGGACGCCGAATTTACTCTTTGGAATCCTTGCTTTTTTACTATACAGAACTGCTCAGAAATGATTCGTTTCTAAGTAGTTACGCGTAGCATCATCCACAAAACTGCGTACACGTCCCCACGTAACAAGGTGTAATTTGCACACAAGTTGACATGGAATTCCCCCCCCATTTTAAATGGTCTTCATCTTTGTCTCAGAAACGACTTAAAAAAAGATAACCATGAAAAATAAAATCAACGTAAGCATCCTATTAACCGGGTTAATCGGAATCAGCAGTTTTACTGCACAAGCGCAAAACTCGCGAATTTGGGCTCGAATTTCAGACAAACAAAGTACGCCTCGTGTGTTGGAGAACGGAACCATCGGATCCACGAATCCCTCCTTTGCCAACGCATTAAATCAGCTTGGCGTAATTGACGTGCATCAAGCCTTATCGAATTCAAAAAATGAAAAACTACAAGCGGTTTACGAATTCAATTGTGCGTGTGATGTAGCGAGCTTAGAAAGCACACTGAAAAATTTCCCTGGAGTTGTCGCAGAAATAGAACGAGCACCAGAATACAAAACATTATATGTCCCAAATGATTATAATGCTGAATTCAGTACGAACTATGCCTTGGACTTAATTAAAGCGCCGCAAGCGTGGAATCAAACACAATCTAATGCAGGAATCATAGTGGGTATCAGCGATGAAAACTTAAACCCATACCACGAAGAATTAGCTGGAAAAATTACATATTACGACTACCACAACACCTTGCCATCTGAACACGGAACCGCCGTGGCAATTATAGCAGCAGGTAAAACAGACAATCAGGTTGGGGTGAGTTCTATTGGATTTAATTCTTCAATTGCATTCTATGAAATGGATTTTAATCAACTATTAGTGGCTACCTATGCTGGAATTGATGTCATCAATGTAAGTTGGTTTTCAGGTTGTGCTTACAGTCAATTTGAACAAGATGTGATGGACGAAGTATATGCAAATGGAACATTTATCGTTGCCGCAGCTGGAAATGGAACAACCTGTGGCGACCCATCCGCACTGGCCTACCCTGCGTCATATAACCATGTTTTCTCTGTAACGAGTATTGGAGAACACGATAACCACGAAGAAATGATAGGAGATCCACATACGACGCACCAACACAACAGCAGAGTAGACTTAGCGGCTCCGGGATATAAAGTTAACATTTCAGATTCTCCGGTACATTACATGACCGCTTCAGGTTCTTCGTATGCCGCACCCTTTGTAACAGGAACGGTAGCCTTAATGTTGAGTGTAAATCCATGCATTGACAACGACGAAATCGAACAAATTTTAAAAGCAAGTTCAGTAAATATCGACGCATTGAATCCAGCGTATGTAGCATCAATTGGTGTGGGTAGATTAAATGCAAACGCTGCGGTATCTATGGCTTTAGCCACACCAAGCAATATGGATTTAGTCGCCAGCGTTAACAATGCATGTACCGAAGGGAATGGTGCGGTAACCATCTCTCCTTCTAATGGTCAAGAGCCTTATCAGGTGAACACAAGTAACGGACAAGCTGAATTTTATTTTGGTGACCTTACTTCTGGAACCTATACCTATCAGATAACAGATGCCCATGGATGTGTAATTAATACAACGGCAACAGTTAATAACGGTTCTCCAGTAATCGAACATGTAACGCTTACTGATGTTACGTGCAATGGAGGAAGCAATGGGTCAATCAATGTCATTGTGAATGCTGGAAATCCAAGCTATACATACAACTGGAGTAATGGTTTCACAACAGAAAACAACACAACCCTTGGTGCAGGAACCTATGCAGTACAAATTACCGATGCCAATGGATGTACTACCAGCGGAACGTATGTTATCAATGAACCAGCAGCTATTGAAATAACCCCTATCGTTAGTGCTGATTTTGGAAACAATGACGGAAGCATTGACCTTAACGTAAGCGGTGGAGCACCAGGATACTCTTATGAATGGTCCAACGGACAAACAACGGAAGATTTGTTTGGATTAGCTGCCGGAACGTATAGTGTAATTACAACCGATGCAAATGGATGTGCAACAAGTACGTTCGTAGAAGTAGCTAACGAATCTACGGCAGACGTAACATCTCTTGGATTGATTGCCTTAAATGTATATCCTAATCCAACCAATGCTGATGCTAAAGTACAGTGGAAAGGAAACGTAACAAAAGTTATAGTTACAGAGCAAAGTGGGCGGATTGTAATGGCTAAACCGACAACTAACTTTAACAGCATGCTGATTCAAAACCTAGAGGCTGGACTGTATATCATTACCGTTAAAGGGCCAAACGGATTATCTGCAACAAAACAACTGGTGGTATTATAGACACGAGATTGAATAATAAAAAAAAGGGGCTTTGGCCCCTTTTTTTTATATAAATTCATTCTAACTTTAATCATCTTAATCCTAATAATGAAGACTATTTTACTTCCAATATTTTTGCTTTCTTATCTAAATATACTGTGTCAACAATGGATCGACCAACAGTATGCATACGACAGTACATTAAATGAACCTTATGGCACTTCGATTGATTTCAATGGAAACACCGTCAATTTAGCCATGGACATCTATGAACCTAAATGTCCTGTGAATTCTCAAATTTCACGTTGGCCCCTGCTTATCGTAATCCATGGAGGGGCTTTTATCGAGGGGTCAAAAAACGATGCAAGCGTTCAAGACTATTGTAAAGAATTTGCCAGAAGAGGATACGTAACCGCAAGCATTTCTTATCGCTTAGGTTTTATTTCTGATGAAAATACTTGGAGCTGTAATTATCCGAGCTATAATTGTTTGTTTGCGAGTGATACGGCTGAATGGATCAGGGCAAATTATCGTGGTATTCAAGACGCAAAAGGCGCACTTCGTTATTTGATTAATAGGAACCAACAATTCTCAATTGATACAAATAACGTGTTTCTTGTTGGGGAAAGTGCTGGTTCTTTTATTGCCTTGGGTGTTGGTTTAATGAACGACATGCAAGAGCGTCCGTCATCTACTTTTGCATTACCCTCATTACCTGCACCGAATGCAAATATGTCCAACTGTACACATAATGTTGGGGAAGTTTTCACAGCGAGTATTTCTCGTCCAGATTTGGGGGATATTGATGGCTATATTGAACCATCACAAGTGCATTATACCATTAAGGGTATTGGGAATATGTTCGGGGCAATGTTCAACAACTTATTGATAAACCATCCTGCCAATGTCGCTAAACCAGCCATTTATTCCTATCATCAACCTTGCGATATAATTGTGCCAATAGATAGCAAGGAGGTTTTCTGGGGATTAGATTGGTGTATGACCAATGGATATAATTGTTACGCAATAGCCAATACTCCAATTGTTCACGGAAGCCAAAAAATCAGTGACTGGAATAATCAAGGAAATTATGGCTACAACATTCAAAACAATTTCACTGCGAACAATTTTCCAAATCAATTTGCTTTCGTACCGGGAAGTTGTTTAGATCAGGTGAACAATCCTTGCCATGCCTATGACAATATGAATTTGAGACAACTCCAAATGGCAACTTTTTTCGCCCCAATGATAACCAGTAATGAAATTTGTCAATCGCTATCGTTAATTGAACCAACTTATTATTTCAACCTTTATCCGAATCCCTCGCAGGATAACGTATCGCTCTATACAAACGTTACAGGTCAGATAACTATCGAAATTCTTGATCTTGCAGGAAAATCGATTCTGACACATTACAACCCATCCGGTTCAATTTCACTTGTGAATTTGAAGCAAGGCATATACCTTGTTAAGGTTGAATCCGATGGAAAAACTGTCGGGTTAATTCGGTTAATAAAAAACTAGGATGCTATATAAAGTGTCCTTTTAACTGCTTTAATCAGGCGATTCACATTGGGCAGGGCCTCATCAATTAAGGACGGAGAAAACGCAAACGGCGTATCCGTTTGTGTTACACGCTCTACGGGTGCATCTAAATAATCGAACGCATATCGCTGCAGGTGGTACGCGATTTCAGAAGAGATACTTGCCAAAGGCCAAGATTCTTCAAGCACCACGCAGCGGTTCGTTTTCTTAATGGATTCAACAATCGTATGATAATCCAGTGGACGAATCGTACGAAGGTCAATGATTTCAGCATGAATGTTTTCTTTGGCCAACTCCTCAGCAGCTTCATAAGCCACTTTGATGATTTTGCCAAAAGAAACAATGGTAACATCTGTTCCTTTACGCTTAACATCTGCTACCCCAATTGGAATGATGTACTCACCCTCTGGGACTTCTCCTTTATCACCATACATTTTTTCAGATTCCAAAAAGACCACAGGATCTTCATCTCGAATGGCAGCTTTTAACAAGCCTTTCGCATCCGCGGGATTTGAAGGGGTAATCACTTTTAACCCAGGAACGTGCGCATAAAATGCTTCAAAACTTTGGGAATGGGTAGCTCCTAACTGTCCTGCCGTTCCGTTCCCACCACGGAAAACAATCGGACAATGATACTGCCCCCCAGACATTTGCAACATTTTCGCTGCCGAATTAATAATTTGATCTGCAGCAAGTATTGCGAAATTCCATGTCATAAATTCAACAATCGGTCGCAGTCCATTCATGGATGCACCCACGGCGATTCCAGCAAAGCCTAATTCAGCGATCGGGGTATCAATAACCCGTTTCGGACCAAATTCATCCAGCATTCCTTGGGAAACCTTATATGCGCCATTGTACTCGGCGACTTCTTCTCCAAGCAGAAATACGGAGGAATCTCTCCTCATTTCTTCGGACATTGCTTCTCTTAAAGCTTCTCGGAACTGAATTGTTTTCATGATATAGGTAATATGTTGTAAACGAGGTACAAAGTTAATAAACGAGTCAATAAAAATTAACTACGCAGCAAATAATGTAGCGACTTTAGATTTATTAAAGACTGTTTCTGCGTATTCCAAGGAAACGTGAAACTTTTTCTTGTTTGTAGAAGGAAATTCATACATGGCATCCATAAAAATTGCCTCACAAATAGACCGTAACCCACGGGCTCCTAATTCAAATTCAATCGCTTTATCTACGATAAAATCCAACACGGACTGATCGAAGGTGAGGCGAATGCCATCCAATTCAAACACTTTTACGAATTGTTTCATTAACGCGTTTTTGGGTTCTGTTAAGATGCGGCGAAGCGCAATACGATCAAGGGGAACCAAATGACTTAACACCGGGAAGCGCCCAATTAATTCTGGAATCAATCCATAATTCTTTAAATCCGTTGGAGAAATATAACTCAACAAATCTACAGGCTCAACACTGGCTTTTTCCTTCATTGAAAACCCAATCGCCGTCTTATTCACTCGATTCGCAATCAGCCGCTCTATTCCGTCAAATGCTCCACCACAAACAAACAGGATATTTCTAGTATCGAGTTGAATGAGCTTTTGCTCTGGATGTTTTCGTCCGCCTTGAGGGGGAACATTCACGATGGTTCCTTCGAGTAATTTCAACAAGGCTTGTTGCACCCCTTCACCAGAGACATCGCGAGTAATTGATGGATTATCCTTTTTACGAGCAATTTTATCTATTTCGTCAATAAAAACAATCCCACGTTGGGCTTTTTCTACGTTATAATCTGAAGCTTGCAACAGACGTGTTAATATAGTTTCTACATCTTCCCCTACATATCCAGCTTCCGTGAGTACTGTCGCATCAGCAATACAAAAAGGAACATCCAAGAGGTTCGCAATGGTTTTCGCCAGTAACGTTTTTCCAGTGCCCGTTCTTCCAACCAACACAATGTTTGATTTTTCAATTTGAACATCAGACTCCAATAGATTGGCCTCAAGACGCTTGTAGTGATTATACACCGCGACACTTAGTACTTTCTTTGCATCCTCTTGTCCAATCACAAACTCGTCTAACTTAGCGCTCAGTTCTTTTGGTTTTAGGGCACTGAACGCCGAGCGGTCTTTGGGTGATTCCACGTGATTGCGATTCAACTCACTATCTACAATACGCTTGGCTTGTATTACACATTCATCACATATCACAGCAGAAGCCCCTGACACCAAAACATGCGGATGTATTATTTCATTCCCGCAAAAAGAACATTCTCGTTTCGAGGTCATCTTATTTTGGATTTCTCAACAACACCTCATCCACCATGCCATATGCTTTCGCCTCTTCCGATGTCATCCAATAATCACGGTCTGAATCTTGCCACACCTTTTCATAGTCTTGTTTCGAATGCGTTGCGATGATGTCGTACAATTCCTTCTTTAATTTCTGAATCTCACGGGCTGTAATTTCAATGTCTGACGCTTGACCTTGTGCACCACCCAAGGGTTGATGAATCATTACGCGCGCATGCTTTAAAGCACTTCGTTTACCTTCTGCCCCCGCACACAACAATACTGCACCCATAGACGCTGCAATTCCTGTACAAATGGTAGCAACATCTGGTCTAATATACTGCATGGTGTCATAAATCCCTAAGCCCGCGTAGACTGAACCGCCAGGAGAATTCATATAAATCTGAATGTCTTTCTTCGCGTCTAAGGATTCCAAGAATAGCAATTGCGCATTGATGATATTCGCTACTTGATCGTTAATGCCTGTACCTAGAAAGATGATTCTGTCCATCATTAATCGAGAAAATACATCCATTTGGGTCATATTCATTGGGCGTTCCTCAATAATGTAAGGGGTCATTGATGATTCAATAAAATGTCCAAGGTGCATGCTGCTTAAACCTACATGCTTGGTCGCATATTTTAAAAATTCTTGTCCTTCGTTCATATGTGTTTGATTATTTTTCAAAATTAACCAAAACGAGCCACACTTTCGCATCTATGTTTCTATTTTTACAGAAATGCTCGTACCTGATCAGATTTCAAATGCTAAAATCATCTATTCTCCGTTAAACTGGGGAATGGGACATGTGAGTAGATCCATACCGATTCTTAAACAATTATTAAAGCAAAACAACTCAATTATTGTATTTTGTAGTGCTGAGCAGGAAAAAATCTATGTGCAATACTTTAATAACCTGTGCTATGAACGACATGAACCCTACGATTTTTCATTTCAATCAGACGGATTCACGCTGCTGCGATTCATGGCACAGCTTCCGAGTTTAATCCTACAGCATTTAAAGGAAAAGAAGCGTATCAAGGCCTACCTTAGGTCGAATCCAACGGACTATACCATCAGTGACCAACGGTTTGGATTTCGCAATAAATCGGTGTTTTCTATATTCATTACCCATCAGTGTACGCTGCCAATTCCCTGGTATTTTGGGATTGGGCAGCTCATTAATCGATGCTTAATCGGGCAGTTTGATCAAACATGGATTCTAGATGATGTGCAAAAGCGCTATGCGGGTGTGTTATCTAGAAAACTCCATACAGATCACCAATATCTTGGATTAAAATCACGGTTTCTCATAACGAGACCATTTGGCATACAGGAAAAACACTTACAGGTTTTGATATTGAATGGTCCTAGCGAATTTCACCACCTCTTAGTAGAAGCATTTCGCGAGGAGTTAGACCAAATCCATGTAATCATTGGAGAAAGACATCAAGGCTTGGAAGGGAAGCGCCACATATCATCATGGAAAGAGGCTGATGAGGTATTAATGCAAGCGGCGGTGATTTATAGCTTTAGCGGGTATTCCACATTAATGGATGTGATTCAATTGGGTTGCGTCTGGAAATGTATTCCTACCCCAGGACAAAGGGAGCAAGAATATATATACAAAAAAACCCTAGCCGATGGACTAGGGTCTTAATTTGAAAATCAAGGCGATTAGTTAACCGCAGCTGTAAACGAACCGTCGTTCATGAATTTGATAAACTCACGGTCTTTTGACGCTTTCTCTTTGTACTTTTTATCTTTTGAAATCGCAGATTTTAAATTGCTTACCACAGCATCTACACCTGCATTAGAACGCGCAGCGATGATTGCTTTTAAGTAATATCCGTCTGCAGACTCTTTGTCCTTGCTTGCCGCTAACGTTTTGCTTGCTTCATCTAAGCTACCGTTTAGCACTGAAGCCAGGGCCTTGTTGAAGGTTGCCTCTGAACCACACGCAGTAATTGCGGTGCTATATTTACCTTCTAGGATCATAATCACTGCATTGTTGTAAGAAACTTCTACACTTTTATCTTTTACTTGAGAAAGCATTTTCTTAGCGGTAGCACGATCGCCTTGCGACATAGCTACTCCAGCTAAATTGTTCTTTGTTTTTGTATTGTCTTTAACATTAAGTGCTTTTTCTAGATTCGTTTTTGCTTTGGCTACATTTCCTTGCATGTAAGCAACCGCACCTGCATTATTTAATGCACGAACATCGGCTGGGTAGGCTAATGCTGCTGCGTCGTAAATTTTACCTTGTTCGTTTAAATCTTTAACCAACGTAGATGCGGTAAAAATCAATTCATCAGCAGACATAGCTGAAGGAGAAGCACTCGCTTTAGCGCGCAATTCGTCGTCAGAAAGCCCTTGCTCTGTGTAATTAACCACGATTACAGCACGGCGAATTTTTGGAAAAACTTCTTTTTCAAGTTGTGTAAATCCTTTTCCTAAAGCCACTAAATCATTTTCACGTTGCTTTGGGTCGTTGGTCATCGTGAGCACTCGTAAAAATAAATCCTTGTCTGTTTGAGGGATAGATATTGATCGTTCCAACTCTACTTTAAATCCTTCAAAATCTTCTCCCAAACCTGCAGTAACATAATTCGAAGAATCGGAAAACATCATCAAATTACTCTTTTTCATCAAATCCATAAAGGCTTTGCGAGCTGCCTTAGAGCGTGTTCCTGACAAGTTATTGTTAAAGGTTTCTTCGCCGTCCGGGGAAGCATAGCCTTTAATATCAATCCCATTGATTTTAATTTTTGGATTTAACTGCGCAGCTTGTATCCAAGCCACCAAGTCAGTTACGTCCTTGTCTTTCATTTCTGCAGCGCGTACATCAGATTTACCTTTCAGATAATTCACTTCAGCGATGGCTGTCTTTTCAAAGGATCTAGGAATCGTTGCTGTTTCAGTTAACATTTTAAAGGTAGGCTGCACCAACAATGGGGTAATAATCGTTGCATCTGCTAACTTGGTAACTGGAAGTGCTTCTTTAGATTTTTCTTTCGTTCCTTTAAACACTTTACCCGTTAACGTTAAGTCTGCAGCTTCCATGGAAGCGTTATACGCTACTGTTTCTGTAAACGTAGCTGTACCACCTGGTTTGAAGGTAATGCTTTGACCGTTTCCAGTGGCTTTTTCCCCTTGTATTTTCCATGTAGTTAATTTCGTAGCACCTAAAGAGGGAGTAATTTCAACACTCACTTTTTTCTTTATTCCTTTTGGTGGAATATTCACTGTCACTGATATTGCTACGCTGTCTCCATGCATCTCAAGAGGATTCGGGGTAGTTGAGTAGGACAACTCCTTTAACTGATCACAACTCGATACCGCAAGTGCAGCGACACCAAGGAACATAACTTTGTAAAAATTAAATTTCATAATTTATTGATTTTAGGCAGGTCAAATTTAACTAAATAATTAAACAAATCAAATATTTAATGATTCCACTAATTTAATTAGGGGTAAATAAACAAACGGGCGCATGTTCCACTGCGGATGTGGTATAATTAGTTTTTCATCATTAAAGACTAACGTATTGAAGAAAATGATATCAATATCTATCGGTCGATCTTGGTATCCGTTTGAATTAGATTTTTCTACACGCCCTAATTGCCGCTCCACATCTTGTAATTGTTGCAATAACGCTAAGGGAGCTAATGTGGTGGATACTTTTACACAGACATTACAAAAATCATTGGGAGAAATAAATCCCAGCGGTTTAGAATAAAAATGGGACGACGATGCTAACACAGAAATACCTTGAAGCTCAAGGGCGGCTAGGGCATCGCTAATTTGTAATTCCCTATTCCCAAGATTAGAACCCAAGGATAAATACACCTGATTTAATTCACCCATCGAAAGCTACGTAGCATGCGATTCAGGTCCACATTCAAGTAATCTAATGTAGGCCTTAAACTGTCGTAATTGGGGCGGCAATTAAGCAGAATTTCACCCCGTATAAACCTAGAAGTAGAATCCGTTAGATAAAATTGGTAATTGGTTGCAACATTACCGCGCAATGTAAAAACCGTGCCGTAGACCTTCTTTTCTGGAGCAATGATTTGATCGAAATCGATGCGATCTGCTTTTATTTTGTGTTCATCTACCAAGTCGTTAGCTGTATTTATCAAGGTGCTGAGTGAATCTTTCGAATTGAATTCTTTCAAGTAGACGAGCATGGTGCCGTTTAGCGGACCTAAATCAAATTCCTGAAACCCATAGCGGCTATCTCCGAGGTTCTGACGCATTGAAAACAGGTCGGAAAGCTCCATTTCGTAATTAAACATTGGATTCTTCGCCTTAAACTTAGCATAGGTATGTGGGGGGAAATCTGTCCGTAAATAACAATACGGTTTTGGAACAGGCTTTTTTTCATTGCACGATTCTAGCATTAATAAAAAGAAAACCAGAAATACTATTAAGCCCTGTGCACCTTTACCCATTTTATTCTGCGTTTATCGGAGGCAATTACCGAAAGTTTAATGTCACCTTGCGTGATCGACTCCTTGTTTTTTAATATTCTGCCTGCTTGTTCTACAATAAACCCCCCAATCGTTTCTGCGTCGCCTTTAACGCGCTCAAAATCATCACCCTCCATATCCATTATTTTATAGAAATCTTTCAATGATGTTCGGCCTTCAAATGCAAAACTCCCATCCTCCATGCGTTTATATTCTACTTGATCGTCGTCAAATTCATCGGTAATATCGCCAACAATTTCCTCCAAAATATCCTCTAGCGTAACAATTCCACTGGCTCCCCCATATTCATCAACTACTACAGCCAGGTGCATTTTCATGCTTCTAAATTCTTGCAGTAAATCATCAATCTTTTTGTTTTCTGGCACGAAGAAAGGCTTACGCATTAAATCCAGCCATGGAAACTCAGCAGATTCTTTTAAGTGAGGCAATAGATCTTTAATGTATAAGATCCCAATGACATTATCTGCACTCTCTTTGTGGATTGGAATTCGTGAATACCCAAACTTCAATACGAACTCTATAACTTCGGAAAAAGGTATATTGCTGGGAATGGAGGACATCTCAATTCTTGGAGTCATGATTTGCACCGCCTCCGTTTTTCCAAGCTTAACGATACCTTCCAATAACTTCTGCTCATCGGATGACGAATTATCGTCCGTTGTAATTGCTATCGCCTGTTCCAATTCATCAGAAGAAATCCGAACATGTTTTCCGCCAATTCTACCGATAAAGTTTGTACCGTTAACCAACAGGGATTTCAACCAAGAAATGGGAGGAGTTCTGCGAATGACATCAATTGGCAAGGCCATAAACCGTGTAACTTTTGACGCATTATTTGCGCCATAAATCTTCGGAATCACTTCGCCTGTGATTAAAATCAACAAGGTGATTCCAAAAATTTCCACCAAGAGTTTAGATACTTCGCTGTAACCATCCATCATTTTATTGAGAATCAGCGTGGACAATATAACGATACCCACATTGACGAAATTGATAGAAATTAAAAGTAATGCGATGAGTTCGCGAGGCTTGGAGAGTAAGTCTAAAATTATACCAGAAATCTTGGAGTTTTCTGATTTTAGGCGGTCTTTTTCTTGAGGATTCAATGAGAAAAAAGCGGATTCCGAACTGGTAGTAATTGCCGCTAAAATGAGCAAAAGAACAATAATAGACGAATACGTGGTCTCCGTGTTCGTCCAGGATACTTGGGCCAACAAGGGCCGTATGGGGGAGGGATCGGGCATGCCTATAAATTAAAAAGGGGATTCATCTTCGGGGTTGGGTTTAAATTCCGTAAGCGGTGAGGGATTAATTATGGGCTCTTTTCGATACGGGGACTTTTTGTGCTGCTCTGAATCAGCTCTGGAGAGAATAGTGAGTTCTTCGCCTACAATTTCTATGGCATACCGCGTTACGCCTTCGCGGTCTTGATAGGAGCGTTTTTTTAATTTTCCTTCTACATAAATTTTGGTGCCTTTGTGTAGATATTTTTCCGCCACTTCGGCAAGACCTCGCCAAAGCACCACATCATGCCAATCAGTATGCTCTTTTTTCTCACCGGTTTCACGGTCAGTGTAAGATTCCGAGGTTGCCAAAGAGAAAGAGGCAAGAACACCGCCGTTCTCAAAGTGGCGGACCTCAGGGTCTTTACCCAAGTTCCCGATTAAAATTACTTTATTTACCGTGCCGCTCATCGCTGCATTTTTTGTCTAAATTACTATTTTTTTCCTTTGAAAGGCCTCTTGGCTTTAGCGGGTTGGTTTTCTGCGATAGTTAAGCACTCAGCTAAGGTAAGTGCGCTTGGCTCAACATCTTTCGGAAGCTTAAAATTGTCTTTTCCGATTTTTAAATAAGGGCCATACTTACCTACTAACACCAAAACATCCGGACGTTCTTCAAAGGAGCGTAAGGTATTGTTTGCTGCACTGGTCTTCTTCTCTTCAATTAATTCTACTGCACGTTCAAAACTCAGCGCCATAATGTCCTCATCTTTTGGGATCGATACGAATAGTTTACCCAACTGCACGTAAGGACCAAATCTTCCCACATTTACCTTAACAACCTCGCCTTCTAACTCTCCAACTATTCTAGGTAATTTGAATAATTCCATCGCTTCTTCAAATGAAACTGTAGCGATACTCTGAGTTTTCATCAAGGATGCAAATAATGGTTTTTCACCATCCGCTTGCTCATCACCAATTTGTATCATTGCCCCAAATTTACCCATGCGAGCAATTACTTTTCTCCCAGTTTTTGGATCAACTCCTAGGGCGCGCTCTCCGGTAACCCGTCCTGAATTTTCCATGGTTTCCTGGACCGTTGCGTGGAAGGGGGTATAAAATGTTTTGAGCATTTCATTCCATTTCACTTTTCCTTGAGCAATTTCATCAAAGGCCTCCTCTACTTGAGCAGTAAACTGATAGTCCATTATTTTCGCGAATTGCTTTTCCAAAAAGGAAGTCACCAACACCCCAATATCCGTGGGTACTAACCTGTTCTTGTCTGCCCCCGTGGTTTCCATGAGGTTATTCACCCTTAACTGGTCCTCTTCCAATAGAATTTGAACGTAGGGCCGCTGTACCCCGTCGCTTTCATTTTTGGCAACATACCCCCGTTTTTGAATGGTTGAAATGGTTGGTGCGTAAGTCGATGGTCGACCAATTCCAAGTTCTTCCATTTTCTTCACCAAACTCGCTTCAGAATACCGTGAAGGACCACGAGTAAATCGCTGTGTTGAGGCGATTCTTGATACCACTAGGCGTTCGCCCTTCGTTAATTTTGGGAGTAAGCCCTCTTCTTCTTCCTCCTCGTCTACGGAACTTGCCGCATAAACCTTAAGAAAGCCGTCAAACACAATCACTTCACCCCTTGCAGTAAACAGGTGTTGATTTGGGGCACCAGAGAGTTTTACCGTGGTTTTCTCTAACTGAGCTGGCGCCATCTGACTAGCTAAGGTTCTTTTTCGAATTAAATCATAGAGTTTTTGTTCATCACGATTGTCTGAAACCTGTATTGCACCAAAATTTGAAGGCCTAATGGCTTCGTGGGCTTCCTGTGCCGACGCTGATTTTGTTGCATATTTTGTTGGCTTAGAATAATCCTCCCCGTACGAGGAAATGATTTCTTCAGCAGCGCCGTTTAATGCAGTTTCTGATAAATTCGTTGAATCGGTTCTCATGTAGGTGATGTGCCCTGATTCATAAAGTTTTTGAGCAACAGACATGGTGCGAGAAACCGAATAACCAAGTTTTACAGATGCTTCTTGTTGTAAGGTCGAGGTGGTAAATGGTGCAGACGGTGTCCTTTTACTCGGTTTTGTTTCAATGGAATCAACGGTTAAATCCCGTCCTTTCATTTCATTTAAAAACTCTTCCACGTGCTGCGCATCCTCAAAACTATGGTCTAGCTCAGCGCTTAGAGCCCCATGGGTTGCCTTTAAACTCGCGATTGTTTTAAAAAATGCGGATGTAATAAAGGATTGTATTTCCTCTTCCCGCTCCGTGATTAGCCTAACCGCCACCGATTGAACTCTGCCGGCAGACAAGCTTGGGCGTACTTTCCTCCACAACACAGGAGATAATTCAAACCCTACAATACGGTCTAGAATTCTTCGCGCCTGCTGGGCATCTACTAAATCCTGATCGATTTTACGCGGCCTAGCAATGGCTTTCTGGACCGCAGTTTTCGTGATTTCATTGAACGTAATGCGATGCGTATTTTCATGTTTCAATCCAAGCGTTTCAAATAAATGCCAAGAAATCGCTTCCCCTTCGCGGTCCTCATCCGTTGCTAGCCATACAAATTCTGCATCCTTCGCTAACTTTTTCAGCTCAGTAATCAATGATTTCTTCTCGGCAGGCACTTCGTAATTTGGAATGAACTCGTTGTCGATTTCCACAGACAAGCCTTTTTTCGCTAAATCGCGAATGTGACCGAAACTGGATTTAACCGTGTAATCAGCACCTAAATACCCCTCTATTGTTTTGGCTTTTGCCGGAGACTCAACGATGACTAAGTTTTTTGACATGGATATAAATATTTGTGACAAATTTATAACTAAAACCACGCAATGTGCGGAATGTTTTTCCCAAATATTTTCGGGGTATCTTCTTTAACCTATGGTTAAGGGCAAAGATATTTTTTTCATTCACCCTACGATCGATTAAAACATGACATTTTGACACTATGTTGAATTGTGGTAATTTTGCACCATGCAGCATGAACATACATCCAAGGAACCACTGAATGAAGCGCGTCAAGGCGAGGTATTAACACAGATTACGATTGACCCCATGCATTCGACCAAGAAACTATACCTTGAAAGTTACGGGTGCCAAATGAATTTCTCTGACAGTGAGGTGGTTGCATCAATCCTTGCCCAAGATGGTTATTCCACAACACGGAACATTGCCGAAGCAGATTTGGTGCTGATCAACACCTGTTCTATTCGCGAAAATGCAGAGCAGCGCGTAAGAAACCGCTTAACTGAATTTCAGCATCACAAACAACAAAATCCAGAATTGGTAGTTGGAATTCTGGGATGCATGGCGGAACGGCTCAAAAAAAATTTACTCGAAGAAGAAAAATTAGTGGACATTGTAGCCGGACCAGATGCGTACCGCGACTTACCGAATCTAATTACCGAGGTTGGAACTGGACAGAAAGCGGTAAATGTATTACTGTCTAGAGAGGAGACCTATGCAGACATTGCTCCAGTTCGTTTAGATCAAGGGGGGATTTCTGCCTTTGTCACCATTATGAGGGGCTGTGATAACATGTGTTCCTTTTGCGTAGTCCCTTTCACTCGAGGGAGGGAGCGGTCAAGAGATCCAAAATCTATCCTTGCGGAATGCGAAGATCTCTTCGTAAAAGGATATCGAGAAGTAACCTTGTTGGGGCAAAACGTGGATAGTTATCGATGGAATCTAAGTTCCAAAGGTGAAATTAAAAATGAAGCGGAAGCGCCTATGAATTTTGCCCAGTTGTTACAGGCTGTGGCAAATGTTTCCCCCATGCTGCGTGTACGGTTCAGCACCTCACATCCAAAAGACATGACCAACGAAGTACTTGAAGTAATTGCATCCAATCATAATGTGTGCAACTACATTCATTTACCGGTTCAATCTGGAAATACCGATGTATTGTATCGAATGAATCGAGGATACTCTCGAGAGTGGTATTTAGACCGCATCGAGGCGATACACCGCATCATTCCAAATTGCGCAATTTCTACGGATATCATTACTGGGTTTTGCGGTGAAACGGATGAGGAACATGCGCAAACCATTAGCTTGATGGAACAGGTAAAATTTAACTACGCCTACATGTTCAAATATTCAGAGCGTCCTAAAACACTGGCAGAACGGAAATTTGAAGACGATGTGCCTGAAGCAACGAAAAGCAGACGTTTAACAGAAATTATTGAATTACAAACGGCGCACAGCCTGCAGGCAAATGAACAACAAATTGGCGCTGTTCAAGAAATATTAGTGGAGGGGCCCTCCAAGCGTTCTGAACTGCAGTATTGCGGAAGAAACTCTATGAATTCAATGGTTGTTTTTGACCGAAAGGGGGCCGAGAAAGGAACCTATGTTCAGGTAAAAATTACCGGATGCACCTCAGCGACCTTATTTGGTGAATTGATTCCTTAAATTGAAATCCATGAACCTTCAACAAATCAAACAACGATTCGGGATTGTTGGAAATGCATTTCCGCTGAATCGGGCCTTAGAAATCGCTGCTCAAGTTGCACCTACGGATTTATCAGTACTGGTTACCGGGGAGAGCGGAACCGGGAAAGAAATCATTCCTCAGGTAATTCACCAATTGAGTGCCCGGAAGCACAAGGAGTATATTGCTGTTAACTGCGGCGCAATTCCGGAAGGGACCATAGATTCAGAATTATTCGGACACGAAAAAGGTTCGTTTACGGGAGCATCAGGAAGTAGGCAAGGATATTTTGAAGTGGCGAATGGAGGCACCATATTCTTGGATGAAGTGGCCGAATTACCCATGCAAACCCAGGTGCGTCTGTTACGGGTGCTAGAAACTGGCGAATTTCTTCGTGTTGGCGCCTCAAAATCAATAAAAACAAACGTTAGAGTAGTTGCGGCTACCAATGAGAACATGCAACGCGCCATTGCCAAAGGGAAGTTTCGAGAGGATTTATTTTATCGCTTAAGTGCGATTCCAATCCAACTACCAGCCCTGAAAGAACGCGGAGAAGACATTCATTTATTGTTTAGAAAATTTGCCAGCGATTTTGCTGATAAATATCGAATGCCCGCCATTCGCTTAACACAAGATGGCATTGAAACCCTATCGCAGTATACGTGGCCGGGAAATATTCGACAACTAAAAAATACCGTTGAACAAATAAGTATCATAGAAACGGAGCGAAACATCGACGCATTACTACTCCGGAGCTATCTTCCACAACCGCAAGAACAAAGCCCAGCACTATTGAATGAAACGAGTCAAGAGTCGATATCAGAACGAGAGTTAATGTATAAGTTCTTGTTCGATATGAAAAAAGACTTAAGCGATTTGAAGAAATTGGTGGTGGAGCTATTAAGTCAATCAGGAAATATTCAGCTCTCTGCAGACCAACATGCTGTAATGGACAAGCTATATCAAGATTATGGAAATGCAGTTTCCCCTACAAAAGGGCTACTTGCGCCCGGCATAGAATCCCTTGAAAACGAATTTATTGAGAACGAGGACTCCTTTGTTTTACACGAAGAATTTGAAGAATCCCTATCGCTGGAAGAACGGGAGAAAGAACTTATATTAAAGGCCTTGGAAAAACATCGAGGGAAACGAAAATATGCGGCCTTAGAATTGGGGATTTCTGAACGAACGCTCTACCGCAAGATAAAAGAATATAATTTAGCAGAATGAAATTCCCTCTAATTGCATTGCTATTCATGGCATTAACCAGTTGCTGGCCGAGTAAAATCGGATTTAGAGACACGGGTGGTATGCCCGAAGAATGGGAGTTTTTTTATCTACAAACCTTGCAAAATAATGCTGCAACTTGCCCCTTAAGCTATACGGCTCTGTTGTCCGAAGCGTTAAAAGATGGCATTCAAAACAATACACGCCTGGGGCTTGCAACCAAAAATGCGGATGCACAAGTTCAACTTTCAGGAGAAATCACCGGGTATTCGGTAAATCCAATCGCGATACAAAACGGAGATAACGCCGCGAAAAATAGGCTAACAGTATCCGTTCAGTTTACGATTCTTACCACCTTACCGAAAAATGAAGAGCAAAAATTATCCATAACTCGATTTGCGGATTTTGATGCCTCTACTAACTTCTCAGCGGTGGAATCACAATTATTAGCGACCATCAATGAGCAAGTAATCCAAGATGTTATTAATAAACTACAGAGTAATTGGTGAGTTGGAATAAGACACATATCAACACCTTATGTCTAAATCCTGAGTCAATGGGTGCCCCTGACATCGATCAACTTCAGTCAATTTGCGAGGAATTCCCCTATGCGGGATTATTTTCATTGGCTTACCTTGAAGCATTGCATCGCACCGAAGACATTCGACTTGCACAAGCTATTCCTAAACATGCGTTTCGCATTAGTAATCGAATCAAGTTGTATACCCTCTTGCACCAGGCTCAAGTAAATACAAGCCCTGTAGTTGATGATATAGAAACAAAGGAAGACTCAACCGCAGCGCCTGAACTGAACCACGCCACTCCCGTTTTTGAAGAACTTCCTGAAAACACCGACCTGAACCACGCTGATAAAAAGGAAGACTTAAGTCCAGCGTCTGAACAGAACCATGCCGCTCCCTTGCAGGAAGAACTTCCTGAAACTCCAGAACTTAACCACGCTGCGGATCCTTTGGAAGCGCTGATTGAGGGAAGTGCTGCTACTGCGCGATACCTTAAAGAATTTGAACAGCCGGCACGGATTGACGGGGCAGAGTACAAGCCCCTTGCATCAGCGTTAAGAAAAACTACCGATAACGCTCCTAAAACCTTTACCGCGTGGCTTAATGGTACAGAATTCACGACAGAAAAACCGGCAATTAAGCCGAGTGAACTCTCCATAGAACGTGAAAAAACTTCCTTTTACTCTCCTACCAAAAAAGCAAAAGAGAGTTTAGATGCGGATAAAGTACCCGTGAGCGAAACCTTGGCGAAAATCTTCGTTATTCAGGGAAATAACGCAAAAGCAATTGCGATTTATGAACAATTAATTTTGGCTTTTCCCGAAAAAAAGAGTTACTTTGCAAGCCAAATAAAAAAATTAGCTAAAAGTCATTAACATGATTACGACCATTTTTTCAATTATTATAACGCTTGCAGCTATTTTGCTGATTATTGTTGTGTTTATTCAAAACCCTAAAGGCGGTGGCTTAAGCAGCGATTTCGGAAGTGCAGCCCAATTGGGTGGTGTAAAACAAACCACAGAATTTATAGATAAGCTAACGTGGGGTCTTGCAGCGACCATTGTGTTAAGTTGTGTAGTAATGACGATGCAACAACCAAAACCTCAACCGGTAAAACAGCCCACTCAACAAACACAACCTCAATCCGGTGCCGGTCAACCCGCAGGACAAGGACAACAAGGGCAATCAAATACTCCACAGTAAAGGTTTTAGATACAGAGAAGGATGTCAGTATGTCAGCACATGCTGACATTTTTTTTTGTTCTTGGAAATTTTGTCTCAATTGCACCCAATGGTATGAAATTCGAGTACCTTGTGCGTATTCTTAAAACTAAATAAATTATGTCAGTAAAGTTTAAACCATTGACGGATCGCGTTTTGGTAGAGCCGGCGCCCGCAGAGCAAAAAACAGCGAGTGGTATTATTATCCCTGATACCGCTAAAGAAAAACCTCTAAAAGGAAAAGTAGTTGCCGTAGGCACGGGGAAAAAAGATGAGCCGATGAGCCTACGTGTGGGTGATGAAGTATTATATGGCCAGTATTCTGGTACAGAAATTAAAATTGACGCCAATACGTATTTAATCATGCGGGAATCTGATATCTACGGTGTATTTTAAAGTAATCGGTTTAACAAATAACAATTAAATAATTCAACATGGCAAAAGATATTTTATTTGACATTGAAGCAAGAGAAAAACTAAAGGCGGGAGTAGATGCCTTGGCAAATGCAGTTAAAGTTACCTTAGGTCCAAAAGGCCGAAATGTGGTGATCGGAAAGAAGTTTGGCGCACCACAAATCACCAAAGATGGTGTCACGGTAGCCAAAGAAATCGAATTGAAAGATCCTATGGAAAACATGGGCGCGCAAATGGTAAAGGAAGTTGCTTCTAAAACTGCAGATATTGCCGGTGATGGAACGACCACTGCAACCGTACTTGCACAAGCAATTATTACTGCGGGACTTAAAAATGTTGCTGCAGGTGCAAATCCTATGGATTTAAAAAGAGGCATCGATAAAGCGGTTATAGAAGTTGTAAAGAATCTTAAAAAACTTTCGAAAGAAGTTGGAAAAGACGCTTCGAAAATCGAACAAATTGCCACTATTTCCGCAAATAATGATGAAAACATCGGTAAGCTAATTTCACAAGCGATGAACGTAGTGGGTAATGATGGTGTAATCACGGTGGAAGAGGCTAAAGGTACTGAAACCGAGGTAAAGACGGTAGAAGGAATGCAGTTCGATCGCGGGTATTTATCTCCTTATTTTGTTACCAACACTGAGAAAATGGTTACCGAAATGGAAAACCCACTCATCCTTATTACCGAAAAGAAAATCTCAAGCATGAAGGAGTTACTCCCAATTCTTGAGCCTGTAGTTCAAGCGGGTAAAGGCTTGCTGATCATCGCGGAGGATGTGGATGGCGAAGCACTAGGCACATTAGTGGTTAACCGTTTAAGAGGTTCGTTGAAGGTTGCTGCAGTTAAAGCCCCAGGCTTTGGTGACCGAAGAAAGGCTATGTTGGAAGATATCGCCATTCTAACAGGTGGTCAAGTGATTTCTGAAGAACGTGGGATGACGTTAGAAAATGTAACCATGGACATGCTCGGTCAGGCACAAAAAGTGGATATTGACAAAGACAATACAACCATCGTGAACGGAAAAGGCAAGAAAGAAGACATCAAAGCACGTGTGAATCAAATTCGTGCACAGATTGAAACAACGACCTCTGATTATGACCGAGAAAAACTTCAAGAACGCTTAGCGAAACTTGCCGGCGGTGTTGCTGTACTTTATGTAGGTGCGCCAACGGAAGTGGAGATGAAAGAGAAAAAAGACCGAGTAGATGACGCCTTGGCGGCTACGCGTGCTGCAGTAGAAGAAGGGATTGTGCCGGGAGGTGGTGTTGCACTGATCCGCGCTATAGCATCCTTGGACCAATTGAAAGGCGCTAATGAAGATGAGGCTACTGGAATTGCCATCGTAAAACGAGCTGCTGAAGAACCATTGCGTCAAATCATTGCCAATTCAGGAGGTGAAGGAGCAATCATAGTTCAAAAAGTGCGTGAAGGAAAAGATGACTTCGGATACAACGCGCGAACAGATAAATTTGAATATCTGTATGCGGCTGGAGTAATTGACCCAACCAAAGTAACTAGAATCGCAATTGAAAATGCTGCATCCATTGCATCTATGCTTCTAACCACGGAATGTGTTATCGCTGATCAGCCAGAAGAGTCAAATCCAGGAGCCGGAATGGGCGGTATGGGTGGCGGCATGCCAGGAATGATGTAGGTTCGACAAGCTCACCTACCCTTGCGACAAGCTCACCTACCCTTGCGACAAGCTCACCTACCCTTGCGACAAGCTCCCCTACCTAAGCGACAAGCTCAGCTAACTAAGCGAC
Source organism: Flavobacteriales bacterium (assembly GCA_947460825.1). Lineage (GTDB taxonomy): Bacteria > Bacteroidota > Bacteroidia > Flavobacteriales_D > Crocinitomicaceae > UBA952. Next base: position 35,484 of record CANHHA010000012.1, read on the forward strand.
AAGCTCAGCTAACTAAGCGACAAGCTCACCTGCCTAAGCGAAAGGTGAACCTTTCGAATAGCGTAACGTGATGTTTCGATTAACAAGGTAAAACACAATTAAAGCGTCCCGTTCGCGGGACGCTTCCTCGTTTCATTCTTCCCGGAAAACGGATAGTTTGAGACGTCTATATAGAGTCCCGCTTGCGGGACTTTCTATTTAATGAGCGTTTTCAAAATTGGCCCTATTCGCCGAGCCCAATCGCGCTCTGAATGTCCTGAATTCGGAATTAATTTAATGATTACCCTATTTTCCTTTGCACATGAATTTATTGCTGATTCAAATTCAGTGAAATATTCCGCATAGGCAGCATCAAGCGATTGGTCGCCCCGATCTATATAGATGGATTTACCTCGTAAGGTTGCTGAATTTTGTATAATAAATTCATTGAATGCAGCAGCCAATGGCTCTTTATATCGGTTATTGAATTTCCAAACATTAATCAGGGGAAGGTGAATTGAAAGGCATGCGATTTTGGAAAGTTCTACGGGATGTGTTAACAAAAATGCTAACGATACAATGCCTCCCATACTTGACCCCACCATGGTTCGATGTGCGCCGCCGCGATGTACGTTCCAATGATTTTCAATTAACGGGAAAACGTCATCGATGAGCGCCTGTGCATAGGCATCAAACCGAGGCAAACCATTCCACAAGGAATCACGCAGCGTTAACTGCACACTCGCCGACAAGGCCGGGTAAATTGGCGCGGGAAAAAACTCCGCATAACGGTGTTCAGGACTATTATCAATACCAACCAAGATGTTCCGCTGCTTCCCAAGGAAGTTAGAGGCTGTAGCTGCAAGATCCCAAGACTGGTGGTTCCACGTTGTGGTGGAATCAAAAAGCATTTGACCGTCGTGAAAATAAATCACCTCGAATTTTTTTCGGGAAGTTTTATACGAATCAGGTACCCATACCCGAATAAGTCGACCTTCCAAATAACCCGCTGAAATCACAAATTCAAAGATACGTCCCTGAATTGGTTGATGAACTGAAGGTTTCCACGCTGTAGGTTTTTCTTGAGCCAATAAGTGAAAGGCAAGAAAAATAAATCCAAAAAATAACATGCATTTCATGATACAAATATTACAAAAGGATATCAATAAGCAAGGCATTGCGTATTTTTGTACCAAATAAAATCCCATGGAACGAATTACAAAAATTGTCTTTTCAATGCGGCTAGTTTCATTGGGCCTCTTTGTGTTTTTAGCGGCCATCGGTATCGCTACGTTTATCGAATCAATACATGGCGTGCAAGCCGCCAAAATCGTTATTTACAATGCCCATTGGTTCACAGTTCTGCTCGTTTATTTATCCATTGCAATGATTTTTAATATCATTCATTATCGCATGTGGAAACGAGAAAAAATAGCGGCTTTAAGTTTCCATGTAGCATTTCTTATCATCATGATCGGTGCCGGCATCACTCGATATACAGGATATGAGGGATTGGCCGTGATTCGAGAGGGAACCGCGGTAGATTACATCTATACTGCAGATCCTAAACTCTTGGTTTCCATCAGCGACCCAAAGTCGCCAAAAGTCCTGGCATATTCAGCGTGGATGTCGGATTGGGGGATGGTAAACAATTCATTTAGTCACGATATTGACCATGGAACAAAGACCCTAACGATCACCTACAACGATTTTATTTCCAACGCGATTGACACCATTGCTTTTGACCAATCCACCCCCGGTGCTGTATTGGATGTTGTTGTTGGTCAAATGAAATCAAACTACCTAGCCACTGGAGACAAATTATTGGCTGGGTCCATGCCTCTCGCATATGGGTCGGAGGCGAATGAGGGCGTTGCCTTTAAATTATCCGGAGAAAAAATCAAGATAAAAACTGCAGTTGATCTTCGCATGCTGCCCATGACAATGATGATGGAAGCGAGAAGAACAGGCGCTCCAATTCCGGACACAGCATACACTACCATTCCAAAAAACACGTGGGTCGATGCAAACTTAAAAACCTTATACCAATCCGGTTCAAATCAATTTGTGCTTAAAAATGTCTATTATCATGCCTACAAAACTCGCTTAAAAGCCAAGATGAAAAATCAGGGTACGGATTACCTCACCGTTAATGTTACCTCCGGTAAGGCAAATAAAAAAGTAGTATTGAAGGGCGGGCATAACATGATGCCAGATCCTGAGTATTTTGAGATTAACGGAATGCTAGTGCAGCTAGAATACGGCTCCGTTAGACGACCATTACCCTTTAGTATTTTTTGTAAAGATTTTAAACTATCCAAATACCCCGGTTCTGAATCCCCATCCTCGTTCGAAAGCTACTTAAGCATAAGAGATCCCCGCAATAATTACAAAAGCGACCGCCATGTTTTTATGAATCATGTAACGGATTACGACGGATATCGATTTTTTCAATCCGCCTATGAATTAGACAATCCTTCTACCCCAGAAAATGAAGAGGCTACTAAGCTCAGTGTGAATCATGACGCGTGGGGAACCAACATCACCTACTTAGGGTATTTACTTATGGCTATCGGGATGATACTTTCCTTGTTTGCACCAAAAGGTAGGTTCCGAGCCATAAGCGACCAATTAGGCAAACTAAAAAAGCAATCCCTCAGTGTTTTGTTTTTCTTAATGGCATTATCGGTGCAAGCACAACATGGAAATGAAACCGACTATTCGAAAATCTATCGCGTAATCGATGAAAAACATTCGGAAAAACTAGCCGCATTGTTGGTCCAAGAACAGGGCGGACGAATAATGCCCATGCATACCTTGTGCGACCAACTCCTGCGAAAAATACATGGGGAACCAATATTTGATTCATACAATGCAGTACAAACGATTCTTAGTTTACACATGTATGGAAAGTATTGGATGAAAAAACCAATGATCTTGGTACCTACTGCTGTTCGGGAGCGGCTACACTTAAAAAAATACTGTGCATTTAATGACCTTATTGAAGCCGATGGTGCGTACAAATTTCAAGCGCAATATGCTGCCGCACACGGCAAGGCAGAGAAGTTTCAGGATGAATTTGAGAAAAAACTCATTAAACTTACGGAACGTTTCGAGGTTTTTCAAGGAATAATTAGTTGGCAATACATGCGCATTATCCCAAAGAAAAACGACGCAAACAACAAGTGGTTTGTTCCCATGAGTATGGAAATTATGGGCGAAGATTCGATCAGCTCCATTGTGACTTTGAAATATCTCGCAGCGCTGGATGAGGCAACACAAAACCAAGACTATTCTAACGCTATGTTTCTGTTAGGGAAAATGGAGCAAATACAGCGGACAGTTGGTAAATCCGTAGTTCCTTCCCGCAGTAAAGTAGCCTTTGAGATTCGATACAATACCCTACAGATTTTCAAGTCGGTATATCGGAGTTATTTACTGATCGGACTACTACTACTGGTTATTTTTATTGCATCCATTTTTGGATCCCCCTCTGATAAGCGGTTGAAAATACTGCGTTGGGCCCGGAATATTTTTCTAGGCTTGTCTGCCTTAGTCTTTTTGTATCACGCCACTGGATTAGGGTTTCGATGGTACATCTCAGGTCATGCCCCTTGGAGTAATGGCTATGAAGCCATCGTATTCATTGCTTGGGTAACCGTGCTTGCAGGGTGGGCATTTTTGAAAAAAATCGAGGTCGTTATGTCCATGGCGCTCATACTCTCAGCCATGATGCTTTTTGTTTCAGAATTAAACCTACTTGACCCTGAAATCACTCCCTTGGTCCCAGTTTTAAAATCATATTGGTTGATGATTCATGTTGCGATTATTACGGGAAGCTACGGATTTCTTGGCCTCTCCTTTGTCCTTGGGTTGTTAAACCTTAATTTTTATCTGTTTCAAACAAAAACAAATGCTCCCAAAATACAGAATCAAATCGCCCAAATTACTGCGGTAAGTGAAATGACCATGACGATTGGTGTATTTATGTTAACCATAGGTACCTTTTTAGGCGGGATATGGGCCAATGAAAGCTGGGGTAGATACTGGGGTTGGGACCCTAAAGAAACCTGGGCTTTAGTTTCGGTATTGGTATATGCTATCATTTTACATTTCCGGTTTATTCCAGCCTTAAAAAGCACCTTCACGTTTAACCTTGCCGCCTTTTGGGGATATTCCGCCATACTCTTTACGTATTTCGGCGTGAACTTTATGTTGGTAGGCTTGCATTCCTATGCTCAAGGGGATGGAATTGGTAAATTCCCAACATGGCTCATCTGGACGATTGTATTTTTTATAGGCCTTAGTTTCTTGTCATGGATTCGAAACAGGCGAATTACCTCCCATTCGAAGTAATTAGTAACATGTCATCTTTTAGTCCCGATCAAGTATTATACGAGGACAATCATTTGATTGCCATAAACAAACGTGCGGGACAATTGGTACAAGGTGACAAAACGGGGGATGCGTGCCTAGCGGATGAGATCAAGGCGTTTTTAAAAGATAAATATAATAAACCTGGCAATGTGTTTTGCGGGGTGATTCATCGCTTAGACCGTCCTACGAGTGGGGTGGTTCTTTTCGCTAAAACGAGTAAGGCCTTGGAGCGTATGAATGCTCAATTTAGAGAAAAGGAAACCGATAAATCATACCTTGCTTTGGTTCATGGTAAATTATCCAACCGGGATTCGTTGGTGCATGATTTGAGAAAGAACGAACAAAAAAACAAAAGTTTCGTCGTAGATTCAGGAAAAGGGAAAGAAGCAAGATTAAGTTATAATCCGCTTAAACATTTTGATGCTTACACGCTCATTGAAGTGACATTAGAAACGGGAAGGCACCATCAAATTCGGTGTCAAATGGCGCATATCGGTTATCCGCTTCGCGGGGATTTAAAATACGGTGCCAAGCGCTCTAATGCGGACGGCTCCATTTGCTTACACTCAGCAAAGCTTTTATTCACCCATCCGATAACAAAAGAGTCGATGTGCATAGAGGCCGAATTACCGAAATCCATTGCTTGGATTCAATAAAACAAAAAAGGCTCCCGAAGGAGCCTTACAAAAAATCACAAGATAACTCTTAGTTATTGGTTGGTGCTCCGCTGTTGTTAACAGGTACACCTGACTCTGGCGCTGGACCTACTTCACCTTTAATTCGGATTACTTTTTCTGCTTCATTGACTGCGTTCGATGAAATCGTAACGCTTTTGTTAATTGGACCAGAACGCTTGGTATCATATTTTACTTTAATGGTTCCTTTTGCTCCTGGAGCAATTGGTTCTTTCGGCCATTCTGGAACAGTACAACCACAAGATCCTTTCGCATTTGAAATAATCAAAGGCTCATCTCCTGTATTTGTAAATTCAAATGAACAGCTTGGCTCACCGTCATATTTGATATTCCCATAATCATGAACTTCTTTGGAAAAAGAAATTTTTGGACCTTTATCAATCGTAGTTTGTGCGTTAATTGCGGTAGCTGCAAAAACAACACTTAGAGCAAATAATAATTTTTTCATAGTTCTTAAGTTTAAATTTCTTATCAAAAATACACGTATTGTTCAGGAATCGAAAAAAATTAACACATCATTAACAGCCTATTTTTTAACAGACCGATTCTGCGGAAGATTCGCGTAATCAAAAATAGATAAGTAAAGGAATTTCAATCTGCGATTAATTTCTGCCTTTTTGGTTTTCGGATACTCATGGTCTGATAGCAGCATGGTGTAATACGTTCTAATCATTGCCGTATCTCGAGGCTCTAGAAATACATCCAAAGCAGCTATATTACTTTCAATGACCAAGTACTTGTTTTTGTAACTTGGGAATTTCTTAAGCAAGGTATCTCCATATGCAATACTTTTACGGTGTGCATTTAATCCAGAATAAACCATTTGGACTTTGAATAAACAATCTGCAGAATACGGGTCATCTGGATAATTTCTGTAATACGCTGTTAAGCGATTGATTAACTCCAATTGACTCAGATTATAGGCGGCACCGCTTAACTTAGAATTGGAGGAGTTGCTTAAGGAGTCTTCCATTTCCTGGATCGAGGCACGTAAAGACTCTTTCGTTAGGGGTTTTGCTTCGGAGGCCGTAGCATTGGAATCTTTGCAAGAATACATCATGCTTAGAAGCATCAAAGAAACGAAACATACAATAGTTCTCATCGTTTTAATTTGTAGAATTTCAATTTATAATCGGTGGTAACTAATCCCTCTGCAATTTGCTTTAATTTTTTTTGAACCAGCTTTTTCTTGAGTGGATTCAAGCGGTCGGTAAATAAAATACCCTCGATGTGATCGTACTCATGCTGAATGATTCGTGCTGCATATCCAGAAAATCGCTCTTCGTGAAACACCCAATGCTCGTCGTAATAACTTAAGAGGATATCAGATTTTCGAAGCACGTTTTCACGAAGTTTTGGAATGGAAAGGCATCCCTCTTGAAAAGCCCAAACTTCGCCGCTTTCCTCCTCAATGACGGGATTCATAAAAACTTTTTTAAAGGACTCCATTCCCACTGCACGAGGGTCAGGCTCTTCCCCTTCCTCATCCGCAAAAGGCGCTCCATCCACGATAAAAAGGCGTATGTTCAACCCCACTTGAGGTGCAGCCAAACCCACCCCTTTTGCTTGATACATGGTTTCAAACATGTTATCAATCAAGAGGTCCAACGATGGATAATCGGCAGTGATTTCATCCGACTCCTTTTTTAGCAGTGGATCACCGTATGCAATTATTGGTAATATCATATCGAGCAACAAAGATACATTAGTTGAAATTAAGTCCCGCGTTCATTTAAGTAATCTTGCAAAATAATTGCAGCGCTTACCTTGTCAACAATCCCTTTATCTTTGCCATGTTTCTTTTTACCGAGCTGATGTATTGCTTGGGAAGCCCGTTGAGAAGAGTGGCGTTCATCTTGCAAATAAACAGGGACATCTACAAATTCCTTCTCCAACGCCGATTTCAAAAGCAGCACATTTTCAGTGAGGTGGGTATATGTTCCATCAACGGACAAGGGAAAACCCAGGACCATACCGGTTAACTTATTTTTGATGTGATAGGCCTTTATCCAGGGCATTAAGTCTTCCGAGGGAACCATAAGCAACGGTGATGCAATAATCATTAAAGAATCGGTTACAGCAATTCCCGTTCGTTTAAGTCCAAAATCAATACCTAATAATAATCCCATAATACAAAGGTAAACAGAACCATTAATCATTGAACATTGTTAAACTAAATAACTACTTTTGCACATAGAATGAATCAAATGAAGCGCCTAATATATCCCTGCTTAATAATTTTCTCTTTTTTTCTAACGCAATGCACCAATAGTAGCCGACGACCGCTTTCCTTGGACCAGACTGAGATCAATATGGCCGACGAAAAATCGTTTTTCTTTAGTGGCCAAGCGGCATACGACTCATTAATCAAGCACATCGATACTTCTGCTAAATTCAGCGAATTCTATAGTTTAGAATATTCTGATGGAATGCAAAATAACCGCACAGCACGTGGAAAAATCAATAGTAAAAAAAGTATTGTTAAACTCGAACTAGAGGAGACTTACGTTAAAGGAATTCAGATAAATACAGTTTATTACTATAGTGGGGATTTCATGTTTTTCGCCAAACAATGCATCAAAGACTTCAATAAGAAGAATAATGGATTTTTGGAAGTCTTCTCTTATTTTGGCGACAAGAAAAAGGTGATTTTTTCAGCATCCAAAATAGCGAATACGGAAGAAGACCTGGAGTTAAAAAATCATGTAATTTGTAGAAAAACTGATTTTTCGGCAAGCGAGGCGTTAAAAATTGTAAATCAAGAAGGTCCTTACGAGACGCGATTCCAGGGAGGGATGGAAACTGAGACACTCAAATTTATCATTGTAGGGACAAAAAACTCAACAAAATCTTACCAATCCGCTATTGCATACAATCGTGATTTTCCTTTAGCTGAAATGCTGGTTAAAAACGAAGGGTTGAATTTGAATAAATTGTTGCGTATTGATTTTACGAGAGTGACTGAACAAAATGGCTTCTCCTACCAGGGATTAACTGGAATAAAACTGATCAATGAATAAAACTTTTAAGCACCTTGGATTAGTGCTCCTACTCCTCCTCTCCACCTCATTCGTCTCGCTGAGTCAAAACATTCGAATTTCAGGGGTTGTTAATGACTCTACCGGACTAAAAAAATTAGATAAAGCGGCGGTTTCTTTGGTGCGGCTGAATGACTCCATACTCGTTGATTACTACCGAACCAATGCCAGCGGAGAATTCAACTTCAATGTGCCCTTGGATACGTTTTACCTATTGATTGAACATCCGCAATTTGAAGCTAAAACCTTGTATGTATTTGGAAATCCTGCGGAATTATCTGTAGAAATACCTTTTATACGAATGGGTGTGAAGGTTAAAAACTTGGCCGAAGTAGTGGTACAGGGCAATAGAAACCGAGTTTATTATAAGGGGGATACCTTAATTTATGTGGCAGATAGTTTTAAGGTTGCTGAAAATGCAGTGGTCGAGGATCTCTTAAAAAAACTCCCTGGGATTAAAATTGATGAAAACGGACAAATTACCTCGCAAGGGAGGGAAATTAGTCAGGTCTTAGTAGACGGCGATGAATTTTTTGGTTCGGATCCTACGATTGCAACAAAAAACCTAGCCGCCAAAGGCGTTGAATCTGTTCAAGTGTATGAAAAGAAAGCCCAAGACAATGCCTCGGGTATGGATGAAAAAATTCAAGTCTTGGATTTGAAATTAAAGGCCGACGCTAAACGAGGGTATTTCGGAAAAGCATCTATTGCATCTGATGGCGGTATCATTGGCAACCCAACAACAGGCTTCCCATTTTATGAAAGCGAACTACTCTTTAATCGCTTTGACAAAAAACAGAAATTTTCAGTGTTCTTTTTGAGCTCTAATACCCCGCGTTCAAATTTTAGGCTTGGGGATATGAGTAAATTTGGATTAGAAAATGAGCGGGAATCAAGTGGAATGAATATGTGGGACCAAAGCAGTCAACGCACCAATACAGGAATTCCACAAACCACCAAGGCTGGAATATACTTCAATGACCGCATCAAGGATTGGGGAAAAATTGGATTTAATTACAGCTTCAATCAAAATCAATTGAACGCCACGCAAAGCAGTTTATCTCAGTATTTCTTACAGGACACCTCATACTTTACCAAAGATTCCATATCAAACATTTCGACGAATACATCCCATAAATTGAATCTTTCCTTTGTTGCTAAGCTGGATTCGCTAACAAGCATCGAAATCAAACCTTCGGTTAGCTTTGACATGGCTGAAACACAAAACATCACCACCAATCAATTCCTTACCGAGAATAAAATACCAACCTTTACCTCGGACATTGAAACGAACAACAATTCAAAGGGATCAATTGTACGCATGGAAGCAACACTCATGCGGCTATTTAACAAACCTAGAAGAGAACTTGAAGTGAAATATATTTTAAACAAGATAGATAATTCCACCACAGGATCCTTGCTTACCCAAAATATCTTTCAAGGGTTTGTAGACAGTGTGGACCAGCAAAAAAAGAATGATAACGGCAACTTTTTAAACTACGCTGTAGTAACGTATACGGAACCACTTGCCGCAAAATGGCGTTTACAGTTAGAATATTACCTTGAAACGGGAACTTCATACCAAACACGGAACACCTTCAGCTTGTTTTCGGGTGCATACACGCAATTGGTGGATTCCCTATCGAATCAATTTGAGAACCAACGATTACAGAATCGTGGTACTGCCATGTTAATTTATGAAACTGCAAAACATTGGTTTAATTTCGGTATCGGTTTTAGAACTATACAGTTAGATAATTACAATGTAGTTGGAGATTCAAGCATTCTTCAAAACTTCAGCAATCTCCTTCCGAAATTTACATATACATACAAACCAGGAATGGGTACACGCTTAGTTTTTAAATATTTCACGCGATCCGACCAACCTTCCTTAAATGATGTTCAGCCGGTTCAAGACAATGCGAATCCAAACCGTGTTAAGGTGGGTAATTCATCACTTAAACCTAATTATGTGCACAGTTTTAACTTTAACTTTAACCGGTGGGAGGCCTTATCAGGCAGGTATATATACAGTGGATTAAGTGCCACGTTAACCAACAATGCCTTTGCATCTAACACCTATTTTGATGCCTTGGGTAGAACGATTTCTAAAACGGAGAATGTGGATGGAAATATCTTTTCTAACGCATTTTTAGGAGTTGGGCTCCCTATGTTCAACCGAAAATTGGAGCTTAGCCCTAATTTCAATGCTAATTATTCCAAAATGACGAATTACATCAATAACGTTGAAAACATCACTTACAATCCCAGTATCGGTGGCGGCTTATCTTTAGAGCTAAACTTTGATTCATTGGAGGTAGAGTTGTCACAGAATTATTTTTATTCTAGCCCTAAAAGCACGTTTAATACTGCTTCAAATATGCCGTATTCTACCCAAGAGTATACAGCTGAATTTAAATGGACCCTTCCTTGGAACTTCAAGCTCATTGCCGACGGAAAATATACCATTAACTCTCAGCGCGCCAGTGGATTCAATCGAAATATCTTTGTATTAAATGCTGAAATCCAACGGTCATTCTTGAAAACAGAAAACCTGTTAGTTTCCATTAACGCCTATGACTTATTGAATCAAAACCTAAACCTACAAAGACAAGTGAACGGCAACATCATTACCGACAACTACACCCAATTAATTACACGATACATTTTACTCAAATTAACGTATCGTTTTAATAAAAGCAAAACCAAAGAAGATGATTTTGAAGGATGGCATTAAGATACTCTTATTAGGAATTTTCATCTGGATAGATTCCATCGGATTCGCTCAGTTTTACTCGGAAGGGACTATTTATTACACCCGTAGGACTAACCTACAGAAACGGTTTACCGATCAGCGGATGAAACGTTTTGTAACGGAAGATAATAAAATTAAAAACGATCGATTCAGTTTAGCATTTAACGATACGATATCTGTATTTAAATACCTGCCTCCTGCTACAGCCGATGACATGGCATGGTTGACATCCAAAAATGAATACTTTCAATACTTAAATCCGAATAAACAGCTCACCATTTTCCAATTCTTTGGAACCTCCGTGTATGTTAAAGATTCCTTGCCTGTGCGCGCGTGGAAAATGACGGACGGCAAACGCACGATTTGTGGATTTAATTGCCGTAAGGCTATTTACGAGAAAAATGATTCGACACGCATATACGCTTGGTATGCCCCCAACATCCTACCCTCTATAGGCCCAGAAGGATTTTGCGGATTACCAGGGACGATACTTGGTATTGCCACGGAGGATGGAGGAATTATATATTTTGCTGATAAAGTGGATTTCTCTATGGCACCCAAACAAGAAGCCTTGGCGGTAGAAATCGGCAAAAACAAGCTGTTTACCCTAAGAGAGCTTCGAGAGAAACTCGAAAAAGACTACGGAAATACGCCATGGGGAAAGCGCATGTTCGACGATCTGTTTCGTTGGCTATAGTTTGGTTTGACCACCCTACTTCCCTATCTTTGAGCAACCAAAGTCATTTCGCATGAAAGGAATCATTTTAGCAGGCGGGTCTGGTACTCGACTTCACCCACTTACGTTAGCGGTATCAAAACAGCTCATGCCGGTGTATGATAAACCGATGATTTATTATCCACTGAGCACCTTAATGAGTGCTGGAATACGGGAGATACTAATTGTCTCAACCCCTCATGATTTACCGCATTTCGAAAAACTTCTTGGTGACGGAAGCCGCTTAGGTTGTCGTTTTGAATATGCAGTGCAAGAGGTTCCTAATGGCCTAGCGCAAGCCTTTGTGATTGGAGAAAAATTTATTGGTAAAGATAAGGTCGCCTTAATCCTTGGAGATAATATTTTTTATGGTCAAGGGCTTGATTCATTGTTAAGCGGGAATGTTAATCCAAAGGGAGGTATTGTATTCGCGTATCATGTGAGCGATCCAGAACGGTATGGCGTAGTAGCATTTGACGAAGAAAACAAGGCGGTTTCCATTGAAGAAAAACCTAAAAACCCAAAATCTAATTTCGCGGTACCCGGATTATATTTTTATGATAACTCCGTAGTAGAGATTGCGAAAAACCTCTTGCCTTCCGAGCGTGGGGAATATGAAATCACGGATGTGAATGCCGCGTATTTAAAACAAGGGAAGCTCAAAGTAGCAATTTTAGATCGTGGAACAGCCTGGCTAGATACCGGCACCTTTAGTTCGCTCATGCAAGCGGGGCAATTTGTGCAAGTGATCGAAGAACGCCAAGGATTGAAAATTGGATGCATTGAAGAAATCGCCTATCGAAATGGATTCATAGACAAAAAACAACTCAAACAAATCGCTGAGCCGCTTGTTAAAAGTGGATATGGAACTTACTTGCTAAACCTGATTAAGCGAAAATGATTGAATATTCTGAACGCATTGCAGCGATTGAGCAGCACTTATCCCAGTGGCAATTTCCCGCAGAACCAAAAAATTTATACGACCCACTTCGGTATTTCATTGCCATTGGTGGAAAGCGAATTCGGCCATTATTTACCGTAATAAGTGCGGAATTATATGACATCCCATTAAATGAATCATTAGCAGGAGCATCTGCCCTGGAGTTGTTTCATAATTTCACCCTGATTCACGATGATATCATGGATAAAGCGCCTGTGCGGAGAGGGTTAACTACGGTACATGAAAAATGGAATGCTAACATTGCCATACTATCGGGTGATGTACTGATGATTCACGCCTTTCAGGCACTGGCAACCTACACCCCGAATACATTCAAAGCGCTGAGCAATATGCTTAATCAAACGGCCATTGAAGTTTGTATCGGACAGCAAATGGATATGGATTTTGAACGAATAGATTCAGTTACAGAAGCTGATTATATTGAAATGATCCGCCTTAAAACGTCTGTGCTCCTAGGATGTGCATGCGCGTTTGGGGGAATTATTGGAGGAGCAAACGAAACTAGCATCAACGGGTTGTACCATTTTGGAGAACAACTTGGCATCGCTTTTCAAATTCAAGATGATGTTTTAGATGCGTTTGGCGATTCTGCTAAGGTTGGCAAACAAATCGGAGGAGATATTCTGAGTGATAAAAAAACCATGTTGTACACCACCTTCCAATCTACAGCATCTGGCGCAAATAAAGCAGAATTTTTGCGCCTAAGCGCCGCTTCTGATGAAGATAAAATAAGGGGGATTAAAGGTCTTTATGAAGCATCTGGAGTGCTTGAATATTGCACAAAAAAACAGCAAGAATATCAAGAACGTGCCATGAATTATTTAGCACGTGTGGAGTGCTCCCAACCTAAACAACCGTTATTTACGTTGGCGGAATTCATTACCAAACGGTCCTACTAAAACTAATTTCTTTTTATTTTTATTTTTTCGCAAAAAACTTTATTGTTGAGGTTGAAATTAATTTAAAATTATATTAACATGAAAAAAGTTTACTTAAGCTTTTTTGGCGTTCTGGCGTTTGGTTTAGTTAAAGTAGTTATTCAGCACTAGAGATCAGTAAACGAATTAAGTTAAGCCTCGCGAATGCGGGGCTTTTTTATTGGATCTCGCTAAAGTCGGCAACGCACCAAGACCAATTCGCTTGGGTACCCGGCCGCACGAGTTGAAGCGTCCGTATGCCTGCGGCATTTGCGGCCTCAAGTTCTTGGGATATATCAGACAAAAACAACACGCTGTTTGCTGATGCTTGCAACTGTTGTGCGATTAATTGATACGTCTGCTCATCCCGCTTCATTCCAGTAGTGGTGTCAAAGTAAGCGGAAAAATACGGTGTGAGGTCCCCTTCCGTTGAAAAACCAAAGAGTTGTTTTTGCGCAGCGATGGAGCCACTTGAAAAAATGGCGAGCTTCATGCCCATAGCCGTCCAGCGTTCGAGTGCAGGCTTAACGTCAGGATATATATGCCCTTTAATGGCGCCAGACTTAAAACCTTGTTCCCATACCATGCCTTGAAATGTTTTTAAGGGAGTTACTTTACGGTCTTCAATCGACCATTGCCGCAATTGCTCAAAAAGCGCTTCATTGCTTGTTAAATTAATAGCTTGTTCCTCAAGAACTATCAGGCGTGTTTGTTCAAGTACATCATTCATTGGAGCGGAATCAACGGTCTTCCATTCATCCATGTGCGCTCTGAAGTAAGGGAAAAGGATATCATAAACGAAAGAGACCTCGGTGGTTGTACCTTCAATATCTGTAAGAATCCATTGAATTCCGTCTAATATCTTCATTATTCGTACTTTTTTTCAATGCCTGAACCGGTGTATTCAGGAGTCCAACCGCTTTGATCGATAAAGATTCGAATAGCCTTCACAAAGGGATTATCTACGCCAGCATCAAACCAATGTTTAGTCCCTGCGGGTACGCTGATTAAATCACCTTTCTGGCAGAGCACATTGAATACGGGGGCTCCCTCTAGATTAAACCAAAAGAAACCTTGTCCATCCACGAAAAATCGAATTTCATCCTCACTGTGCGTATGCTCAGCAAGAAACTTTGTCCGAATGGCTTCATAATTCTCAGTCAAGGAATTAATAGAAATGACATCGGCGGTCAAATAACCACCTCGATCCATAAAAGGATTTAAATCCTGGGCATAGGCTGATAAGATCTCTTCTTGCGACGCGGTATCTTCAAATACAACATTACAGGTCCACTGATCAAAAAATACTCCGTGCGACGCAAGAAATACGCCGATTGCTTTCGGATCTTCAATGACGTGATTTTGGTCAGGAATTGATAAAATAGCCATAATTATTTCGTTAAATACCAGGATGCCTTACACAGGTAGCTAAAAGACTCTAGAATTCGTTTTGCCTCAAATAAACTTGTTCCCCAGGTATAGAACCCATGCTTTTCGATCATAAAGACTTGATATTTCAGTTCCTCTTTACGTGACTCCATGTGGCTTTTGATATCATTCATATCTTGGCTATTTGGGAATACCGGAATCTGTATCGCGCCATGATGCGTTTTAACCGCTGGAAACCCTTTTTGAAGTTCAAACCCCTCAAAATGCACGGAGTTTTTATTGTGTGCAACCAATACTGGGTAAAGGTCATGGCTATGCAGAATTACCTTCGTAGTTGGAAACATTTCATATATGGCGCAATGAATACCAGTTTCAGCAGAAGGTGTCATGTGTTCAAACGGCGTCAAGGTCTTACCTTGAGCATCAATGGTAATAAAATCAGTATCTAAACACGATGATTTATCAATACCAGAGCGTGACACCCAAAGTCGATCTGCATCATCTTTAAAGGAGTAATTTGTAGAGGTAGCTGGACTGTGCCCTTGATGGTGCAACACGCGAATACAATCAGCTAATTCAGCAGCGAATGCGGGGAATTCCTTCATGTTTCAAAGGTAAAAGAATCGATAAGAAAAAACAAGTTTAGCTCAGTGCAGCTTTCACTAAAGACGAGATCAGCTTGCCGTCTGCTTTCCCAGATAATTTAGCGGAAAGGTGTCCCATCAATTTACCCATGTCTTGCGGACCCGTAACTCCTAAGCTGGAAATTGCTGCTTTAATCTCAGCGTTTATTTCCTCCTCGGATAATTGTTTAGGCAAAAACTCTTCAATGACTTTGGCTTGAATCATCTCATCGCTCGCTAGATCTTCTCGATCTTGAGCCATGTATAATTCATAAGTTTCCATGCGTTGTTTGTATAATTTCAAACAAATTTTCATGGCTACTTCATCGCTTACTTCTGACCCGCTCCCAGAGGTTGCTTCCAATAAAATTTTAGATTTTACATCTCTCAAGGCGGCTAAACGATCTTTATCTTTAGCCAACATCGCTTGTTTGATGTGGTCATTTATAGTTGCGGCAATGCTCATATTAATCTACGTTATCGTGTAAGTAGCTATTATTTCTCAAGCCTGAATCCCCATTTCCACTACCAGACAATCCGAAGCGGCTGATGTTGTTTTCTTGTGACGGTTTTTCGGAATTAATTTCAATATTACGACGTAAGTATGCGGGTTGAGACTCATATTCAGCAATGCTTTCGGCATTTTGAATTCGGGAAGTTATTTCTTGAATTTTAGAAACACGCTCTTCATTTCTTCTCGCGATTTCCTCGGGCAATACGGTAGATTGAATGCGGTAATTTTTTGGTGCCTCTTCGGTATCCTCGTCCAACTGGTGACGAATCACTCCGGGTTCAACGGTATTTACAGGTTCATGAACGGGAGTAACCGGAGCCATTGGTTCGGAAGAAAAATCAAACGTTGGTTGAACCGTAGGTTGCACTTCCCATTCCAAGGAAGGATTCAAGGTGTTCGTATCTTCTGGCGATTCATCTTCAAATAAATCAAATTTCACCTCATTGTTTACGGCACTTACTTCTGGGCTTGTAGGTTCAGTTACTTCCTCCGTAAGGGTGGCTTGAACTGGTTCTGAATCTTCAACAGGCTTAAGATAAGGGTCTTTGTTTAAGGTTTCTGTCATGGAATTTGACTCAAATGGAGAAGACATCGGAACGGTAATTTCCTTTTTCTGCTCTTCGTCTAAGTCCATAACCTTGCGTTCTGGGAGCACATAGTTTGGTTCTTCAGGGGAAGAAAACCCCGTAGCCACCAAGGTAATGGATAAGTTATCGCCTAGCAATGAATCATGTCCATGTCCCCAAATAACTTCTGCACTTTCACCGGCTGCGCCTTGGATAAAGTCTGTAATATTCATGATTTCATCCATTAAGACTTCTTTGTCGCCGTATGTGATGTTCAGAAGTACGTATTTCGCCCCATGAATGTCATGATCATTAAGCAGTGGAGAGTTCATGGCCGCTTTAACCGCTTCGATGTCTCTTCCTTCACCGCTAGCAACAGCACTTCCCATCAACGCTCTACCGCTGTTTCTCAACACGGTATTCACGTCATTAAAATCTACGTTAATGACACCGGTATCGGCAATGACCTCTGCGATTCCTTTCGCAGCGACGGTAAGAATATTATCTGCTTTTTGAAAGGCTTCTGAAAGCGTTAAGCTTTTTCCGATGGTTCGTAATTTCTCATTATTAATCACCAACAAGGTATCCACATTCTGACGCAAACGTTCTAAGCCTTCATCCGCTTGCAACCTACGTTTTTTCCCTTCAAAATCAAAAGGTAGCGTGACAATTCCAACGGTTAAGATTCCCAATTCTTTGGCAACTTGTGCGATTACTGGCGCTGCTCCGGTACCTGTTCCACCGCCCATTCCGGCAGTAACAAACACCATTTTGGTGTTTTTGGATAAAATCTCGCGCAAATCTTCGATGTTTTCAAAAGCGGCATTCATACCCACTTCCGGTAACATCCCTGCGCCACGACCTTCTGTGAGTGTTTTTCCTAGTTGAATTTTATACGGGACGGGAGAGATGTCCAACGCTTGACGATCGGTATTGCATACGACAAAGTCAACTCCTTTAATGCCTTGATTAAACATGAAATTCACTGCATTACTTCCTCCTCCGCCAACGCCGATTACTTTAATTATTGAATTCATATCTTTCGGGATGTCAAAAATTTCGTTCATTTTACTTTATTTAACTGGTTATTAATCTTCATCTTTCATGAAGAAGTTCTCTAATTTTTTCAGATTTTCTCTCGAAAGAACCTTTGAAAAGAAGGCTCCTTTTTTTCGCGGGTCGGCATGACCTCGGATATCGCTTTCATTGGAAGTTACATCGGTGGCATCTCCACGCTCTTCTCGTTCAAAACCTTTTAACACCAATCCGATTCCTGTTGCATAGATCGGACTTGAGATGTTCTCAATTTGATTGGTATTCGCCAGGTGCTCGGTGGGATAACCGATCCGTGTGTCAAGCCCAGTAATATATTCAAACAATTGTGGTAAATGTTTCAATTGTGATCCTCCGCCGGTTACAACAATTCCGCCAATAATTTTCTTTTCAAACCCTGAATTACGGATTTCAACGCGAACCAACTCGATGATTTCTTCCATTCTAGCTTGGATAATTCCTGCGAGGGTGGATAAGCGAATCTCTTTCGCATCTCTTCCTTTTAAGCCAGGAATACAGACCACTTCGTGATCTTTACTTTCACTAACCAGTGCGCTGCCAAATCGAACTTTCAATCGTTCTGCTTGCTTTTGCATGATTCTGCATCCCATGCGAATGTCTTCAGTAATCACATTTCCTCCAAATGGTATTACCGCGGTATGCCGAATTAAACCATCGTAGAAAATCGCTACATCCGTCGTGCCTCCACCGATATCCACCAACACTACTCCCGCTTCTTTCTCTTCATCTCCTAATACCGCATCTGCGGAGGCGATGGGTTCAAGTTCGATTGCACTAATGCTTAATTCTGAACGCTCTACGCAGGTTCTAATGTTCGTTACGTTTGAAACATGCCCTGTAATAATGTGAAAATTAGCTTCCAAACGAACTCCGGTCATTCCTACTGGATCTTTAATGCCTTGTTCATTATCTACAATATACTCTTGGGGTAATACGGTAATAATTTCCTCACCTGGGGTCATTACCATGGCATACATGTCATCAATTAGGGCATCAATGTCCTTTTGGGATATTTCGCCAAGGATATTTTTACGCGTGTGAATGCCTCGTGTTTGAATGCTCTTAATGTGTTGACCTGCAATACCAACGTACACATTATTAATTTTTAAATTTCCAGAGACCCGTTCTTGGGCCAATGAAACGGCTTGTGTTATGGATTGTACCGTCTTCTCGATATTAGAAACTACACCACGCATGACACCAAGGGATTCACTTTTCCCCATGGAGATGATTTCTATCTTCTCGTGTTCATTTTTAACACCAACAAAACATGCAATTTTAGTGGTGCCAATATCCAATCCAACCACTACTTTGGGCCCTTTATTATTCAACTTTGTTCCTGTTTCGGCAAACGATTTGTCCATCATACATTAAATTAATTTCCGAATATTTATCCCAGCCCTCGTATGGCAAGCCTTCTTTGTAAAAAATCTTGAGTCGAGTAAATTTGTCTTTCACTTGCTCTTCTGAATAGGCTGTCCCAAATCTAATTTTAAAGTCCCCTACCAACGGTGTCAACACAAATTCTCCTCCTCGTTCCAAATAAACTTGACCTATCAGGGCGTGCAACATCGGATCGTTACAAACATAATTTGAAATACGATAGATTTCATCTAGTTTTCGAATATTTTTCAATGAATCGTTGTTAATAATTTTAATTGCATCCTGACGAAATAAGGGTTCGTTGATTTCACCCGAGAACAGTAGGAGGTTTGCCGTGTGCAACTGAGATTTTGTTATCGTAACCCCGTCAGAATCGAGGTAATAAGATTTTCCGTTTTTTGCGAAAATTCGGGCGATCGGTTTTCTTAACCAAACCTCTATTTTCCAATTTCCCCCCAACATTTTAAAAACCCGCACCTGGTTCACCTCCTCCATTTGGCGAATTTCGTGTTCGATTTTTCGCACATCCAGTGATTCGCTTTGTTGATTAGGGACAAACCAATGTTCATTCAGAATTCTGTTGTAGAGTTCTGTTTCATTCAACAAGGCATCCGCGCCGTCTACATGCACCAACAATTTGGGCGTATTCATCGGACGTTGCTGTTCCATATTTCTGCCAAGGACCCAAAGCACCAAAACTATTAAGGCCAACATACTGAGCAGGCTTATTTTTAACCATTTTTTCATAGGTTACTGTCATTAATGGTGAGCAACTCTTTAATCGGAAGAACCATGCGATCAATATCTCCCGCACCAATGGTTAATAGCACTCCGTGGGAATTAGTCCGCAAGAACGCAAGTAATTCGGAAGCATTCATTAAATGTTTGTTCGGGTTTTTAATTTTCTGAAATAACCAACGGGAGTCAATTCCTTCAATTGGCAATTCCCTTGCCGGATAAATTGGCAGTAAAATAACGGTATCCAACTGAGCCAATTCATGTGCAAATGCATCTCCGAAATCGCGCGTCCGCGAGAATAGGTGGGGTTGAAAAATACCGGTAACAGGGGTGTTCGGGAACATCAATCGAACCGATGAAATCAAGCGATTAATTTCCGTTGGATGATGGGCGTAATCATCAATAAACTGGATGTTGGTGCCCGTATATATTTTTTCAAACCTCCGTTTGATTCCTTTGAAATGTTGGAAGGCACCCACCACACTATCCATCGATGCTCCGATGTAATCACAAAGTGCCAAGGCGGCGATTGCGTTTTCTACATTATGTCCCCCATTAATACCAATGCACACGTCTTCGTAAGTGCCTGATGGGGTGTAAAAATCAAAACATGCCCCATTCATAGTTTCACGCAAATTCCGCGCTGTATAATCTGCGGTATCCGAATTTAGCGCGTATGTTTTCTTCTTGCATAAAGCATTTACCTGAAGGCCTTCCTTTAAAATCAACACCCCATTTGGGTCAATTTTTAGGGCATATTGACGAAAGCCCTCCTTAAATTTATCCTCAGACTCATAAATATCTAAGTGGTCTGGGTCGATGTTGGTAATGATAGAGGCGTAGGGAGATAAATTCAAAAAAGATCGATCGTATTCGTCTGCCTCTATTACGGTGTAGGCAGCATTGGGATTAACCAATACATTATTTCTAAAATTTGTTGCAATGGCCCCTAAAAACGCATTACACCCGAGCGAGGTATTATGCAGTAAAAATGCCAACATGGCGGACGTGGTAGATTTCCCATGGGTTCCGGCAACACAAAGCCCTTTAGAGCTTCGGGTAATTTCACCAAGGGCCTGAGCCCGTTTGAGCATCTTAAATCCCTGCTTTTTAAAATTGCTTAACCACTGATTGTCTTCGCTAATTGCGGGCGTATAAATCACGAGGGTAGACTGCGCATCAATCAGACTAAAGGCTTGCCATGCATCTTCATAGGTAATAACCGCACCTTCGCTGGATAAGGCATCGGTTAACTCACTTTGCGTTTTATCATAGCCATAAACGGTATTCCCCTTAGATAGATAATATCTAGCTAGAGCAGACATTCCAATGCCACCGATTCCAATAAAAAATATTACTTGTTCTTTATGGTTCATGGCATATCAGCTTATTACAAATAGATACAATATGTTCCGTGGCATGAGGCAAGGCTAATGTTTTAATGTGTTGAGCAAGCAAGGCCCTTGAATTTGAATCGTCAAGTGTTGCATAAACTGTTGGCCAGAGCTTATCCAAAACCTGTGCATCCGGTACTAAGATTGCGGCATTTATCGAGGATAATGCCATGGCATTCTTTGTTTGGTGGTCTTCCGTGACATTCGGAGAAGGAACCAAGACACTAGGTTTTCCCACAAGTGTTAGTTCAGAGATTGACGTAGCCCCAGCGCGGGAAACAATAATATCCGCCACGGCATAGGCGTAATCCATCCGTTCAATAAAGGGCAGCAAGTGAATGTTAGGTGACAAAGATAATTCCTTAAGCTGCTCATAATATCCTTTCCCACATTGCCATAACACCTGAATGTTCGCGTGTTTTAACTGTTCCAACTCCTTAACCACCGCTGCATTAATGGACTTTGCACCCAAGGACCCGCCCATAATGAATACCGTTTTCAAGGAGGGGTTTAACGAATAAAAGGCATAAGCCTCTTGCTTGTTTGGCGCTCCATGTATGAGGTCTTGTCGCACTGGATTCCCAGTCAGGTGAATTACCTCTTGTGGAAAAAAACGTTCCATTTGAGGATACGCAACACAAATCGCTTTGGCTTTTTTAGCTAAAAGCAAGTTTGTTTTTCCTGGAAACGAATTCTGCTCTTGAATTAAGGTAGGAATCTTTAGCCAATTTGCCACTTGAAGCGTAGGACCACTCGCATAGCCCCCAACTCCGATAACCAATTCTGGTTTAAACGTATTAAGGATGGAACGCGCAGCAAACAAACTGCGTAACACCTTGAACGGAAGAAACACGTTCTTCAACAATTGCTTCCGATTGAACCCTGCAATATGCAAGCCTTTGATGGCGTAACCTGCTTGGGGAACTTTTTCCATTTCCATTTTTCCATGGGCACCAACAAAAAGAATGTCAATCCCGGGATGCTGCGCCTTGAGGGCATCCGCAATGGCAAGGGCGGGATAAATATGTCCCCCTGTTCCACCGCCAGAAATAATGACTCTTTTCATATGCGTTATGCTACTTCGCTTGAAGGTTTATTTAATTGTTGTTTGACGGCAAAAGATTGAATAATTCCTATAGAAACACAGGCCATAATCAAGGCGGACCCTCCCATTGCTAAAAAGGGCATATTTTGACCAGTAACTGGAAATACCCCAGTACACACCAACATATTAATGCTTGCTTGAGCAAGTAAATGCAATCCGATAGCCATGGAAACGTAGGTTTCAAAGAGGTTATCCGATTTTAAGGCGATGCGAATAATCCGGTACAGAAGTACTAAATACAGAAAGGTTAACAGTATCGCGGAAACGGCACCGAATTCTTCAACAAAGCTCGCATAATAGAAATCGGCATACGCTTCTGGAATATACTCTTTTAACTTCCCATCGCCCACCCCCGTGCCAAACCAAGATCCTGTATGAATGGCCCTTCTCGCATCCAAAGCCTGCGCGTTTTCAAGTACATTTTGATCCGTAGTAATGGTATTCGTAAGCCTATTTTTCCAAGTTTCATACCTTGGAAGAATGTTTAAACTTGGTAATGCGGAGTGCACACCAATGATAAGCACCAACAAGCCAATCCCAACCATTCCCATTGTTGCTAGTTTTGAAAACGGTACTTGTCCGATAAACAACACCGCCATAGATAGCATGAAAAGCAATAACGCAGTGGATAAGTTGTCTTTGAAAATAAGGCCGCAAATGATTACGATGGGGGCCATTAGAGGGAGAATCCCTTCCTTCCAATCATTTAATTTATCTTTTTTACGCACTAGTAACTTAGACAGGTATAGAAACAAGGCCAGTTTCGCAAAATCTGAAGACTGAAACGTTAATCCTATGACGGGGATTTGAACCCACCTTCCAGCACCGTTAATTTCCTTACCAAAAAGGAAGGTAAATATCAGCAACGCAATCGCAAAGAAGTAACTAAACTTGGCGATTTGGCTGATGTACTTCGGGTCGATGCGGTGAATGGTGTAAATGCATGAAAAACCAAGAACGATATAAATGAGGTGTTTAAATAGATAGCGAAACGGGGTTCCTCCTTCCATTTTAACCAGAATAGGGACAAAACTATACACGGTAACAATAGACAAAGCGAGCAGCAAAAGGGTAATCACCCAAATAACCATATCGCCTTTTAGGTATTTGACAAATAAATCCTTCATATCCCGTGAATTGTTTTTAAAATGAACGCCATTTCATTGATGGCATCCAGCCCTTGTGCGCCGCAACCAGTTAACATAATAATTCCTTTGCCGCCGATTAATTCGGGTTGGCTGAGGGCTGAGGAAACAGAATCAACCCCTTGACAGTCGGCATTAATGACCTGAGATGACTCCATATCATTGAGTAAATACACGCCTTTTACATTTGGAAATTGTGCATACGCTGAATCAACAACAACATTAAAATAATCCAGCGTACATATCCAATGAATGGGAAAAGGCATCGACTCAAACGTAGAAAACAGGTGCGATACCGGAGCGTCAAGCCACGTAAAGACATCGTATCCATGGTATTTACCACGGGGTTGGATGCTTGTAAGCGCTGCCCTGGCCAAGGTCTGGCGACGGTTTTCCTTCAGCGTTGAATGGAGATCAGTTATCTTCTTCTCCATGTTAAAGTCCTCGAACCGCTTTTTTAAACTGATTCCCTCGGTCTTCATAGTTTTTGAACAAGTCAAAGCTCGCACAGGCAGGAGACAACAAAACAATCTCCTCATTCTTTGCCAGATGATAGGCGGCATTCACGGCCTCTTTTGCCGATTGGGTTTCTACAATCTGCTCGACATGATCAGCAAAGGCTTCCTTGATTTTTTCATTATCAAACCCAAGACAGACAATTGCTTTCACTTTTGCCTTCACCAAGGATTCCAATTCCGAGTAATCATTTCCTTTATCCACCCCTCCAACGATCCATACGGTTGGACGTTCCATGCTTTCAAGGGCGTACCATGCTGCATTGATGTTCGTAGCTTTAGAATCGTTTATGAATTCTACGCCATTAACCTTGGCAACAAATTCCAAACGGTGTTCCACATTTTCGAAATCCATTAGACTTTCGCGCACTAAATCCGCTCGAATATCCAAGAGACGGGAGGCGATTCCCGCGGCTAATGCATTTTGTGCATTGTGTTTGCCCTTTAGGGCGAGTTCATGAATTGACATAGTTGTTGTTGTTTTTATGTTTATAATTAGTTGTTCAGTTGTTAAATACCCCCCAAATTCATTGGGTTTTGTTGCAGAAAACGGCACCAAGCGCGGTGCAATCTGATGCGTGTTTATCCATTGCGTAATGTTCGGATCATCTGCATTGTAAATGAAGAAATCAGCCGCGGTCATCTGTTGGAGTATCCGGAATTTGGAAGCCACATAATTCTCCATCTTGTAGGCATATCGATCCAAATGATCTGGGGTGATGTTGGTAAGCACTGCGATATCCGCCTTAAACGCATGCATATCATCTAATTGGAATGAGCTTAACTCTAACACATACCAATCTCGGTCTTCCAGCGCGACTTGCTTCGCATAACTGTATCCCACATTACCGGCCAAGCCAACATCAAATCCAGCCTTTTTCAAGATGTGGTAAATCCACAAGGTGGTGGTAGTTTTACCATTGCTTCCTGTAATACAAATGGCTTTTCCCTTGGAGAACGGTTTAGCGAATTCAATTTCAGAGACCACGGTAATCTCTTTGGCTCGAATGTCTTGCATGATGCCAGCGGTTTCTGGAATTCCGGGAGATTTTACCACAAGGTCGGCATGGAGAATTCGATCTCGTGTATGCCCATGTTCCTCAAAATCGATGGCATACTTATGCAATTCAGCTTTTGCGGACGCGTTAATTTCGCCTGCGTCAGACACAAAGACCTGAAGTCCTTTAACTTTCGCCAGGATAGCCGCACCGATGCCACTTTCGGCAGCACCTAACACTACGATATGTTTCCCGTCGAGCTTCAATTAACGCAACTTTAATGTGATGATGGTGACTACTGCGAGTAAAATTCCCACAATCCAAAATCGTGAAACGATTTTTGCTTCATGGATGCCTTTCTTCTGAAAATGATGATGTAATGGTGCCATTAGAAAGATGCGCCGTCCTTCACCAAACCTTTGTTTGGTCAGTTTAAAATACCCCACCTGAAGAATAACCGATAAATTCTCAATGAGAAACACGCCACATAGCACTGGGATTAAAAGCTCCTTGCGCACAGAAATCGCGAACACGGCAATAATTCCTCCGAGTGCTAAGCTCCCAGTATCGCCCATGAACACCTGAGCAGGATAGGAATTATACCAAAGAAAACCAATACAGGCACCAACAAATGCCGCTATAAAAACCACCAGTTCCTCCGCTTGAGGAATGTACATGACATTTAAATAATCTGCAAAGCGCGCATTCGAACTCACGTAGGCGAATACCGCCAAGGCGAGGCCAATAATAGCTGAGGTTCCGGTAGCCAGGCCATCTAAACCGTCGGTCATATTCGCGCCATTGGAGACAGAAATCACAATAAAAATAACAATCGGAATAAACAATAGCCAACCGTAACTTTTGTTTGAATCACCAATTAACCAATTGTAATTAAATTCATTTCCTTTAATAAATGGAATGGTGGTGGTCATGTCATCGGTAGCAATCCAACGAAACTTTTCATCTTCCTCTTGAACGTGCTCATGGGTTACAAACACCTCATCTTTTTGCAGGGAATAATCCAAGGGAACGCGTTTGTGCACACGAACGTCATCAGAAAAATACAGGATGGAACCAACCAATACCCCTACGCCAATCTGACCAATAACTTTAAATCTACCCTTGAGTCCTTCCTTATTCTTTTTGAACACTTTAATGTAGTCATCGAGGAAGCCAATTAACCCTAGCCATATTGTTGCCAGAATCATTGTTATTACATAGACATTATGCAGTTTAGCAAACAGTAAGGTTGGAACTAAAATTGAAGCGAGGATGATTAATCCCCCCATGGTAGGCGTACCGGATTTTTCAAGTTGTCCTGCCAAACCGAGATCCCGCACTGTTTCGCCGATCTGCTGTTTTCGCAGTCCTTGAATCATTCGTTTACCGATTACGATAGACACCAATAAAGAGGCAATTAAGGCCATGGAGGCCCTGAATGAAATAAAATCAAACAAGCCTGCCCCTGGAAAATTAAGTCGATCTAAAAACTCAAAGAAATAATACAACATATTAATTGGATTTATTAAAGAATGATTGCGCCATTAAAAAGTCATCGAAGGGATGTTTAACTCCTGAGATCTCCTGGTATTTCTCATGACCCTTTCCTGCAATGAGCACAATATCCCCGGGGTTGGACAAGAGCGCTGCGGTATGAATGGCTTGCTTTCTATCCGTTATGGAGAGAACTGTTGTTGGATGGGACTGATCAATGCCCGCCTCCATATCTACGAGGATTTGAGCAGGGGATTCAGACCTTGGATTATCAGAAGTAAGAATTACTTGATGGCTAAACTTCTGTGCGATTGACGCCATGGTTGGCCGCTTTGCAACATCGCGATCCCCACCGCACCCCACCACGGTAATGATTCGTTGAGGGGCCTTATTAAAACCGGCAATGGTTTTGAGCACATTCTCAAGGGCATCCGGGGTATGTGCATAATCCACTACGATCGTTACGCCTTGAGTGCTTCTAAAAAATTGAAACCTTCCCTCCACGGAACCGAGGGTAGAAATGGCAGTAATCAACTCCGTCTTTGGGATGCCCAGTAGGGTTCCTACCCCAAACACAGCGAGTAAGTTGTATGCATTAAATGCGCCAATCAGCTGCGTATGCACTTCTGTATCATTAAGCTTTAAGACTAGACCGCTCAACTCATTTTCAACCACTAGGCCTTTAAAATCAGCCATGCTTTGCAACGAATAGGTATATGGTTTGGCCGTGGTATTCTGAAGCATGACCCCTCCGTTGCGATCATCCCGGTTGCTTAGCGCGAAGGCGTTGGCAGGTAAGGCATCGAAAAACGCTTTCTTGGCCTGAATGTACGCAGCAAAGGTTTGGTGATAATCTAAATGATCGTGGGTAATATTGGTGAAAACCCCACCTTTAAATTCCAAGCCAGCGATTCGTTGCTGGTGAACTGCGTGCGAGCTCACTTCCATGAAACAGTATGCACAGCCGGCATCCACCATTTCGCGTAGCAGGGCATTTAAGGCTAATGGATTTGGTGTGGTATGGGTTGAAGGGATGTGCTCCGATCCGATCAGATTAACAACCGTCGATAACAAGCCCGTGTGGTATCCCAACTGCATAAACAAGTGATAGAGTAAGGTAGCGGTGGTAGTTTTCCCGTTGGTTCCGGTAATTCCCACCAAGCATAATTCCTTGGATGGATTTCCATACCATTCACACGCAAGGCGAGCTAAGGCAATTCTTGTGTCGGGCACCACCAATTGAATGAAATCCTCTGGTAAACTCACCTTTCGCTGCACCAAAGCGACCCTTCCTCCCTGGCTATAAACCTGAGGCAGGTAATCATGGCCATCGCTTGATTGGCCTTCTAGCGCAATAAATAAAGACCCATTTCTTGCTACCCGAGAATCAAAAACAAGTGCTTCCACCAGCAAGGATTGATCCGAAAAAGGAACTTCAATGGAGCTAAGTAAGGAGTGTAGGTTTCTCATTTCAATTCAAGTTTTACCAATACACCTTTATGGATTATTGTTCCCGCAGTTAAACTTTGACGAACGACCTTACCATACCCCTTGAGCGAAACGCTCAATCCGCTAGACTCTAAAAGAAACACGGCATCCTTAGCGGTCATCCCTTTCACATTCGGAACCTTTCCTTTTTCTATGGTCACTTGATTCAAATGAATGCTGCGATTGAGTGAGTCTGCTGCAATCCATTTTGCCCCTGTATTCAACTGAAAGCGAACACCGAGTTGTATCAATACATCCGTAATATTTTTATAGTACCCATTTTTTACCGCCGGCAAGCCATCGGCTAAGGGTTTACGCTCGTTAATGGCTGGGTGATATGCCAGGTTGGAAGCGTATATTTTATTCGCAATTGCAGCAAAAACAGGCCCTGCAACCAGGGCTGCATATTTTTGTTTTTTCGGACGTGTGACCACAACCACACAGGTATATTTTGGTTTATCGGCGGGAAAATAACCGGCAAAAGACGCTTGAAAATCACTTTGATTCTCCTCCACATATTCGCTATTGGCATTTAACAAGCGTGCCGTGCCCGTTTTACCAGCAATAGAGAACTGACTGGAAGTAAGTTTCTTTCCAGTACCGTTAGACATAACCCCCTTAAGGCAATTTTGCATGATGCGCAAGGTGGCATCGGAACAAATTTTATCGCGAATCACGATAGGCTCCATGCGTTTGATTACTTTACCTCCTCTGCGAATTTCTTTCACAAACAAGGGGCGTAAAAACCTTCCATTATTAGCAACCGCATTATAAAACGCGCAGGTATGAAGGGGCGACTGTTGGTATTCATAGCCTATGGCCATGGAGGGAATCGAATACGCGGACCAACCGGCATTTCCAGGTCTGAAAAATTTTGGACCCAACTCGCCGGGAATTTCAGTACCCAGGGCTTCCGTTAGACCAAAATCCTCTAAGCGATCGATAAAAGACTCCGGATCATTGCGATAGGCTTTGTATAAAATCTGGGCAATAATATTGGAAGATTTTTCAAAGGCCTGCTGAATCGTAATGGTACCATAACCTCTCCCGTCGTTTGCATCCATAAAGGTTTTGCGACCAACTTGGTATGAACCCCCTGCATTCACTTTATCTGTAATGTTGAACTTACCATCTTCTAAGCCCGCCATGATCGAAGCCAACTTCATCGTTGATCCTGGCACTTCTCGCAAGCCTACGGCATGATTGAATTTTTCTGAAAACGTGCCGTCTTCCGCTCGATCAAGGTTTACCATAGCCTTCACGTGCCCGGTGGCTACTTCCATGAGAATAACCGTTCCACTTTGAGCCTCCATTTCTTTTAATTGATGCTCAAGTTCGGAGTGCGCTACTTCTTGAATGTCTTTATCAAACGTGGTAACCACATCGGCTCCTTCCACTGGATCCTTGGTAAAACGGCCTGTTTTCTTCCACCCTGTAGTGATGCGGTGTTCTATTTCTTTTCCTGGCTCCCCCTCTAAGTAGGCGTGATAGGCCCCCTCTAATCCTACGGCTAAATTCAGCTCCTTTTTATAGTAGCCCAAGGTGCGTTTTAGTAAAATCCCATTCGGAGCTTTACGGATAATTGTTTCTTCGTTATCAATAAGCCCTCCTTTCATTCTTCCCAAGTCGAAAATTGGCAAACCAGCTATGCGTTTGCGCTCTTCATTGGTGACTTTTTTACGAATCAATAAATACCTAGAACCGTTTGCCCGTGCAGCCCTAATTTCATTTTCGTAGGTTCGTGAAGATTTATCGCGATACATTCGGGCAAGACCATTAGACAAATTAGAAACTTCCTCATCGAAAATTTTTTGATCTACCACGGTTGGATCCATGTGAATGTCGTAATAGGAAACCGAAGTCAGCAAGGGATTCATGTTAGCATCGAGAATTTCTCCCATTCGCGGCGCGCGGTCTTGTAACCTAACCGGTAAATCAACCTCTTCTGTGGTCAATTGCAGCTTAAACGTTTTAAACAAGCCAATCCCCATCACGAAGATGAACCCAAAATAAAGTGCATACGCCCTTAAAATCATAGGCCCTTTGGTGTTACTCATCTGTGCTTAAAATTTCGTTGGACTTAATGACTTTGATGGCGTTTTCCGATTCCAGTAATTCCCTTTTTTTCAATCGCTCAACCATTTTATAGCGCCTCGTGCGCTCTTCCAGCATTGTTTTAATTTCGATATATTCAGCGGTGTTTTGATCAACCTCGCGTCGTGTTTCTTGGATTTCTTTTAAGAGGGATTTGCCGTAATATCCCTTGGCAACCAACACAAAGAGAAGAAAGAAAATGAACAGGATATAGGCCAAGTTATTCAAGACAAAATCTTTACTGAGAAACTCCCCATTGAGAATTTGTGCAAAGGCATTTGCTTTTTTGGATTTAGAAGGTTTTGGAGCACCTACGTTACCTTGTGAATCTGTGGTAAATGAATTCTCCATCATGGTATTTGAGCGATTCGTAATTTGGCGCTTCGAGCCCGATTATTCGTTAACACTTCTGCATCAGTAGGCACAATGGGATGCCTGTTTATTTCCTCAAAAGGACGTTGAAGATTTCCATAAAAATCTCGGAATTCTTTCCCTTCGAAATTCCCTTTTTTGAAGAAATTCTTAACTAAGCGGTCTTCAATGGAGTGGTAAGAAATTACCGCAATTCGTCCCCCGGTATTTAAGAGGTCTACGGAATCTTCCAGTAATTTTTTAAGTGCTCCAATTTCATCGTTTACCTCTATACGCAAGGCTTGAAATACTTGAGCGATGTATTTATGGTCTTTTCCTCGTTGCGCCAATGGTTCGCAAAGGGTTGCGAGTTGGTCCGTTGTTTCAAAGGGAAATTGTTGTCGCGCAGCTAAAATAGTTTGTACTAAGCGAAACACATTGGGTAAATCCGTGTAGGAATTAAAAATCCGGAGTAAATCCTCTTCTGAACCTTTATTAAGTAGTTCCGCTGCGGTAACAGATGCCTTTTGATTCATGCGCATATCTAAAGGCGCGGAATTTCTAAAACTAAAGCCTCGATCCGCAATATCAAATTGATGAGAAGAAACTCCAATGTCTGCAAGGATTGCATCGACTTTCTTGACACCAAGCGCCAGTAAGTGATTTTTTATAAACTTAAAGTTGCCACCAATTAACTTAAAATTCGGGACTGGAATCGCATTTTTACTCGCGTCGTCATCTTGATCAAAGGCGTATAGGAATCCTTCTTCAGACAACTTAGATAGAATATATTGGGAATGACCGCCACCACCGAAGGTAACATCAACTACAATCGATGCGGAATTAATGGCGAGGCCATCAACGCTTTCATGCAGTAAAACCGGAACGTGGTATGCTTCGTTAATCTTCATTGTTTCCTTCACCCATTACTTCATTCGCTAAGTCGGCAAAGTCTGGCATATTCCCTTCGATCATCTCGAAGTATTTAGCCCGATCCCAGATTTCGATGCGGTCGTTGTATGCAATGAGCATTACTTCCGACACCAAGCCAACGCGTTCCATGTGAGCAACCGGAATCAATAACCTACCTGCATTATCCAAGGTGAGCTGTTTGGCTCCTTGATGGAATAAGCGGTAGAACATCCTGTTTTTAGGATTAAAAAGATTGATCTTACTCAGACTTGCACTTAGCTTTTCCCATTCAGGAAGCGGATACAAGGTGAGGCAATCTTCAAACCCCTTGTTCAACATAAAGTCGCGCTGAGCACTAGCGGCGAGCTGCTTCCGCAACCCGGAAGGAAAAAGAAACCGACCCTTTGTGTCCAGCTTCACTTCAAACTCACCAACTAAACCTGCCATAGCGTTAATAATGGGTAAAAGTAGTAGATTTCTTCCCACTTTTTACCACCAATTTTTAAATTGTTAATAACTTATTGGGTAAAATTACAGCAATCGAATCGAATAAAAAAATAATTACTTGATAAATAAAGGATTTTAGGAAAATATACAAAGTGGTAATTTGTGGTAATTATTAAAAACTTACCTTTGAGCATGCAAAACAAATTGGCCGGCATCGGTCTTCTGGTGATACTCGGGGCCGTTTGGGGCAGCTCCTTTATTTTGATGAAACTCGGAATGGAACCTGTGGCTGGCTTCAAAACCATGAGTCATATTCAGGTAGCAGGACTTCGGATGTTAATTGCCGCAGTGGTTATGCTTCCTTTTGCTATTCGGTCCATTGGCTTGTTAAAAACCAAAAGCGCCCCGTATTTCTTAATCGTAGGACTTTGTGGGAACCTCATCCCCTCGTTTCTTTTTACGTATGCCGGCACGGTATTAAGCAGTGGTTTCTGCGGAATTTTAAACAGCTTTACTCCGATATTCACGGTACTGGTAGCATTGGTTGCATTTAAAACAAAAGTGCATTGGATCCAGATTATCGGCATTTCGATTGGCACACTTGGGATTATCTCTTTAGTAACCTCAGGAGGCAGACTAACCCTAATGAACAGTCCTTCGCACATTGGCGCTATTTTAATCGGCACCCTACTCTACGGGATTAGCGTGAATACCATTCGCAATAAACTAAGCCATGTTAGCCCGCTTGAGGTCACTTCGTTGGGACTCTTTTGTATACTCCCTTTCGCGCTCTCGAGCTTTTTGTTTGAAGGCACCGCTCAAGTAATTGTCAATGCCCCCTTTGGATGGTCTGCCTTTGGCTATGTGTTATTTTTAGGCATCGTAGGAACCGCTATTTCCAACATTTACTTCAATAAATTAATCAAACTTACTTCGGCCATTTTTGCCAGTTCTGTAACCTACCTGATCCCCGTATTTGCTGTGCTTTTCGGCTTTATACTGAACGAATCCATTACCTACATGCAGTTCATTTCTATGCTTATACTGCTCTCAGGGGTCTTTTTAGTCAACTTCCACGAACTTCTTTTACGTGGTATGCGAAAGAAAAAACACGAGTTGTTTTGAAATTGAATATGATTTGTTATCTTTGCACTCCTAATTTAATTCGAGTCAAACATGTACGCAATTGTAGAGATAGCAGGGCAGCAGTTTAAAGTGCAAAAAGACCAAAAGGTATTCGTTCATCGATTAGATGCTGAAACCGGATCAAACATGACGTTTGAAAACGTGTTATTGGTAGATAACGACGGAGCAATTACTCTTGGCGCCCCAGTTATAGCCGGTGCAACAGTCACCGCAGAAGTCCTTGACCACGTCAAAGGAGACAAAGTAATCGTTTTCAAGAAAAAACGACGAAAAGGTTATACAGTAAAAAATGGTCACCGTCAGCAATTCACGGCGTTGAAAATTACAGATATTAAAGCTTAATTAACGATACTAAAAGGTTAGATCATGGCACATAAGAAAGGAGTCGGTAGTTCCAAAAACGGTAGAGAATCACACAGTAAGCGCTTGGGCGTTAAAATCTTTGGTGGTCAAGCCGCAATATCAGGCAACATTATTGTACGTCAACGTGGTACACAACATCACCCGGGAGACAATGTAGGAATTGGTAAAGACCATACCTTGTTTGCATTAACAGATGGCTTAGTAGCGTTTCGTAAAAAGAAAGATAATCGTTCGTTTGTATCGGTGGTTCCCTTCGAGCAAGCCTAATTGATAATACACTTATAAATTATTTAGCCCTTTCTTAACGAGAGGGCTTTTTTATTTTTGTTACTTTGTTTTCATTTATGGTACACATGTTTCAAAACAAGCTGCTACTCAGTGTGCTTTCCGGTCTTTTGTTGATGGTTTCCTTCCCTTTTTCTGGAAGCATTACTCCCCTTGTGTTTGTTGCATGGATTCCATTATGGCGAATCGGTTTGGAATTACGTGAAACGAAGCGCGGCAGTTTAAAGTTTTTTGGATTTGCCTACCTTTCCCTGTTTATCTTCAACCTTGGAACGACGTGGTGGATTTGGAACTCCACGACCGGCGGTGCGGTAATGGCCTTTGTTTGCAACACGCTATTGATGTCTGGAGCCTTGACGCTAGGTTTCATACTGTTTAAAAAATCCAGTCCCATTCTCTTTCTTACCGGATTAGGCCTAAGCTGGATTTCCTTTGAATTCCTGCATCTAAATTGGGAGTTATCCTGGCCCTGGCTGACCATG
Organism: Flavobacteriales bacterium; assembly: GCA_947460825.1. Classification (GTDB taxonomy): domain Bacteria; phylum Bacteroidota; class Bacteroidia; order Flavobacteriales_D; family Crocinitomicaceae; genus UBA952. Next base: position 69,427 of record CANHHA010000012.1, read on the forward strand.
GGGAATTATTTTTCCATTCATCCTTCATGGGTGCAATGGTATGAATACACGGGAACCCTAGGTGGCAGCTTTTGGGTGATTTCCGTAAACATTCTTGGTGTCTTACTTCTTTCAAATAGGAAATCTAGGCAGTACGCCATAGCATTCATTTCTATGCTTAGCATTCCACTTTTAATTTCTTTCATGGTTAGGAATAAGGCAGACATCGCTAAATATCCTACTCAATCTGTTGTTATACTGCAACCTAACATTGATCCATACACTGAAAAGTTCAACATTGACCCTGCCCAGCAAGTTGAATGGATGCTTGGCTTGGTACGTCCATACCTCCACAACACCTTAGCGATTGGCCCAGAAACGGCGTTGCAAGAAGCATTCATAGAAAAAGATTTCAACCAAACCAAAAGCTATACCCTATTGGACGAATCGCTATCTTCCACAAACAGTTCACTGTTAATCGGTGCCTCTACCTTCCAGCTCTTTGATCAAAAGCATTCCTCCGCGAGTAAATCGTTACCCAATGGATCATTTTATGAATCCTATAATACCGCCTTATTTATGGCCGATAAGCAGCAACAATTCATTCATAAATCAAAGTTAGTACTGGGTGTAGAAAAAATTCCTTTTTCGCGCTGGCTTCCGTTCTTAGAACAACTATCCATCGACAATGGCGGTACGTCCGGGTCTTTGGGTGTAGAATCCGAACCTAAGGTCTTTACGCATGACGAGCAAGCGTACGCTCCGATTATTTGCTACGAATCGATATACGGGGAGTTCGTGGCTGAGCAATGCAACAAGGGAGCACAACTGTTATGCATCATTACCAACGACGGTTGGTGGGGCAATACCCCCGGACACCGGCAGCACAATCAATTTGCTGCGTTACGTGCCATTGAAACTAGAAAATATGTGGTTCGGTCTGGGAACACGGGCATCAGTTCGGTATGGAATTCGAGCGGTGAATGCATTAAGCAACTCGGATATGATACAAAAGGTGTACTCACCGCAAAGGTCCCGCTAATCAAAGGAAAGACCTTTTACGTTCGCTTTGGCGATTATTTAGGTTGGGTGAGTGTGGTGGTAATCTTAATATTGGTTGTTATGCGTTTTAGAATTCAAAAAAACGTGTAACAAATCCGGTTCCGCCCCTCCGGGGCAAATGTATTCCGCCCCTTCAGGGCTAATATATTTCGCCCTTTCAGGGCTTTTATGGTCCCGTATGAAATATAAAAGGGGGGCTTTCCTCCTATGCCATAGCTTCGGTGGAATATCGGTACACCCCTTCTCCATCAATCAACATCGTATTAGTATCCTGGGTTTTGAATCAGGTTTGGATTTAAGATAATATCTGAGGTAGGAAGTGGATATAATTCCAAGTGTGGGTCGATACCAATTCCAGCCACATCACCGCCTTTAAACGGCCACACATAGGCAGAACCAGCAAACAATCCAAAGCGAATTAAATCTGTTCTTCGGGTTCCCTCCCATTGCATTTCACGCGCGCGCTCATCAATGATGTCAGACAAGGTTACTGTGGCAAAATTGTGCAGGTTATTACCGTAGGCGCGTTCACGAATTAAGTTCATGTATTGCAATGCCGTACCCTGATCCGTTAAACGCAAACTTGCTTCAGCCATCATCAAATACACATCCCCCAAACGGAACATCGGGAAATCGATGTCTGTATGCGGAGAATTCGCATTGTTAGAACCCGTTAGTCCAGCGCTGGTTACATTCTTAAACTTCGGATTCGCATACCCTTGCGTAAATGTTCCTAAGGTGGTTATTTGTTTTGTTTGACCAGCGGTATAAAACAAGTAACGAGAATCTACCGTGGTATCTGCAAATTTGTTCACCAAGGCTTCAGTAGCTCGTAAACCAGCCCATTTACCGTTTACTCCATAATCTGCAGCCACCATGGAACCCCCTAAAGATGCGCACACTAAGAAGGTAGTTCCACCCCATGTTTGGGAATATAAACCATCATAGACTACTGGAAAGATGATTTCCGGAGATGTTTGATTATCGGCCAAGAACAATTCCTGATAGCTATTATCCAAGGTGAATGGGCCCGCATCGATAATTTTTTGGCAATACTCTTTACAATCACCCCAACGTGCCGTTCCGGTATACACTTCAGCATTCAAATATAACTTAGCCAATAAGGCTTGTGCTGCCGCTTTGGACGCGTGACCATACACCACAGAAGATGCTGGGGTTAAGCTTGGCTCAACAGCTAAAAGTTCTGATTCAACGTAAGTAAAAAGGTCAGCTCGCATGATTCGTTCCGGCTGAAAAGCACCTACTTGATCATTTTCATCAACAAATGGAACATTACCAAATAAATCCATGGCATGGTAATAACTCAATGCCCGTAAAAATCTTGCCTCATTTCGGTACAGGCGAATCATCTGCTTGTCGTTCTCACTGAACCCTCTAGCTTCTAATTTCGCATCGCTTGCTTGACCAATGAATTCATTACACAAGGTGATTTGATAATATATGCGGTAGTACATTCCTTTAACCCACACATTCTCTGCATTGATATCATTCTTTACCAATTCAGGAATTCCTGGGTCATTCCATCCACAAACCGCTTCATCGGTTGGTAATTCTTGCAAATTCCAAAGTACACGCACATAGGCAGAGAATCCTTCATCGATTCCAGCGATGTCTGCTTGTCCTGCAGGACCTTGGTTTCCAGTCATTGAAAGACCAGAATACAATTTAGCTAACACTTTAATGTAATTGTTTGGGTCTTTGTATACGGTTTCTGCATTCAGCCCGTATTTTGGGGTCTGATTTAATTGTTTATTACATGAGAATCCTAGCAGAAGGGTTCCTAATAATGCAGTATATAAAATTGACTTTTTCATGATCGTTTAATTAAAAATCAAAGGTTAAATTTAAGGTATAAACACGTGGTCTTGGATAGAAATTATTATCTACTCCGCCACCAACTTCAGGGTCTTGTCCTGAATACTTCGTAACAACAAATACGTTTTGAACAGAGAATCCTGCGTTCAATCCGATCTTATTTTTGGTGAAGCCAAGCTTTCCAAAGTTGTATCCTACGTTGATGTTGTCAACACGCAAGAAATTTGCTTTTTCCAAGTAGTGGTCAGATAACAACTGGTTCGTGGTTGTTTTTTGTACTTCATCTTCATAGTACAGGGAACTGATGTTGTTTAAGTATTTCTTTGTACCTTCTACTGCGGTAAATGTTCCACTGTTTGAATGGATGTTGTTATAAATCGTCGCACCCAATTCGCTACGCATGGATACCCCAGCATACCATTTTCCATATTGGAAATTCAAGGCTGTTCCAAGGAAGATTTTTGGCGCCACTTGGCCCGCATAATAACGGTCTTTCACGTTGATTACGCCATCGTTATTACGATCAACGAAGGCATTTGTATCTTTCCATTTATCGGTTGCTGTGATGTTGCCATCGCCGTTCATGTCGATGCTTGCTTGCTGTCCAACTTCGATCAAGCTGCCGTCTGTATCATATTGCTGCTCATACAGGAAATATGTAAACGTTGGATAAGACACTTGATGAATCAACACTTGGTTACCAATGCCTCCAGCGATACCCCCTACCAAGATCCCTGGTGAATTAGGGTCTTCAATTTGAGATAATTTAGTGACTTGATTAATGTTATGCGTTGCATTCACCATCCAATCTAGACGCATTTTCTTTTTTGCGATAATTCCCAAATTCAAGCTCGCTTCAATCCCTTTATTTTCCATCCCACCCACATTGGTTAAGATTTGATTTGTAAAGTTTGTTCCTGCCGGTACAGCTACCGTTGCAAGAAGGTCCGAAGTAAGTTTCTTATATACGTCGATGGAACCAGAGATTCGGTCTTTTAATAACCCGAAATCCAATCCGATGTTGTAGCTCGTGGTAGTTTCCCATTTCAAGTTTGCATCAAAGCCTGCAGGACGGAATACGGTGTAGTATTGTCCGCCGAACGCGTACTGTGCGGTTGGACCACCTTCAAAGTAATTCCCGATATAGGCGTAATCACCGATACCATCTTGCTGACCAGTAATCCCCCAGCCGGCACGAACTTTCAACATATTGATTGCTTTCACATCCTTCATGAATTTTTCTTGGCTAATGATCCAAGCCGCAGAAGCTGCAGGGAACCAACCCCAACGTTGCTCTGGACTGAACCGTGATGAACCGTCGCGACGCATAGATACATTAAGTACATACCGATCGTTCACGGAATAAATGGCTCTGGCGTAATAAGACAATAGGGCATTCTTGGTGTAGAAAGGATTTGCTGCAGGTAAGGCAATGACCGAATCCTGTGCTTGGTTATAGGAAGGATTGTTCGGACTTTCAGTGTACCAATCTTGGTATGAATACCCTGCGGTAAGATCCAAAATTTGATTTTTTAATTTATCCCCTGAATTATAATTCGCATAGGCTTCTATGAGTTTATTTCCTTTAGTTTGACGGTATTGACTGTAGCTTCCTTGGGTGAAATATCCCGCCGCAGAGGTCGCTTGGGTTTCTGTATATCCAGTTCCTTCAGACTGGTCTGTACCGACATTGACCACCGCTTTAAGCTGCGGTAAAAACGGCATTTTATAGCTCACCTTTGCATTACCGATGTAGCGATTAACCACGCTTCGATCTTCCGACTGCATCAACAATCCAACAGGATTTCGTGCGGAAAGCGTGTTCGGTTTACCATTGTCCAACCATTCATAGTAACCTCCAAAAATGGAGTCTCCCGACATAACCGGTTTAGTTGGGTCAAAGAAAGCTGCTCCCAAGGCACCGCGGTTCGCAAAGAATGCGCGCGATTGCACTAATTTTTGATTCACCTCCAATTGAAGGGCGCCATCTAAAAAGCTTGGTGTCATGTTTAAACTCAAGGAAGTTCGATTCATATTATCGCGCTTCAATAAGCCGTTTTCATAGCGATTCCCCACCGAAAGTCTATACGGCAACCCCTTGATACCCCCGGTTATGGAAACGTTGTTATCCACCACTACCGCGTTTCGGAATACTTCGCGCTGCCAGTCGGTATTAACGGTAGAATCGATGCCGAGCAATGCAATCTGAGCTGCTGTTCCTTTCGTTCGAATTAATTTACGAAGGGAATCACCGGAAAGAACGTCTGCATATTTTGCTACGGTAGAAACTGAGGTCTTGGAATCCCAAACTACTTTGACTTGGTTTTGGTTTACTGCACCTTTTTTCGTAGTAATGATAATCACCCCGTTTGCAGCCCGTGAACCATAAATCGCGGAAGCCGATGCATCTTTCAACACCACAAACGACTCAATGTCGTTCGGGTTAATTAAAGACAACGGATTCGCTGCACCCGAAATACCTCCATTGTCTAGGGGAACTCCGTCAACGACAATTAATGGATCATTACTCGCATTAATGGATGTACCTCCACGAAGGCGTAAAGTACTCCCTGAACCAGGTGCTCCATCATTCGACGTGACTTTTAATCCAGCGACTTTACCCATCAATAATTGTTCTGGTGAAGCCAGGGATCCCTTAAGAAAGTTTTTCTCATTAATGATAGTAGCTGCACCGGTTAAATCTTTAGTTCTCGTGGTACCATAACCAATCACAACCACCTCATCGGATGCTTTCTGATTATCACCAAAAACTAGATTTTTAGTAACGGTTCCTCCACCTGAAATTGCCACGTCTAGGGTCAGATCTTCTAATCCAATCAAACGCAAGGTCAACACATAACTTCCATCCGCTAATCCGGTGATTTCAAAGGCTCCATTCACATCAGAAAAGGCAACTCCTTTCGTTGGTCCATCTGCTAGAACTTTCACATCGCTTAACTTATTTCCTTTGGGGTCTTCAATTACCCCATTAATTTTACCTGTTTGCGCAAATCCGAGGACGGACAAGGCCAACATTAAAATCAAGGAAAAAGATTTACTAAATAATTGTCTATTCATAATCTCTTA
>CANHHA010000013.1 GCA_947460825.1 Flavobacteriales bacterium
ACCAATACATTGTACTTCGGTAAAGTGTGACGGGTCGGTGATGATGTAAAAATTCTTGCCCGACCGGTGTTTTCGGTATTGAGGAAAGCTCATTATCCCTGTTTATGAATAAACGCAATGGCTAATTTATTAAACGCCTCGGGTTGTTCTACATTCACTACATGTCCGCATTGCTGCACAATTTCAAGGGTTAAGTTTGGATTGTCTTTAACAATTTCTTTTGCTGTTCCAACAAATAAGTGGTCTTCACTTCCCATGATATATAGTGCTTTTTCATCTTTATTTTCATGATGAAGGTAGGTGAGGTATTTGGTGAGACGACCGGTTAATTTAAACCATCGTTTGAACTCTTTATTCATGAGTTTTTTTGCCTCCCCAATAAAGATAATACGCGATTCTTTATGATTTTTTTTGGGCATCATGATGTTTGCAAACAGCTTATACAAAGCCATATAAGGCAAAACGGGTTGAAGTATTCTTCCGAGTCTTAGAAAAAATCTAGATTTAATATCCATTTGGGTAATCGCTCCAGCAAAAATCATGGATTTCACCATTTTCGGATAGTTAACAGCGATTTGACGGATTATAATACTTCCCATGGAAACACCGATAAAGTGTGCTTTTTGGATGTTGAGAAAATCGATGACTTCCGCCACTTCTTTGGCGATTAGTTCAAAGGAATAGTTGCGGTGTTGCGGGAGACCTTGGGACTTACCATGCCCTCTTAAGTCAATGAGCACGACATTGAAGTGTGCTTGGAAATCCCTAATTTGTTTGAACCAAACGTTAGAACTTCCTCCAAAACCATGAATGAATACGGTCCATTCGGTGCTATTCGGATGAGTAAGTACTTTGTGATGTAGCATGTGCAAAAATAGAAAAAGGGCTCCGAAGAGCCCTTGATTTTTTAATTTATGTGCGATTATTTTTTCTCGCTTACCTCTTCGAAGTCTACATCGGTTACTTCATCATCAGGATTTCCTGCATTCGCTTGTTCTCCACCTTCCGCTGATCCACCGCCTTGTGTGTTTGCTGCATTATACATGTCTTGCGATGCTGCTTGGAACACTTGGTTTAGTTTTTCCATGGCAGGCTCAAGGTTCTCCATGTTTTTTGCTTCGAATTCTTTTTTCAATTCATTCAGCGCATCTTCGATTCCTTGTTTTTTATCCGCTGGAATTTTATCACCGTATTCCTTTATTTGACGTTCCGTCTGGAAAATCGTAGAATCCGCTTTGTTGATTAAATCTGCTTCCTCACGTTTTTTCTTGTCAGACTCGGCATTGGCTTGCGCCTCCGCTTTCATGCGTTCGATTTCTGCGTCGGTCAAGCCAGATTTAGATTCAATTTTTATCGATTGTTCTTTACCTGTTCCTTTGTCTTTGGCAGAGATATTCATGATCCCGTTGGCATCTATATCAAAGCTCACCTCAATTTGTGGTACACCTCTAGGCGCCGGTGGAATATCAGACAATTGAAATCTCCCTAAGGTTTTATTGTCTCCTGCCATAGCGCGTTCACCTTGAAGCACGTGGATGTCTACTGCGGGCTGACTGTCAGATGCAGTAGAGAAAACTTCCGATTTTTTCGTTGGAATGGTTGTGTTCGCTTCGATGAGCTTCGTGAATACACCACCCATGGTTTCAATCCCTAATGAAAGTGGAATTACATCAAGTAATAATACATCTTTAACCTCACCGGTAAGCACACCACCTTGTATGGCAGCACCAACGGCTACCACTTCGTCTGGGTTTACTCCTTTCGATGGAGCCTTTCCAAAGAACTTCTCTACGGCATCTTGAATTATTGGAATACGTGTTGAACCACCCACTAAGATTACTTCGTTAATGTCTTTTGGACTCAATCCCGCATTCTTTAGTGCAGAACGACAAGGCGCGATGGTTCGTTCAACGATTTCTGAAATCAATTGCTCGAATTTTGCGCGCTGTAAGGTTCTAACCAAGTGTTTTGGAATCCCATTCACCGGCATGATGTACGGTAAGTTTATTTCACTTGAAGTGGTTGATGAAAGTTCAATTTTAGCTTTTTCTGCGGCTTCTTTCAATCGTTGAAGGGCCATAGGGTCTTCTCTAAGATCAATTCCTTCTTCACTTTTGAATTCGTCTGCCAACCAGTTAATGATTGCGTTATCCACGTCGTCTCCTCCAAGGTGCGTATCTCCGTCGGTAGAAAGTACTTCAAAAACACCGTCTCCAAGTTCAAGGATGGATACATCATGTGTTCCACCACCGAAATCGAAAACAACGATTTTTTGATCGATTCCTTTTTTGTCTAACCCATAAGCAAGCGCCGCTGCGGTAGGCTCGTTAATGATTCTTTTGATGATTAATCCAGCAATTTCACCGGCTTCTTTCGTGGCTTGGCGTTGTGCATCATTAAAGTATGCAGGTACAGTAACTACTGCTTCCGTTACTTCTGTTCCTAAATAATCTTCTGCGGTTTTTTTCATTTTTTGCAAAATGATGGCAGAAATTTCTTGTGGAGAATATAAACGGTCATCGATTTTTACCCGCGGCGTATTGTTTTCGCCTTTTACTACCAAATAAGGAACACGCTTTGTTTCTGCGACAGAATCGTCGTAGCTACTTCCCATGAATCGCTTAATTGAATAGATTGTTTTGGTAGGGTTAGTGATGGCTTGACGTTTGGCTGGATCTCCAACTTTACGCTCGCCTCCATCTATAAATGCAACTACCGATGGCGTAGTTCTTTTTCCTTCTGAGTTCGTGATTACCACTGGCTCATTTCCTTCCATGACCGATACGCAAGAGTTGGTGGTACCTAAGTCAATTCCAATTATTTTTCCCATGTTAACTATTGTTTTTAAATGTTGACATCACCCCATTTTCAATTTATGTGCCATGCCTGTATATCATGAAATAATATGACAAAGAGATAAACACGGCAGGTTTTAGGTGACGATTTGGCAGAATTCCTGAATTTTATCGCTTGTATTATGCCGTTTTAGCCAGTTTTGATTTTGTAGCTAACCAAGCCATGGGAATATATGCCATGCTTAAATCTAGGATATCAAACCACAACGGGGCATTGATCATGTATACAGCCATGATGCCACCAATAAAAAATAGGGAGCCGATGGTATAAACTACATAGGTGGCATATGTTCTAACAAATAAGAGTGCAACCAAACAACCGCTTAGTGTACCCATGGCGTGAGCGATGAAAGGGAAAATATAATATTTGAGAGGGAGTCCACTAAAGGCTTCCATTCCTTCAGGCGTATCAAAATTCACTCCGTTGGGAAACGAGAATATTTTCGTTCCCAGTTCAATGAAACTGCCATTTACCATGGCGCCTACAAAAAGACCGAGGAATAATCCGAGAATTATTCGAAGGGTGTTCATTACAAGTGAATTACTTCGCCATAAGCTGCCGCTGCCGCTTCCATGATCGCTTCGGACATGGTCGGGTGGGGGTGAACCGTTTTGATGAGGTCCATTCCTGTGGTTTCTAGTTTACGAACCGCAACGATTTCAGCAATCATTTCGGTAACGTTCGCTCCAATCATGTGAGCTCCTAGCAATTCGCCGTATTTCGCATCAAAAATTAATTTAACAAAACCATCCTTAGCGCCAGCTGCACTTGCTTTTCCTGAAGCAGAGAATGGGAATTTACCAATTTTAATTTCTCGTCCAGCGGCTTTAGCCGCCTTTTCTGTCATTCCAACAGAAGCAACTTCTGGTGAGCAATACGTACATCCTGGGATGTTGCCGTAATCTAAGGGCTCAGGGTGATGTCCGGCCAATTGCTCCACACAAATGATTCCTTCGGCTGAAGCAACGTGAGCTAGGGCTGGGCCAGGTACTAAATCGCCAATGGCGTAATACCCCGGAATATTCGTTTGATAGAATTCATTAACAGGTATTTTTCCTTTGTCTTGAATAATACCAACATCTTCTAATCCTAAACCTTCTATGTTTGCTTGTATTCCAACAGCAGATAATACGACGTCGCATTCGATTTTTTCTTCTCCTTTTGCTGTTTTAACCGTAACGATGCAGCCTTTACCTGTGGTATCAACGCTTTCAACTGACGCTTCAGTCATGATTTTAATACCGGATTTTTTGAATGATTTCTCTAGTTGTTTTGATACTTCTTCATCTTCTACAGGGACAATGTTTGGCATGTATTCTACGATGGTTACTTCTGTACCCATGGTATTGTAGAAATATGCGAATTCTACTCCAATCGCTCCAGATCCAACCACTACGAGTTTTTTTGGCTGTTTATCTAGGGTCATTGCTTTTCGATACCCAATAATCTTTGTTCCGTCTTGTGGAAGATTCGGCAATTCTCTCGAGCGTGCTCCCGTGGCTATTATTACGGCTTTGGTTGCAGAATAGGTGGTGCTTTTTCCGGATTCGTCTACGACAATCACCTGCTTTCCTGGGGCTATCGTTGCGCTCCCCATGATTACATCGATTTTATTTTTTTTCATTAAAAACTGGATGCCATTACTCATACCATGGGCTACGTCACGAGAACGTTTAACTACGGCATTAAAGTCAGCGCTGGCTTCTTTCACATTGATTCCATAATCTGAAGCATGTTGAAGATATTCATACACTTGTGCACTTTTTAATAAGGCTTTGGTCGGAATACATCCCCAGTTCAAGCAAATTCCGCCTAACTCTTCACGCTCGATAATCGCTGTTTTCATCCCTAATTGGGATGCTCTAATGGCGGTTACATATCCACCTGGTCCACTTCCGATTACTATAATATCGTAATTCATATTCGTTAATTTGAAGACAAAATTAAGGAAAATAGCTGAAAGCGCGGTATGGTTTTATCCCTGGTTTTTTTTAACCCAAAGGACAACGCATACTGCCTTACTGCTTACATGGAAAAAACGAGTGTAATCTATTGATTGAATAATGGTAAGAGCCCTGTGAAAATTAAAATGAGGTATGTCCTTGCCAAGGCCAATAAGGGTTAATCTTGCTTGATTCTTCCGACCAAATCGATTTTTCTTTTTTTAATAGTATTTCCTTATATGGCCTATAAGAATTATGGAAAATGGTATCGGAAGGTTTTATGTATTTCTTGCTTAGTATTAATTCAATGGTATTTTTTTGTTCCTTCATGTGGGATAACCGTATGTTTTTTGACCCATAGGTTAATGCCCATTCCTTCATCGATTGAATATATTTTTCTGGAGTTTTGCTAAACACGACCACAGATTCAACTCCCAGGGAATCTTCAAAGTCAATAATTGAGGTGTGCGACAATTGGTTCTTCACACAGCCACTTGCCTTACTTGGGTTAATATACTCAATCGTATATCCCTTTCTGTGTTGCTTGATGATTTCGTTTTGGTAAACAATGCAATCACATTCATTCATGAACCGATCACTCAATTCAGTCTGCTGACCGCAGGAAAAAAGCAGTAAGGATAAAACGCATAGCCTATATATCATGGGGTAAAAATAGCGTTTTCTACGTGGCTTGACAACTCGGACATGTTCCAGAGATAGTCAAGAATAATTCTTTTATTTGGTAGGTGTCTGGCAGCTTAACATGAATCAATTGTTCTTCCAAACATTCGATTTTCTTGCAAGTAATACAGCTGAAATGTAAATGGTCATGTGCGTGCGTATGAGATTCATCGCAACTGGTGCAGCGCGCGTAATTTATTGTTCCATCGACATTGACTATTTTATGAATCTTATTTTCCATTACCAGGCGATCTAATACACGATAAACCGTTACTCGATCGCAGGCGCCTTTAACCCGTTCAAAAATTTCGGGCTGACTTAACGCGAAGTCCGAGCTTGAAATTTCATGTAACACCGCCTGTTTTGCTTTAGTATTTCGAGGAATAGACATTTTTTTTACTTATTGCAACAAAATTGCACTAAATATTTTATATTTGCAAAACGCAACAATGTTGCATTAAATGATTTTACCAATGAAGCACGTGTTTTTATGTTATGTGTTATTTGTCTTGAACGGTTTCTTTCAAGGGCAATCACTAACCGTGCAGGTTTTTGATTCGATTCGCAATGTACCACTCGCAGATGCTACAGTGTATTGCGTGGAATACGACCAAACGGTCATGACCAACGCCAGTGGAAACAGTGTTTTTCCGCTAAATGTGAACAGTAACCTCACCTTCAAGATCATAGCGCTCGGGTATAGAAGTGCGTTTTTTACCGTATTACAGGGTCAGAATGTTGTTCAAATACGGGTGTTGCCAGTTCACTTAGACATGCATGAGGTAACAGTTTCCTCCGGGTCGCTCATTCAATCCAATAAAAATCCCTTTCATATTGAATCTCAAAAGATGTCCTCGCTTGGGATGATTTCCAATCTAACCCTTGGTGAGGCATTGGCTAAAATTCCAGGAGTTTACAACGCAGCTTTGGGCAATGGAATTTCAAAACCCGTGATTCGTGGAATGCAGGGCATGCGCGTGGTCACCTTATTGAACGGGTTGCGCTTAGAAGGACAACAATGGGGCGGTGATCATGGGATTGGAATTACCAGTCTTGGCGTGTCTGCCGTGGAGGTAATCAAAGGTCCAGCCAGTTTGTTGTATGGTGCTGATGCCTTGGGTGGTGTTGTCTATTTGGTGGATGCTCCGTTTGCGCCCTCTAATGCACGTGCCTTGGAGTTTCAAACCGAAGGATTTTCTAATACCTTGGGAGGTAGGGCTCAATTTATTTATAAGGAATCGTACCGTAAATTCAGATGGTTTGTGGCTTCTACCTACTCTAATCATGCTGATTTTCAATTGCCTTCAGGTAAATTCGCGAAAAATTCACGGTTTAATGATTTTGGTGCCAAACTGAATATGTCTTACACCGGAAAACGGAGTTTATATTCCTTGCGTTACACGGCAAGCCATTCCGTTGCGGGTATTCCTGGGCATACCCATGATTCCTTGGCTACTCCGTTGACATTTCAAGTGGATGAACGAGAAAGAAGTTATGAACTACCTGCACAGTTTTTTCAGAATCATTTGCTGCAGGCAACTGCTAATTTTTATAGGGATCGATATGAGGTGATGGCCATGTATGGTGCTACGGTAAACCGTTTGATTGAATTTGATGAGAAAGTTACCATCCCATCCCTGAGTATGAATTTATCGAATCACTTGGTGCAAGTCAGGTGGCTAGTTAAATGGAATAAGTCGACGCGTCTTATCGCGGGTATACAAGCAATGCTGCAGCAGAATGTCAATGCCTTGAATGCTTCGGACACCTTAATTCCTAATGCGCAATCTGTTGATGTGGGAGGATATGTTAGTGTGAATCACGAGCATAAAAAATGGAATCTTCAGGCAGGGATTCGGTATGACCGCAGGGCCATCTATGGCATCGATTTGCCCTTTCAAGAAAAGATGAGTTTTAATGGGTTAAATGGAAGTATCGGGGCGGTGAGAAGTTCTGAATCCATGGTATTTAGAACTTCTTTGTCCAGTGGATTTAGGGCCCCGCACTTAACCGAGCTATTTTCGAATGGGTATCATCACGGGGCACTCCGCTATGAGGTTGGGGAGACTTCATTAATTCCTGAAAAAGCAGTACAGTTAGATGTTACCATGGAGTGGAATCAGGCACATGGTGCGTTGGTATTTAACCCCTTTGTTAGTTACATCAAAGATTACATTTATTTAGAGCCGATGGGAGTGTTATTCGATGGTATCCCGGGATATCGGTATGTTCAAAATAATGCAGTGTTGTTTTCTGGGTTGGATCTGTCTTATCACGTTCACCCGCATTTTGCGCACGGATTACATTGGGAAATTTCCCTTTCTTACCTGCATGTGAGTGCGCTGGGCGACAGTGCCGTTTCTATGATTCCTCAGCCGCGAATGCAGCATGTGTTGCGCTATGAATTTGAATCAAAAAACTTCTTAAAAATCAAAGAGATAAACGTTCAATCAACCACCATGGGGCCTCAAAATAATGTGGCCTACCTCGAAACCACGTCAAAGGCTTATCATGTATTAGATTTTTCCTTGGTTTTTGCTTTTGGTAAGGCAGATCAGTTTACTATTAAAGGAGGTGGGAGAAATGTCCTCAATGCTACGTATATCGATCATCTATCCCGCTTAAAAAACATTCAAATGCCCTTTCCGGGAAGAAATTTCTTCCTTGGTGTTGGATATAATTTCAATAGTAATTTTAAAAACAAACCATATGAAAACTAACATGTTATTTATTGCTTTACTCGGGTTAATGGCGGGGTCATTCTCGGCGTGTAAAAAGAACAAATGTGAAGATTGCCATTACGACAAGGCTGGAGCCGAGATTGAGCTTGGTGAAAAATGTGGAGATGAGATGGAGGGGTTAGAAGCGAATGGCTATACAGATACAACGGGTACGTATATTGTCCATTGCGGGCATTGAAGATTCCTTTTGCATCATTGTTAAATCCGGTTTATCCGGATTTTTTTGTTAATAAAGTGGGGGCTGAATCTTTGCCTCAACGGGTATTGACTTAAAGATATTCCGTACTTTTGTTCCTGAAATTTATCATGGAAAATACCCTACAACAAGAAGCGACCCTGACGCAAGCAAAAGAACTGGGACTGTTATCAGAAGAGTTTGAGCAAATTCAAGGGATTCTTGGTCGAACCCCTAATTTTACAGAAACCGCAATTTACTCGGTCATGTGGTCCGAGCACTGCTCGTACAAAAATTCAATCCTTTGGTTGAAAACACTTCCCAAGGATGGTCCACACATGCTGGTTAAAGCCGGAGAGGAAAATGCTGGATTGGTAGACATCGGCGGTGGTCTTGGGTGTGTTTTTAAAATTGAATCCCACAATCACCCCAGTGCCTTAGAGCCTTATCAAGGCGCCGCAACAGGAGTAGGGGGAATCAATCGTGATATTTTCACCATGGGTGCACGCCCCATCGCGCAATTGAATTCGCTGCGTTTTGGCAATTTAGACCTGCCACGAACCAAATGGTTGGTAAAGGGTGTGGTTAAAGGAATTGGCGACTACGGAAATGCGTTCGGTATTCCAATTGTTGGAGGCGAAGTGTTTTTTGATGAATCGTACAATACAAACCCTTTGGTAAACGCATTTTCAGCGGGAATTATAGACATAAAAAGAATTATATCTGCCACAGCGAAAGGTCCTGGGAATCCAGTGTTTATTGTGGGTTCTGCCACTGGTAAAGATGGGATAGCGGGAGCAGCTTTCGCCTCCAAAGACATTACGGAAGATTCAGCCAATGATTTGCCCTCGGTTCAAGTGGGTGACCCTTTCATGGAAAAGTTACTGCTCGAAGCGACCATGGAATTGGCTCAAACGGATGCGATTGTAGGCATGCAAGACATGGGAGCGGCCGGGATTACCTGTTCAACCACAGAAATGTCTGCGGCTGGAGGGGTAGGTATGGAGATTTATTTGGATAAAGTTCCTACTAGACAAGAGAATATGTTACCCTATGAAATTTTGCTTTCCGAATCCCAAGAGCGTATGCTTGTAGTGGTTCATAAAGGCAAGGAGCATGTGGTTAAATCGATTTTTGATAAATGGGATTTGCATGCAGAGGAAATTGGTCATGTCACGGATACGGGAAGAATTCGCTATCACATGAATGGGGAATTGGTGGGGGATGTACCCGCTGAATCCTTGGTGCTTGGAGGTGGTGCACCCCAATACAAGCGTGATTACGCTGAGCCTGCATATTATCAAGAGGCAAAGAAATTTAACCCCGATTCCATCAAGGTTCCTTCTGACCTCAAAGCGGTAGCGTTTCAACTGTTAGGCTTGCCAAACATTGCCTCTAAGCGCTGGGTTTATGAGCAATATGACTCCATGGTAGGTACCGTGAATATGTCAACCAATGCACCCTCAGATGCAGGGATTGTTTCCATTAAAGGAACGAGAAAGGCCCTAGCCATGACCGTTGATTGCAATTCACGCTACGTGAATTCTGATCCTGAAATCGGGACAATGATTGCCGTATCAGAGGCGGCAAGAAACATAACGGTTTCCGGTGGAATTCCTTCCGCAGTCACCAATTGTTTGAATTTTGGAAATCCCTACAATCCAGAAAGCTACTGGCAATTTGTTGGTGCGATTAAAGGAATGAGTGCGGCTTGTATAAAATTTTCTACACCAGTTACCGGAGGGAATGTTTCCTTTTATAACCAATCGGTAATTGCCGGAAAAGAAGTTCCAGTATTTCCAACTCCAACCATTGGAATGATTGGTATTTTGGAAGATAAGGATAAAAAAATGACCCTTGATTTTAAAGAAAAGGGGGACTTAATTTATTTGGTTGGAAACTATTCCGATGATATGGGGTCCTCTGAGTATTTATCGTCTATTCAAGGGGTGAAGCTTTCTCCGGTGCCAAGGTTTGATTTGGATGAAGAATTCAACATGCAAGAGACGGTTAAAACACTCATCGCACAAGATTTAATCAATGCAGCCCATGATATTTCTGATGGTGGTCTGTTTGTTTCCTTAGTGGAAATGGGCTTTCCAAGAGGGCTTGGTTTTGATATTGAAACCGACATGGACATTCGTGCCGATGCGTTTTTATTCGGAGAAGGTCAAGGACGAGTAGTGGTTACCTTACCAGAGGAAAAGCGCAATGCGTTTAGTGAATTTAAAAAATCATGCGATACTCAGATAATTCTCTTGGGGCATGTAACGAAAGGTAAAATGCAAATAGATTTACAGGCATTTGGTTTTATCGATGAAGCACGCGATATTTACATGAATGCACTCGGTGCAAAAATTGAATCTTAAATGGAATATAATACAACACGCGGTAAACTTATTTTACCAGAATATGGTAGAAATGTGCAAAACATGATTGCACACGCCATGGAAATTTCTGATCGTAAAGAACGTAATCGTGCTGCACAAGCGATCATTGAAGTGATGGGACAATTGAATCCGCACCTCCGTGATGTAGATGATTTTCGACATAAATTATGGACACACCTTTTCGTGATGTCGGATTTTAATTTAGAGGTGGATTCACCGTACGAAATCCCAAAACCTGAGTCCTTGCAAGAGAGACCCCAGATAATGTCCTATCCAAAAAGTAAAATCAGGTATGGTCATTATGGAAAGTACACTCAAGAAATTCTAGAGTTAGCGAAAGATGTTACCAAGGATGACGAACGCGATTATTTGAAAAATACGATGGCGAATTTCATGAAAAAACAATTCCTATCGTATAATAACGATACCGTTGAAAATCAAGTAATTGCAGATCAATTAAAAGAGCTTTCGAAAGGAGAATTGGTATTAGAGAATCCGGATGAATTGATGAATACCAATGTGTTATTGAGATCCATGGGGATGGGAAATAACAACAACAACAATAACAAGAAATTCTCCAAGAATTTTAAGCAAAAACAAAAGAAAAAAAATTTTTAAGAAGTAATGGCATCTTTTGAAATTCATGGCGGAAAGCCATTAAAAGGAGAATTGCATCCACAAGGAGCAAAAAATGAGGCCCTACAGGTGTTATGTGCTCCGCTGTTGACCGCTGAAAAAGTAACCATCTCCAATGTCCCTGATATTGTTGATGTCAATAAACTGATTGGTCTACTACAAACCATGGGTGTTAAGGTGGAAAAAGTAGAGAAAGGCACCTATATTTTTCAAGCCAAAGACATTGACTTAGCCTATTTAGAAACAGAGGATTTTAAAATGCGCGCCGCTTCGTTACGCGGATCGATCATGATTGTAGGACCTCTTCTCGCACGTTTTGGAAAAGGGTTCATCCCTAAACCAGGAGGAGATAAAATTGGTCGTCGAAGATTAGATACCCACTTTGAAGGATTTACCCTATTAGGTGCCAAGTTTAACTACGACGCGGGGGAGCATTTCTATTCCATTGAAGCAAAAAAATTAAAAGGCACATACATTCACCTTGATGAGGCTTCGGTTACAGGGACGGCAAACATTCTTATGGCCGCAGTGTTGGCTGAGGGGAAAACAACCTTTTACAACGCAGCATGTGAACCGTACATTCAACAACTGTGTAGGATGCTTAATTCCATGGGAGCGAACATTGAAGGCATTGGTTCAAATTTGTTGCATATTGAAGGCGTAAAAGAATTAAAAGGGTGTTTTCACCGTATTTTACCCGACATGATTGAAATAGGGAGTTTTATTGGGTTGGCAGCCATGACTCAATCAGAGATTACCATAAAAGACGTAAGCTGGGATAATCTGGGAATTATTCCAAATGTTTTTAGAAGGTTGGGAATTAAATTGGAACGTCGCGGCGACGATATTTTTGTGCCTGCACAAGATCATTATGAAATAGATACCTTCATTGATGGGTCGATTTTAACGATTTATGACGCTCCATGGCCTGGCTTCACACCTGATCTACTTTCGATTATTTTAGTCGTAGCAACTCAAGCTAAAGGTTCCGTATTGATTCACCAAAAAATGTTCGAATCTAGGTTGTTCTTCGTGGATAAATTAATCGATATGGGAGCTCAAATCATACTGTGTGATCCACACCGAGCTACCGTAATTGGACTAAATAGAGAACATCAACTCAAGGGTATTTCAATGACTTCACCGGATATTCGTGCAGGAGTATCTCTACTTATTGCTGCGCTTTCAGCCAAGGGGAAGAGCGTGATTCACAACATTGATCAGATAGACCGAGGTTATCAAGATATAGAGATTCGTTTGAATAACATTGGTGCGGATATTCGTAGAATTGGATAAATGAAAACGATACAACGATTTCTTCCATTGGCCTTTATTGTATTCATTTTTTGCGGTGCCTTTTGTTTTAGGAATACCGCTGAGGTTTCGCATAGCCCCAAAGGTCTAGCTCCCGATATTGAAATGAAGTCTCACAAAGGAAAAAAGATTTCATTGTCTAAATTAAAAGGCAAGTTGGTGTTGGTAGATTTTTGGGCCTCGTGGTGTGGTCCGTGCAGGAAAGAAATGCCCAATGTCGTGGAGGCCTACCATAAATACCGTAAAAAGAAATTTATTAATGGTAAAGGCTTTACCATTTTTAGTGTGTCCTTGGATCGTGAGTCTTCTGCTTGGAAAGACGCCATTAAATCCGATGGAATGGTATGGAAATATCACGGCTTAGATGAAGGGAACAAGATATCAAACCTCTATGGCGTCTTTTCCATTCCCAGTGCCTTCCTCGTGGATGAAAAGGGCGAAATTATCGCAAAAGGTGCTGAACTACGCGGCATAAACCTTCACCTTACCCTGGACAAATACTTGGATAACTAAGACACTCGGTCGAGTACGAATTTAATCAGTTGATTCATTTCCGCATTATACCCTTCCGAAAAAGTTGTGTTGGGTCGGTTGGCAATTCCCAAACAAATGGTTGCACATCGGTGTCCAAGAGCTCGTCCTAACGAAAAAAGGGCCGAACTTTCCATTTCAAAGTTAAGTAGCCTTAAATTGTTTTCATTGAAATGCTGCGCCTTCATTTGAATGTCAGCAATCCGAGAATTTAGACGTAATTGCCTTCCTTGCGGACCATAAAATCCAGAACTTGTAATGGTAATTCCCGGAAAACAAAAATCATCAGTTAATTGAAATGTTAAGTCGGAATCTGCTCCAACAAAATAGGGTTCAATCCCCTTGGGGAGTTGCATGAATTCTTTAATCCGTTCATTCATGTATCGTTCTGTATCGGTAAATTCGATATCGTAAAAGTGTGCTACATTATCCAATCCAAAGGCATGTGTGGAAACAATATAACTGTGCACTGGGATTTGTGGCTGTAAAATCCCACAGGTTCCAATGCGAATTAAATTCAGTGACGTATGGCTCGGAAGTTCCGTTCTCGTCTTAAGGTCGATGTTAACCAATGCGTCAAGTTCATTTACCGTAATATCGATATTATCTGTGCCTATTCCTGTGGAAAGTGCAGAGATTCTTTTTCCGCGGTATGTTCCAGTATGGCAGACAAACTCACGATGTTGACTTTTATGCGTTATCTCATCAAAAAAATTTGATATCAATGAAACGCGGTCTTGATCTCCTACCAAAAGAACAGTGTTAGCAATTTGTGCTGCTGACAACCCTAAATGATATACGTGATTTTGAGCGTTTAACGCGAGCTCAGTTGGCGGAAAATTTTTCAATGGATTAAGGTTATATATTACTAAATACCTTCATCAATAAATCGGTGACTCGAGCACCTGGATCTTTCCTGATTTTATTTTCTTCTTTTTCTACGAGTTTAAACAACCCTTGAATTGCTAACTGAGTAACATAGGCATCTAAATCTGGATTTATTTTTTCTCCACCCGTAAGTGTAACAGCCGCGTTATATTTGTTGATAATTGGATTCCAATAGGAAGTTAATTGTACGTTGCTTGTAGCATTCTTCACCTTGGGCAAAAACGCAACAGCAAGGCTGTCAGATGTTTTATCTTTCAAGAATTTTGTTGCTGCACCATTTCCGCCCTTCAAAATGGCAAATCCATCTTGAATAGACATGTTTAATATAGCATTTTTAAAGATGGGTAGCGCTTCTTTCACTGCTTCTTCTGCGGCACGATTCAAAGTGGTTTCAAATTTATCCACTTGCCCTTGCATTCCTAATTTTAAAGCCTTTTCTTTAACCTTCATCGCATCCGGAGGAAACGGTAAACGAATTTCAGGGTTCCTTAAGAAACCGTCAAGCACTGCACTGGAGTCTACCGCGTTTTTTATTCCAACAGTAAGCGCCTCCTTTAATCCCTTAATTACTTCATCATTTGTGAGTTGAGGTTTGACAGGAGTTGTTGTTGCTATGGGCAGTGAGGAGAGATCCACCACGCCACATCCAATTAAAAAACCACCTATAATCAGAATAGCATAAAACTTTTTCATAGTTACCTTAATACATTTACAAATCCTTGTCTAATTTTCTTTCCATCACTGTCACGCTCCTTGTACCATGCGGTCCATGTATAAACCCCGGGCTGTACTAAGGTTCCTCCGTACATTCCGTCCCATTCTCCAGAAGGATCATACGTTTCCCATACAGTTTCTCCCCAACGGTTATAGACGGTTAAATGAAAGCCCATTTCATCAATGCCTTCTACATAAAATCGCCACGTTTGGTTATGTTCATCATCATCTGGTGTGAATGTATTTGGAACATAAAATACAATGTCAGGAATGATCTCCAAGGGTAAAGATACCGAATCTGAACATCCTTGAGCAGTAGTTACTGTTAAGTTTAGGTAATATGTTCCCACAACTCCCTGCGGGAATGTAAACATGGCGTTAACTCCATTGCTCGTAATACTTTCCGCTTGATCACAAGTCCATTGCCAATCCACGATATTTCCCTGGGAGTTGTCATTAGCCTGAACTGAGGTTTCAAACCAGGTTACAGGGTTTCGTGAAAGTACAAAGTCTGCGGTAGGTAAAGGGGTAACTTCAACGATGTCCTGGGTACTGTTAGAATAAACACAGCCATAAATGGAAGTCGTTATCATGTTAACACTGTAAAATCCTGGATAAGGGAAGGTATTTGAAAAATTCTGCATGCCAGGAACCGTGTATGTATCTCCATTAGAAAAGGTATAAACGGTAGATGCAATTTCCGCAGCATTGGCGGATGTGTTTGAGAAATTGAATGATCCTGGCATACAAAGTATTGGATAATTTGGAGCAATACTTGGGATGATCGGAGTAGGAAAGGTTATTATCATGCAATCTTGCGTGGTTGGTGATCCACATTGCTCAGATAGTGTAACACAATACTCAGTTGGAGTTCCCGTTGGGTCAACCGTGATAGAGCTTGCAGGCCCGAAAGAATTCCCATTATTATCGACCCAACTGAAAATGTAAGGGCTTGAACCACCAACACCCTGTGCACTTAATGTAATGCTTGCCTCAGGACAAATCATGGTGTCTTGGGTAAGAAACGAAATAGCCAAGGCAGGAGGTTCAGTGATATTAAAGATGGTATCCTGAACACATCCATTAGCATCCGTTACAGTTACCGTATGTGAGCCAGCGCCTAAATCGATAGCAATATTAGATACAGAAGCAGAACCGGTCCAGCTGTATGTATAACCTGGCGTACCTTGTGAAACATTGATAGTTGCGCTACCGTTATTAATGCTATTGCAATTTGCGTTAACAACATTGGTTAAATTCAAAATCATCGCTGGGATTTCAGTAACCGTTATTGAAACACTTCCTGAACATCCACTGGGTGTTGCAACGTTACAGGTATATGTCCCAGCACTTAAACCAGTAGCCGTTTGAGTAGTCTGGCCATTACTCCAAGTATATGTGGCGCCTGGGGTAGCAGGTATTATGTTCGCGGTAGCCGTACCATCATTACCACCCGGACAACTCACTTGGGTCATGGTGGCGGTATATTGCGCTGGGGTATCCCCAATGATTCCACTGCCGGTGGCAGGACAACCACTCGCGTCTTGAACGCTTACGGAATAAGTTCCCGCAGGAAGGTTGTTTATAGTTTGAGTATTTCCAATATTTGGTGTCCAGGTATATGTAAATGGTGGCGTACCTGCTGTCGGATTGGCAGTTACCGACCCAATGGATTGAGAACAGATATCATTTATTGTCGTAACATTTACCGCCGCTCCACCAATCGATATCCATGTGGTGTCATTGGTGATTGAACCGATACTTGCATTACAAGCAGACCCTGAAAGAAAATAACCTGTTGGCCCAGGTAGAGGTACTGGGTTAACAACCAAGGTTCCGTTATTGTATGGAAAGGTTTGACCTAATGTATTTTGCCAGATAAAATTTGTGCCTGGACTAGAAACCAATATATATGGAATTTGAGCCATAGTGTATTGATTTGTGTTATTGGGAGCTGTTGGAGTAAATCTACGACCATCTTGATTCGCACCCCAAACTTGGTTGTTTCTTCCAGGGGTGATGTGTGCCACCGTCATGGGATTATTCTCAGATCCTTGAATGGCTAAGCCACTATTCCAACCGGTACAAATGGGTTTATTTCCAATGTGTAATTCAAATACATTGGTAGTTTCATACATAATGATTGCCATGTAGTTACATTGTTGGGTACAGCTAAACATCAAAATGTTTTTATAGAGCACTACAAATCTCCGATTTGGTGCAGTACCGATCATTTGATATTGAATTTGACCACCTAACGAAGGGTTAATATCTTGATAGGTTAGCATGATTGAATTCCGAGCAGCGGTTAATTGCATATTCGGAAGTGGAGGAATACCCCCCAACGACCATGGACAATATCCATTCGCGTTTGCTAGGTTAAATGACACTAATCCATTGGAACCTATTACACACTGGTTATAATTTTGACCATAAAAATTGAATGGGAATCCGATATTAACTACTCCTGACCAAGAGTCATCAGATAAATTAACTTGGCTTGGCGCGTTCAAGTAAACACCTGCAACGTTATTGGCACCACCACCTTGATTGCAATTGTTTATGGTAACAGTTTGACCTGGGCACACCGATAAATCTTGGCCAAGACAAACGGTATATTGACTGTGAGCGAAATAAGTAGTGAAAAATATAATTACACTGAGTATAAATCGTGTCATAAAAAAAAGTTAATGTTTGGGTCACATTGCTTACGAGAATATTAACCATTCGTTGCCATGCTCACCTTCAAATTTATGAATTAAATGCCAAACTACATTACCTCAATAAATTCACATGCCCAATGTATGCTTTTCTATTGTCCGAGTATGGAGACTTTAAGATTATTTTCCAAGTATATGTTCCTTGGGTGATGTCGAATCCATTGGCATCTTTTCCGTCCCAACCGATTTCGTGGTTATGATTTTCCCAAATAATTGCACCCCATCGATTGTAAATGAAACAGCTGTATTCATACGGGTCAAAATCCGCTGTGATTATTGGCAACCAAGTTTGGTTATATTCATTGCCATCGGGTGTAAATGTATTTGGAACAAAAATAAGTTGTGATTCTTGTACTATTACTGTTTGTGTGGCGGTATCTGTACATCCAAAAGTTGTCGAAGCAATCAAAGTGATTAGGTAATTACCGGAGGATGACGTTGGGAAAGAATGTATTGGTTCAAATTCATTTGAATTCGAACTACCATCTCCAAAATCCCAGTTGTAATAATCTGCCCCTGAACTATAATTTTCGAAAGTTCCCGTGGTATTCAATACAGTCATTGATTGTGGCGTTACATTGAAATCGGCAATTGGAACAGAATAGGCACATAAATAATCAGTAAACGTGGTATCCCAAACACACCCTAGTGCAGTTGTCAATGTCAAGCTTACATCATAGCATCCAGCAGCGTTATAGGTAACTGAAGTGGTGTTCATACCGGTTGAGGTAATTCCATTTCCAAAATCCCAAAGAGCTGATAAATAAGGAGTACCTGAGGAGGTATTGGTAAGGTTGGCTGTGAACGGAATACAGTTTTCTGTTATTGCAGCGTTGAAGTTAGGTATTGAAGCCGATTCAATGGTGATATTCATATTGTCCGTTCCAATACAGCCATTTTGGTCTGTTCCGATAACTGTGTAGGTTGATGTGGTGCTTGGTGTAAAGTTAACTTGATTTACTATCCCATTATTCCATTGATAACTTATCGCGCCTGATCCACTTACTAGGGTACTTGCTCCTTCGCAAATGCTTTGATCAACTCCTGCGTTCACTGTTGGATTCGCCCAAACGGTTAGAACCATGTTACTGGTGTCTATACATCCATTCGCATCCGTTCCTGTTACAAGGTAGGTGACAATTCCCACGGGTGGGGTCCATGTATTTCCGTTAAGTAGTCCATTGTCCCAAACATAGCTAACAGCACCAGATCCTGAAATTGTAACAGATGCTCCCGAACATACTTGAATATCGGGTCCAGCATCAACCACTGGAGCTGGAAAAACAGTTACAATTAACGTGTCATATGCAGGGCAAAGATTGGTGTCCAATCCTATTACAGAAATAATCTCACTGCTTAGCGTTGTATAATTATTGCCATTCAAGGTTCCTGTGCTCCACGTATATGTCGCTGTTCCAACTGCATTAAGCGGAATATTAAATCCAGGACAAATACTGGTGTCATTACCAGCAAAAACCACAGGTTGTGGCACAATTATTTGCATCGTATCATAACCTATACATCCATTAGCATCCAACCCTGTGACACTCCAAAGGCCTGTAGACAAGGGGGTAAAGTAGGACCCGTTGGACACGCCTCCACTCCATTGATAACTTACTGCACCTTGTCCCAACAATTGTGTAGAATCCCCGGTACATACAATTTGATCAGGGCCTGCACTTATCCCTGGATTGGAAAATACAGTTAACACCATGGAATCTACATTCGTGCAACCATTCAACGAGGTACCAATAACCGTATATGTAATAGAGCCAAGCGGTGGGGTAAACGTTTGACCATTGGTGATTCCATTATTCCACTGATACGTATTGGAACCTGTAGCCGTAATAGTAACGGAAGACCCTAAACACACGTTGATATCAGGACCTGCATTTACAAGTGCTCCCGGATAAATCGTAATATCCATCGAGTCTTGATTCACACAGCCGTTGTTATCTATACCAACTACAGTCAGTGTAATATTGTTTACAGGTAAATAGGTTCCTCCGTTGACGGTGCCTGTTTCCCATGTTAATGTTGGTGCACCTGTCGCGGATAAGGTTACTGGCGTACCTGGACAAACAGCGACATTACTTCCGGCATTGACTGGAGGAAGTGGATAGACGGTAACCGCTTGTGTAAGGGTGTCTGTGCACCCACCCGCATTCGAGGCGATAAGTGAAACATTATATGTTCCTGCATTGGGATAGATTTGAATTGGATTCGTTTGCGTAGAATTTGGGCTTCCGTTTCCAAATAACCACGTGTAGCTTACTTGGGCGAGGTTCGGGTCTTGGGTTTGGTTTGTAAAACTTACTGTATCATTCATACAGCTGTTATTGAAATTGAAATTAATCACAGGGGGTGGGAGTACAGTAATGGTTTGAGTAATGGTATCTGAACACCCTGCTTGCGTGGTCACAATGTGTGTTACATTGTATGTGCCTGGATTTTGATAGGTATGCGTTGGATTCATATGAACCGCAGGGTTATTGCCGTTTAATGTAGATCCATCCCCAAAATTCCATGACCACGAGGATGCCCCCCCATTCGCGAGGAGTACACCGTTTATCGTATTTGGAAGGATGGTAGGAGTACTGTTAAACTGCATTGGGGTCCATGGACATGCTGCCGTGTAGGTAAAATTACTTTGAACGGTGGTCGGTATTGCCGAAGCGGTTAATGCGACGGTGCAATTTCCTTGGTTCGAGAATGATTGCATCGTAACCGTATAACTCGGTGCTGCTGTAGCTGCTAGAACACTTATACTTTGCGTGTTGGCTCCATTGCTCCAATTATAACTTTGGAATCCTGCAGGCCCTGAAATGTTTATGTTAGGCGAGCCAAAACAATAATCTAAGTCTAAGGTTAAGGGCATACAATCGGCCACCACATAAGCGTATCCATAATGGCCACTCTGTGCACAATCCTTAGTTGTAAATTCAACAGTGATGTTTTGCCCTATATATGCTTGAAGATTAACCCCAACAATGGTCCATGGAAGCCATTTGACACCCCCACACGTTTGAAAATTTTGACCTGGTTGGCCAGCATACACATTATAAATCCCACAATTACCATTAATTTGATTTCCTGCTTGATTTAATAACCTCATTTGAAATACCGGTTGCTGAGCAGGCGTATGACCAGGGTCTTGAAGCACACATGCATATTTATAGATGAAAAGAGAGTTTTGAGCAGTAACATTCATGGTGTAACGCAATTGTTCGCCTTGAGCACCAGTACTTTGATTGCCTAATCTTGCAGAGCTTGTACTTCCGGGAGGAATCATTTGAAGTCCTCCACACGTATTTGGATCAATTCCTTGTGTTGAAATGATGGTATGTCTGCCGTTTACAATCCCAAAAGTGGCTGCAGGACTTGCATATGAACCAGTGTAGCCTTGCCAATTCGTAAAATTCCCGCTACTAAAATTAGCATTGGGGCAACCCGCGTTGTTTTGAGCAAAAATCTGAGATATTCCGAAAAGCAGTACAAAGGAAAAATAATACTTCATGTGAGCACAAATTTAGCACAATTATGCGGAATTACCTCAATAAGGTTACATGTCCTGTGAAAGCCTTACGTTCATCTCGATAGGGTGACTTAATCAAGATTTTCCATGTATACACACCTTCTTGCATCGGCTTTCCATTCAACCTTTTTCCATCCCATCCCACCAAATGGTTATGGTTTTCCCAAATTAATTCGCCCCATCGGTCGTAAATTAAACAGGTGAACTCGTAGGGATCAAAGTCGGCGGTAATCACAGGAAACCATGTTTGATTGTACTCATTTCCATCTGGAGTAAAGGTGTTCGGAACGTATAAAAGTTGTGTTTCTGTTAATGTAACTACACGATTGGTGGTATCCGTACAACCATTATCCGTGTATACAATTAATGTAACCAGATAATTAGCAGTGGTTGTATTGGGGAAGAAATGAACCGGTTCAAACTCTGTTGATGTAGTTCCATCGCCAAAATCCCATGCGTAAGAACTACCACCAGCGCTTTGGTTGATCATGGAGCTCGTGTTTTCCAAATCAGTAATATTCATTGGGCTGGGCTCAAAATCCGCTATCGGTAACACATAACTGCACAAGTAGTCTGTAATTAAGATATCCCATTCACAGCCCAAGGCTGTCGTTAATGTTAAGCCTACGTCATAGCAGCCCGGACTATTGTACGTATAAGAAATTGGTCCCGCTCCGGTTGCAGTAGCTCCGTTTCCAAAAGTCCAAACTGCCTGGGTAAAAGGAGTTCCTGTAGATGTGTTATTCAGCGTGAATGAAAATGGCGTACAATCCGCTAATACGGGCGCATTAAACGAAGGATAGGCTGCAGGTTCAATGGTAATATTCATGTCATCCGTTCCGGTACAGCCGTTATTGTCCGTTCCAATTACGGTGTAGGTGGTATTGATTGTAGGGATAAAATAGTCGTTGTTTAGAATGCCATTATCCCAAACATAGGTACTTGCTCCTGAACCGGATAGTAGTGTTGAATCACCTTCGCAAATTGATTGATCATTTCCTGCAGTTACCACTGGGTTTGCCCATGTGGTTAATATCATTTGGTCGGAATCAATACATCCGTTAGCATCTGTTCCTGTTACGGTATACGTTACCACACCAACGGGTGGAGTGAAGGTTTGACCGTCAATTAATCCATTATTCCATGAGTAGTTAGCGACTCCAGATCCCGTAATAGTAACGCTTGTTCCCGAACACTCACTGATGTCAGGCCCTGCATCTACGACCGCTGCAGGGAAAAGAGTAATGTTTAACGAATCTGAATTAATGCATCCATTGGCATCTGTACCAACTACCGTTAGCATTTCACTTGCTTGTGGAACATAAGGTGATCCATTGGCTGTTCCCGTTTCCCAACTATAGGTTACTGCGCCCGTTGCGTTGAGTGGAATGCTAAAACCAGGGCAGATTGTTGTGTCATTACCCGCAAATACAGGAGGAAGCGGATGAATTGTTACGGATTGATATAAGGTGTCTGTGCACCCCCCCACGTTGGTGGCGGCCAATCCCAGTTGAAACGTTCCAGCTTGCTGATAAGTGTGCGATGCATTTGTCGTTATGTCATTTGCACTCCCGTCACCCCATAGCCACTCATAAGTAACCTGAGCAAGATTTGGGTCTTGGGTGTTATTTGTTGTGTTAACAACATTAAAAACACAGGCGTTGTTGAACGTGAAGTTGATCGTAGGTGGAGGCAGTACATTGATGGTTTGTGAAATTGTATCGCTACATCCCGCTTGAGTGAATACAATATGTGTAACGGTGTATGTTCCTGGATTAGCATAAACGTGCGTTGGGTTTTGATGCACCGCGGGGTTGCTTCCTGATAGGGTAGAAAGATCCCCAAAGTCCCAAAACCATGAGGCTGCGCCGCCGTTAGCAAGGACTACTCCATTTATGGAGGTTGGCAAGATGGTTGGGGTACTGTTAAATTGGGTAGGAGACCACGGGCAAGCTTGTGTAACAGTGAAGTTGTTATTTACCGTTGTTGGAATGGCTTGCGCTGTAAGCGAAACCGTACAATTACCTTGATTAGAAAAGGATTGCATGGTTACAGTATAAGTAGGCAAGGCTGTGGCAACAGGTACCGAAATAGACTGCGTGTTTTGTCCCGAACTCCAGTTATAGCTTTGAAATCCTGCAGGACCAGAAATATTGATTGTGTTGGCTCCAAAACAATAATCTAAATCCAGAATTAATGGCATACAATCGGCTACTACGTAGGCATAGCCAAAATGACCTGAATAATCGCAATCTTTTGTGGTGAATTCTATCGTGACTTGCTGTCCAGTGTAAGCCGTTAGATTAACGCCAACAATAGTCCATGGCAACCACTTTACGCCACCACATGTTTGAAAATTTTGGCCCGGTTGCCCGCCATATACCGTATATTGTCCACAGTTACCACCAATTTGGGTGCCGTTTTGGTCCAACAAACGCATTTGAAATACGGGCTGCGCATTTGGTGGGTGTCCCGGATCTTCTAAAACGGCAGCATATTTGTAAATAAATAATGCATTTTGAGGGGTTACCATCATGGTGTATTTTAACTGTTCGCCTTCTGCCCCGGTATTCGAATTTCCTAGCCGCGCAGAGGAGGTGCTTCCTGGTGGCACAAGTGGTAAGCCCCCGCAAGAAAACGGATCGGTTCCTGCGCCCGTCATAATGGTATGTCTGCCGGCAACAATACCCATACTCGCTGCTGGATTTGAGTAATTCCCTGTAAATCCTTGCCAATTGGTAAAATTACCCATGCTTAGATTAGCATTTGGACATCCAGCATTGTTCTGTGCAATTGCATTGAAGTGCGCAAAAACTAGAATAACAAACGAATAAAATAAAGGGCGCAATGAAAGCATAGTAATTAGGTATTCAAATATATGTATATTTTTTTAGCTTAACCAAACGAATTAACGTACGATATGATTAAATTAAAGTTGCTTGATCATACATTAATTACAAGTAAAATAACCATTAATTTAGTGTCACTTTAACACTTAGTCTTTGTTGAAAAATATTAACTAGGCAACTTAAAAACTTGTTACATTTGTAAGCAAATTTTAAATTCAGTTGTATGTCAAACAAATATCAAAAGGAAATAGACGCTTTCATGGAAAATGTGAAAGCCAAGAATGGTCACGAACCAGAATTCCTTCAAGCAGTGCATGAAGTAGCCGAGGCAATCATTCCATTTATGGAGCAACACACGAAGTACAAGGATGCGAAAATTCTTGAACGGATCATTGAGCCTGAGCGAACGATTATTTTCCGAGTTCCGTGGTTAGATGATCATGGAAATGTGCAAGTAAATCGTGGATACCGCGTTGAATTTAACTCAGCGATTGGACCTTACAAGGGAGGCTTGCGTTTTCACCCTTCTGTGAATCTTTCGATCCTTAAGTTCTTAGGCTTCGAACAAATTTTTAAGAATTCATTAACGACACTTCCAATGGGAGGCGGTAAAGGAGGTTCTGATTTTGATCCTAAAGGAAAGTCGGACAATGAAATGATGAAGTTTTGCCAATCTTTTATGACCGAACTTTCTCGTCACATTGGTGCAGACACAGATGTGCCCGCAGGAGATATCGGCGTTGGTGGCAGAGAAATTGGCTTCATGTTCGGTCAGTACAAGCGAATTCGAAACGAATTTACAGGGGTGTTAACTGGAAAAGCAAGAAATTGGGGTGGATCATTGATTCGTCCGGAGGCTACAGGATATGGCACCGTATATTTTGCAAAAGAAATGCTTGCAACGAAAGGAGATTCTTTCAATGGAAAAACGGTTGTAGTATCAGGTTCAGGAAATGTTGCGCAGTACGCTTGCGAGAAAGCTACTCAATTAGGAGCCAAGGTGGTAACGCTTTCAGATTCTTCAGGGTATATCCATGATGCAGACGGAATCGATGCTGAAAAATTAGCCTTTGTAATGGAATTAAAGAATGTTAAGCGTGGGCGTATTGCTGAATACACGCAAGTTTATCCGAATGCAAAATTTGTTGCTGGCAAACGTCCTTGGGAAGTAAAGGCAGACATCGCGCTTCCATGTGCAACCCAAAATGAATTGAATGGCGAAGAGGCTAAAGCACTTATTGCTAACGGTGTAATGTGTGTAGCGGAAGGAGCTAATATGCCCTCCACTCCAGAGGCTATTCTTGCATTCCAAGCAGCAAATGTGTTGTTTGCACCAGGAAAGGCATCCAATGCAGGTGGTGTGGCAACCTCCGGTCTTGAAATGTCTCAAAACTCATTGAGATTATCTTGGTCAGCCGAAGAGGTGGATCAACGGTTACATGGTATCATGGTTTCTATTCATGAAGCTTGTGTGAAATATGGCACCAAAGAAGACGGCAATGTGGACTACGTTAAGGGCGCAAATGTTGCTGGATTCGTTAAAGTAGCGGATGCCATGATCGATCAAGGCTTAGTATAAAATCATTTATTCAAAACTCTTACAACCCACCTCGGTGGGTTTTTTTATTTGTTAAATTTGCAGCGTGGATAATATACTAGACCAATTACATATAACGTACGATCGAACTGGCTTCGACAACGAAGAATTAATAAATATTTACAAAGCGATTCTACTTCCGCGACTGATTGAAGAAAAGATGCTCATCTTGCTTCGTCAAGGGAAAATCACCAAGTGGTTCTCAGGCTGGGGGCAGGAAGGTATCTCTGTAGGCTGTGCTTATGCATTGCAATCGGATGAATATATTTTACCGATGCACCGAAATTTAGGAGTGTTTACTACAAGAGAAATTCCGTTAAATCGCCTGTTTGCTCAATTTCAGGGTAAAATGTCAGGATTTACGAAAGGACGAGACCGTTCCTTTCATTTTGGTTCCAACGAGCACCATTTGGTAGGAATGATTTCTCACCTAGGACCTCAATTGGGCATTGCAGACGGGATTGCCCTAGCGCATAAACTCAAGAAAAGCAACAAGGCTACCTTGGTTTTTTCAGGTGATGGTGGCGCTTCAGAAGGAGATTTTCATGAGGCCTTAAATGTTGCCGCGGTTTGGGACTTGCCCGTAATTTTTTGTATCGAAAATAATGCATGGGGCCTTTCAACCCCATCAAACGAGCAATTTAAGTGTAAACAATTTATTGATAAAGGGATTGGTTATGGAATGAATGCAATCCAAGTGGATGGCAATAATATTCTAGCAGTGATTCGGGCTATTCGAACGATTGCCGAAGAAATACGCATGAATCCAAAGCCGTATTTGGTAGAATTGATGTCTTTTAGAATGCGGGGTCATGAAGAAGCGTCAGGAACAAAATATTATCCAGAAGGTATTCAAGATAAATGGGCGCTTAAAGATCCTGTATCAAATTTTGAGTTTTTTCTACTTCAAGAAAAGCTCTTAAATGAAGATGATATCACAAAAATCAAAGATGGGTTTAAAGCGGATATTCAACGCTCATTTGATGAGGCAAATGCTGAATCGGCTATTGTCCCTTCTTTAACACAAGAACTTTCTGATTTGTATGCTGCTAACTCGGCACAAGTCATTCCTCCAAATGGAGAGTCTAAGGAAATTCGGTTCATTGATGCCATACAAGAAGGCTTGAGTCAAAGCATGGAAAGACATCCGAATCTTGTACTTATGGGACAAGACATAGCGGAGTATGGTGGGGCCTTTAAAGTGACTGAAGGATTTGTGGATAAATTCGGGAAAGACCGGGTGAGAAACACTCCACTGTGCGAGTCGGCAATCGTTGGGGCAGGATTAGGGCTGTCAATTTCCGGAATGAAAGCGATGGTGGAGATGCAGTTTGCGGATTTCGTTACCTGCGGATTTAACCAAATCATAAATAACTTAGCCAAAATTCATTGGCGGTGGGGACAACATGCCGACGTAGTAGTTAGGATGCCAACCGGAGCAGGTGCTGCGGCAGGTCCATTTCACTCTCAAAGCAATGAAGCTTGGTTTACACATACTCCGGGGTTAAAAGTAGTTTATCCTTCCAATCCGTTTGATGCCAAAGGCTTATTGAATGCTTCCATCGAAGATCCAAATCCCGTACTTTTCTTCGAACATAAGGCCCTCTATCGAAGCGCCAAAGGAATGGTTCCCAGTGCGTACTATCAATTGGAAATCGGTAAGGCAGCTGTCGCGAGCGAAGGAATGCTAGTCAGTATCATTACTTATGGTTTTGGCGTACATTGGGCTTTGGAGTTAAAAGAGGAACGTGGTTTAGATATTGAAATCATTGACTTGAGAACCCTTTTGCCTTTAGATACTGAATGTATCTATAACTCGGTGAGAAAAACTGGAAAAGCACTGATTCTTCACGAGGATTCCTTATTTGGTGGAATTGGAGGTGAGATTTCAGCATTGATTAATGAACATTGCTTTGAATCCTTAGATGCGCCCGTTAGAAGAGTTGGATCCCTAGATACCCCAATACCTTTTGCCGTAGCCTTGGAAGAGCAGTTCCTTCCTAAAAAACGCTTCGAAGAGACCTTATTGGAGTTAATGGCCTATTGATGATTTCTGGGGTGAAAGGTTAAAATAGCCTCTCGCAAAAATCGTTGGTCCATATGGGTGTATATCTCGGTGGTCGTGATTGATTCATGTCCCAACATTTCTTGAATCGCCCGTAAATTCGCCCCGCCTTCTAACAAATGCGTAGCAAAGGAATGCCTAAACGTGTGTGGAGATATATTCTTTTGTAATCCAATGGATTCCGCCAATTGTTTGATGATCGTAAAAATCATTACTCGTGTTAGACGTTTACCCCTTCGATTTAAAAACACAATCTGTTCATCACCTTTGTATATATCTAGTTTTTTACGCTGATGATCTACATACCAAGTAATCTCTTTTTCTACCGATTTACTTATTGGAACCAAACGCTCCTTGTTGCCTTTTCCAATGACTCGCATATATCCTTCGTCGTAAAACAAATCCGATTGTTTCAGATTTACCAATTCACTGACACGAATGCCACAACTGTATAAGGTTTCTAAGATTGCGCGGTTTCGATGCCCCTCGGGTTTTGAAACGTCAATGGCCGCGATTAATGCGTCAATCTCCTCCATATCGAGCACTTCGGGGAGTTTACGCCCGATTTTTGGTTGTTCCAACAGCTCACTCGGGTCGTTTTGAATGAGTTGCTCAAGGAGTAAAAAACCGAAAAATTGCTTGATCCCCGAGATAATTCTAGCCTGGGTTCTTGCGCTTAACCCCAAATCATATAGCAGCGAAACAAATTGTTTTAAGTCCTGATAGGAAATGCTTGTCGGGGAGACTTTATTCGAAATACAAAAATCACGTAATTTCATTAAGTCCTGTTGGTAGGCCAGACACGAATTCTCTGAGAGCCCTTTTTCAATTCTCAGATAGGAAATAAATTGCTTTGATAATTGATCCCAGGTCACGGTTTAGATTAATTTACACCTACATGTATTGCTGTATTTCAAAGTTACTAGAATAAGTGCATGAATGGTAAAATTCCCTTATTTTTACTGCATGAAAATTGCGATTGTTAACGGCCCAAATTTGAATCTTCTCGGTACTCGAGAACCTGAGGTTTATGGCAACCAATCCTTTGAAGAGTATTTCTCTGAATTGACCCATGGATTTAATAGAGAACTGTGTTATTTTCAATCCAATATTGAAGGGGAATTAATTGATTTCTTGCAACAATTTAAGGGCGATGGAATTCTGCTTAATGCTGGAGGATATACACATACCAGCGTGGCGATTCGGGATTGTATCGCTGCCATTCAAACACCTGTGATCGAAGTGCACATTTCGAATGTAGCGTCTAGAGAATCGTTCCGTCATGAATCCTTATTAACTCCAGTTTGTATTGGTTTGGTGATGGGATTTGGCCTAGAAAGTTATCGCATGGCGCTTAGTTTTTTTACCACGGATTGAACCGATTCAAACATGGGGTGTACCCGATGGCAAATTAAATAGCCATGAAGTACATTTTCTTATCCATGTTCAGTTTATATCTAGTATTTAGCTCCATTGCGCAAACCGGAAAACGCAAAGTTCAACTCGTAATACTGTTCGATACGTCGAATAGTATGGATGGTCTACTTAACCAAGCGAAAGCCAAGATTTGGGCGATTGTCAATGAAGTTGCTGCGTTGACCTATCAAGGTAAATCCCCAGAGTTAGAAATTGCCATGTACGATTATGGGAATCAATCCCTGAACACAAAGGATAATTACATTCGACAACAATTGAATTTCACTAAAGATCTTGATTTGGTTTCTGAAAAACTGTTTGGATTAACAACCAATGGAGGAGATGAGTTTTGCGGTGCAGTAATTCAAAAATCATTAACTGATTTAAGTTGGTCAACAGAAAATGGCGATTTAAAATTGATTTACATCGCAGGGAATGAACCCTTTAATCAAGGTCCTATTTCCTATAAGGAGTCTTGTGTTTTGGCAAAAAAGAAAGGTGTATTGGTTAGTACCATCTTTTGTGGTCCATACGATGAAGGCGTACGTACGTTTTGGCAAGATGGCGCTACGTGTTCTGGTGGGGATTTTTTTAATATCAATAGCGATCAAGCAATAACCTACATTGCCACACCCTACGATTCCCTAATTCAAACGAATAATATAAAATTAAACGGTACTTATGTGTCTTATGGCTTTTCCGGTGCCGATAAAAAAATGAAACAATCGAAGCAGGACGATAATGCAAAGGACTTAAACGAAGCCGTAATGGTGGAACGCGCAGTAGCTAAAGGAAGTACATATTATTGGAATGGAGATTGGGATTTAGTGGATGCTGTTGCCGCCGATTCTACGGTATTAACCAAGTTGAAAGCGGAAGATAGAACGGATGAATTAAATGGTAAAACAGATGAGGAAATAAAGGTGCTGGTTACTGAAAAAAGTAAGGAAAGAGAGCGCGTACAAAAAGAAATTTCCGCGTTGAATCAAAAGAGACTCACATACATTGAAGAACAATCAAAAAATAACAACACCAAACCAGATGATTTTGGAACCGCGGTTGCAAAAAGCATTCGAAAAAATGCAGTTCAACTTGGGTTTGATGAAGGACGAAAAAATGAATGATATTCGGTATATTTGAAAAAAATCTGTATAGAATGGCGTGGCTAAAGGAAGATAAAATCAATTATGTAAACATTGGTCTTATGGGAATTACTGCGATACTATCCTTTTTATTCCCTTTTGAAACCTTCTTATTTGCCTATGCATTCTTGGGCCCCTTGCATTACCTCACCGAAATTAGTTGGTTGCATGATCGCCAATATTTTGCAAAGGGAAAATATGATTTTTTAATACTTTTTATTATTGGAGTTTTTTTATCCATTGCCGCTTTTGCCAGTGATTTCAATTATGATTGGCAAATCTACACCGCATTTGTAGAATTGAACTTATTCGACAAGTTGTTGGTTTTTGCATTGTTCGCATCTATCTTATTTGCCTTAGTTAAGCACATCGTCGTTAAATTAGTTGCTATTGCGTTTTTATTTGTTTTTGTTTCTGGTTGGTTGAGTCCTGAAAATGCGGTCGAAAATGAACAAAGTACTATGGTTTTTGCACTTACTTCTTTAGTACCAACACTCATTCATGTCTATTTATTTACCGGTTTGTTTATGCTTTATGGAGCGTTGAAAGCACGCAGTAAATCAGGCCTATGGCAAATGGTTGGATTCGTTATTATTCCATTGTTATTAGTGTTCGTAGCTCCCGTTAACCCATCAAATCAAACCATAACGCCCTACGGTAAAAACGCGTACTATGCCAATGGGAATGGTTTTTTTATGACCAACGTATCAATAATGAATCATTTTGAGCTCATCGATGAGCAATACATGACCAATAAGCAATACATAGATTCTTTCGTGAATAAATCAGCGTCAGGATTTCCGGTGGTAGAGCAAAAACGAATTAATGATTCCCTAAAACAATCCTTGGATAAACCTTATATTGTTGAGAACACCTCCAATTCCTACTACCAACAAGCCATTCCTCTTCGCTTTGCCCTACCAAACGGCACGAAAGATTATTTATGGAATTCTGTATTCTTTTCTACGGTTGGCTTAATGCTCATGCGTTTTATTGCCTTTGCATACCTCTATCATTATTTAAACTGGTTCAGTAAAACCGAGGTCATTCGTTGGCACAAGGTACCAAAATTGCGTTTTATTGCCGTGATTGTTTTGTGGTTAGCCGCGGGCGGATTTTATCTCTATGATTATGGCCTAGGGTTGAGTGTCCTCTTTTTCTTAAGCTTCACCCATGTACTGCTGGAGTTTCCATTAAATATCGTATCTGTCGTAGGTATTGGAAAGGAAGCTACTCAAATTTTCAAGCACGGGTTTAAACCTGTAAAGTCGGATTCTTAGTTTTTAGTGCTTCTATAAATTGTTGTTCCTGCGCAGGGGAAATGAGTATTTCATCCCATTTGCCGTAGGTAACCACCATTCCCTTCCATGCCGTATTAATTTTTAAGCCGGCATAAAACCCGTTTTGTGGTTTGATTCGACGTATTTCAGATACACGTATCCTTTTTTTAAATCCAAAAATATGACACACTAAATGTTCTCCATCAATCGTGTAAAATGTCGTTTTTAGGAATAAGTAAAAGAATGTAGTCTGTAATGCCCAAGCAACAGCCAGGAAAGTAAGTTCTGAATAATTACCGCCATTAGAGATGATTACAATTCCTACAATGGAATAAATTATTGATAAGAATCCCCATACAAAGGGAATGATCCAGTCTTTTTTCGATTCAAATCGAATCACCACGCAAAGAGCGGTTTGTTGCCCATGAGTTGTTCAACCTTCGCTTTAATTTCCGCCATCATATGATCATCTGAATGATGTTGTAATGCGGCATCGATTAATGTGACAATTTGATTGATTTCAAGGCCATTAATACCACGTGATGTTATTGCAGGAGTTCCAATGCGAATCCCAGAAGTTACAAACGGAGATTCCGTATCAAAAGGGACCATGTTCTTGTTTACGGTTATGTGTGCCTTTCCAAGCGCGATTTCAGCGTCTTTTCCCGTGATTCCCTTATTCCGAAGATCAATAAGCATGCTGTGATTGTTTGTGCCACCAGATACTATATGATACCCAAGTTTCATGAGTTCACCAGCCATAATGGAGGCATTTGCCTGAACTTGAGTCATATATGTAGTAAAAGAGGGATCAAGCGCTTCACCAAAGGCCACTGCTTTTGCTGCAATCACATGCTCTAAGGGCCCACCTTGAATTCCTGGAAAGACGGCGGCATCAAGTAGGGCAGCCATGGATTTCGGATTTCCGTTATTCCATTTTAAACCGAACGGGTTATCGAAATTATGTCGCAACATAATGATACCACCGCGTGGGCCACGAAGGGTTTTATGGGTAGTTGACGTAACGATATGACAATATTCCAAGGGGTCGTTCAATAACTTAGTCGCGATTAAACCCGCTGGGTGAGAAATATCCGCAAGAACAAGGGCGCCTATGGTATCTGCTACCTCACGAATGCGTTTGTAATCCCAATCTCTGGTATAGGCAGAGGCTCCGCAGATGATCATTTTTGGTCGTTCCCGCATGGCGGTTTCCTCCAACGATTGGTAATCAATTAACCCTGTCTCCCTGGATACCCCGTAGAAAAAGGGCTGATAAAGTTTCCCGGAAAAATTCACCGGAGAACCGTGTGTTAGATGTCCCCCATGCGCTAAGTCGAAACCTAGGATTTTGTCCCCGGGTGATAAACAAGCCAAAAATACCGCTGCGTTCGCTTGTGCACCCGAATGAGGTTGTACGTTCGCCCATGTGGCGCCAAATAGTTGACATAAGCGATCGATGGCTAATTGCTCTACTTGATCTACAATTTCACATCCTCCATAGTAGCGCTTTCCGGGTAGCCCTTCCGCATACTTATTCGTGAGGACACTTCCCATGGCTTGCATTACTTGGTCGCTTACATAGTTTTCACTCGCAATTAATTCAATTCCAATAGTTTGGCGAACTCGTTCCGCTTCAATTAAGTTAAATACTGTTGTGTCCATCTGTTGAATATTCTTCATGTGCTATGATGCTTTTAATGCCTTGTATAAGCGAGGTGCTTGGTTTGAATCCTATAAGACTAAACAATTTATCTGAACTTCCAATGCGTCTTTCTACTTCGTAATCGTAGCGTTTTTTGGGAGCGTCTACATACGTGATGTTGGAGGAAGAAGCAGTTTGATTGATGATAATTTCAGCAAGGCGACTAATGGTCCATTCTTCTTCATTCGCAATATTCACGATGTGAAACCCTGAGGTTTGCAGCAAGCGAATACAGGACTCAATTACGTCCTCAATGTATGTAAAGTCGCGGGTTTGTCGGCCATCGCCAAATACAGTCAGTGGAAGATTCACCCCTGCTTGTTCCAAAAACCTGGGAATTACCATTCTGTTGTCTTGACGTTCTCCGTAGACATTAAAAAATCGGAGTGCTACGGTATTAACTCCTTTTTCCTCAAAATGGCTTGCTAAATAGATTTCATTGTATCGTTTTGCCATGGCATAAGAAGTTCTTGGGTCCACCAATACTTCTTCACTCAACGATGTTTTTTCTATGGCAGAATGGCTATAAATACCACTGGTAGATGCATACAAAAGTTGTTTAACCTTGTGTTTATGAACCCCTTCTATCACATTACGTGTACCAATCACCTCAACATCCATGGTTTCCACTGGATAGTCGGCTACAACGTCTACTCCTAATACTGCGGCAAAATGATACACCACATCGATGCCTTGCATCGCATGAATAACCAGCTCTTTGTCGCGAACATCTCCTTCAATAAAGGTGATTTGTGGTTGAATATAGTCGGGAATTTTATTTCCGCGCAACAGGTTGTCGATTACCGTAACGGAATGCTTATCTTTTACTAATCGTTCCACCAAGTGGCTGCCAATAAATCCCGCTCCTCCGGTAACTAACACATTCATATCAGCACATTTTTAACAAATATCTAAAATTTATCTCGATTATTAAAGGTATCGCTTAATCGAATGAAATTGGTGTGTTATTTCTCCCAATTCTTCATTCCAGATGTTTCCGTTTTTAAGGGAGTCCAAGCGCACCCTTCCTGAGGCGTGGTAGATTTGTTCCTCTGCCACATACAATCCCACGTGAGTTACTTTTCCGGAAGTATTTTGGTAAAAAAATAAATCGGATTTTTGCG
Source organism: Flavobacteriales bacterium (assembly GCA_947460825.1). Lineage (GTDB taxonomy): Bacteria > Bacteroidota > Bacteroidia > Flavobacteriales_D > Crocinitomicaceae > UBA952. The sequence goes on from CANHHA010000013.1 coordinate 34,303, forward strand.
CCTCATCCAATTCAATTTGAAGCCCTTCTTGCTGTTGTTGTGCTGCATCCCTAGGAAGGTTTATTCCCAGAATTCGATAATATAGTTGTGTCAATCCCGAGCAATCAATGCCAAAAGATGTTTTTCCTCCCCACAGATAAGGAACATTTAAAAAGGACGAGCTAAAGGATTCAGCATTCAATTCGCCTTCACGGTTTTCTCGTTGAAAACCGTATTTTCCTATGTTGAAATCGGTATGATCCCCAATAAAACTTCCAGCCGGAGTCATTTGTAACCCCCAAGGTGTTTCTATTGTGCCAGACAATCCTGTTTGTATGTGGCGTTCATCGTGCCATTTTCTTAGTTCTTTCTCGGAGATTCCAATCAGGTGGCGACGATCTACATACCCCGTGTATCCGTCAGTAAGGGTAGTGATTTCAATCCAATGTGCTTTTTGATTACGAACCTCAACGGTTTCACCAAAGGTTAATTGAGTTACCATTTCAGTGCAATCCGAGGGTTCTTTTCTCACGGCACATACCGGAGCATGACAAAAGCCGTATTGTTGTTGTGGCAAAAGTAACTGCATTTTGTATAATTCTGACACAAAGTTAACCAAGGGCTTGAATTATCGTTAATTTTGTTTGAATGAAAAACATGGAAAAGTTAATTCTGGTAACGAACGATGACAGTGTCAATGCAAAAGGAATTCAGTCTTTGGTTAAGATTGCCTCAACATTGGGTCGGGTAGTAGTGGTTGCCCCAGACAAACCTCAATCCGGGATGGGACATGCCATTACCTTAAGTGATCCTATTCGATTAAATCGGGTATGGATGTTTGGAGATGTTGAAGCCTATTCTTCGTCCGGAACCCCTGTAGATTGTGTTAAATTAGCGATTTACGAAGTGTTGGAGCGGAAGCCAGACTTAGTGCTTTCGGGGATTAATCACGGGGAGAATTCCTCAACCAACGTCCTGTATTCAGGTACCATGTCTGCAGCCATAGAGGGCGCCATGGAAGGCCTACCATCCATCGGATTTTCACTTTCTGATTTTAGTTCGGAGGCGGATTTCATGCAATATGAAGCTTATGTGAGCAGAATTATCAGCAAAGCCTTGGAAGAGGATTTTCCAAAATTCACGTGTTTAAACGTAAATATCCCAAATTTGCCTTCTTCTGATATAGCGGGGATAAAAGTATGCACGCAAGCACATGCGTTTTGGGCGGATCGTTTTGACAAACGAGAGGATCAGTTTGGTCGGCCATACTATTGGCTAACGGGTGAATTTGGTGAGGTTAATCCACGGGAAGATTCTGATTTACATGCCTTAAACAGCGGCTATATTTCTATTGTACCTACGCAATTTGACCTTACAAACTATAAAATATTGGATGAAATAAAAAATTGGTACACATGAAAATAAATCGAGCGTTACTTTCTGGATATGGAATCGGGGTTCTTTCTCCGTTAATTATGATACCCTTGGTACTTTTCATTCTTTCCTTGGTATATTCCTACGACTTTAGGTTCTTTTGGAATCAGTTTACCGGGAATACACTGTATACAAGTAAGTATCTTTCTTTGGCTTGTATACCGAATTTAATTTGGTTTTATCTCTTTCTAAATCGAGAACATTATTCAATCGCTCGAGGGATTATTCTTGCTACGCTCACCTTAGTTCCATTTGCTATTTATGCCAACTTCTTTTAATGTCGGATAAAAAGATTTTTATCATTTGTGGGGAAGCCTCTGGCGATTTACATGCGGCAAATCTGGTTCGATCCCTCAAGGCGATATCGCCAAATCTTCAGGTGAGAGGTTGGGGAGGGGATCGTTTGATTGCTGAGAATATTCAAGTATTAAAGCACATTCGAGAACTTTCATTTATGGGCTTTCTAGAGGTGTTATTAAATATAGTGACCATCTTAAAAAACTTCAGAACCTGTAAAGCACATATTTCGTCATTTAATCCAGAGGTGCTTATTCTAGTGGATTTCCCTGGGTTTAATTTACGCATGGCTGAATGGGCTAAAAAGAAAGGAATTAAAGTGATTTATTATATTTCACCCCAACTGTGGGCATGGAAGCAAGGACGAATCAAGAAAATTCAGGCGTATGTGGATGAACTATACTGTATTCTACCATTCGAGAAAGCGTTTTATGAAAAATTTAATGTTTCGGTGAAGTATTACGGTCATCCATTGTTAGATGAAATTTTAAATTTTAAAACCCTGCGCAAGGAACCATTACTTCATGAAAAACCTGTTCTCGCCTTGTTGCCAGGTAGTCGTATGCAGGAGGTGAAACGAAAATTACCCATCATGCTGGAGGCGGCCAAATCCTTCCCAGAATACGAAGTTATTGTGGCCTGTTCCTCTCAGATTCCAGAGGCATTTTATCATTCTTTTAATGCATCCAATGTTCGCTTTCTATTCGGTAAAACTTATGATATTTTGAATGTAGCGTCAATTGCTTATGTTACCTCAGGAACAGCTACCTTAGAAACGGCTCTTTTTAATGTGCCACAAGTGGTTTGCTATAAAAGCAGCGGTCTATCTTTTTGGATTGCAAAACGCGTCGTAAAGATCAATTATATTTCGTTGGTTAATTTAATGTTAGACCGTAAATTGGTGGAGGAGTTAATTCAAGGAGATTGCACTTCTGAAAAACTAGTATCATCCATGAAAAAACTTGTGGTTAATAGCGAAACTCGAAATCAAATCATTGCCGGCTACGGAGAGCTTTTGAATTTACTGGGTGGGGAGGGTGCGAGTGATCGGATAGCAGAATCTATGCATGAAACATTTTTGAAGGAAATCAAGTAAGACAATTCATGTTACTTAAATTTCTAATGGCACTCTTAGTTGGGTTAGGTGTATTTTTTGCCCAAGCACAATCCATGCGCATTGGACTTTTTCCAAACCAAAAATTCACAAAAATCAAATTCGCCAATGCACTAGACTCCTATTTCATCCTTGCGGATACTACCTTTATCGGTGTAATGGATCATTTTTCATTCTGTGAGATTTCGAAAGGCACGAACGGTACGATGGATGTGGTATTCCAAGGAACAAAAACAATCGGTGTAAAAGAGGTGAAGATCATCGCTTCACAACGTGAAAAATCCTTGGAGATTTCCGGACTCTCACCGGGGATGAAAGCGCGAGCCTTTGAAGGAGATTTCCTTGTTCGTTCGGTTAATGGCGTCTTGTTAATGGTAAATCTAGTGGATTTAGAGACCTATTTAGAGGGGGTTGTGGAATCCGAGGCAGGTACGGGTCAAAAACTTGAATACTACAAAGTACAGGCGATTATTTCGAGAACCTTTGCTATGAAATCCAAACAGAAACATGTAAAGGAAGGCTTTGATTTGTGCAATCAGGTGCATTGTCAAGCATATTTACACAAACGAAATGGCGCCCCCATCATTGATTCTGCCATTAAAGCGACTCGAGGTCAGATCATGATACAACAAGATTCTTCATTCGCTCCAACTTTTTTTAGTGCAAATTGCGGAGGTCAAACATGCGAACCAAGTCATGTTTGGAATGCTTCTATCAGCGGGCTTTCTTCCTTTTGTGATACCTTTTGTATCTATACAAAGCAGGCCGCTTGGACCAAACAGCTTCCGCTTTCACAATGGAAAAGTTATTTGGTAGAAAAGTATCATTATCCAATAGACGATTCGATCAGTGCTGCACTGATGGTAAACTGGACGAGCAATACCCGGCCAGCATTCTTGTTTCATCCGGGTTATGGTATCCCAATGAGGGATATACGGGAACACTTTAATCTGAAGTCAGCATTTTTTTCCGTAAGTTCAGATGGAACGATGGTCACCTTGTCTGGAAAGGGTTACGGTCATGGAGTGGGCTTATGCCAAGAAGGGGCTATGAAAATGGCGAGGTTATCCTATTCGTATAACCAAATTTTGGGATTTTACTTCCCGTCTTATCATTTGTCGCTTATTGCTTCGGATTACCTTTTGGAATAATAACAAAAATCTCCTCGTCTTTTTGCTTAAAGTACTTGGTCGATCGCGCATAGTGCTCGAGATACTGAGTTTTTTTTAAACGTTTCAAGGTGGCTCTACTTTCAATGACTTTTTGATGCATGAGCATGTTTTGTTCGGTTAATGCACTTCTTTTTCTTAAGTTGCTAATCATCGAAAAGACATCCATGTCATCTAAAAACAAGAGATAACTCACAAATAGGAATGAGGTAATGATGTACTTGTTTTTTAGGTATTTAGGTATTTTCACCTCATAAAAATACACAATCATTAAAAATGCCACTCGTTGGAATGGCATTTTTTATTAATGTGACAATGTTAACAGCAATCCTTATTCTTGACAACTATTAAATGACTTCCTGTAAAATGTTGCAAATTCAGTGTCATCAATCAAAAACGGTTCAACAATGGAAAGCAACTTACAAGCTTCTTTCGGATTTTGATTGTCCCTGGTTTTCATGAGTTCAGCCACTTTCATCGCGCCTAATTTCAATACTTTAAGATCTACGTTAGAAAGGATGATTTCATTCCCTTGATCATCTTTATATTTAGAACCATATGCTGTTTTCTCATCTAGGTTGACAAATTTTTTCAATTTTTGAATTTCTGTTGTCCAAAGTAGGGTAGACCCTTTGGTATCTTTTTTTTGATATTTGAAACAACCTTGAAACAAGCTTGCACACACTGGTGCTGCACTCGCTTGTGTATAAAAGTCAATGTACTCTACCAATTGATCATAACTGTCTGGGTTAGCTTTTGGGTCAGCATCATAATGAACCGCAATGTTTTCGTTAAACAAGTATTGTTGGAGTTCATCCAAAAAACGCTGGTGTTCGTCATCCCCAATTACTCCGTTTTTATCAAGTTCCTTTGCGGCAGCAAATGCAGAAATACAATCTTCCATGGCGGTTTCAAATCGTGATTCAGGATTACCTGTTTTAATTACCCCTAAATATCCTTTGGCAAGAAATAGGTTTGGTGTTGGATCATTGACGTACTTTGATTTAACCACATATTCGGATGATTTTTCAACAAGTTTAACATAATTTGGTGTCGGTTTTTGTGCATAAAGTGCTGCGAGTTCGGGAAAAAGACTTCGTACCGATATAAAATCCTCAATTTCACCACTTACTTCATTTTCATCTTCACCGGAAATTGCAACAACCGTTAATGCGATGCTGTAATTACCTAATTTACTAAATGAAATTTTGATTTTTTCTCCAGTTAATGTTGTACCTTTTACTACGTCCCATCCTTTTCCGGGCTCAGACATTCCGTTTATGGTCCAAGTGTATGTTTTTTTGCCCTCTAGCGCTGTTTTAAGAGTGCTCTTAATTTCAACCGTATTTTCTGGTTTGATTTCACCGTTCAAGGCTGGCTCTACCAATCTTTTGTTGGCTGAAAATGTAATGTCTTGTGCCAGAAAGAGTTTAGAGGCAACAAGTAGCGTGAATATAAGTGGATATTTCATACAATAATAGTTTCTAAGATGTTCCCAAATTTTATGCCGAAAATACAATTTAATTGTGACTTTTCATGAGTAGATTTAAGATTTCAATAGCAGCCTCGGAAAGTTTGGTGCCGGGACCATAGATTCCAAAGACCCCTGCATCGAATAAGTAGTCGTAGTCATTTTTAGGAATTACCCCACCAACCACAACTATGATGTCTTTTCTCCCTTGTTCCGCTAATGAATTAATTAATGAGGGTACAAGTGTTTTATGACCTGCCGCCAACGAGGAAACACCTACGACATGAACATCATTTTCAATGGCTTGTTTAGCAACCTCCTGAGGTGTTTGAAAAAGTGGACCCATATCCACATCAAAGCCAATATCTGCAAAGGCTGTGGCTATGATTTTAGCACCTCGGTCATGACCGTCTTGCCCCATCTTAGCAACGAGTATTCTAGGGCGCCTGCCTTCTAAGGTTGAAAAAGACTCACAACGTATTTGTGCATCTTTAAATGTGGGATCGTTCATAGCAATGGATTTATATACGCCGGATATTGTTTTTATGTGCGCTTCGTATCTTCCGAAAACACGCTCAAGAGCCAGTGATATTTCTCCCAAGGTACATCGAGCAATGGCGCATTCAACAGCGATTTCCAACAGATTCTCAGATGTCACAGCCGCAGCTTCTAATTGTTTTAACAGCGCGGAAGCCCGGGTATTGTCACGGCTGATTTTTAATTGGTGTAGTTGTTCGATTTGTTGCAAGCGTACTTTACTATTATCGACTTCTAATAGATCAATTTCCGTTTCTTCCGAGGATTGAAAGCGGTTTACTCCAACGATAATTTCTTGTTCGGCATCAATTTTCGCTTGTTTTAGCGCTGCCGCTTCTTCTATTTTTAGTTTAGGATTGCCCTTGGAAATAGCCATAGACATACCGCCAATTTCCTCAATTTCCCCCATCAATGAACGCGCCTCGGCAATAAGCTGATCCGTTAGGTATTCAATGTATTGACTCCCTCCAAAGGGATCTATGAACTGTGTTACTCCGGATTCTAAAGCGATAAACAATTGGGTATTCCGTGCAATGCGCGCTGAAAAATCGGTAGGCAGCGCAATGGCTTCATCCAATGAATTAGTATGCAGGGATTGAGTTCCTCCAAATACAGCTGCATATGCTTCAATCGTAGTACGAGTGACGTTATTAAAGGGGTCTTGCTCGGTTAAGGACCACCCTGAAGTTTGACAATGTGCTCTAAGAATCTTAGACTTTTCGTTCTTAGGTTTAAACTCCGAAACGATTTCTGCCCAAAGTTCTCTTCCAGCGCGCAGCTTAGCCACTTCAATCGGAAAATTCATACCAATCGCCCAGAAAAAACTCAGTCTTGGGGCAAATTCGTCAATGGTTAACCCCGCTTTAATTCCCGTTCGTATATATTCTAAGCCGTCTGCTAAGGTAAAGGCTAATTCTTGCGCTGCGGTTGCGCCCGCCTCGTGCATGTGATACCCAGAGATTGAAATGCTATTGAACTTAGGCATGTTCGTGGAGGTATACTTGAATATATCCGCAATAATGCGCATGGAGGGTTCGGGTGGGTAGATATAGGTATTTCTAACCATAAATTCTTTGAGAATATCGTTTTGGATTGTCCCCGAAAGTTCGGATATCGCTACGCCTTGTTCTATGGCTGCTCCAATGTAAAATGCAAGAATCGGAATTACAGCCCCGTTCATGGTCATAGACACAGACATTTCGTGCAGTGGGATACCATCGAATAGCCGTTTCATGTCCTCGATCGAATCAATAGCAACCCCCGCTTTACCCACGTCGCCAGTTACCCTTGGGTGATCGGAATCATACCCCCGGTGAGTGGGTAGATCAAAGGCGACAGACAATCCCTTTTGCCCCGCTGCAAGATTTTTTCTGTAGAAAGCATTGGATTCTTCAGCCGTCGAAAATCCTGCGTACTGACGTATCGTCCAAGGTCGGATCGTATACATGGAAGCGTAAGGACCTCGTCTAAAGGGTGCAAGACCTGCCTGTTGATGTTGAATTTCTATGGCAGGTGGAAGATCTGGGATCTCAATTCCATCAATGAGGTTAGCCGCGGTGCCGCTTGCTGCTGAATTCGTTAAATAGTGTATCCAATTCGACATGTTAGTTCGTTTCAAAAAATAAATAAGGAAGTCCAAATGCACCAATCTGCGGAGTCTTACTCTTGCGGTTCTCACCTGTGGTATACAGATCATTTATTCCAATGAATCGGTCGCTTTGATCATTTATTCTTTGGATTCTGCAGGCGATGGTTGCCTCTACGGATTCTTTTAAACGGTCTTCAAACGCATCCGGCCATGCCAGTGCATCCCAAACCTTGTTGCATAGTTGATGTACCAAGTGCGTTGCGATATGGCTGCCCTTGATCAGCCCATGAAACCAATCTAAATGAGCTTCTTCCTTTAATAGGTGACCAATATTTACGGCCATTCTACGTGACAGTGCTGTGGAATTTGCTGTGAACATGGCATCATATGGGGGAATGCAGAGTTGATTTACTCCGGCCACTAGCGCGCAAAGGGCTTCTGAAGATTGCCGTATCTGATTCGTGTGTAATTCTTCATGGGATTTATTTCTCCAACCAAGCCTCGCTCTGAGGGTGATGTTTAAATCCATTCGATTGTGCTTCGTTAACAATGCTTCACACAGCCAGTGGAAAGCAGTAATTTTTGCCGCCTCAATCATAAAATTCTCCCCAACCCCCAATTCAATCACAAGGGGCGCGTTTTTCGGAAGAACGCTTAATTGCTGTACGAGTTGTTGGCAAACAAATGAAAGTTCTTGCCATGCATTTGAACCGATCGCATTCATTGAAAAGCCATCAATACGTTGCACAGTATCGGTCCCATGGCCCATAAACTCTACCGTGAAATTCTTAGGATTGTTTTCGCCGATCCAATGATTGATTATTAAGAGTTCCTCCGGATTTGAAATGATTATACGGGTTTGTATGTATTCAAACATCACCCCCTTGAAAAGTTCATGGAGGTCTGGAAGGATATCCCAACACAGGATTAATCCTTGAGTCCCTTGATTCAAATCTTGTAAGATTTCTCGGTTGCTTTCTATAGAATCGATGACCTTATAAAAACTAAAAAACGTCAAATCAGCATGATACTTCAATGAAAAATCAAAGGAGGGTAGGAGCGTGTTGTTATCGGTGAACTCCCAGCGCAAATCTTCAATTTCTGAGTGAAACGTACGTAATTCGCTTGATTTAAGTTCCTTTTTCAGTTGATTAACCCATTCTTCTTGTAGTGACATAGTTGAAATCTTGACCCAAAGATACCATTCTTAGACATTTTATTGAAAACAAAAGATGGAAAGAAATCCCTATCTTTGTTATCCCTAATGAGATCTTACCTACTAATTGGTTCCGTAATTTGGTGCTTTACCGCATGTTCGTTATCGGCTAAACAGGAGAAATCCTTAAACCGAGCAATCATTCAATATCAAAATGCATACAATAAGGAATTAACAATTCTTGAGGTATCGCAAACGCATCCGTGTATTATTGACGCCCATTTATCGGATACAGCAGGCTTAAAAAAGTTGTTTATTCACCATGAGCAAACCATTAATAATTTCTCGATTATAAGCATTGTGAAGCGAGGGGAGCAGATGAAGGTTAAGTTATCATTTGATTATCTATCTTCTAATACCCAAACGAATTCCTCAAAGAAAATAATTTATGCGTTATCTTCGAATCTCGGGGAATCCTGGTTTTTTTTGGAGGCAAAGTATCTTAAATATGTGGATTGTAGTCGTTTTAAAAACAATTAAATGGTGCGAATAATTTTAATAGGGCTGCTAATTTCCGGATATGCGATGGGGCAAGGTTGGGCTCCCGCCGGTGGTCGTTCACGCGCCATGGGCGATGCCTCGGTAACGCTTCAGGATGTGTGGGCATACCATCACAATCCGGCTGCATTGGTTGGTGTTACTAAATTTGGTATTGGTATTTCTTATGAGAATAGGTTTTTGCTGAAGGAATTACAAACACAATCAGTTGCTCTTGCTGTGCCATTAAAAAAAGGCGTAATCTCTGGAGGTGCACAAAGTTTTGGGTACGCTCAATTCAGAACCATTAAAGCCGGTTTGGGGTATAGTCTTAAGTTGTCTGAGATTTTTGGATTAGGGGTTCAAATGAATCTGCATCAGTTTCGCATTGGCCAAGGATATGGGAATGCCGTAAGGGCCACAGGTGAGGCGGGCGTTTTAGCTCACATAAATCCAAAATGGCTCCTGGGGTTTTCCATAGTGAATTTTTCTCGGGTTCAATTGAGCGAGTACCAAGAAGATCGGCTTACCACGGTCATGCGCTTAGGGTCTTCTTATAGATTTTCAAATAAACTTTTGGTGTGTGTGGAAGGCGAGAAACATGTCGATTTTCCCCTTCGAGGTAAAGCAGGATTGGAATATGCGCCCATGGATAACCTATGCTTTCGCTCTGGATTTTCCACCCAACCCATTGAAATTAATGCAGGCTGTGGTTATGCGTTTAAAGGGGTTTATTTCTTGGATTTCGGATCCGCGTATACGCAGCAGCTCGGCTGGTCGCCCAATGTTTCATTTACTTATCGCTTGAAATGAAGTACTTCCTAGTAGTCCTTGGATGTATTTTGTTTTCGTTGAGTGGCTTGTTGGCACAGGATAAATCTGAAATCATACAACAGCGCATCGAATTTATTTCTGAACGGTTTCAATCTGAAAATATAGACCTAACCAATATCATTGAGCAATTAGATTTTTATTTTGAGCATCCCATCAATTTGAATTTCACCGATGGCCTTGAATTGGAAGAGCTTGGCTTACTTACTTCGGTTCAAATTAGTGATTTGGTACTACATCGCAAGTTATTCGGCAAGTTCATTTCCATTTATGAACTGCAAACTTTAAGCTATTGGGATTTGGAGACCATACAGTTAGTTAGGCCTTTTATTCGAGTAGATGACAAATTAGATAATATACACATTACATTAAAGGAGGCTCTTGAACAGGGAAAATATGAAGTGTTTTTACGCTATCAACCAACGGTTGAGCGAAAACAAGGGTATGACAAGGTTCCAGATTCAATCCTTCAAACTAGTAATAATTATTACTACGGGAGTAGCGATCGACTTTACACCCGCTGGCGGTATACTTACAAAACAAATATCAGCATTGGTGTAACTGCGGAAAAGGACGCCGGAGAACAATTTTTTAGGGGTGCTCAAAAAAATGGGTTTGATTTTTATTCGGCCCATGTCTTTTTCAAGGGAGGAAAATATGTACGAGGGGTAGCGTTGGGTGATTATCAGGTTCAAATCGGTCAAGGTGTTGGATTTTGGTCAAGTTATGCTTTTGGTAAAACGGCGGATATTGCAACGGCCAAACGAACGGCTATTCCGCTGCGGGCCTATACCTCGGTAGATGAAAGTAGATTCATGCGTGGAGCAGCCATAGAGTTGGGGTATAAGAATTTAGGATTACTCTTATTCTCTTCCAGTAAGAAAGTAGATGCCAATTCGATTGCTGATTCTACGGTGGATGATTTGGAGTTTATTTCAACACTCGATTTATCAGGATTGCACCGCACTAATCGCGAAATATCCAAAATGAATGGACTTCGAGAAAATATTCTTGGGGCCAACCTTAGCCTTAAAAAAGGACTTTTTAAGGTAGGTTTATCTGGTGTGTATCAAGGATATGATAAGCCTTACATAAAAGACGTTAAAGTGTACAATCAGTTTGATTTTCGGGGTCAGCATCATGTAAATACAGGACTAGATTACTCCTACAACTACAAGAATATCGCCCTGTTTGGTGAAGTATCTAAAGCCTTTAACGAGCAATTAACATCATGGAATTCGGGGTGGGCAATGATGCATGGCGCCTTGATCTCATTAGATTCTAAGGTGAGCATGGGGTTGATTTACCGGGATTATCAACGGGATTTTTATTCGTTTTATAACGCGGGGTTTTCAGAGGGGAGCAATACCCAAAACGAAAAAGGATTGTATGCCGGATTGAAAATGAAGTTTAATCCAGCATGGAGCTTGAATGCATACATGGATGTTTTTAAGTTTCCTTGGATGAAATTTGGGGTGGACGCCCCGAGTCAAGGGCATGAGTTTTTAATTCAGCCGGTCTATAAACCAAATAAAATATTTGAGATTTATTTCAGATTCAGACAGCAATTACGAGAGAGAAATAGTTCTGTGTATGCGGGAGCCGTAACGCCAATTGAAGCATTTGTACAGCGTAATTATCGATTAAATCTCTCCTATGTGATCAGTGAGGCGTTCACCTTTAAGAGTAGGATAGAATTTCTTACCATTAACAGCCAGAGTAAAGGGTTTCAACACGGAATGCTCATTACGCAAGATTTACTATGGAAACCGAAAAGTTCACCAATAGACCTAGCAATTCGATATGCCTTATTTGATACGGATGGGTACGATACCCGTATTTATTCTTTTGAGAACAATGCCTTGTATGTATTTGCCGTTCCTGCATATTACAATCAGGGCAGTAGGGCATATGTGTTGTTAAGATATTCGTTTTTAAGGCATTGTGATCTTTGGATTCGATATGGGGTGTTTTTGTATAACAATAGATTTGTTACTAGTTCAGGGGCTGAACAGATTAATGGGAGTCGGAAATCCGACCTTGTAATTCAATTGAGAATTTCTTTGTAATTTTTTTTGTTACGAATTTAGAGGATGTGCGTTATTCAAAATAACAGGACTGCAAGCCTGTATTGTTTAACCCTAAATCTAAGTAATTATGTCAGCCTCTCTCCTTTATTTCGACAGGTTTGGAAAACCAGAAGATGAATTAGCAATCATTGAACGTGCAAAACTAAATCCTGAGTATTTTGCACCCTTGTATAGAAAATATCACGAAGCAATTTTTAGATACGTAATCAAGCGCGTCGATGAAGAAGAATCGGCTTATGATATTACGTCTTGTGTCTTTATCAAGGCACTAACCAATTTACCAAAGTATGAGTATCGAGGAATTCCATTTTCTTCTTGGTTGTTCCGAATCGCAAAGAGCGAACTGTATCAATCGTTTCGAGATAAAAAAGCACGACGTACCATAAGTATCGATTCCATGCAAATCGGAAAGGTTATGGAGGAGTTTCAAATCGATGAATCTGAGCATAAGCGTGAAGTGCTACTTAAGGTATTGCCACTGCTAAAAGAAAGTCAGTTACAACTCATCGAAATGCGCTTTTTCGAAAAACGATCTTTTAGAGAAATGGGTGAAATTTTGGACTTAACCGAAAATAATGCAAAAGTTAAAACCTTTCGAGCCTTGATAAAACTCAAGGAACTATATTCAAAAACTAATAATATCAAAAATTAACGGTATGATTAAACTTCTAATTGACAGACAGTTGCCATCAAGCGATGCCATTGCTGCGCGAAGAAATTTCAGTGAAATCCTCCATGGATTACCGAAGAAAAAAACAATAAATAGCCCCTGGTTTTATGGGGCTATTGGCTTTTCTTCGGTTATATTTTTAATTCTTTTAAACTTTTTTGTATAGAAAACACTTACTTTTAGTAACTTAGCATCATGAATAGATGTTACATGAAATTCATAGCCATTATTTTGGTGTCTTACAGTGTTGTTGCTTCTGCACAACGAATCAATTTCAATACGCAAAAAAATTGGTCGCTGAATAAAAAAGAGCTGTTAATCAGCTTTGGTCCAACCCAGTTTTTGGGAGATCTTGGAGGAGCAAACTCGGCTAATTATGACTATTCATTGAAGGATTGGGATTGGCAAGCGCTTGGCGGAAATGCTGGAATCGGATACCGATTTCGTTTTCACCCGAAGTTCGCAACAACCAGCAACTTGAGTTACCTCATGTTGCGTGGGGATGACAAATACTCTGAAGAGCATGTTAGGTTTCACAGAAACTTACATTTCCGAACCCACATGGTTGAATTTCAACAGCGTTTTGAATTTATTTTATTTTCGGTTGAAAAATTCTCCCCAGCATACAATCTCCCCGGTGCGCGCGGTGGTAAACGAAGGAATCAACAATATTATGTGTTTGGTGGTTTAGGGGCTGCCTTTTTCATTCCCCAAGCGAAATATCAAGACAGTTGGGTTGCCTTGCGTCCATTGAAAACCGAAGGGCAGGCAAAACCATATTCACCAATCGCTTTCACGGTGCCTGCAGGCTTTGGATTTAGAGTAGGATTAGGCGCTCAATGGAGAATCGGCCTGGAAGCTACATACAACATGGTTTTTTCAGATTATGTGGATGATGTTTCTACGGTTTATGCTGATCCAAGCAGTTTTTCGGATCCTGCTGGAGCGTACTTATCAAATCCTTCTGATCCTTCTGTAACCATAGGAGTGCCTAACGGTTCTGTAGGTGGGTTCAATTGGTTTGGAGCGGGCTATCAACGTGGTGACAACAAACAACGAGATTCTTATTACCGATTAAACATTGTGTTAGCTAAGAACTTAACCTATAAAGACTACGGGCGTCAGCGCATTAAAACATCAGGCGTGAAGCCATCAGGTAAGAAAATTCAATAAAACGAATGTATCGTTTTTTCCGTTCTATTTTATTTCTTCTACCTCCAGAACGCGCACACTACCTATCAGTAGCCTTAATTAAAGGAGTTCAGCGTATTCCATTTGTAAATAAACTCATCAATTCCAAACCTGATGATGCGATTTTAAGAACGAAATTGTTTGGTTTAGATTTTTCAAATCCCATCGGTTTAGCCGCTGGTTTTGATAAAGACGCACAGTGCTTTCAATCCATGGGGAAATTAGGTTTTGGATTTGTGGAAATAGGTACCGTGACACCGATAGCACAGGATGGTAATCCCAAACCTAGATTATTTCGTTTAAAATCAGATCATGCCATCATTAATCGGATGGGGTTTAATAACGACGGAGTAATCAATGTGGCAGCTAGGCTAGCACTTAGGGATACGTCATCGAATTTAATAATCGGGGGAAATATTGGCAAGAACAAATGGACCGCAAATGAAAAAGCTACCGACGATTATTTGAAGGTGTTCAACGAATTATATGAGCATGTGGATTATTTTGCGGTAAATGTTTCCTCGCCCAACACTGAAAATTTAAGGTCACTGCAGGATAAAGAACCTTTATTGAAGTTGTTAAGTGCACTCAAAACTCGTAATATGGAGCTGGGTTCTCCAAAACCAATCTTACTTAAGATTGCTCCGGATTTATCCAATGAACAATTGGATGATATCGTAGAAATAGCACGATCCTTACCTTTAGATGGTATTATTGCAACAAATACAACGATTAGTAGAAATGGGCTAAAAGCTTCACCGGAAATAATTTCAAGCATTGGGGCCGGTGGACTTTCCGGTAAACCACTCACTGCGCGTTCAACAGAGGTTATTCGCTACCTGCATGATCGATTGGGAGAGGCTATCCCCATCATAGGAGTAGGTGGCATTCACACGAAAGAAGATGCATTGGAGAAATTAGACGCGGGTGCATCCTTGATTCAACTGTATACCGGGTTTATTTATGAAGGGCCTGCATTAATTGAAGACATTAAACAAGCGTTAATTGACCGTGGATAGTGAGCGAGTTCATATTACTGAATGCCCGCGTGATGCCATGCAAGGAATTCAAAAGTTCATCCCTACTGATTTGAAAGTAGCGTATTTAAATACACTACTGAGCTGTGGGTTTGACCGCCTAGATTTCGGAAGCTTTGTTTCCCCTAAAGCCATTCCTCAACTCGTGGATACCTCAGAAGTTGTTGGACAATTGATAGATTCCGATACGCAGTTGTTAGCAATTATTGCGAACGAAAAAGGAATGGATCAGGCACTTAGTTTTGAACGGATTTCATTGCTCGGATTTCCGTTTTCCATTTCAGAACAGTTTCAGTTGCGAAATACGAATTCAAGCATTCAAGCCTCGAAAGTTCGCTTAAAGCGAATGGTAACAGAAATTCACTCGGCAAAGCGTGAGCTCATGCTTTATCTTTCCATGGGTTTTGGCAACCCATACGGTGATCCTTGGTCGGTTCAGTTGATTTTAGATTACGCGAGGGAATTGCATGAAGAATTAGGGGTTTCCCACATCGCCATTTCTGATACCATTGGTGCCGCTACACCCGAGGTATTAAAGGAGGTTTTTGAGGCGGTATCCATGAACTTACCCACTATAGAAATCGGGGTTCATTTACATACCTTACCCAATAATGCATCCAAACTAATTCAGTCAGCTATGAGCGCGGGATGCCAGCATTTCGATAGTGCCATGATGGGAATAGGGGGGTGTCCAATGGCTACTGATGTTTTGACAGGGAATTTAGCAACTGAAACCTTGATTGATTATTGCGTTAAACATCAGATCAACACAGGAATCAATATGGAGGCAATATCAAATGCCCAAGAAAAAGCAGCATCAATTTTTAATTTTTATCATTAAATGGAACCAAAAAAGCAGGATGTCCCAAAGGGTGGATTTAAGGCAAAAAGAACCTTGATTTTTGGAATAGGAACGTTGATTTTATTGGCTTCGCTATTAGTTCTTTGGTTTTGTAAATCAAACAATCCTCCGAAATCAACCGCTAAAAAAATGAATAGGCAGGAGATTTTCACGGATTTTTCTTTAAATACGTTTAGCAGTGATATAGAATTAAAGCTCTTGGAAGAATTGCGAATTTGTGATACCACTCGTGTGGGAGATGAATTTGGAGCTTGTTCACCAAAGTTTTTTAAGTTTTTTAAATTGAGTAAGAACAAACCCCTTCGTGATGGGTTCATGCTCTTAATTAATGGAATTGCTTTTCAAGACCCTGAAGCTAAGTTTCCCATACGTAGGTTGTTGATTTTTGAACGTGAAGGAGGCAAGCTTGTCGCGGTGAATAAGTTTAAAGGGAATTTAATTGAAACGCGAGAAGTTAAAGATTCTCCTTATCAAGACATTTTGATTCGATTTAAACTGGATCAATATAATGAAAAGTATCATGTGCTTTATACTTGGAATAATAACCGGTATCAATTAAAGCAATGTGAAAAATTGGTCTATTGGGATGAGGCCCAAATGAAGTTTGAAGGGGGGACAGTATTAGCCTCTAAAATAGATTCTGTTTCTCGAGAGGTAGAGAAAATCCTCGTTGATGAAAATCTGGTATTTTAGAAATGTTCGATGGCTCCCAAGCCAAATAGCGCAAAGTCTAATTTACTAGGATCTTCTGGAATCAGTTCTTTAGCAAATTCATGTAACAATTGACTACTTTTCCAATCGTTTTGCGTGCGTTCTAAAATACCCAGCTTTCTGGCAATATTTCCTGTATGTACGTCCAGTGGAATGTGTAGATCCTTCGGAGAAAGGGTTTTCCAAATACCAAAATCTACTCCTTTGGAATTTGAACGCACCATCCACCGCAAATACATGTTAAGACGTTTGCATGCGCTATTGATCATTGGATTTGAAAGATGCTTTGTGCTTCTTGAACGATGTGGGGTTTGAAGCATAGCGTCTCGAAAGTTACTTATGGCCACATGAATTCCTTCGGAGGCTGTTTTTTTGAAGGAAGCTTCTAATCCAATGGTTTCATAGATGGTTCTTAACGCCTGAATGAAAAACACCAAATCCTCTCCTGAAAAGGTTCGGTGAACGAATTTTAAGGTTCGATGCGCCTCAAAGTTCATTACATAATCATATGGAGATTCACCCAATATTGTCACGAGTTGGTTTCCACTCTTAATAATGGATTTTCGATTTCCCCACGCAATTGTCGCTACTAAAAGGCCAATGATTTCAATGTCCTCTTTGCGTTTGAATTGATGAGGAATAGATATCGGGTCATCCGCAATGAAATTTAGGCTTTCAAATTGTTCTGCCTTAACAAGAAGGAATTCGTTGAGTTCGTGTGGGGTCATACCATCCGTCCATCCTGCATGTGAAGCATCCGGTCCGCTTGTTGAGCAAGTTCTTGGTTATGGGTAACAATAACAAAACTTTGGTTTAATTCCTCGCGAAGTTTAAAGAATAGCTCATGTAATTCATTGGCATTTTTAGAATCTAGATTTCCCGAAGGTTCATCAGCAAATACGATATTAGGTTGATTTACTAAGGCTCTACAAACGGCAATTCGCTGTTGCTCACCCCCTGAAATTTCATTCGGTCTATGATTCGCGCGATCTTGAAGTCCTACTTTTTCAAGGAGTGAGAACGCTTTTTCACGCGCATCCTTTTTAGATATCCCCTGAATCATTGCCGGAATCATGATGTTCTCTATGGCATCAAATTCCGGAAGGAGTTGATGAAATTGAAATACAAATCCAATTTTTTTGTTTCTAAATTTTGCAAGTTCCCGTTGCGATAAGCTAAATGGGTTAACCCCATCAATGGTGAAGGTGCCTTCGTCTGGCCGGTCAAGGGTGCCCAATATTTGAAGCAAGGTTGTTTTACCTGCACCTGATGAACCAACAATTGAAACAATCTCACCGGCATTCACTTCCAGCGAAATGCCTTTTAGTATTTCGAGATCACCGTATTTTTTTGTAAGATTTACCGCTTTAAGCATTGTTGTCCAGATGTAAGTCATGACCCATTCGATCACGTTTAGTTTTTAAATAGGCATGATTATGCAAATTTCCTGGTACTTCTAATGCCACATTTTCAACAATTTCGAGTCCATACCCAATTAAGCCGGTGCGTTTTTTGGGATTATTTGACATCAATCGCATCTTTGAAATGCCCAATTCTCGTAACATTTGGGCGCCAACTCCATAATCTCGTTCATCGGCCTTAAAGCCAAGTTCGATGTTAGCTTCTATGGTATCCATGCCTTGTTCTTGTAGTTTGTATGCTTTTAACTTGTTAGAAAGACCAATTCCACGTCCTTCCTGATTCATGTACACAATCACGCCTTTTCCTTCTGTTTCTATCATCTCCATCGCTTTGTGTAATTGAGGTCCGCAATCACAGCGACAAGATCCAAAAATATCACCGGTTAAACACGAAGAATGAACGCGTACTAAAATCGGTTCATCTTTTTCCCAGGTTCCTTTTACCAGTACCAAGTGATCTTGATCAGTGTTTTTATCTTTAAAGGCATGCAATTGAAAATCGCCGTAGGTTGTCGGAAGATTGACATCTACGATGGGTTCAACATGTGTTTCATGTGCAATGCGATACTTGATTAGTTCTTCGATGCTGATGATTTTTAAGTCAAATCGCTTGGCGATTTCAACCAATTGAGGGAGCCTTGCCATCGTACCGTCCTCATTCAAAATTTCTACAATAACACCAGCTTCTTCAAATCCTGCCAATCTGGAGAGATCAACTGCCGCTTCCGTATGGCCAGCACGTCTTAATACACCACCTTTTTTTGCACGTAAGGGGAAAATATGTCCAGGTTTACCCAATTCTTCTGGGCGGATATTTTCATCGATTAAGGCTAAAATTGTTTTCGAACGATCACTTGCTGATATTCCAGTGGTGCACCCATGACCAATTAAGTCGATGCTTACCGTAAATGGAGTTTCATAGGCCGCGGAGTTATTTCGCACCATCATTTCTAAGCCCAACTCATCGCAGCGATCTTCACTCAACGGTGCGCAAATTAATCCTCTTCCGTGGGTTGCCATAAAATTTACAACTTCCGTGGATGCATTTCTAGCCGCTGTTAAAAAGTCTCCTTCATTTTCTCGATCTTCGTCGTCAACGACAATGATTACTTTACCATTACGAATTTCTTCAATGGCCTCCTCAATGCTATTTAATTGATATGACATTATGCGTTTTGGGGTATGTGTTTAAGGGTTTCAAGCAGATAAGACCAGAATTTTTGCACGGAAGTTATTTGTACTTTTTCATCAGGAGAGTGCGCCGCTCTGATGTTCGGTCCGAACGAGATCATTTCAACTCCCGGAAGATGTTTTCCAAGAATGCCACATTCTAATCCAGCATGACAAGCTTTTACCTGTGGTGCTTCATTAAACAGTTGCTTGTAAAGACTCTCCATCAGGGTAAGAATGCTAGAATTCCGATTTGGTTCCCAACCCGGATAATCACCGCCTTGTTCTACGGTAGCACCCATATTTTCGAATGCCGAACGAATGGCCATGCTCACTTCTGATTTTGTGCTTTCTACCGAACTGCGTTGGAGGGATTGTGTTGTAAATGTTCCTTCATGGATTGTAACGCGCGCTAAACTGGAAGAAGCCTCTACAAGATCCTTTATTTGAGGGCTCATACGGAATACCCCGTTATGAACTGCGCAAAGCGTGTTTAATATTTTTGTGCAATCTGAATCATTCATTGCATCACCACTACTTACCACAGATTCAATTTCGAAGGTATGTTCCGATTCAATGCTCTGGTATTCTTGTTTAATGTGTGCGATGGATTGCAGTAGTTTCGCCTTGGCTTCCTCGCTGTTTGCAACGGCAATTCTACATGTGGCTTCTCGTGGAATCGCATTTCGTAGACTTCCTCCATCAAAGGAAATCAATTGAATAGGATTTGTTAGTTTCAATTCCCAAAGCAATCTGGCCATCCATTTATTGGCATTTCCACGCCCTTTATCGATGTCCATACCCGAATGTCCTCCAAGTAATCCGCGGAGTTTGATTTTAAGAACTTCCCAACCCTGATGGATGGATGTTTCTTGGTATTCGTAGGAGGTGTTGGTATCAATACCCCCCGCGCAACCAATAGAAAGTTCATCGTCATCCTCGGTATCTAAATTGAGTAATATTTTGCCGTTTAGTAAGGTTCCATCGAGTTCTTTGGCGCCGGTCATTCCAGTTTCTTCATCGATGGTGAACAGGGCTTCTAGTGCAGGGTGGGGAATATCATCTGATTGAAGTAAGGCCATGATTGCCGCAACACCAATGCCGTTATCGGCACCTAAGGTGGTTCCTTCGGCCAATACCCAATCCCCATCAATGCGCATTTTTATGCCTTCCCGATCAAAATCAAATACCGTAGTTTCATTTTTCTGATGCACCATATCCAAATGGGATTGAAGGATAACGGTAACTCTATTTTCCATGCCAGTCGTTGCTGGTTTCTTAATGATCACATTCCCAATCGCGTCTTCGAGTGTTTCCAAACCAAGACCTTGTCCAAAATCAAGCATGAATTTACGAATACGCTCTTCTTTTTTTGATGGTCGAGGAACTGCGTTTAAGTCAGCAAACGAACACCAAAGTGCGCTAGGTTCTAAGAGATGAATAGCCATGGTTATGGAAATTTAGGGAATTGTTGAAAATCAGGATCTCGTTTTTCTAGGAACGCATGCTTTCCTTCTTGCGCTTCGTTTGTTAGATAGTAAAGCAAGGTCGCGTCGCCGGCTAACTCCATTAACCCGTGTTGACCGTCTAATTCCGCATTCATAGCGCGTTTAATCATTCGGATGGCTAATGGACTTCGTTTCATGATGGTTTTACACCATTCTACAGTAGTGTTCTCGAGTTCGGCCAAGGGTACCACTTTATTTACCATGCCCATTTTTTCTGCTTCTTCGGCAGTATATTGGTTACACAAGAACCAAATCTCACGCGCTTTTTTCTGCCCTACGTGTCGCGCAAGGTATGAAGAACCAAACCCGCCATCAAAGCTTCCTACCTTCGGACCTGTTTGTCCAAATCGAGCGTTTTCAGAGGCAATGGTTAAGTCACATACTACGTGAAGAACGTGACCACCGCCAATTGCATAGCCATTCACCATGGCGATTACAGGCTTAGGTAACGAGCGAATGGCTTTGTGGATATCAAGCACATTCAATCGAGGCACGCCGTTTTCGGAGATATATCCTCCAATTCCTTTAACGTTTTGATCGCCTCCTGAACAAAAGGCTTTATCGCCAGCACCAGTGAGGACCACTACGCTGATATCATTGCGTTCCCTACACATGTGTAAGGCATCAAGAATCTCCATATTCGTTTCTGGGCGAAACGCATTGTATACTTCAGGTCTGTTGATGGTGATTTTAGCAATCCCTTCAAAAAACTCAAATTTAATGTCTGTATATGTTTTTAGTGAAACCCAAGATCTCATGGCTTTAATTTTTACAAAGGTAATAACAAAGTACGAAGGGTAGGGTTTAGATTTTTCGAAATTATAGGTGCAATCGAGCCTTTTATCGAATAATAATCTCATCCATGAATATCCATGGAGCACTTCCTTCACCTGGGAATCCTATGGGTATCGTTTTTGGTCCGATGATTTGTAGCCGAATGGATTGTGTTTTATTTCCAAATCGAATGACTGTTCGTTCAGATGTTATTTTCACGGGTTTAGTTTTACCGCTATCCGTTGTTATTTTTACCTCGCTCGGAAGATGAATCCATGAAGAAGGTTCATATAAAAAACCAAGTTCCAGCCCTTTTATTTTTCGTTTTTCTTCCAAATCCACCTTAATTTCAATGGTATTCGTATCAAAACCAACCCATTGATAGCCTCTCCAAGGACGTGCTCCAAATTGACCGTCTACGAGGGTTAAATCACCCGAATCATAGCGACTGTTAGGCGGCGTAATGTACGTAACCTGTGCGCCCAACCCTTGGTGAGAAATAATCTTCAGCGAATCCGCGCAACAGGGAGAGAAAAACGTCAAATTATGCTCTGATGTGTTTTTTGTAGTACGTTCAAAAGCAATCGTTTTATTATGGTCCAACCACACGCCATCATGACCGTCATTAGCACTGACTACCACGGATTCATTGGTGTCTTTAAATTCAAATCCAAGGGATATTCCATCAGCTGTTCGATTGAATTTGAAGCTTGGTTTCATAAAGCTCAGTGAAACATTCGTGTTCAAGATTGGACCCATTAGCCTTGGGATGTGATATGTTTTAAGTACACCCTCAAAGTCTTTATAAGGTGCTTTAGTTCCGCCCCAAAGTGCTTGACTTAAGGCAATGGCTCGTGGATAGGTCATGTAGGTAAGTTGATCAAAGGTTGGAATATACTCGGTCCAAAGGTTTGCTTGGCCGCCCAGGATGAACCGCGCTTCATTGTCTTTCAGTCCCTCAGGGATAGGGTTAAAGTCATATACTTTTTCGAGTGGCGTGTAGCCTCCGATGGCCAGGGGTTCAGAAACTGATTTCCCTTGATAATGATCGAAATAACAATGTGACCCTGGACTCATCACCACAAAATGGCCTTGTTTTGCGGCAGCGATACCGCCTTCTGTTCCACGCCATGACATCACTGCTGCACCCGAAGTTAAACCACCTTCAAGAATTTCATCCCAACCAATTAATTTGCGGTTGTGGGCTTGCAGGTATTGATCCATTTGACCGATAAAATAACTTTGAAGTTCGTGTTCTTCGGCTAAGGCAAGGGTTTTTATGGTAGCTTGGCACCTTGGGCATTGTTTCCATCGGGTCTTCGGTACTTCGTCTCCTCCAACATGAATGTATGGACTCGGAAATAGCTCCATGACTTCATCTAAGATGTTTTGTAGGAACAAGATGGTGCTATCCTTGGTGCAGAACACATCGTCGAATACGCCCCAAAGGCCCGGAACGGATTGTTTATTTCCGTTGCATGAATATTCTGGATAAGCAGCTAGTGCAGCGCGAGCATGCCCAGGCATTTCGATTTCAGGTACCACGGTAATTTGCCTTGCCGCGGCGTATGCAACTACCTCTTTAATTTGTTCTTGAGTGTAGAATCCTCCATAATGTGCAGTGTTCCAGGTGCGAGGGAACGTGGAATAGTGGTTTTCAATGGTGCTGTCACGCCATGCCCCAATACTCGTTAATTTCGGATATCGTTTAATTTCGATGCGCCACCCTTGGTCATCGGTTAAGTGCCAATGAAACACATTGAATTTATACATCGACATGAGATCGAGGTATTGCTTAACTTCTTCCACACTGAAAAAATGACGAGAAACATCCAAGTGTAATCCTCTCCAACTAAAGGATGGGTAATCTTTTGTAAATGAGACCGGGATACTAAAACGGTTGTTATCACCCACTACGGTAATTAATTGAAAGAGGGATTGAAGGGCGTTGAAGCAAGAGGATTCGCTGGTGTATGTAATTCTGATTTGATCCGTATTTACATTAATGGAATAGGACTCCGGATAGCCTCCCGTGAGTTGTTGAAATGTGATAAACCCTTTATTGGGCAACAATTTAACGAGGGAAGTGTTGGGTAGATATAATGTAGCGATTTCGGGAAGAATCTCTGAAATGTTTTTCGGAAGATTGCGCGCATTAAAATGCAAGGTATCACAGAGAAGCGTTGATTTATTGACTCCGCCATCAATATACGTTACTGGTTTGGGAAGGATCGGACAAAGCGCTTGAGCGTAAAGGTTAAGGGCAGAAAAAAGTATCCCAAGGAAGATTATAATTCGCATGCGATAAAAATACAGCAAATTATCAAAGAAAAAGGCCGGTTGCCCGGCCTTAACTTAGTTTTTGTGAATCAAAGGAAACTTAAGTTTCGTTTTATTTTGCTCCAAGGATTTACTGTAGTTTAGCAAGAAAGTGATCACGCTTTCGGGTGCTTGTACTAAGCGATTGGAATTGATTACACGCTTTACGTTTTTGTACTTTTGAGTCATACGCTAATTTTTACCCAAAACGAAGCTTCGTACATATTATTGCGTTGCGTGTTATTTTCACAATATTTTTACCTTTGCACACCATATACAACCTAAAGATTATCATGAATGCACGAATCAAACCTGGGGTAGCAACCGGCGACCAAGTTCAAGCCATTTTCGCATTAGCGAAAGAGAAAGGGTTTGCGCTACCCGCTGTTAATGTAACCAGCTCATCTACTGTCAATGCTGTTATTGAAGCTGCTGCGAAATTAAATGCGCCAGCAATCCTTCAGTTTTCTAATGGGGGCGCACAATATTTTGCCGGAAAAGGTTTGTCGAATGCAAATGAGAAAGCTGCTATTTTGGGCGGAATTTCAGGAGCAAAGCACATTCATGAAGTAACTGAGGCCTATGGCGCAACTGTTATCTTGCATACAGACCACTGCGCTAAAAACCTGTTGCCTTGGATTGATGGCTTATTAGA
The DNA here is from genome assembly GCA_947460825.1 of Flavobacteriales bacterium. Lineage (GTDB taxonomy): Bacteria > Bacteroidota > Bacteroidia > Flavobacteriales_D > Crocinitomicaceae > UBA952. Next base: position 58,824 of record CANHHA010000013.1, read on the forward strand.
TGCGGGTGAAGAATTTTTTGCTCAAACGGGTAAGTCCTTATTCAGTTCCCACATGATCGATCTTTCTGAAGAACCCATTCATGAAAACATCGAATTGTGTAAAAAATATCTTGCACGGATGTCAAAAATGGGTATGACCCTGGAAATCGAGTTGGGGATAACCGGAGGGGAAGAAGACGGGGTAGATAACTCGGGGGTGGATAGTTCAAAATTGTATACGCAACCCGAAGAAGTTGCTTTTGCTTACGAAGAGCTAATGAAAGTTTCGCCACGTTTCACAATCGCTGCTGCTTTTGGGAACGTACACGGGGTGTATAAACCAGGGAATGTGGTATTGAGACCTATCATTTTAAAGAATTCACAAGACTATATTCAGTCTAAATTTCATACTGGGGTTAATCCCGTTGATTTTGTATTTCACGGTGGATCAGGTTCAACCTTGGCAGAAATACGTGAGGCCATTGGTTATGGTGTTGTAAAAATGAATATTGACACCGATTTACAATTTGCTTTTACCGAAGGGGTAAGGGATTATGTGGTGAAAAACGTAGCGTACTTAAAAACCCAAATCGGGAATCCAGAGGGTGATGATAAGCCAAATAAAAAATACTACGATCCAAGAAAATGGATGCGGGATGGTGAATTAACGTTCATCAAACGCCTTGAGCAATCATTTTCAGATCTAAATAACTTGAATACCTTAATATGAGTTGGTTTAAAAGAAAAAAAGAAGGGATTACTACGAAAACGGAGGAGAAAAAAGAAACTCCGGATGGCTATTGGACAAAATGTTCTAATTGTAAAACCCTATACATTACTGGTGACCTCGCAAAAAACAACTTTGTGTGTGAACGTTGTTCTCATCATGAACGCATTGATTCAGAATCTTATTTTCACTTGATATTTGATGATGGAAAATACACGGAATTAGATCAGGATATGATTTCGGGGGACCCGCTAGAATTTCAAGATACGAAGAAATACACCGATCGTGTTAAAAGCACCCAAAAGGCAACTGGATTAAAAGATGCTTTAAGGTCCGCGTATGGAACCCTTGATGGACAAAATTTGGTAATTGCTGCCATGGATTTTGGATTTATTGGCGGTTCGATGGGTAGTGTGATGGGCGAGAAGATATCTCGGGCAATCATGAAAGCGATTGAATTAAAAGCTCCATTTATGATCATCTCTAAATCGGGTGGTGCACGGATGATGGAAGCAGGGTATTCATTAATGCAAATGGCCAAAGTATCCGGAAATCTCGGATTGCTATCGGAAGAAAAATTACCCTATATCTCCTATTTAACAGATCCAACTACGGGCGGTGTTACTGCTTCTTTTGCTATGCTTGGGGATATTAACATTGCAGAGCCCGGTGCATTAATTGCCTTTGCTGGTCCTCGCGTAGTGAGAGAAACAATCGGCCGAGATCTACCCGACGGATTCCAAACTTCTGAGTTCCTCTTAGAGCATGGATTCTTGGATTTCATTATTGACAGAACTGAAATTAGAGCAAAATTAGGTCAAGCCATTAGGCTGTTTATGAATTGATTTTATCGCTATTAATAAAAGCAAATTTCATCACCCCTCTTTCTCTCCCCTCACGGGGAGAGAATATAACATAGTTGCAATGAAAGTTGAAACAGCCATAGCAACGGGAGAAATCAAAGGAATATAAATTAGTTTTCGCTGAAAGGGAGGAAAAGCCTCGGTGTCGCCCTTTTTTATACATTTGAAGTTATACACGCCAAAAAACAAAATTAAGAATGCAACTAACCAAACTTACCGATGACAGTTCGTGGTTGATAGAGACGGCGGATTTTTCCTTGGTGATTGATCCCTGGTTTACTGCCCAACAAGTGGATGGGCATCCCTGGTTTTCCTTGCAAAAACGTTCTCAAACCTACGGTCCCTTTGAGTTTTCTAAGGACAAACCCTTGTTTATTTTTGTTTCTCATCCATTCTCCGATCACTGCCACAAAGAATCGTTACTTACTTTTCCAAAAGAAACTGTGGTTATAGCAGAATACAGGGCACTAAAAAAAATTCGTGCGTGGAACTATTTTGCAGCGCTGAAGCCCATAGCTAATGCCCCGTTTTTATTGGAACAACTAACCAAAGTAAGCCTCCTGAATCAAACACACCATGCCTTCATGTTACATATGGAAGGGAAAACCTTGATGTATGCACCCCATGGGGTTAAATCAAGCCAAGATCTTCCGATGGTGGATGTGTTAATTACCACTACAACAACCTATAAATTACCCTTTTTTCTTGGTGGAACGGTGAATCTTGGACTTAAGCAAGCTAAGGCGATATTAGCTAAAACAGGTGCTAAATTGGTGCTTACTACCCATGATCAACAGAAAGAAAGTAGGGGGTTAGTGGGCTTGTTTGCCCGACCTGTTTATGAATATGAGGATTCATTTAAATCCTTGAACACAGGCGATTCCTTAGCGTTTACTGAGTTTATTTGAGGTGATTTGTCGTTGAGCGTTGGCTTTGAATGTAGTTACTCCATCAATTCGCTTTTTTAGGTGCTTTAACGAGGAATCTTCGACACGCTTACGCCACAGGATGTAACTGCTTCGTTTTAATTCCTTGCGCATCAGTGCTCGTACTTCACTTTCCGTTAAATTAAACTGGATTTTGATTGCATCGAACGGCGTTCGGTCTTCCCATGCCATTTCTATGATTCGATCTATTTCTTCCGGATTCATTCTTTAATTCGAGGGGCTTTGTCGGGCTTGGCATATTCAAACCGCTGAATTATTCGTACTTCGGTGTAAGCATCCAAACCAATGCACCCCACAATATTTGCCTTCGTTAGATCAGCAAATCCATCGCTACCCACAATATCTTCAGGGTAGTTTATCCATTGCATTTCACCAATCACGAGGTTCGTTCCATTCAACGGAATTGGGATGTTTTCTCTGAATACTAATCCAAAGGAAATTGGGGAAGAGGCTACGCTTGGTGCATTAAATCCATCAACATAGTATAGTTCTAATCCCGTTGCATCAAATTCAGATTCCTGCTTTGGATACCGCGCGGAAGTCTGGTGTGCTGCCGCAATGTCGTTGGTCGAAATCAAGTTAATGGTATATTCTTTCGTCTCAAGAATGTTCTCGTAGGTGTGACGCTCCACACTGTCCGGCCTAAAGATAATCCCTAATAAAGGCGGATTGGAACCAATGTGAACTAATGAATTGAAAATGGCAAGGTTACTTTGATTGGCGGAATCTTTTGTCCCGATTAAACAAACGTTTTTATGTCCTACGATACTATTGAAATACTGTGCTTTAACTCGTTGTTCTAGCGTTTCGTATTCAGATCGGTTCATTAGCTTCATAAGTGAATAACTATTCAAAAGGCCTTTTGTTTACTTCTTGTGTGACTTTTGCGACAATCTTATTCAATTGCAATCCCTACCTTTGTTTCATGGAGATTTTCGGATATTTGGCATCCTTAGTTATTGGGGTTTCTCTTGGGTTGATTGGTGGTGGAGGTTCTATTTTAACCGTCCCTGTGCTGGTTTACCTGTTTCATGTTGACCCCGTAATTGCGACGGCTTATTCCTTATTTATTGTTGGTGTAACAAGTCTTGTGGGCGTATTTCCTAAGTATCGCTTAGGGGAAGTTAATTTCAAAACGGCCTTAATTTTTGGTGCGCCCTCCATTGCTTCGGTGTTTTTAACACGTTCTTTTCTTGTGCCCTTGATTCCTAAGGTCTTGTTTTCAGTGGGTGAATTTCAACTCACGAAGCCCCTCATGATGATGTTGCTTTTTGCCGTTCTTATGGTCTTTGCATCCGTATCCATGATTCGAAAACCTGCAACAGTCACCGCAAATCAAGGTCCTCAAGTATTTAATTATCCAATGATTATTGCAGAAGGGACAATCGTTGGATTACTTACTGGATTAGTTGGTGCGGGGGGAGGCTTTTTAATTATACCGGCACTGGTGATTTTGAGTAAACTACCGATGAAACAAGCAGTTGGAACGTCTTTGTTAATTATCGCTGCAAAATCGTTGATTGGGTTTACCGGAGATTTAGGTAAAACAACTATGGATTGGCCTTTACTGTTAATGATTTCAGGATTAGCCATCGTGGGTATTTTTATCGGTTCCTTTCTTGCTAAACGCATCGATGCTGATCGTTTGAAGAAGGGATTTGGGTGGTTTGTATTGGTGATGGGGATTTATATCATTGTAAAAGAACTGTTCTTTGCTTCCCCTTCGTCACATTAGTTTTAAATTTAACGTTACATTATGAATATTGAACAAATTTATACCGGTTGCCTAGCGCAAGGCGCATATTATATCGTTTCCGGAAATGAGGCTATCATTATTGATCCGCTGCGCGAAACAGCCCCTTATTTGAATCGCCTATCCAAAGACGGAGTCACCTTAAAATTCATTTTGGAAACGCATTTCCATGCAGACTTTGTTTCGGGTCACTTGGACTTATCGAAAGCGACGGGTGCTCCAATTGTTTACGGACCCAATGCAGCTCCAAGCTTTGATTTTTATTCAGCAAAAGACGGCGAATTATTAACCTTTGGTTCATGTGCGATCAAGGTACTTCATACCCCAGGGCATACCATGGAATCTACGTGTTATTTATTGATCGACAAGGAAGGAAAAGAAACCGCCTTGTTTTCTGGAGATACCTTGTTTATAGGAGATGTGGGCCGTCCAGACTTAGCGCAGAAAGCAGCATCTATGACGCAAGAAGAGTTAGCAGGCACCTTATTTGAATCCTTACGTAATCAACTCATGCCCTTGGCGGATGACATAACCGTTTACCCAGCCCACGGCGCAGGCAGTGCCTGTGGTAAAAATATGTCAAAGGAAACGTTTGATTCTCTGGGGAACCAAAAACGAACGAATTACGCCTTACGGGCAGACATGACCAAAGAGGAATTTGTCAAGGAAGTTACCGATGGCTTATTACCTCCACCGGCGTATTTTGGACAAAATGTTGCGATGAATAAATTGGGGTATCAGCCGTATGAAGAAGTACTGTCCAAAGGCTTAACCCCCTTGAGTTCGGAGATGCTTCGGGCAATGGACGACGATGTATTATTCTTGGATACGCGTCCTGCAGCGGAGTTTGCACATGGATTTGTTCCGGGAAGCATTTTTATTGGATTGGAAGGACAATTTGCTCCATGGGTAGGTGCCTTGATTCCGAGTGTAACGCAACCCATTGTTTTGATCACGTCTGAAGGTAAGGAAGAAGAAACCGTTCAGCGCTTGTCGAGAGTGGGCTACGATAATGTGTTAGGTTATTTAAACGGAGGAATCCAAGCGTGGGATGGGGAACTAGACACAATCAATCGCTTAGAGGCTTCTCAGGTTGAACAAGGATTGGGTTCAGATGAAGTGCTCATCGATGTGCGTAAACCAGGCGAGTACGATGCAGAACATTTAGCGGATGTACCAAGCATTCCCTTAGATTATATCAACGAGCGCATGGCAGAATTCCCAAAAGATAAAGCATTAGTGTTGCATTGTGCGGGAGGTTACCGAAGTATGATTGCTGCATCGATTTTGAAAGCACGAGGATATCATCACGTAAAAGATGTTATTGGTGGTTTTGGAGCTTTGTCAAAAACTGCACTACCGAAGACCGCTTATGTTTGTCCGAGTACCTTGAAATAGGGAAGAAGTCAGCTGCAATTACAACACTTGTTTAACTCACATATAATTACGACCTTAATATTCATGAATATTAAGCAATACATTGAAATCAACCCAGAAAAACGATTTGGTAAGCCCATAATCAAGGGTACTCGTATTTCTGTTGCTGATGTTTTAAATTGGTTGGCGAATGGAATGACTCGTGAAGAAATTATTCGCGATTTTCCAGAATTAGGTAATGAACAGATTAATGCATGCCTGTTTATTGCTGCTTCCAGAGAAGGTCATTTAGGAATAGCATCATAAAAAAAGTTACTCTTAATTCTTTTTCGTAAGTACGTGAAATCCAAGTCCGGCACTAATGCCATATTGGGCGATGGAAACAGACGTTAATGGTGTTTTTCGAATCCATCCATTGCTGTAATTTATTTCCGCGAAAAAGTGACAGTATTTTGAAAAATAAAAACTTGTGCCACCTTTTAGCATATACGAGGGGCTAACACTCCATTGGTATGCTACAGGAACGATTAAAAATGGTTGTTGAGCCATTTCTGATATTGCAATTCCCGGTTCCGCGTGAATGTCAAATTTCCAATTCCTCTTACCAAGGTGATAACCAAACCCAGCATAGATTGAGGTAAAGTTTCGTGGAAATTTTTCTGGCGAATTGGTGTACAAAAGCTTTCCATTTGGAGCCATAATGTTTGCTTCTCCACGAACACTAATGCGGTTTTCTAACGCATATTCTACAAACCCATTGATTAAGGCAACGGTAGTTTGTTGCGTGTAGAAACGCGTAGGGGCAATGGTCGCGCTTGCTCGAAGTAAGGAAGGTTGAAAATAGCTTGGTCTTTCCTGGCTATAGATCAGGGTACTTACAAGCAAGAATAACCCCGTTATCTTCTGGTGAATCCCCATAACTTGGCAATTTTATAGTTTAAACTTAAGGTGACCAACACATGTCCAGCCAAGGATGCTCCCTTGTGCTCATTGAAACTTAGCGCACCCGTCGTAAAATCATAGTCGGTTTCAATGTGATTACCTAAGTGAATCATATATTGCCCGGTAAGTGAAATGTCAAACCTTGGAGATAATTCCAGGTGTGTTCCAAGTCCTGCTTGTACCGCAGAACTCCAACGTTCGGCCGACATGGGTCCATCCAACGGACTTACCTTCGCTTCAATCTTTGAATAATCAAAGCAATGACCAGCCAGTATGTACGGACGAAATTTAGGTTTAAATTCCTCTTTTTGACGGAAATAGTCAAGGTTGTTTATCGGATAAAATAAGACACTCCACCCGATGTGATAATCGGTACGATGCGCATAATTCAAAATGTCACTGGTGATGTAATCAAAAAACCAATCGGTATTCACTGCATCCGAAAATTGTAAACGAAACTGACCACCAACTCCGGTTCCCGTCATTTCGTTCTCATGGTCGTTAAATAAACTCACGGTGGTTCGACCGCCAAGAGACAACATCCCGGCTGGCGTGTATTTTCGATCGGCCTGACCCAAAAAACAAAATCCAAGGGTAAGTGTAAAGATTAAAAGTATGCCCTTCATATAACGAAGGTAAGAAAGAATTTGATTTTGTATCTTCGCAAAAAGAATCATTATGCGGGTTTATTTAGATAATGCGGCTACCACACCAATGGCGGCGGAAGTAGTAGATGCAATGTGTGAGGTACTTCGAAATAAATTTGGGAATCCATCCTCTACGCATTCCTTCGGTCGTGAATCTAAGGCCTTAATCGAAACGGCCCGCAGAAACATTGCTGGTCATTTGAATTGTCACCCTGCTGAATTATTTTTCACCTCTGGTGGGACCGAAGCCGATAACTTGGCTTGCCATATTGCGGTGCAAGAGTTAGGCGTGAAACGCATTATTTCTACTTCCATCGAACATCACGCCGTGGGGCACACCGTAGAAATGTATCGCGACCGCTTTAATGTTCAGCTGCAGAATTTAACCTTGGATGCCCAAGGGCATATCGATTTGTCGGAATTAGAGGCGCTGTTAAAAGAACCCATTCCCACCTTGGTTTCCTTGATGCACGCCAATAATGAAATCGCAACCTTGATACCTTTGGAACGGGTGGCTGCCTTGTGTAGAACACACGGGGCATATTTTCATTCTGATACGGTCCAAACCATGGGGCATTATGCCTTTGATTTGAAAGCCTTGGATATTGATTTTCTTGCGTGTGCGGCGCACAAATTCCATGGACCAAAAGGTATTGGGTTCTTGTACGTGAATAAGCGCATAAAAATGACACCTTTGATTTTAGGGGGTGCCCAGGAACGTGGATTTCGCGGAGGAACAGAGAACATCTCAGGAATTGTTGGACTTTCAAAAGCCTTTGATTTGGCTTACGAAAACCTTGAGGGACATCATTCCCATATACAAGGGTTAAAAACCTATATGATGGAGCGATTGAAAGCGCACTTTCCCGATGTTTTATTCCATGGAGACACCTCACCCGAGGGTTCGCTCTACACGGTATTAAATGTGTGTTTTCCAGCAACAGACAAGGCCAGCATGCTTCTTTTTACCTTAGATTTAAAAGGGGTAGCCGCAAGCGGAGGCAGTGCCTGTACCTCAGGCGCTACTAAAGGATCTCATGTGTTGGAAGGCATTGGCGCAGATATGAGCCGTCCGAATGTTCGCTTTTCCTTTTCTATATACACCACCAAAGAAGAAATCGATTTCGCGTTGGAGCAAGTGTTTTCTGCCTTTGCTGTCGCCTTAGCCTAATGAGGTCGCCTAAAAACATATTGTTTTTAGCTTCTTGGTATCCCCATCCAAGCAATCCAACCCTGGGTAATTTTATACAAAAGCATGCAGAGGCCGCGTCGATACACCATAACATAAGCACACTTTCAGTGCACGCCAGCGATGTCTCGGAAGTATTTGTAGAACAAACGAAGCGTGATAAACTAACCGAAATCCGTGTGTTTTACCCGAGAGCATCTGGGCTTTTTAAGCGCCTACGGCAGTATATGCGCTGGAGAAACGCGGTGGCGTTAGGGGTTGCAACCTATCGTCAATTGGACGGTGAACCGGACATTGTTCATCTGAATGTGGTATTCCCCTTGGGATTGTTGGTGAAGCAACATTTCCCAAGTACGCCACTAGTCATTACAGAGCACGCGAGCGCCTTACATGAAGGACCCAATGCCTACCCAACGTGGATGCTGAAGCGAATGCTACCAGTGTATCAACGCGCAGCCTTGGTGTTGCCGGTGAGCGCGAATTTGGGGGAACGCATTAAAACCTTGGCTGGAATATCGTATCACGTACTACCGAATGTCGTGAATGAGGAGATCTTTACCTTACCAAACGAATCAACGTCTAGCAATCGTTTGGTGCACATTTCCACCTTGTATGAGGCTGCAAAGAATGTCCATGGGATGTTGCGCGCTGTGCACCATTTGTCGAAAAAGATACAAGATTTTGAATTTCACATCATCACCGATGGGGATGCCACGCAGGCAAAAGCCTTGGCGAATGAATTGGGTTTATTGGACCGTTTCGTGTTTTTTCATGGAACCATGGAAACCCAAGAAATCGCGTCTTTCCTTCATACCTGCAAGGCCTTGGTGTTGTTCAGTAATTTCGAGAATTTTCCCTGTGTGATACCAGAAGCGTGGATGAGTGGGGTTCCGGTAATTGCTACTGCGGTAAATGGGATTCCAGAATTTGCTCATGCGGAAAATAGCATCTTGATCGAACCACGCAACGAAGACCAGCTCACCAAAGCCATGTTGGAACTCTTAAATGGAAAACGATTTGACGCGCAGGCTCTTCGTGCCTATGCGATGGAGCATTTTAGTTATGCAGCCGTTTCCAAGCAATTGGATGAGGTGTATAGAAACATACGGAATTAATCATTGGGTGCGGCCCTTCCAATTCGTTGGAGCACTTATCTCAATACGGCCGGGTCAAGTTTGCATTCCTCCCTTGAGGGAGGATAAAGTTTGACGACTCTGACGAGTATCAGACTCCGTCAGAGGAGGGAGACGTGGGTGCGGCACTTCAACTTCGTTTCGTTGCACTCACTTCGCTCAGGGACCATACACCCAATTCACAGCCGCAGAAATCAAGTTGAATTTTAAACGGATCATATTGTTCTTTATATAAAGCATTTTACAATTTTGATTTTTATAAAAAGCATTTATTAAAATTGCTTTATTAAAAAACTATTTTGTATTTTTGCTTTATAAAAAAAACTACTCAATGGAAGTGTTACTGGCAAAATCCTTGAAAAAAGTGGCTTCTGTGAGTGAAAAAGCCAAACGCTTGATATTCAACGATATTCAATGGAATGAACGTTTAATCATATTGTTAGGGTATCGGGGTGTAGGGAAAACAACCATGCTATTACAGCGTCTGAAGCAGTGTGGCGATAAGGGGATTTATCTAAGCTTGGACGATTTGTATTTTGAAAGCAATCGACTGGTGACGGTAGTTGAACAGTGTTATGCCTTGGGTTTTCGCGCATTTTTCATGGACGAGGTGCACCGGTATCAGTTTTGGTCAAAGGATTTGAAGCAGCTATACGACGATTTCGAGGATATTCATCTGGTCGCTACCGGATCATCCATCCTAGAAGTATCTAAAGGCCAAGCAGATTTATCGCGAAGGGCAGTTGTTTATTACCTACAAGGGCTTACGTTTCGGGAGTATTTACAGTTTGAAAAAAAAGTATCGATTCAAGCGCTGGATTTGGAAACCGTTATAACGCGTCATCATGAGATTACCGCAGATTTATTAGACCAATTTTCGTTCAGAAAGGATTTTAATACCTACTTAAAACAAGGTTATTTTCCATTTTACAAGGAGAACAAATCGGTTTATGCTCAAAAGCTATCGGAGACCATCAATTTGGTCATCGATATTGATATTGCACCGTTCGAAGAATTGAATTACACCACCGTCCGAACCATGAAAAAATTACTGCATGTGATTAGTCAATCCGTTCCATTTACGCCAAATATTTCGAAACTTTCCGAGCGCTTGGAGGCACCACGAAATACCATTTTGAGGCTCTTGGATTTGTTGGACAAAGCTAAAATCATTAAGCTCCTGAATGCAGAACATGAGAAATTAAGCTATTTACAAAAACCGGAAAAGATATTTTTAGAAAACACCAATTTTGTTTACCTCTTCGCTGATGGTAAAGCAAATATTGGTTCGGTTCGAGAAACATTTTTTTTCAATCAGGTAAGTCAATTCCATCAGGTAACGGCCTCCAAATTCGGTGATTTTATGGTAGACGAAACATACACCTTTGAGGTAGGGGGACCCCATAAAGACTTTCAGCAGATAAAAGGGGTTCCAAGTTCATATCTTGCGATAGATGTTGATAATGGCGTTGGCAACAAAGTGCCCCTGTGGTTGTTCGGAATGCTCCAGTGAATATGTTTCATACCAAGACAAACACTAAACGCTAATCATCAAACATAGCCCAACAATCGCTTGTAGATTTTAAACGCATCGTGTTGTTTGAACGCCAGGGATAATAATAACTTCGATTCAAGTTTAGCATTCTCCCATTCTCCGATATACATAAAGGCCAAGCTTCCATGATACCCATACGTGAGCGCAAGAAAGGTGTAAATTACGGCTTGAAATTCTTTGTTAACTTCTCGAATCTGAAGTAAGGCGATACACTGTTCTTTCCAAGCTACATGGTCTTGAAGGAGTGGGTATTGTTCCGTATAAATTAACCCACGACACCAGCGACCTACAAAGGCAAAAGCCTTTTCAACGTCATTTTCAAACGTTATTTCATGGATGATGTAATCTGTATTGTGTTGAATTTCGTCTTTCGAAAAGGATTTTGTGAGCAATTCAAGTTCTAAACTGCGCGACTTTAAATGAAAATGGGATAAATCTTGCGTGCGAAACGTAAGCTGTTTTTTATGACCAAGAAGCAGCGCCTTTCTTTGCCGAAACAATTCGCTGAATTGAAATAACTCCAGGTTGTTGCTTTGACGTGTTGATAACTGCTTTAGCAGCTTAGTATAATGTCCGTAGGGATCATCTTCAAAAACGAAGAGTTGTAACAGATCCAAGGTGTAATGCTCGTATTGGAGGAGTTCTTTAAAAGCCCGAGAATGCTCTTTTTGTGAACCAAACAAATAGTTTCCTGCAAATTGGGAGGTATAACCGAAAACCTTGGGTTGTTCACTTTTTAATTTCATTAATTGTTGGATTGCTCCGCGTTCATTTCCTGCTAAAAATAAGGATTCGAATGCCAGCAACGCTTCCATTTTTTTGCGGTTGGATTCTTCGCGTTCATTGTTGATTTCCAAAAAGGATCCGTAATCCGTATAACCAAGGTATCGCGCCAACTCATCCAAGGTGGATGGCCTTGCATGGGTATTGATTTTTGCTAAGCCAAAAATTCTACTTAAGGTAGTGTAGGAAACGTAATGGCCCTTATTAATCAGCAATACCTCCAACCTTCGACAGGCAGCAATCGAATTGATCTCAAATCCAATTTTTTGTTCTAGGGCTCCTTTCAGTTGAGGCGTTGACATACCCAAAGATACTCCTCGGATCTTTTTAATTGAAAACGAAACAAAAACGAAACAAAAATTCAAGGGCTAAGAGAAATTCGGAGGGTATTTTTGGGGGAAATAAACCGTAACGCTGCGCTGTGAGAAATTATCTATTATTGTTTTTATGGCTAATCACCATGAGCATTCATGCTCAGCAAACTTATTGCCCTAACGCTGATTTATCGCAAGGAAATTTCACCAATTGGTCTGCTTTCTCCGGGGTGAATACGTATGCAGAAACAGGGATTGTAACTCCTAATCAAGGCGTTAATTCACAGCACTCCATTATGAGTGCAGGGAATTATGACCCGAATTTATTGCCCTGCTTGAATTTCCCTGTGGTACCTAACGGCTATACGCATTCGGCAATGGTGGGGGATTATGGAGGAGGAGTTTCCCATGCAGCGAAACTGACGTATGATTTTTTAATTACGCCTCAGTCCAATCTGATTACGGTTTTATTTGCTCTTGTTGGTAGGGATGGTGGTGAAGGCGTAAGCTTAAAGCCTGAATGTCATTTTAGTGTATATGATGCTATAGGTAATCCGCTACCAGCGTCATTTTATCAATCTTATCTATCGGCAGCGTCGCCAGGGTGGCAATCGTGTGGCGTTATGACTGCTAACGGAATAATTGTATACAAGGATTGGCAGCAAATAGGTTTAGATGCTTCTGCTTATATGGGCCAGACGCTAACCTTAGAAATTGCTGTTACAGATTGTCAAGCACATTTAAATAATAATATTCATTTTTTTTATGGTTATGTTGTTGCTTCATGTGCCCCGTTAGATACCTACATACCCTATTGTCCTAACAGTATCAACGACTCGGTAACACTTGTAGCTCCCTCGGGATTTTCAAATTATACATGGCAGAATGCAGCAACCGGTCAATTTCTAGGAACGGGTCAATCCTTTTCGATTAATTCGATTTCTAGTTTTACATCCTTGTACGATTCGCTTAATTGCGAAATGCAAAGTCAATTTGGGGGAACCGTTGTTGCGACTACTATTTTTGAACCGAACCCGGTCCAAGCGGCGATTATAGACACAAATGTATGTGCCGGAGATATAACCAACATTATAAACAATTCGAATTATCAAAATTTTCAGCCCTCAAGTACATTATGGTCATCATCGGATGGATATACATCCAACGCTTATGATTTTAGTCACATTTTTCCAAACGATGGAAGTTATAACGTTCAATTGATAACTTCCAATACTTTGGGTTGCATTGATACGGTTTCCGCAAATGTATTAGTATACCAGAATCCAACATATTCATTTATAAATCAAACTGCGCTTGATACTTTTTATTTGAACGGTCAGATTTACACTCAAACAGGTAATTACACTCAAACGCTGCCTTCAATACATGGATGCGACAGCGTGATTGTATTAAACTTAACCGTAAACCATACAGGGCTCTATGAAGATAAAAGTGAATCTTTCATTTTGTATCCAAACCCTGTGGATCAGCAACTCTTTATTAAGTGTTCTGAAGATAACATTGGTGAGAAATATGTTATTTACAATTGCACGGGAACCACAGTTGTGGAAGGCTTCATCAATGGAGTTGACACTGTCATTGAAGTGGATAAATTTGATCGAGGAATCTATTTCTTCAGGATGAAGAACCTGGATTCAAATCCCGTATTTTTTAGCAAATTATAATAAATTGAGTAATCCCTTATTTACTGCCCAGTTTAAAGGTTCACTTTCAAATTACTTTGATTATGGGAAATAGTATGTAAAATATTCAGAGGTAAGCCAATGTTACTTTTTTCAAAATAAAATAAAAATGTATAGATCAACTCGAATTATTTTCGTTGCACTTGTGTTGTTTTTTTCAAAAAACACAAATGCCCAAAATTTGGTAGTTAACTTGAATAACGCCACCACCAATACCTTTCCAATTGCTTCTATTCAGAGTATTAAATTTGGAGCAAGCACCATGATTCTTCAAGAATTTAACGGCACGGTTTCCACTTGGAATATTTCTGATATTAATAACTATGCTTTCAGTCCTTCTGGGGTGGGCGTGGATGAACATCCATCCTCTTTTGTAAATGTGTTGAATATTTTTCCAAACCCTTCATCGGGTGTGGTAAATGTTCAGTTTCAAACCGAGGCCATGTCTAACATAACGGTTGAAATTATATCAGGAGAGGGTAAAAAGTTGCACCAAATGTATGCTGGGAACCACGAAGGATTGCAAACCTACACATGGAATAGCAACCTTTCGAATGGCGTTTATTATTGTCGAATTCTGTTAGATAAAAAAACAATCACCAAACCTTTTATTGTAAA
>CANHHA010000014.1 GCA_947460825.1 Flavobacteriales bacterium
CAATACCATCAACGGGATGCGACCTTCATGCGTGTCATGCGGAAATCACATGCGAATTCTCAAGCATATCGTCCGGCTAATGTGTTTTTAAATGGTCAATTCTTCGGAGTTTATGAACTGCGAGAAAAAGCCAATGAGACCTATTTCAATGAAAATTATGGAAATGACGTAGATAGCCTCGACCTACTTTCTGTAAGTTATTGGTATGGAATGGTATTACGCACCGTAAAAGGATCCGACAGTTCGTTCTTTAATATGGTCAATTTTATCACTACAGCAGATAAAACAAATCCAAGCTATCTAAGTCAGTGCGATAAACGATTAGACTTGAAAAACTATACGGACTACATTGCCGCTGAATTGTGGTATGCAAATACCGATTGGATTTATAACAACGTGAAAATTGCACGAACACGTACAACAGACAATAAGTGGCGTTTTTTCTTGCAAGATGTGGAATGGGGTCTTGGGGGTTGGACAGATTATAATTCAAATATGTTTGATTGGTTTCAAAATGCTATCCAACCAAACACGTATTACGACATCCATAGCAACTTAATGCAGGATAGCACCTATAGAAATTACTTCATCAATCGGTATGCGGATTTAATGAATACAACGCTTCATCAAAATACATACACCCCGATTATTAATCAAATGTATGAAGAGCTACTCCCAGAAATGCCCCGTCATTTTGCACTTTGGACAGGGGATGTACCGGGAGGAATGAATACATACACCTATAATAGAGATGTTATTTTAGGACAATTTAATAACAGGAACACCGCGGTACGGAACCAAATGTTGAATTATTATACCTTACCAAATAGTGTCAATGTTACATTGAATACAATTCCTGCAGGTGCGGGCTATATCAAAATCAGTACAATCGTTCCGGATTCATTGCCATGGACAGGAGTTTACTTCCATGGGAACCCCGTTAAAATTACAGCGGTCGCAAATCCCGGATATACCTTTGATCATTGGGAATATAACATAAATCTTCCAGCCAATCTGTTAAACCAAGAATCCGTGGCGGTTAACATCGCTACCGATGATTATTTTACAGCCGTTTTCACAGGGACCGCATCCAACAACTCGCTCACGATTTCAGAAATAAATTATAGACCAGATACTAGCTTAGATGGAGGAAACTGGATTGAGTTGCATAATTTTGGAAATACCGAAGTAAACCTTACGGGATGGTCTTTGAAAAGCGATGACTTCTACAATGCTTACTCCTTCAGCGACGGGGTTAAAATTCCAGCAGGTGGTTATTTGGTGGTAGCACAGGACACGCAACTGTTCCATTCCGTTTATCCTACAGTTAATAACGTGGTTGGTAACCTCCGTTTTGGTTTTGAAAATAGCATGGATTCTATTTACATTTTCCGCCCAAACAGCGACACCTTACTTGCTATGCAATTTTCAAACGACGATCCATTTCCACGTTGCGCGAATGGATTTGGTAGGACTTTAGAAAATAAATACACCACATCGATTAGTCTGGATTCGTTATCCTGGTTCTGTGGCTGTATTGCTGGATCACCAGGTGAAGCGTATTCCCCATGTGATGAACCCGTAATTTTCAGTGAGTTCAACCTAGGAAAGATAACAATTGCCCACAATGCAGAAGATTGGATAGAATTGAAAAACAACACGGATAACGTCATTAACTTTTCAGGATATACGCTTAAAGACGAGAAACAATACAATAGTTTTTCGCTTACAGGATTACAACTAAATCCCGGAGAATATGCTGTTGTTGTAAAAGATTCTTCCCTATTTACTGAACGTCACCCGTATTTTGAAGGCAAAGCACTGTTTCAACTTCCTTATGGAATCTCACGAAATGATGCCTTGCGTTTATATGACATCAACGGAACGCTGCTTCAAAGCGTAGTATTTGATACCACTAATGCATGGCCGCAAGCACCGTTTAATAGTGATTTTACGTTTGAATACTTAGAGGCCAATGCTAATCAAACGCTTGCATCAAATTGGTTTCAGGGATGTGAAGGAGGTTCGCCCGGCAGAGCTTTCAGTGCCTGTCCTGTGCTTCCAGATGGAGAATTCGCATGGCTATACCCCAATCCGTCGAGTGGTGAAATAACGATAGCTATAGATAACATGGTCACCGGTAATTCAGGGACAACCATTGAAATATTCGACCTCAGCGGTAAACTTGTTTACAATCAAAAATTTCCAGTGGTTGTTGATTCTGTTGAACCAATCAAGATGGACCTAGGATTTCTTAGTTCAAGTATGTACTTGATACGAGTTACCAAGGCCACACAATCGGTGACCCTAAGATTGATGAAAGATTAAGCCTGAGAAGCGCGATTCAATAGGGTAATCATCGCAGCAGTAACAATAAACAATTGCGTTGCTGTTTCATCATCCATAGAAGTACCATCCTCATCGTCGGTAGACACTTCCATAGCCATGAATCGAGTCAATTCAGGTTGGTCACAAAAGTCCTCCAACATTTGTTCTGACTCTTCATCATCTTGCTCAAAGTATGCGTCAAGCATGGTAGAGAATTCCGGTTGAAATGCTTCGATCATTTCTTCAGTAATCTCAACAGGCGTTAATCCCGCTTGATTGAAGGACTCAATAATTACCCAAAAATAGTAGAGTAAATATCCTTCTAATGCTTCATTTTCATACTCTGTAGGTGCTGCTAAGACATAATCTAAAAGCACAGGTTGTTTCACTGAAAATGCGGTAATCCCATCTTCCAATTGTTCATCTGTTGCATCGTCAACCCAATCCAAGGCTGTTTCAATGTGTTTAATTTCAATATGTTTCATCGCCTCAAAGGTAGGTTTTTTGCCCATAAAACGAAAGTGTAACTTTAGATACACATCAAATTAAATCATCCACTTACCTTTGTATTGAAATGAAAACAAAACTTTTTTATATCGGAATGACCTTGCTTGGAATGCTTGTTGGTTTCTTATACTATAGATTTTATGGGTGTACTGAGGGGTGTATGATCACTGGGAATCCTTGGCGATCAACCGCATATTTTGGATTAATGTTTTTACTAGGAAGTAATTTAATTAAAGATTTAATAACAAAAAAGTCATGAGTGAATTTAACGGAAGCATCGTCGATGTAAGAACACGAGCAGAATTTAACGGAGGCCATGTGGTCAATTCAGTAAACATTCCTTTGCAAGAAATAATGGAACATGTGGAGGAGATTAAACAAATGAAAACACCAATCATATTTTGCTGTGCATCCGGTGGAAGAAGCGGTCAAGCTACACAGTACTTCAAATCAATGGGCGTCAATTGTGAAAACGGCGGCGGATGGATGGAAGTTAATCATCAATTTAATCATTAAATCATGGGATTATTTAGCAGTATTTTTGGTAAACGTGCTGATTTTGCACAACTGGTGAAAGACGGAGCTGTAATTCTTGACGTGCGTACGCCTGGAGAATATGCGGGAGGTCACATCAAGGGCTCGAAGAACATTCCGCTTCAAAGCATACAACAGAACTTAAGTAAAATCCCTAAAGACAAAGTAATTATTACCTGTTGTGCTTCAGGCATGCGCAGCGGATCAGCAAAATCGATGCTTCTATCGAATGGATTTAAAGAAGTTCACAACGGTGGAGGTTGGATGAGTCTAAAAGGTAAACTTTAAGCGATAGCAACCAGATAGGAAAGGGGCACCAGCCCCTTTTCTTTTTAAATATTATTCAACTTTACTACCTTTGTGCATCCTTTAAATTTTACATAGCATGCAACTGTGGAATAAATATAACAAGGAGGAGCTGGAAAAAAAACTTAGAGAAAAGGGCCATACCTATGTTACGGTATCGTTCTACACCTACGCAAAAATCCAAGATCCTCATTCCTTTAGAAATCAACTCTATGCCATGTTGGATTCCCTTGATGTGGTTGGTCGAACCTATGTGGCCCACGAAGGAATTAATGCCCAAATTGCGGTTCCCAATACGCATTTTGAAGCATTCAAAGAAAAACTCTATTCGATTGATTTCTTGCATGGAATTCGATTAAATGTAGCAGTTAAAGAAGAAGGAGCCGAATTTCCTTTTCTCAAGCTAAAAATAAAAGTGCGAGATAAAATCCTTGCCGATGGCTTGAATGATGAAACCTTTGATGTCACCAATAAAGGCCAGCACCTTACCGCAGAAGAATTTAATAAATTGACCACGGAATCCGAGTGTTTGTTGGTTGATTTTCGAAATCATTACGAACACGAAGTGGGTCACTTCAAAGATGCTATTCTGCCCGATGTGGACACCTTTCGCGACTCATTACCGGTAATTGAAGAAGAAATCCTAAAAGGCAATGAAGATAAAAAAGTAATCATGTACTGCACGGGAGGTATTCGGTGCGAAAAAGCATCCGCTTGGTTCAAACACCGTGGTTTCAGTAATGTGTATCAATTAGATGGTGGCATTATTAAATACGCCAATGAATGCAAAAGCCAAGGACTAGAAAATAAATTTTTAGGAAAGAACTTTGTGTTTGACGAACGACGGGGTGAACGAATTTCTGACGATATCATTAGTGAATGCCATCAATGTGGAGCGCCCTGCGACACCCACACCAATTGCGCATTTGAAGGATGTCATTTATTGTTTATACAATGCGACACCTGTAAGGCTATCATGGAGAATTGTTGTTCCGATGAATGCAAAACCATCACCCATTTACCCGAAGAGGAACAAAAAGAATTGCGTAAGAAATTAACGCAAAGTAACCTCATTTTTAAAAAAGGGAGATTCGAGCCGAATAAGCTTAAATTAAATAGGTAATTGAGCTATCTTTGATACAAATTCACATTCATGAACTTGCATCTTTTCATTAATTGGTCGTTCGACGCTGAAATCATCCCAGAATACCGTACACCCAACTGGTATGGCTTACTCTTCGTTTCGGGAATGATCCTTGGATATTTCGTGATTCGTAAAATGTTCAAACAAGAAAACATCTCCAATGATTTACTGGATAAGCTGGTGATGTATATGGTTCCTGCCACCGTTATTGGTGCTCGGTTAGGTCATGTTTTTTTTTACGGTCCGTATTGGGGTCCTGAAGGATATTTTTCTCATCCAGAAGAAATCTTTAAAATCTGGGAAGGTGGTTTAGCCAGTCACGGCGCCGCAGTAGTTATTCTCTTGGCCTTGTGGTATTTTTCCAATAAAGTAATTCACCGACCTTATCTCTGGATGCTTGATCGCATTGCAGCCCCTATCGCCATTGCTGGTGCATTCATTAGACTGGGGAATTTGGTCAACCACGAAATGGTTGGATACGTAACCGATGTTCCATGGGGTTTTCGATTCTTACACCACGACTGCATGAACTTAATTGACGGTCAATACCTCTGTGATTGGGCTGAAATCCCAGTGCGTCACCCCGCAAACCTCTATGAATCACTTGCATATTTTCTTTCGTTCGGAATACTCATGTTCCTTTATTGGAAAAAACAAGGATGGAAAAAACAAGGCTTGGTATTTGGAACCTTCCTTATCCTAATTTTTGGATTCCGTTTCTTGATTGAATTTTTAAAGGAAAGTCAAACCGATAACGACTCACTCGTAGATGTAAGCACAGGGTTAAACACCGGACAATGGTTAAGCGTTCCCCTTGTTTTAGCGGGTATAATTTTAATTATTCGGGCAAGAAAAAAATCATTCGAGGAAGCTTAGTGTATAATTGACATTAAGATATTCGGAATCCTTTATATATTTGTAAAAATTTGTTGAAATATGGCAATTAAGTCAAGCACGAAAAAAGCAGCTGCTCCTAAGAGTTCCGAAGGGAAATTCGGGAAAGAAACATACGTTAAATGGTACAAAGACATGTTACTCATTCGACGTTTTGAAGAAAAAACTGGTCAGTTATACATTCAACAGAAATTTGGTGGGTTTTGTCACCTTTACATTGGACAAGAAGCCATTGCCGTTGGTACCGCGAGTGCGGTGCGCCCTACAGACAAGCACATGACCGCATACCGCGACCATGCCCATCCAATTGCTTTGGGAACGGATCCACGCGTGTTAATGGCTGAATTATACGGTCGTATCACGGGTTGTTCCAAAGGAAAAGGAGGCTCCATGCACTTTTTTGACAAGGAGAAAAATTTCATGGGAGGCCATGGTATCGTAGGAGCTCAAATTCCTATGGGAACTGGTGTTGCTTTTGCTGAACAATATAACGGAACAGAAAACGTCGCGATTGTTTCCATGGGTGACGGTGCGGTTCGACAAGGCGCATTGCATGAAACCTTTAATATGGCGATGATGTGGAAACTTCCAGTGATTTATATCATTGAAAATAACAACTATGCGATGGGAACAAGCGTTGAACGAACGACCAACGTTACCGATCTTTCTAAAATTGGGCTTTCGTACGAAATGCCTTCAAAAATTGTTAACGGAATGCGTCCGGAAGATGTCCACAATGCCATCGAAGAAGCAGCAAACAGAGCACGTCGCGGAGATGGACCTACCCTACTCGACATCCGTACATACCGATATAAAGGCCACTCGATGTCAGATCCACAAAAATATCGCACAAAGGACGAAGTTGCTGATTGGATGGAGCAAGACCCTATTGAGCATGTGTTGTCTGTGATTAAATCCAATAAATGGCTTTCGGAAAAAGAATTAAGCGACATCGATGCTTGGGTTAAAAACGAAGTAGATGAAAGCGTTACTTTCGCTGAAAACTCTCCTTACCCAGATGCTTCTGAACTATACAAAGACGTTTACGTTCAAGCAGATTATCCATTCATTAAAGAATATTAATAGTAAAAGCTATGGCTGAAGTAATATACATGCCCAAATTAAGTGATACCATGACCGAAGGCGTTGTGGCATCTTGGTTAAAAAATGTGGGCGATGCTGTGAAAAATGGCGAATTGTTGGCAGAAATTGAAACCGATAAAGCCACCATGGAATTTGAATCGTTCTATGACGGCGTATTGTTGCACATCGGTGTGGAAACCGGCAAAGCGGCTCCCGTGAATTCCTTGCTAGCTATTATCGGCCAAGCCGGTGAAGATATTTCTTCCTTGCTGAATGCAGCTCCGGCAGCAGAGCCAGCGAAAACTGAAGAAGTGAAGCCAGCTCCAGTTGTTCAAACCCATGCGCCGATAACTACTCCAGCTCCCGCTGTTGTTACTGTGAGTACACCAAAAAGCACACCTAAACCCATCGCATCTAACGATCGAGTATATGCCTCCCCTCTGGCTAAGAAATTAGCGGAGGAAAAAGGAATTGATCTCCAATACGTAGCAGGTTCCGGAGAAAATGGAAGAATCGTAAAACGTGATGTGGATCACTATACGCCGCATCCGAACGGTGTTTCTGCATCCGCTGGTAATTCAGCTGGCTTAACTACAGAAACCTATACCGATGAGCCTATTTCTCAAATGAGAAAAACGATTGCTCGAAGATTGGCTGAAAGTAAATTTACTGCACCGCATTTTTATCTCACCCTAGATATCCACATGGATAATGCCATGGCATTTAGAACCTCTGTCAATGCGACGGAAGGGTACAAAATATCGTTTAATGACATCGTTGTTAAAGCGGTAGCACTATCACTTAGAAAACATCCAACGGTTAATTCTTCTTGGATGGGCGACTTCATCCGTAGAAACCAACACGTTAACATTGGTGTAGCCGTTGCTGTAGAAGATGGCTTATTGGTCCCGGTAGTTCGCTTTGCAGATACTAAAGGATTTATGCAAATCTCTGCAGAAGTAAAAGACTTTGCTGGTCGCGCTAAAGAGAAAAAACTACAGCCTGCAGATTGGGAAGGAAATACATTTACGATCTCCAATCTTGGTATGTTTGGTATTGAGTCTTTTACGGCGATTGTGAATCCACCCGATAGTTGTATTTTAGCTGTTGGAGGCATCAAGGAAGTTCCTGTAGTAAAGAATGGGCAAGTGGTCCCAGGCAATGTAATGAAAGTGACCTTATCTTGTGACCACCGCGTGGTAGACGGTGCAAGCGGCTCAGCATTCTTACAAACATTCAAAAACTATATGGAAAATCCAGTTTCGATGCTCCTTTGAGTAAGCGAATGGATGTATGCCTAACCTAAGATTACTACCCCTACTTTTCACCTGTTGTGCGACGCTTTCGTTGTGGAGCCAAGCTACTATTCGGGTTACTGTACTTTCTGTTCAAGTTGGTATTTTTCAAGATTGCGACGGGCTATTCTTCGGTAATTCGGACTTTGTATGGGAATTCACTGGAACCGATAATACCGTTGGATACTCGAATAACAATCCCGCCCTTTTCGGGATTTTCGGCTTTAATTATGCCTACAAAAACAACGACAACGGGCCGTATACGATGAGTACACCCAACGGGAATTTCTCACCAAGTAATGGCCTTTTCTTCGATCACGATTATTTATGTCCCACCAACGTTCCAAGCACGATTAACCTGGGCTGGGAAGCCTACGAAAACGACGATATTGGCAATTATGATGTACTTGGCTTGAACGATGGTCAAACCAACCTTCAGAACGTTGTCATGCCTGTTCCTGCCGCTGCAGGTTCCTTGTTTTATACCTTCACGGCCAATTCGGTAGACCCCGGTTGCAACCAAAGCTACACCGTGAATTTGCGCGTGGACCGAATTCCCATTGTGGTGAATTACATGCAGGATAACATCTGTAATGCGAATTCTCTCGCATTGAATACCACATACACCTTTGGTTGGTGTCCGGGAACCCTGGAGCCTAACGAACCCGCGGCAAATGATGTGCAAAACGCCGGGTCCTTATGGTCTAAATTCATTGCGCCACCCTCTGGAAGCGTGGAAATCACCTCGGATTTAGCCGGTACGCAAATTGGCACCTATTTTCAGGTGTATCACGCTGCAGATGGAGGAAATTGTACCCATGGTATACACGCGGTGACTGGTGCACTGATTAAAAATAAATTCGAATACCTTTCTAATGTAGACTTTTCTGATGGTGTAGATTTACTCGGAATTGACCCAGAGGCTGAAATCACCTTGAATGCGTGTGACCCAATTCCCTTGATTTCCTATCAAAAATTAATTCCTGGAGAAACCTATTATATTCAATTCACATCCGATCAGGTAAATGACAACGGGTACTTTCAGCTCCGGGTGAATGGTTTGGGCGGAGGCGCACCCAACCTAGAAGACATTCCCTGTTTATCCACTACCGTTCCCTATGGAACTGCCGCGATTTCTTCTGGACAAAACAGCTCAGCTACCACTACCTTGAATTTTGGATGTGCCTTTGACGGGGGAAACAACGCCGCAGAAACAGGACAAGCGCACAGCAGTGCGAATCCGAACCAATACCACGCCTATGACTATCCACATGCCGCTGTAGGAAACCCTGTAATGAATGAAAGTGTGTGGTTGAATTTTATTGCTCCGCAGCAAGGTCGCATATCCTTTGAAGCAGATTATCAAAGTGCATTATATGGAGAAAGCGCTGCCCTATTCGGTTATGACACCTCCTTTGCGCCGGGAGTTCCTGTGGATTATTTATGCTCGAATCTCAAGTTTATAGATTCTGATGAAGGAGGAACCAATGGATTTCTTGGCGGCGACCCTAACGCTTTAATTCTTGCCCCGTGTTTAGAGCCTGGATATAAATATTTTGGAATGGTGGATCCGTCGGATGCCATTACTCCCCTAAGTTCACAATCCATAAAAACGTGGGTGCATGATCCGAGTGTGGTAGACCCAAGTCAAAACCCACCGGGGAATGATATCCTTTGCCTCACCATGCAAAACCCCTTGTATCAAGTGCCTGTAATTCCAGCGGGGGTAACACCACCATTTCAAGCAGTGGCTGGATCGAATGTGCTTGCATGTCAAGAATACTTAGCGGGTGAACCTAATGTTGATCCATCCCCAGGGAATTGCGCAAACCAAACCGTATGGCACTATTTTGTTGCACCCGCCTCTGGAGCCGTAGAAATTAGTTTACGTGCGTATATTGGAATGAATTTACTGCGCTTTAATATCTATGAGCTGTTAAATGGAAGCAGCTGTTATGGCGGTCTTGCTCCAGCCACCTATACCACGAATGGAACGCGCTTCGATCCGGTAATTACCCCAGTGGTTAGTGGTTCTGCCACGCAAAATGGACAACAAGTTTCCATGTGTTGTTTAGATTCCGGAACCGTCTATGCGATCCAACTCGATGGGGGATCACCGGGAGATGAAGGCCAATACATCATTGATTATGTGCATGAAATCGAGGCGGATGCAGGAGATATCGAAGTCACGGTTAGTAATAGCGAATATAGTAATGTGTTGCTTGGTGATACGGTACTGGTTTGTTACGGAAATACACTTCAACCGAACATCCTGCTCGACGGAATTGGAAATTCTACCCAAACACTTCCCGGATGTTTATCGCCAGGTTATGTGCTTCACAGTTATCCATCGGTACCTAATCCGGTATATAATGCGGGATTTTCCTTTATAGATTCCATGCAGTCTCAGGGCAGTTTTTCGCATACAGGCAATGGTTCTGGCAGTTTCGGTAATCCAATATACAACACCGTTTATTACCTCTCCCCTGCAGGTGATTTACCAAATGCTTGGGGCAATTTCAGTTGCCAAACCACCACAGTGGCCGATGGCGTACCCGTGGTATTCCTTTCTCCACTTGCTGCCGTAAATTCATACGATAACAGCAACTGCACCTTAAGTTTCTCCGCAAACGGCGGGGTTTCTGGTTATTTGAATCAAGGGTATGAATACACGATAACCAACCCCCTTGGGACGGTTGTTCAAGCAGGAAGTATAGTACAAGGACAGCCCGTTTCCTATGTTGCGGCAATCCAAGGGGCATATACGATAACGATTCCGGATGAGCCGTGTCCATTAACCTTAAGCATCGATGCTACGGGATGTCAAAATCCATGCATTCCTGTAACTGTTCCTGTTTCGGTAACGATCTGTCAAGGCGACAGCATCGTATTGGGTGGTGCCATGCAATCCCTACCTGGAACCTATGTAGACTCCTTAATTTCCATCATGGGCTGTGATTCTATTGTACTGAGTACCTTAAGTTTTCACCCGAATCCAAGTTATGGGTTCCAAAATACCACCTTGTGTCTAGGGGACGTGTTCTCGTTTAACGGGAATGAATACACTGAAAATGGTCAATATCAAGACACGATTCCAAGCATACATGGGTGCGATAGCATTGTAACTACGAGTGTTTTTGTGATTACTCCAGTCGTTGTGAACCAAGAGGTTCATTTATGTTCAGGTAGTTCGTATACCTTTAATGGGAACACCTATACGCAAGAAGGGGTTTATTTTGACACCACTACGACTGTGAATGGGTGTGATTCGATCAATGTGTTGAGTTTATTTTTGAATGCCGCCTACGAAACGAGTATTTACGATACCGTTTGTTTGGGCTCGCCTTATTTCTTTGGGATTGACACCTTGAGTAGTTCCGGGACCTATGTATTGCCTTTAGTAGCGGATAACGGGTGTGATTCTACGGTGACCCTAGATTTGTATCTGTTGGATTGTTCGATGTTAACCATTTTTGCACCGAATTCCTTTACACCGGATGCCGATGGTACGAACGACAGCTGGTATCCGATCTTACAGAATGTGAAATCGTACAGCTTCGAAATTTATAACCGATGGGGAGAGCGCATTTTTACCTCAACCGGTGATCCGTGGGATGGAACCTATAACGGAAATAAATGCCAAATGGGTGTTTACACCTATATTATTGATTGGATAGACAATGATAATATTGGTCATCGGGTAACGGGAAGCATAACCTTGGTACTTTAGCCTCGACAAGCTCGGCTACCCAATCGACAAGCTCGGCTACCCAATCGACAAGCTCGGCTACCCAATCGACAAGCTCGGCTACCCAATCGACAAGCTCGGCTACCCAATCGACAAGCTCGGCTACCCAATCGGCAGGCTTGGCTACTTGATCGACTAATTAGAAAGCTTCTTTTCAAATTCAAGCTATAGCATTCCATACAATACGTTCAATTTCATTGCGTTAGGGAGACCCTAAAAGTAATCCCCTATGGAATTAGAAATCATTAAAAACAGCATCCACGAAATACGAGGCCTTAAAGTAATTCTTGATTTTGAATTAGCGAAAATGTATCAAGTTGAAACAAAACGATTAAAAGAATCCGTAAGAAGAAATTCACGTCGTTTCCCCGTAGATTTCATGTTTGAACTGACGCAAGAAGAGTGGACCAACTTGAGGTCGCAAATTGCGACCTCAAGTTGGGGAGGCAAGCGTTATCCTCCATTTGCTTTTACCGAACAAGGTATTGCAATGTTATCGAGCGTTTTGAATTCAGAGGTTGCGATTGATGTTAACATCTCCATCATGCGCGCTTTCGTGATGATGCGGCAATGGGCCATGAACCATCAAGAATTGAGTGAAAAACTCACCGCGCTAGAACAGCAATACGGTCAAAAATTCAAAGATATCGAATGCTGACGATAAATGTCAGCACCTTGAAAGGCATCGCCTCGTCAAGGCTACTGACTTAATTATTTGATAAAAAAACTCCATCAAAAATCAATACAACAAGCCGCACGGAAGGAAATTGGTTTTAAAAAATAACCGAGAACTCCTAAATCAATTCAAAAATTACTGGGGTCTTCAAATTCACGAACCACTGACCGCGAAAGGGCAACGTTAGTATTTATTAATTACCCTTTACACGATAAACCAATACTACCAAGTTATCTCGCATCATTTCTTGTGCATTATTTAAAAGCTCACTGAATTTTCTTTTATTACCCTTTGACAACTTTGGCGTTGATTCAATTGTTTCTTTTAGAAAAGACACATATTTTTCTTTCCATTCATCATTTTCGCTTTGACACTCCCAAATCAAGTCGTACGCAAAGCCCTCTGAAATTTCCGCTTCACCAATTTCACCGCTTTCATATTCTCGTTTAAGGTCTTCGTCGTTGCTTAATAAATCTTGTTTTCCTTTGTAAGAAAGCTCTTCTAAATCCTTATACATTAGATCTAGTTCGTCTCCTCCTATTTCTTTTTCAAAAAGATCGAATAATTCCTCATTCCAAGGATCCATGTCAATAAAATCGTATATGTCTTTAACTATACCCCCATTGTATTGAGGGAAATAAGTCAATTCTTCAATGATTATCTGTTGGTTTTTGTCAAGTTCAATATCATACTGAATGCCAAAAGTTGTGAATTTATTCATCGTGTTCTGTTTATTAAAATAAAAACCTTAATTCCTGATAAAGCTTCCGCGAATCTGTTTCTTTGTTCCTCGCAAATAAGCAAAAGTAACTTCTATCAGAATTTTTTCATCTTTTTAAGAGCAAAATTAATCAAGTAAAAGGACAAAGCTGTTGAAAGAATGGTTTCAACAGTAGTAAAAGAACAAGTAATAGAAAATAAGCCGGCCGCATAAAAACACCTTAGCGATCAGTCCGCTTTTTATTATATTTGAATTAATTGTTAGCGGGGCGAACGCTAAGCCGTGAAACGTTAGTGCTCAATGTAAAAGAAGACAACAAAACATTAAAATTGAAAGGTGACGCCCGAAACCCAGTTAAACAGTAAAGGGAATAAAATATAAAAGATGAAAAAAGAACATTTAATTTTAAGTGTAGTTTTAATGACTGCGATTATAGTGTCATCCTGCGGCAGGAGTGTTTCAAATGAGAAAACATCGTCAAAAGAAAAAGCACCTTCCAACGAAGTCACAGTGGTCGAAGAAGTAACAGCGATCGAAGAATTAACCATCGGGTCACAAATTTGGATTACTCAAAATCTCAACGTGGTCAAATTCCGCAATGGAGACTCAATACCTCAAGCAAAAACGAATGAAGAATGGAAAACAGCAGAAAAAAACAAACAGCCTGCTTGGTGTTATTATGATAACAATCAAAAAAATGGAGAGAAATACGGAAAATTATACAATTGGTATGCTGTAAACGACGCTCGTAACATGGCGCCAAAAGGTTGGCATATACCAAGCGATGCGGAATGGACTATATTGGAAAAACAGCTTAATAAGAAAATTAAAGATACGAATCATATAAAAACCAATGCCAGCAAACACAACGTTAATAACTTATTCGGTGAGTTAAGTGGATACCGGACCAGCAATGGGAAGTTCTGGAGACTAGGGTTATGTGGTGGTTGGTGGAGTTCAACCGAGCGTAATGGAAGATACGCACTAGGTCGGAATTCGAATGGCAATAGGAATAAACTTGGAGGTCTAAACGAGGACATATAATACGGTAGTAAGGGGGTTGGATTGTCAGTTCGCTGTGTAAAGGACTGAGTAATGGATAAATAACTCTATGCCGGGACTCATAGAATTTGCACAACATGACAGAGTAAGTTAAGTAAAAGTATTATATGATTAGAACGATATTTACAATATTTCTAGGCGTTGGATCAGCTGTGATTATAATTATGGCGGTTATTAGTTTCTCTAAACATCGTGAATTAACTGATGATGAGTTTAATGTAGAAGAGTTTTTTGAAGGATCAATGGAAACAACTCCTTCTGAACAAGAGGAGGAAGAAACCAAAAAGAAAATTCCGTCTAAAAAAAAGTACCATTCACCTCACGTGGTTGATTATTTCAATGAAATCACGTTAGGTTCTGAGTTTGGTTATTCTCGAAAAAATCCTTACAAATGGACGACAGATGTAAAGATTTTTATTGAAGGAAGAAAGCCACAGCATTTGTTAATAGAGTTAGACGATGTGGTAAGTGAATTAAATACAATTATCCAACCAATTGATATTAAGATAGTTTCAAAACGCAGTGAAGCTAACCTATTCTTATTCTTGGGTTCAAGATTCCAGTTCCTATCAGCACATTCAGAGATCACAGATTTACCCGATTGTTTAGGTTTCTTTTTAACAAACCATAATGAGGGAACGGCATTTGTTGATTTGGTTAGAACGGCCGGACAAATCGATTTCCAAAGACACATCTTACGTGAAGAAGTTACGCAGTCGTTAGGATTTTTTAATGATTCTGAAACGTATAAGAATAGTATATTTTACGATAAATACAGTACTGTGACAGAGTATTCAAAAATTGACAGAGAAATCATTGACATGCTATATAACGAATAGAACATATAAGAACACATCAGAAGGCTAAACCATAAGGACACTATTTTATTATTTTTGTATTGATTATTGCGATAGAAAATATTAAGATAATACACAACCTTTAAATAATTTTAAGCCATGGGATGGGCAATCGGATCTGGTATTCAAATTAGAATTTCTGGAAAGATCTTGCAGGAAACACCAACAAATACATACGAGTTACTTTTTTTGAAATTCAAGCTATAGCATTCTATACAATACGGGCCAAATCTTGGAAAACCTTTTAATCGAAAACTCCATGTTAAAAAAAAAATCCCTCCACAAAGGAGGGAATTCACATAACACAATCTTATTGAATATCTTACTTTTCCTTTTTGTGTAACAAAAACTTATACGTCAATTCACCGTTATTGTTGATCAAGTAATTACTAACATACTCCCAACCATTGGCATCCATGAAGTTCAATGCATCAATCATGCTGTTAAACGCTGCATTCTTCCCTTCAGTATTTTTAATGGCTTGCTGCTTCCAAGAGAAATCTTGTCCGTAATCCACAAAGACTTTTATTTTAGTTAGGCTAAGTAATTTCGCTTGACCTACCAATTCAACATACTTAATGTCTAAATCATTGATATTGGTACCATCTACCACTACTTGTGCACCAGCTCAAAGGACATCAATCCAAACGCCAATACGGCGATCATTTTTTTCATTATTAAAATTTTAAAGTTCGAGGTGAAGTTAGAAGTATATTTCTTCAAGCTTCCTAAACACAGATGATTATTGACAATTATTTAATAGTTATTTTTCTCTACACGAATCCCAACAAAAATATTGTCAAAACGTATTTTATTTCAAAAAATCAACCAGCTCATTTTCATCATCAACAGAAATTATAAATGGCTCGGAATTTCCAGATATAATCAAAACTAATTTTTTTTGAACTTTTCGCCATTATCTTTACATCACCACAGCCTTCTAAATGATAATAACCGTAAAATCCCAAAAGACCACCTGCTCATTCGTCAACTTCTCCTAGATTGCTTCCATAGCAAGCTTCACCTAAAACTTGTTGGCAACTTCTTTCTAAGGTATTTCTTGACGGGTATTAAAAAATCATTATATGTACTTACATTTCTATCCTTAGGCTATGGAGCAATAGAGTTTTTTAGTAAATTTGAAATATATAAGAATTGTGTAAAGTCCTAATTAAACCCATTACAACATTGAAAATATTTTTTACTTTATGTTTTTTGATCAGTATTGGATATTTAACTGCTCAACTTGAAACACAAAATTGGTATTTTGGAAATAATGCTGGGGTCACTTTTGCCACAACCCCTCCCTCTGCGCTTTTAAATGGAGCGATTTCAACATTTGAGGGAAGCTCTACCTTTTCTGATGCTCAAGGAAATCTATTGTTTTATACGGACGGGATGTTTGTTTATAACAAGCTTCATCAACAAATGCCTAATGGATATGGACTATTAGGAAATCCTTCCTCTGCACAATCCGGAGTTATCGTTCCAAAGCCTGGAAGTACAACAAATTATTATGTTTTCACAGTTGATGCTGAGGGAGGCCCCAACGGTTTTCGTTACTCCGAGGTTGATATGGCTCTTGACGCTGGTCTTGGAGATGTTATTGTTGCTACTAAGAACACATTATTATTTTCACCTTCCGTAGAAAAGGTAGCTTCAGTATCCCATGCAAATGGTTTATACTATTGGGTTATAGCCCATGGATTATATAACAATTCATATTACGCATATTTAGTAGATTGTAATGGTATTAATTCTCCTGTAATTTCAATGGTAGGGCAAACCGAAGGCAATCCTGGTTGGGGATATTTATCTTCAAGCCCAAACGGATCAAAACTCGCTAGTGCAATGTGTAATCAAGGGTTCGAGTTGCTTGACTTTAATAATCAATCCGGAATAGTGTCCAATCCTATTTTGCTTATGAATCCCTCACAGGCATATGGCGTTTCATTTTCACCTAACAGTCAAATATTATATGGTTGTAAAATACAAGATGGATCCATATATCAATGGGACTTAAACGCTGGAAATCAGGCTGCGATAATATCTTCGGTACAAGTAATTGGAACAGGACAGGGTGCACCTGGGGGATATAAAGGAGGTGCTCTTCAACAAGGTTTAGATGGTAAATTGTATATTCCACATTTTAATCAGCCTTATTTGTCCTGCATAAATAATCCAAATCAAATTGGACCTGGATGTAACCTTCAGCATTTTGCCGTTAATTTACAAGGAAATAATGCCCAACTTGGTCTCCCACCTTTTGTACAATCATTTTTCAACCCGCAAATAAGTATTCTTCATCAAGTACAATGTAATAATGTATCATTCTCTGCTAATCCAGCAGTTCAAGGTATAGACTCAGTTCTTTGGCACTTTGGAGATCCTCAATCGGGTCCATTGAATCAATCTCAACAAAATTCACCTACTCATATTTATCCAGGTCCAGGAAATTATATCGTAAGTCTTATTAGATATGCCACTTGTATTTCTGATACTGTCACCTACAATCTAACTATTGACTCAGCCGGTTATTATGAAACCCAGAATGTTCAAACTTGCGACACTTTTTATATTTGGAATGGTCAAACTCTCACCGAAAACGGCACATATCAAGAAATAAACTCGACCTTATCAGGTTGTGATAGCGTTATAACTTTAAACCTAATACTTGGACCAACCAATTCAAATATTATCTCAATTTCTGCTTGTGATCAATATATCTGGAATGGCCAGACATATTTAGAGAGTGGAACATATCAAAATACCTTACAAACAATTTATGGTTGTGATTCTATTTTGGAATTGAACCTAGCCATTAATCCTACATTCGAGTTGTTTGTTGATACTTTAATATGTCAAGGTGAACAATTGTTGTTTAATGGGACTAGTTATAACAATCCTGGCGTATATAATATTTCACTACAATCAATCAATGGGTGTGATAGTTTAATTAATTTAACCATTAATGAAGTTATGAAACCATCAGCACCTGATATCTCATTAAATGTCCCAATTTGTTCCAATGACTCAGTTTATTTGTTTTCTAACGTTAGTCAAGGGGACATTTTTTGGCAAGGTCCCGCTAATTTCTTGTCGAATTTTTGGTTTAATAGCATTCCTGTAACATCAGTACAATCTGGTATTTATTCAGCATGGATTGAACAAAACGGTTGCTTTTCCGATACAAATGAGGTTTTAATTAACATTGAGAATTTAATCAATATCTCTAATCTTGAAATACCCAATGTTATCACCCCTGATAATGATCAGATAAATGACTCTTGGCATCCAAATGAGACACTAAAAAACTGTTTTGAATTTGAATTGAATATTTTAAATCGATGGGGAAAAGTTGTTTATACAATTGATCAGTTTGGAGATCCCTTTTCGGGTAAAGATAATTCAGGAGTTGACTTAAATGATGGGATTTATTTTTATAGTCTATCTATTGAAAATCAGCAAGTAAATGGCTTTATTTACCTATTTCATTAGAATTTAAAGTGAAATCTCGCCAATAATTTGAAGCATTTATATTTAGTGTACTTCAGGTATCAAACTGATTTTTTTACATTAATTTGATGCAATGAAAATATCAAAATTCTCAGAATAACCTCTCATTTTCATCATCAACAGAAATAATAATTGGCTCAGAATTTCCAGATATAAGCAAAATTAAATTTTTTGAGCTTTTCGCCATTATCTTTACGTCACCCCAGCCCTGTAAATGATAATAACCGTAAAATCCCAAAAGACCACCAATACCAAATTTTCTGCGCAGATAAGTGAAATCAACTTTTACTACCCGCTCAATTTCTGAAATTCGAACATCTCCAAGCATTCGTCTTAAAACAATGGAATTGGACTCTTTTACAATGCGATAGGGAATTAATAAAATGGATTTCAATACTGCTATTGAAAATATGATTGCTAAACTTATAGCTAATGCCGGATCGATATAAATGGAAATCATGGTAAGGCCCAAAAACGCTAAGGGAAGAATCCAAACCTGCTCCCTATCATAGCTTGCTGGTATGATTTTGGCACGATTAATTTGGTTCATTTGAATTCGAGCTTTAATTCTTATGCAGTCTTATGGAGCCAAGCATTTGCCACTTCTCACGCCTAATCCCTCCCTACATATTCCATGTACTCCATTTTGGAAGAATCAAAGGCAAACTTAGCCGCAAGGCTTGAGGCATTGTCGTAATCCAATAAATGATCAGAAAGAAACTTAGCCACCTCTAATTGATTCGCATCGAAGGTAAATAAGTCCATTATTTTAACCGCATCCGCTGCATATAAGCACTTGGTTTTTAGCGATATTTTTAATGCCCCTACTCGGTCATCTTCAAACGAATATCCATTCAATTCGGTCTTCAAGGTTTCTACATTCGAAAGGGTTTTTGAACATACCATGCGGCCATTTGACGTTCCACCAACGGTATTTGTCGTATTGCTTCCATTATTCACATTGGTCGTGCCATTCACCGTAGTAGATGCATTGGTTGTGGTGGTGGTTGTAGTAGTTATCGTGGTATTGGGAGAATTCTGAGTCACTGTTCCTCCATTTACCGTAACATTGGTTGTTGCACCAGGAACCGTTGCATTCACACTTGGATTAACGCCATTTCCATTGACATTCACATTGACATTAGCACCATTTGTAGTTGTTTGTTGCGTTGTGCTATTTGTTGTAGTTCCCACATTCACATTGGCATTAGCCCCCGGACGAGTATTGCTCGTGTTTTGTTGGGTTCCATTTCCTGTTACATTTACATTCATGTTGATGTTCTCTCCATTTACCGGGTCTGTAACCGAAATATTCACAGTACCATTTCCACTATTGGTTGGCGTAACTGTGGTATTGGAATTTGGAGTGGTTGTTGGAGTTGGAGTTGCTGCATTAAACTGAATACCAACACTTCCATTTCCATTTCCATTTCCATTTCCATTCGTAGTGTTTCCACCTACCGTTGATGTTTCCGTAGAAACCGTTTGAGTGGTTGTAGTAGTTGTAGTTGTAACTGCGTCCGAAAAAACTGCACTGTTATCTGGACGATAGCTTACAGAACCCGCTGTTACCGTTCCCGCTGCAGGAACCATGCTTACCAATTGAAGTTTACCAACGCCTTTTTTGAAAATAACTCTGGTAGTTACATCCTGCGGTGTATCCAAAAAGAAATTTTTATCAATGTCTTTTGTTTTTCCATCTTCAAAAATCAACTTTACAGAATATCCTCCATTTTTGATGCTGCTCACCACCACATTGGTTTGCGCCACTGAATTTTGCTTAATCCCATTCATAATGAGGTAGAACTTTTGACCACCGTTGTTAAATACGGTCAAGTTACTTTGGGCAAATAAGGAAAGGGATAGAAAAAGGACTCCAAAAAATATGCTCGTTCTCATAACTTTATAAATTTCTTAGTAAATGTTTCAAGGTTAAAATTACGATTTAATTGATTGAAAAAAAGTATTTAATGCACCCAAATCGTTGAATATTTAAGCCAATGCAAATTATTCAAGATAGTTTAATAGAGGATTGGCTTATCATTAACCCAAGATTTCTAATTTCGCAACATGCATTATGTCATTGTGGATGTAGAAACAACCGGTGGAAGCCCAAAACAGTCTAAGATTACTGAAATTGCTATGTACAAATACGACGGGAGTCAAATCATTGATGAATTGGTCTCTCTAATAAACCCTGAGCAGCCTATCCCGGAGTTTATTGTGCGTTTGACGGGAATTACAAATCCAATGGTTGCAGAGGCACCAAAATTTTATGAACTCGCTAAAGACATTCTTTCCTTTTGTGAAGGGTGTGTTTTTGTGGCTCACAATGTTGGATTTGACTATGGCATGCTACGACATGAATTCCGGAGTCTTGGATACGACTTTCGATTTCCACACCTTTGTACCGTGCGCGCCTCTAGGTTCGTTATTCCTGGATACGATTCCTACAGTTTAGGAAAACTATCTGCTTCCCTTGGTATTCCGATTGATGGAAGACACCGCGCTGGCGGAGATGCATTAGCCACTACAAAAATATTTGACCTGATTTTTCACAAAGACCCAAATAACTTGGCCTCTTTTATTCAGCATGAGATCAATCCGAAAAAAGTAAATCCTAAATTAAGCATTGAGGCAATAGATGAACTGCCCACGAAGGCGGGGATTTATCGCTTTTATGATGAATTCAATCACCTCATCTACATTGGTAAAAGTAAAAACATTAAAAAACGTGTTGAACAACACTTACGCAATAACACTACCCATAAAGGTGAAATCATGATGCAAGAAATTGCACGGATTGAACACGAGGTAACGGGCTCAGAGTTAATTGCGATGTTGTTAGAAAGCGAACTGATTAAGACACACAAACCAAAATTTAATCGACAGTTAAGGAAATCAATTTTCACCTACGGACTTTACGATGAACCGGATGATCAAGGGTATTTAACCTTGAAAGTTGGTCTTAATAGCAAATCTACGGCTGCCCCACTAACCTATTTCAACTCTAGAAAAGAAGCCTATGATTTCATAAAAATTCGAGGTGATCAATTTGGCTTATGTCAAAAAATCAATGGGGTTTATCCCACCAAGGATGCGTGCTTTCATTACTCCATTAAACAATGTGCAGGTGCTTGTATCGGCGTTGAACCGCTGGAGGAATACAATGAAAAGGTAAGCAAAATGATCCGTGCTATGAGTTATGAAGAGGACAGCTTCTACCTCATTGATAAGGGCCGATCCAAGATGGAACGCAGCATTATTTGGATTGAACGGGGAACCTACCGAGGCCATGGATATGCGCCATTTCATTTCAACAGCTCTTCGCCGGAATATTGGAAACGATTTGTTGAACTGAAAGATGAAAACCGAGACATTCGCTCCATTATTAATTTGTACCTTCGAAAAGGGACTGGATTTAAACTAGTGCAGTTGTGAGCGGTAAATTAACATTTTTAGGAACAGGGACTTCACAAGGCGTTCCCATGCCAGCTTGTTCCTGTCATGTTTGTCAATCCAATGAACCAAAAGACCATCGCTTGCGAAGCAGCGTACTCGTTGAGGTTGCCACGCAACGAATTTGTATCGATACCGGACCTGACTTCAGGTATCAAATGTTGCGTGAAAAAGTCATGAAATTGGACGCGATTTTGTATACCCATGAACACCGAGATCACGTGGGAGGATTAGACGATGTTAGAGCCTTCAATTACGTTCAAGCGCAGGCGATGCCGCTTTACGCACCCAGCGAAGTCATTAAGGCCCTTCATCAGAGTTATGCCTATATATTTAATAGCAATTATCCGGGTATCCCAAAAGTAAGCTTGTGTGAAATTGATGAAGCACCCTTTTTTATAAAAGATATTCAGATTACCCCCATCCCCGTTTGGCATCACAAACTACGTGTTTTTGGATATCGCATGGGAGATTTAGCGTATATCACCGATGCTAAAACCGTACCTGAGTCCTCTCGGAAACTAATTCGCGACATTCCAATATTGATTATTAATTGTCTGCACGAATCTACACACATTTCACATTTCAATTTAGAAGAGGCGCTCGCGTTTATCGAAGACATTCGCCCCAAGCAAACCTACCTAACGCATATCTCTCATTTATTTGGCACCCACGAAGAGATTCAATCTAAATTACCCCATGCGGTAGACGCGGCACACGATGGATTAAGCATTCTATTCAATCCATAGATATCAGATTATTCTTAGATTTGTTTCGCATGAATGAACTCCATATTGATGTTCGGAAATTGATCGGTGATAAGAATCCTGGGTTGCTCAAAAAACTTCCCGGCTTTGCAATATTGTATCTGGAACGAATTATCCATCAAAAAGAAATAAATTCATTCTTAGCTAAAAAAGGCCATCTTAAAAACTATGAATTCTGTGAGGCCGTTGTTGACTATTTAAAGATTCAACCTGAATTTCACGGCATTGAACGCATTCCCAAAACAGGACCAGTAATTTTGGTTCTAAATCACCCCTTAGGCGGTGTTGATGGCGTGGCATTCATAGCCGCCATGAAAAATCACCGACCTGACCTCGTATTCTTGGTAAACGATTTACTCTTAAATCTCGTACCCTTAAGGGATTTATTTGTCGGTGTAAATAAACACGGGAAAAATAGAAGCGAAACAAGGGATACCATTGCCACGATGTTCAACTCGGATAAAGCGATTTGTATTTTTCCAGCCGGGCTAGTAAGCAGGAAGCAACAGGGAGTAATTAAAGACCTCGAATGGAAGCGAACCTTTGTTACTTATGCCAAAACCACAGGACATCCGATAATTCCCATTCATATTGAAGGAAAATTATCTCGTTTTTTCTATGGCTTACATCGGCTAAGAACTTGGATAGGCATCAAAACAACCCTTGAGATGCTTTACCTTGCCGACGAGCTCTATAAACAACGAGGTAAGAAAATCGTTTTTACTGTAGGCGATCCGATTTTTTTATCGAACGATGAAAAAAACAAAGACGAACAACGCATCGCTCAAGAAATAAAAGAACAACTTTATAACATACCCACTCAATATGGAACCAATAATCGAAGCAATTCCTAAAGCTATCCTCAAAGAAGAACTCACTCGAAATGGATTAATTCGAACTACGCGTAAGGGGGATAATGAAATTTACATCGTAAATAATACAAATGCCCCGCATGTGATTCAAGAAATTGGGCGCCTAAGAGAAATTACCTTCAGAGCCTCTGGAGGAGGTACGGGCTTATCAATCGATCTTGATGAATACGACCTCGGCGAATATGCGTATGAACAACTCATCGTTTGGTCTCCGGAAGATGAAGAAATCATTGGTGGTTATCGCTTTGCCTTCTGCGAACGCGCGATGGACGAGCAAGGGAATATCCATTTATCAACCACGCATTATTTTGATTTCACGGACACCTTTATTACTCAATACCTACCCTACACGATTGAATTGGGTAGAAGTTGGGTTCAACCGAATTTCCAACCCACAGTAAATCCGAGAAAAGGATTATTTGCGCTAGACAACATTTGGGATGGACTGGGTGTATTGGTTCGAGAGCATCCGGAGATTAAGTACTTTTTCGGTAAAGTCACTATGTATCCGAATTACGATACGGCAAGTAGAGATTTCTTATTGCATTTTATGCATACGTATTTTCCAGATACTGAAGGCCTAATGAAACCCTTTCATCCCCTGATTCAGGACTATGACCGCGCTTATGTGGAGAGTCAATTGAAGGGCTTAGATTTTAAAGATGGATTTAAAGTGTTAAATGCCCACATTCGAGAAAAAGGTGAGTTCATCCCACCACTCGTGAATATTTATATGAATTTATCTCCAACCATGAAAACATTTGGCACCGCGGTAAATCCAGAGTTTGGAGGTGTGGAAGAAACCGGAATTTTAATAACTATCGCTGATATTTTCGCAGAAAAGAAGGAGCGGCATATGGCGTATTGAGACCCTCAGGTCAACCAAGGATATGCACTGAGCAAGGCATCTAGGTCTTTAACTCCCGATTTTTTAATAATTCGTTGCTTTAATCGGCCTATGGTTACATCTACATGAGCCACATTCATGATTCGTGCAATGCGCGCTGAAGGCACGCCATAGTAGTACTTTA
Organism: Flavobacteriales bacterium; assembly: GCA_947460825.1. Taxonomy (GTDB): domain Bacteria; phylum Bacteroidota; class Bacteroidia; order Flavobacteriales_D; family Crocinitomicaceae; genus UBA952. Next base: position 24,801 of record CANHHA010000014.1, read on the forward strand.
GTTTCAGTATGAGCGCATCACGTTTATTCAGTTGAAGCAATACATCGGACATGGCGTGATAATAATCAGGCTCGCCTTTCGGTTGATCGGTATGGTGAGAGTCGTCGGAATAATTAGCCCTGGCAATGCTTGTTTTTTCTTCAGAAATCAGATTCACTTGACGTTTTTTGTTCTTTTTACGCAGCATCGAAATGCTGAAATTAGATACCACCGCCTTTAACCAAGCACGCGTATTGAATAAATCTATGTCTGTGGTATATTTAGTAGATAGAATCTGATAAAGGTGGATGCAAAATTCTTGATACACATCATACACTTCCTCCCCTTCAAACTTTGCGCGAATTTGATGCAGAAAAAACCCTTGATACCGGTTCAAGAGTTCGGTGAAAATTACGTCGATATGTTTTTTATCTACCATGCGTATGCACTTCTGAAGAGCGAGGGATTCCACATAAATATTCAATGGATGAACCCGAAGAAACCCCGTCTTTTAGGTGCGTTACAACCCACAAATGATTCGGTTCAATGCCTTCAAAAAATGATTCGGGCTCCCTTATCAAATAGGTAGGCACTTGGTTTGACTTTAACTGCAAAATCAGTTGCGCGAGCTCTTTACGGCTATCTAAAGCAGCCATTCCTACCGGATAAATAAAAAATACGGCAGCTAAGCAATTGGCATGTACATACGTTCTTATTGCAGCGGAAACAACCCATTCACTGGGATCGCCAATTAATATGTACTGCTGGGAGCGACTCAAGGTACCTTCGATCGCCTGTGCTAACGACTCGGGCGTATAGCTTTGGCAAGGAATTGACACTGATTTAGTGGAATCAAGCAACATTCCCCCTGCTCCCTCAGTTTGTCCACCCGGTTCATAAAACAGCGAATTAAGATTGTGAAAGGCCTCAGAGGAAACCAAGGATTTCGCGTGATTCCCGATTATCTTCACCTGATCCGCGTACGTTAGAAAATCCATGCACTTTTTTCATTAAAATTAAACAATTTTACTGTTAATTTGCCGTTGACAAGCGCCGATGAAATTATTCTATACCCTGTTATTGCTACTGTTTAGTTTGACATCAACGAAAATGCATGCGCAACTCGGTGGAAATTATGTATTTGGGTTTTTAAATTTACCCACCGGTGCCAGAGCAGCCAGTTTAGGGGGATATGCCTCACCAACTGCAGACAAAACGGTCGATTTTGCAATTTTCAATCCCTCTTTAGCCAATGAATCTATGTTGGGTAATTACTCGATTCAACAGGCAATACTGCCTTCAGGGATAACTTTCGGTACAGTATCCACTGCTATTTCTGTAAAAAAAGGAATTTTAGTTCCCTACATTCGTCACGTGAGTTATGGTTCTTTTCAAGGCTATGACGCTACGGGAAATGCTACGAATACGTTCAGCGCTTTTGATTTTCAAGCAGGAGCGAGCTATGCGTATCCATTAAATCCCGTGTTTACCTTAGGCGTGAATACGGGAATCATTGGGTCGTATTTGGAAACATATTCCTCCTACGGGTTCGTCGGTAGTTTTGCCGTTCAATATCACCATAAGAATGAGTTAATTCATGCGAGCCTCTTAGCGCGAAATGTGGGTGTTCAATTCAAGGGATATACGGGATTCGAGAATGCGCTCAATCCACTACCCTTGGATATACAAGGCAGTATGAGCATTAAATTAAAGCATGCACCGCTGAGGTTTACCTTCATTGCCCACCACTTAAATCAATGGAAAATCGAATATTACGACCCCTCTATTTTACCTAAAATTGATGGGCTTACCGGAGACACTATACAACCACCCAACGTTGGTTTTTTCGAACAACTTGGCCGGCATTTAGCGATCCAAGCGGAATTAGTTACCAAAGGAGTTTTTCAACTGAGAATCGGCTTTGATTATCACCGCAGACAAGAATTAAAATTGGAGCAAACTCCTGGCTTAGCGGGCTTATCTTTCGGAGTAGGACTCAATTTCCGGAAATTCAGGTTAGATTATGGCTTTATGGTATATTCTAAAGCCGGAATGAATAATTCCATAGGGATAAGCACCAAAATAAGCGATTGGAAAAAACACTAAACGGCAAGAGCCCTCAATAGGGTTTCAGCGGTACAGCTGCTTAAGCTGTCTAATGCGCTATCCAAGGAACTAGTGAGTTGATTCTCTGAAAATTGTAAGGAGTGGTGCTCCTTTAATGTAAATAGCAAATTATCAGTGACCTCACGTCCGTTCAAGAAAAAAAGGGTGGCCCCAATCATCGCAAGATATTTCGGTGTTGCATCCAGTGCCCCAAGGGAAGGATCCTGTTGAACCGTCACCTGAGACATAAGCATACCGATACGGTGTTGGAAGGCAATTTGATCTGAGGATGGAATGTGTTGAAGCGAGGGAATGATTCGTTTTAATTCAAATAAGTCGTTTGAATTGAGCGCAATTCTAGATGGTTTACCGAGTTTACCCAGGCGATGTAACCAGATCCTTAACACAACTACTAGAGATACCGTAACAGCAAAGCCAATAAATTTTGCTAACGCTAACCAATCAAAACTAATGCATACAGGAATAGAAACTAAGGCTACAAAAAAGAAACTAAGCCATGGAACTACCCCAAAAGACTTCGCGCTCATTTAACTTTTTGAAACTTCAGCGATCCATTTATCGTTAAACATTTCACCACGCATAATCACAGTTTTCGTTCGCGCATATTCTTCCGCGGCCATTATCATTTGCTCTCTGGTGTCTCTTCTAATTAATATAGAACTTGATCCAGGCACTTTTAATTCAATGTAAAAACCGTTCTTTAAGCGTGCCGGACGTGTTGGTGGTCTACCCATGTTAAAATTTGAATTTTATACAAATTAAACATTATTTCTCGGATTTGGTTCGCTTTTGTGAAATTTTAAGAAAGACAAAGGCAAATAAATTCCTGTGAACTCTGCAAACATTGATGTATTTTTGCGCATGATTTCACTCGAAAAACTTGGTTATTTTCTTCCGCAAGGGTTCCTTTTCTCTGATGTTAGCCTGCAAATTAATCGCGGAGATAAAATTGGATTAGTAGGAAAAAATGGGGCAGGGAAATCCACCATGCTTCGCTTATTAACGGGACAAACACAACCCTCGGAGGGTAGGATTCACCTGCCAAAAGAGATGAAAATGGGGATGCTATCCCAGGACATAAAAATAAACACTTCCAAATCGGTGTTTGAGTATTTAGTTACTTCTAACCTTGTTCTTACACAACTGAATGAGAAAATCGAACAAATCAACGAAGCCTTAACCACACGAACAGACTACGAATCCGATTCTTATTTAGCCTTACTCGATGAATTGTCGGACTGCAACCAATCCTTTCAAATACACGATGGGTATAATTGGGAAGAAAAAATCATGGCTATATTGGAGGGCCTCGGATTTGATAAAGAAGAAGTTCATCGTCCCTTGGATACCTTCTCAGGGGGTTGGAAAATGCGTGCAGAACTCGCGCGAATCCTAGTGAATGAGCCCGATGCACTGTTGTTGGATGAACCAACAAATCACCTAGATATTCTCTCTATTGCATGGTTGGAACAATATCTTCAGCGCTTTACCGGAGCAGTAATACTGATTTCCCACGACCGTTTATTCTTGGATAATGTTACGAAACGAACGTTGGACATTAGCATGGGAAGGGTATTGGATTTTCCATTTGGATTCTCAAAATATAAGGAACGTCGTGAAGAAGATACGGAGCGCCTGGAGCAAGCCAAGAAGCAACAAGATAAAGACATCAAGCAAACCGAAATGTTGATTGAAAAATTCCGCGCGAAGCAATCAAAAGCGTCTTTTGCTCAATCCTTAATAAAAAAACTAGACCGGACAGAACGCATTGAAATTGAACGCGATAATTACGGGGGAATGCGGGTGCGCTTTCCACTCAGCGTGCAACCGGGAAAATGGGTACTCAACATGGAAGGTGTTGGTAAAACCTACGAAAAAAATCTGTTCCATTCGGTATCTATTTCCGTTGGACGTGGTGAGAAAATCGCACTCTTAGGACCAAACGGTGTGGGTAAATCTACACTACTCAAAATCATGATGAATCAAATCACCTATGATGGAACTATGGAATACGGACATAACGTTGGAATTGGGTATTTCGCTCAGGACCAAGCGGAACAATTGGACCCCAGCTTAACAATATTTGAGACCGTAGATCATGTGGCGAAAGGAGAAATTCGTCAACAAATCCGAAGCCTACTTGGAACCTTCCTATTCAGTGGAGAGGACACCCAAAAGAAAGTCGGTGTACTCTCCGGTGGGGAAAGAACAAGGCTCGCGTTGTGTCAGATGCTATTAAGTCCTTCGAATTTTTTAATCCTAGATGAGCCGACAAATCACCTGGATATTCCATCAAAGGAGATATTAAAGAATGCGTTATTGAATTACGAAGGAACCTTCTTAATTGTATCTCACGACCGGGAGTTCTTAGAAGGATTAACCAACCGGATCTGGGATATTGAGGAGCGACAATTAAAAATTCATCACTTTAAATTAGATGAATACCTGAAATACAAGGCCCCAAAAGAAACTAAATCGTTAGAAAAAAAGGTTGTTGAAGTGGAAAAAATTCAAGAGGCACCAAAGGCAGAGCGAATTGATCGTGAACTACAAAAAAAGCTTCAAAAAGTAGAGCGAAACATTGAAGAAACAGAAGGTAAAATCGCAACCCTTGAAGCCCAATTAGCAGACATCACGTACAACGACCCTTCCTACCATGCCTTGTTGAATGAATATAACACGCTTAAAGCTAATCTTGCCGTATTAATGGAAGCGTGGGAAGCGCTAGCGGAATAGGAGAAGCGGCCCTTCGATACGTCCTTTGGACAACTCAGGGACCGCATAATCGTAAAGGTCAGGGACCGCTTTAACTGAAATAAATGAATTATTGTGCGTTGCCTGAGTCCGCTCCGCCAAGGCGGATCAAAGGGCGCACAAATCACAACAAGATCTCCGACCCCAGCGGGGTCGCACATTCCGATAATTACAACATCTTAACCCATTGCTTCCCATGGCGGTGATGAATAGCATATGCGGTTAAATCAAAAGCGAATAAAAAGGACCCTTGAAGGATTAATCCGTTTCCAAAACCGTTTAATTGGTCAGCTTTGGCTTGATTGTTAAGCGCCATACTGCGCAATAAAAACCCAGCGGTCATATAAGCAACATCCAAACCAGTATTAAACAAAAAGATCCGCTCCGTTTTCTGTTGTTCAGATAAGGTTTGTGACAAACTGAGTACTGCTTTTGTATTGCGAGCCCGCAAATATCCCGGAACGGCTAAGCCTAAATTCACGGCATTCCACATGACATTCATTTGATGAAATGCTTTAAGTTCGGGTTGCTGAGCCGTGGCCCAGCCTATACTTCCTGCAGTAATATTTGCTCCTGCCCATGTACCTAAGCTTAGCATTAATCGTTGATCCCGTTTCAGGCGTGCTTGATTAAAAACTGTTAGGTCTTGCGCATGTAAAGCGAACGCGGCAAGGAAGAAGGTAAAAAAGATCAGTTTCATGGAGCTTAAACAAGGAATAACCAATTTAGTTTGATGAAAACGCAGTAAGTAAGCTGATTCCAGAGGAATCAAATATCTTACCTCAAACCCTGATCAAAAACAACTCGACCCCAAAGGGGTCGCACAACAACCTAACAACATATTCGACCCCGCTGGGGTCGCTTGATTACCACATCACTTGAGCAAGAATATGCGATTCCGATGGAATCGGATTAGCAAGAGTTAGCTGCGTTCTGAGCACCCTCCGCCTAGGCGGAGATGCGTCCTTCGGTCCGCGGGGGCGGACTCAGGATGCGGTAAATAGAAAAAATATACTTTTTTCCACGTTCCAAGGGGGAAGTCAATACTACCTCTGATTCCAGAGGAATCAAATATCTTACCTCAAACCCTGATCAAAAATAACTCGACCCCAAAGGGGTCGCACAACAACCTAACAACATATTCGACCCCGCTGGGGTCGCTTGATTACCACATCACCAGAGCAATAATGTGCGATTCCGATGGAATCGGATTAGCAAGAGTTAGCTGCGTTCTGAGCACCCTCCACCTAGGCGGAGATGCGTCCTTCGGTCCGCGGGGGCGGACTCAGGATGCGGGAAATACAAAAAACATACTTATCTCCATATTCCAAGGGGGAAGTCAGAACCAACTCTAAATAGCCATAATCGACATTGAAAGTAAATCAAACACATTTAATCTAATGTTACCCGAATCTTCTGGCTTTTCGTCGTTTGTCGTGTCGCATGCGACGGTTGTCTTTTTTCATGGCTTTTCGCATGGGTTTTGACTGGTTTTTCAGGTGTATTTTGTAGGATTTTTCTACCATTCGTTTTCTGCGTTTTTCCTCTTTGTGGTGTTTTTTCCATTGAGTCGCCCGTAGTTTTTCAAACGATCCCTTTGGACCAGCTTTGCATGCTACCAAAATAATCAAGCAAACCATGACTAATTGTTGCCACGTGAAGTTAATTAATCGCATTATTACTACCTTTGATCCATGTTTCAACGTGGATTATTTGTTTTAGTTACCTTACTATCAGTGCTTTCCTGTGGGAAAAACAATCAGAATCCAGTACCCAACGTACCGGTAGATGTTACCATTGATCTTGGTTTTCCGAGTTACAGCGCACTTCAAGGGGTAAGTGGGTACACCTATGTGAATGGCGGATCACGAGGAATTATCGTTTACCGAAAATCTTTGAATGAATTTGTGGCCTTCGATCGACATTCGCCCGCAGATGTTGAAGGCACCTGTGTAGAACCACTCTATCCTGACGCTAACAACTTTTTAGAATTAATTGATTCGTGCAATAACGCCAGTTTTTCATTGTACGATGGTTCACCCATTAGCAATTCGCAATATGGATTGAGGCAATACGCTACACAATTTAACGGATCAAACATCCTTCGCATTTTTAACTGATATGAACGAAATTAAGGTAACCATCATCGACCGAGAAGGCCAAACCCATGAGTTAGTAGGTCCAACCGACATGAACATGAACATCATGGAATTGTGCAAAGCCTATGAATTGCCCGTGTTAGGGGAATGTGGCGGAATGGCTATGTGTGCCACCTGTCAAGTTTATTTAGAATCTGAAACAGACTTACCGGAACAAAGCGATTCGGAATTAGACATGCTGGACCAAGCATTCTATGTAAAGTCAAATAGCCGCTTGGGTTGTCAAATTCACTTGGACAATTCAATCGACGGAATCGTGTTGCGCTTAGCCCCAGAATCCACAAATTAGAACCTTAGCTCTTCGGGAATAATACATACCGGTATCGGTTGCATTTTATGTTGATTGGCCGCATTAAATCGTCGATATATAGCCAAAACTTCTCGTTGACGTTCACTTAAATCCGTTTCATTTCCTTTATATTCCATGGCCCATTCAAGCTCGGGATAAGACGCTCCTAATTGATCCTCATCCGTTCTATCCGAACCCCACAACCCATCCGTTGGTTTCGCATTGGTGATTTCTTCCGACACCCCCAGATGCTTTGCCAAGTCCCAAACTTCGGATTTAGTTAAATCCGCAATCGGACTTACATCTACTCCCCCATCGCCATACTTGGTGTAAAACCCCACTCCGAAATCTTCTATTTTGTTTCCGGTTCCAGCCACTAAACAGGCATTTGCTTGTGCGATGGCGTATAGGGAGGTCATTCGTAATCTGGAACGCGTATTAGCCATACTCAATTCATGAGTGGAAACCTGCGTTGGTAGCGTTGAACGGAACGATTCAAAACTATCGGTTAAATCAACTTCTAAGGAAGAAACATTGGTGAACGTTGCGCTGAGCCAAGCGATGTGTTGATGGGCACGTTTCAATTGATCGGGCTGCTGATGAATCGGCATGCTGACCAAGAGTGTTTTTAATCCGGTTTTCGCACACAAGGTGGAGCATAAGGCGGAATCAACACCCCCAGAAATACCAATTACATAGCCTTCTTGCTTGGCATTTTTACAATACGCAGCTAACCAGTCACTAATATAGTCACTCAGTTGATCCACCCTTAGAACAACAAGGAAACCTTTAAAATCAACTGATTTTGTCGGGATTTTTGGTAGAAATAAGTTCCTGAAGCATCAGAAAAGGTATAATTATCTTCGATGGCACGGAAATGTAAGGGCGTTAAGCCATAAAAGAAACCAAGTTCGGGAACTAATGAGGTAGATCCAACAAAATTCCATTCTGCACCTGCTGAAAAGCCAACCGAACCTTTGTAGAAAAATTGATCCCCAAATGATTTTAAATTCGCATTTTCTTTCGCTGTAAAGGTGTTGGCGCCATTTCCATCAACCCCCAGGTCAAACCCACGGTCGTTGATTCGCTGCGAAACCATAAAAGAATTTCTAATTCCAAACTTGGCGAAAATCTTCCAATCTCCAATAGGGTCCATCCGAAACAACATCATTAAAGGAATGGCTACTCCAACGGTGCTATATTGACGATCCGTTAATAAATAAGTCGTCCCTCCTTGCTCATCTTGATGCAAGATATTTGATCCGGCATATCGATAAAAAACTGAATCTGCGGCCTCATAATTCAACTTGGTAAATTCAAACTCAAAACCTGTAGATATCCCTAAATTTGGTGCATTCTTAAAACTGGTATTGAAAATCATACCAACAGACAAGTCATGATTGAACGGTGCCTTAGTAAAATATGAATCGGTAGGCTTTACCATATTAATTCCAAAATTCCCGGTCATCCCTGCTTGTATACGACGAGGAGCTGATTCTTGAGCGAATATGGAAAAGGAAAATAAGCTTAACATCAAGCTTAATAAACAAAAAGAAGCGACTTTTTTCATAAGGTTTTAGAATATAGTATTTTTGACAAAATTAAAAATAATACAATTCCATGGGTTTCATTAGAAATTCCTTTCTTTTATTTTCATTGAGCCTGATTCTTTCGGCATGCAATAGCAATCCGTATGACATAGATGTAAGCGATATCAAACTACCCCTTACCTTTCATAACAGCGATTCGGTACTTGCTACCCCTAATCCAAACATACAACTTACCCATCGAAACGAATTGGGGCAGATCGACAAAGACATTGCCGGGTATTTATTTGGATACTGCTATGGGATTAGATTAAGCCCTGACTCTAGCTTTATCAATGGCATGAATCGATACAACCGTAATCCCTTTGTGATTCGATTGGAACAACGCATCGGGAATCAATTCGGGAAAAAATTACCAACCCACCAAGCATCCCTGAGCGATGCGTTCAAACGAATGAAATTTCATTTCAAAAAATCTCCTGTTCCACAGCACGTTTTCTGGATAAATTCAGGATTTACTAGCTCCATCTTCTGTTCAGAAAAATCCATTGCCCTGGGCTTAGAACGGTATTTAGGTGAAAAAACCGATGTAATCAAAGAATTACCGAATGATCGGTTCTTTTCATGGATCAAAGAAGGTATGGCTCCCCAATTTATGGAACGCGACGCAGTAATTGGTTGGTTAAGCACCCATTACATGGAAGAAACCAAAGAAAACTATGCCACAGAGATGATTCGTTGGGGTAAACTCTTATTCATTACTTCCGCATGCCTTCCCCAAGAAAAAGAATCAATAATCCTGCGCTATACCTCAAAAGATTATGACTGGGCGCTGGCCAGTGAGGGCGCACTTTGGAAGTACATCGTTGACGAGCAATTGCTTTACAATACGGGCGAAGACGCCAAGCAAAGTTTATTGCATGAAGGGCCATTTACCCGTGGTTTACCCCAAGAAAGCCCGGATCGAATGGGACAGTTTTTAGGATACCGCATGGTAAAACAATACATGGAACAAAACACCCTTAGCTTAGAGCAATTACAACATACGCCCTACCTTAAAATCCTTCAGGGTTATGAGGCACCTGAAAAAAAATAACATGAAAAAAACATCTACCATCGAACTTTCAGTAGCATTGAACGAAAACAATGTTCCTGAAACCATCCAATGGTCTGCGGCCGACAGCGGGCACAAAGACGCAGCTACCAAAGCCTTTTTCTTAGCACTCTGGGATGCCAAAGAAAACAATACCTTACGCATAGACTTATGGACCGAAGATATGAGCGTGGATGAGATGAAGCAGTTCTTCCATCAAACCTTATTAACCATGGCAGACAGCTTTGAAAAAGCAACCGGTGAGGGAAAGATATGCGAAGACCTTCGCGACTATTGTTATCATTTCGCGGATAAAATGAATATACTACCGAGGGAATGATCTTAGAAAAACTTCATACGAAACATGCGGATACGGTTCAGTATTTTTTAGCCGATGGCACCTCGTTAAACGAACGGATTGGAACAGAAATCCTTATTCAATACACAGGGAATATTGTCTGCAGGAAATGTTCAAAATCTACGAATAAATCCTTCGGTGAAGGATTCTGCTATCCCTGTTTTTTAGCGGCACCTGAGGCCAGCCCGTGCATCTTGCATCCGGAATTGTGTGAAGCCCATATGGGGAAGGGACGAGATTTAGCCTACGAAGAAAAAAACCACAACCAACCCCACTACGTGTACTTGGCGGCTACAGACCAGGTAAAAGTTGGCGTAACGCGTGTAACACAAATGCCCACCCGTTGGATTGATCAAGGCGCCCGAGAAGCCATCATATTAGCGGAGACACCCAACCGTTATCTTGCCGGGGTGATTGAAGTAGCCCTCAAAGAGATGTATAGCGACAAAACCAATTGGCAAAACATGTTGCGGGATATTCAGGAAAAATCGATTGATTTGGTGCAAGAGAAATGGAATTTATTGGACCAACTTCCGGAGGACATTGGGCAATATTTCACCGAGGATGAGACCCTGTATTCCTTCAATTATCCGGTGTTGGCATACCCAGAAAAAGTGGCCTCGTTAACCCTCGATAAAGAACCACGGATAAACGGCCAACTAACCGGAATTCGTGGCCAATATTTGTATATAGACCATTATTTAGTATTAAATATTCGTAGACATACCGGCTATGAAGTAGAATGGAAATGATATGATTCGGATAATACGCGCTTTCCTTGATTTTTTCTACCCAATCGTTTCGCGAATCTTCGACAAAACGACCTATTACTATGCGGTGGCGGGATCAACGAATTTGGTGCTGGGATGGGTATTATTTTGGGTGCTTGACCATTGGGTCATCCACAGTAAAACCGTAGAACTGCCTTTGTTTAAACACCCGGTGCACAGTTATACGGTAATTGCCGCAGTATGCGGTGTGGTTAGCTTTTTGTTTGGGTTCCTGATGATGCGCTTTGTGGTGTTTACGGAAAGTCAGCTCAAAGGCCGCATACAGTTTTTCCGCTACGGATTGAGTGCCTTGATTTCTGCGACCGTGAACTGGCTTCTCATTAAACTCATGGTGGACACCTTTGCATGGAATGCGTCCCTATGCAACGTGTTTGCTTCGTTGGTGGTAGTGACCATTAGCTATTTTTTACAACGAAAGTTTTCGTTTAAATAGTTCCCCTTACACCGTGTATGCTCAACCATTCGGCTATGCTTGAATCCGAGAAAATCGTAGATTAACCCTACGGCTATACACCCTTCAACGTTCCCTACATTTCTGTTCTTTTTAACATACACAAAAGAAAGCGTAATTTTACGCCAGTAAATAACACCCATGGATTCCTCATCCCCTATTCGAATTAACAAATACCTCAGTGAAATCGGGTTTTGCTCCCGTCGTGCTGCCGATAAGTTAATCGAGGAAGGTCGGGTAAAAATCAACGGAAAAGTACCCGAAATGGGGACCAAAGTCATGCCGGGGGATGTAGTCACCGTGGACAACAAACCCACCCAAGAACCTAGTGATGATTTTATTTACATCGCGTTCAATAAACCCATTGGGATCGTCTGTACTACGGATCAATACCGCGAACGAGACAACATCATTGATTTCATCAATCACCCGAAGCGTATTTTCCCAATCGGTCGCTTAGATAAACCAAGCGAAGGGCTGATTTTTCTAACCAACGACGGCGATATTGTCAATAAAATTCTTCGCGCGCGAAATCACCACGAAAAAGAATACATCGTTACCGTAAACCGTCCAATTAATTCTGAGTTCATTCAAAAGATGAGCAAGGGCATTCCCATTCTTGACACCGTAACACGTGCCTGCGATGTAGAGTTGGTGGATCGCTATACCTTTAAGATCATTCTTACCCAAGGATTAAACCGCCAAATCCGTCGGATGTGCGAATATTTAGATTATCGGGTCACGAAATTAAAGCGGGTTCGCATTATGAACATTCACTTGGATGTGCCCATCGGACAATGGCGTAATCTGAGTGCAGAAGAAATTGCAGAAATTCAATCCATGGTATCTGACAGTGCGAAGGCAATTGATTAGGTTAAGCGTTAAAATCACGGTAAAAAAGAATCTGTTTACCTGGTTTAGATATTTCTACCTGACGAACCATACACTGTGCCAGGTTGGTTGCACGAATGCTATGGTATTGACCTCCAAACGTAAACACATCAAAAATTGGAGTCAGAAGTTGCCCCAGTTTCTCCGCAGGTCGCGACTCATTCCGAGCACCAATAAGCATGGATGGACGATAAATGAAACAGCGTTCAACCCCTAGCGCCTGGATACCTTCCTCTACTTCCCCTTTAATTTTAAGATAAAAATTGGAGGATTTGGCGTTAGCGCCAACCGATGAAACCAAGTGAATTTGCTTGCAGCCATGCGCTTTAGCATACGTAGCCACAGCCATGGTAATTCCGTAATCAATGGCTTTATACTGAACCAAATCTGGCGTTTTTTTTCGTGTGGTGCCAATGCAGCAAAAGAGCGCATCCACAGAACCGATGGAATCTAATGCCGATAAATCAGTAAAATCAGTACGTACTTGCGTAAGTTTGGGGTGAGTCAATTGCAGCGAATTTCGAACCAATATGGTGATCTGTCCCACTTGATCATGAGCGAGTAATTCAGTTAGCACATTGGAACCAACGAGGCCTGAGGCGCCGAGCAATAATACATTTTTCATATTCATCTGAATCAAAAGTACTTGAATCTACTTTAGCTTAAAGGTTCCGTCCTCGTTTATAGTCCAAGGAACCTCCGGAAAATCCATGGTACACAGGCGTTTTATTTCTGCCAGCACCTGTTTATTTGGGTCAAGGGTAGGTCCACCCTCGCCCAACTGTTGAATAGAAACAATTTCTCCTTTGATGAAATCTCCTGTATTCTTATTGATGTACAACTTATAGATCGGCGCAATACCGCTTACCCCGGACAAACTGAAGCGACCATAGGTAGCAAAATTCCCCATCGAATAGGTGATGAACTTCCCTTTGTAGCAATCGATTGCGCGCGTAACGTGCGGACCATGTCCCAACACGATATCTGCTCCATTATCTACCATGAGGTGCGCAAACTCATATACGTTCCCCCTGTTTTCACCGACAAACTCTTCTGTTTTACGGGTGACATTGGTACGACTGCGCCCTTCTGCGCCTCCATGGAAGGAAACGATGACAAGGTCACTAATTTTCTTAAGTTCAGCGAGTACTTCTAATGCTTTTTTGTAATCATTCAATTTTAAACACCCGGAATTTGGTGCAAATGCAGTCATTCCAATGACCTTACCATTCACGTGAATGGTATCCCAAGGACACGTTTCTAAGCCCGCATGCTTAATTCCTTTCTCTTTAAGTATTCGTTTGGTGTTGACACGTCCGGCATTACCAAAATCCCCCATGTGATTGTTGGCCAAGGATAACAAATCAAAGCCCGAATCTTTCAGGTAATCTACCAGGTAATCTGGTTGACGAAAGGCATAGCATTTTGAAGGGTCGCTGCATTGTTTTACGTCCCCTCCTTCATTGAGGACTGTTCCTTCCAGGTTACCGAACGTTAGGTCTGCATTACGCAGGATATCACGAACGGGCTCAAGAATATTTCCTTTATTGGCTGGAAGATAGGCCGCGCTTGGGTAATTCGTTCCCAGCATGATGTCGCCGACGGCAATTAGGGTAAGGATTGAATCTTCCGGATTTGGGTTAAGGTTAACATCTTTCTTCTTTTCATGCTTCGCTTGCTCTTGGCCGCTGGACGAACAAAACACAAGGGGCATTGAAATGGCTAGTAAGCCAACAGCAACAAATAAATTCTTCATTGATAACATTTGTACGAAGGTCTTAAATTAAATTTAGTTGGCAAGAATAATCCTGACATTTGAAAAAACTGTAGTAACTTCAACCCATTATTCACTTGAATCGAAATATGAGAAATTTGATCGTGCTTATTGTATGTATAAGCCAATTCATTTTGTTCGGACAAGGGGGCTTTACTAATAATTCATGGCTATCAATCCATTCAGGCACTGGCTATGTGATACCGGAATACAGTAACATTAATTATTCTGTTATTGATCCAATTCAATCCATAAGTTTCTCTTGGAATAAACGTACTACCGGGAAACGTCTTACGGAGCAATTATATCATTTTCCGGAGTATGGAATTAGCGCGGGTTTTTCAAACCTTGGAAATAAGGAAGTATTCGGTTATGAACTGTCACTATATCCGTACTTTAGGAGCTTTTTTTATCGAGGAGCACACAGTTCGTTCTTTCATCAATTTGGGTTCGGTCTTGGATATTCTACAAAAAAATTCAGCTTAGCAACAAATCCAGACAATATTTCCGTTGGATCACACCTTAACATGCATTTTGATTACCAACTTGGATATCGGTTAAATCTAAACAAGGATTGGGGCTTAGAAGCCGCACTCCGATTTGCACATTTTTCCAACGCGAACATGGCTGAACCCAATTTAGGATTAAACCTCTTGTACCTAAATGCAGGGGTAACGCGTTCAATAGGCGCCCAAGAACCCACGGTAACACAAGACATTCCAAGGAACATCAAACGTCATGAAATGGCGGTAATATATGCGATTGGCGGCAAGCATACCCGAGCCCTTCAAAGTACCATTTATTTTACCTCATCCGCTAGCATTGAATATAAATATCATGCATTTCATAAGTTCCATTTTGGCGCCGGCTTGGATTTATTTTATGATTCTTCTACAAAAACGGAATTAAGCATTAAACCAGGTACCACGTATGAACCGAAGGATGCATTTAGCAGTGGGATTCATCTTTCGCAAGAAATTGTGTTTGGCGACTTTAGTTTTATTCTACAAGAAGGCTTACATGTTGGATTAATCGATAAGGTACATACCTCTCCC
The DNA here is from genome assembly GCA_947460825.1 of Flavobacteriales bacterium. Lineage (GTDB taxonomy): Bacteria > Bacteroidota > Bacteroidia > Flavobacteriales_D > Crocinitomicaceae > UBA952. The sequence goes on from CANHHA010000014.1 coordinate 40,069, forward strand.
ATGTATAATCGAGCCATATTGCGCTGGAAATGTAGCGATCACCTTCTAATTCACATCTCGATGAAATCACATCTCCATATCCTTGATTACCCGGAAATAGGGTTTGGATATCACCTAAAATCGAACTCATGAAACCAATAAACATCCTAACCATTATTGGCTTGTTATTATTGTTTTCATGTAAAAAACATGAATTAGTTACGACTGAACATACCGTATCAGAATTCGATACACTCGTGCTATCTGATGTTTTTGATGTCAGCTTAATTCAAGGAACTGAAAACAGGGTTAAAATCACGGGCTCTAATCAATTTATTAATGACGTTTCATGGGAAAATAAAGACAACACACTAACATTTCATCATAACTCTAAACGCAAGTGGTTATTCCCAAAAACGAATAAAATCAAATTAGAAATTACTGTAAACGGACTTGCGAAAATAGTAGCCAATGAGACCTGCAACATTAAATCATTAAATACACTCATCGGTGATGAAATTGGACTGGTGCTAAAAAGTAAATTGAATCATGCCGCCTTGGATGTTTCCTGCAATACATTCTATTACTGGAATAATTTTCCGGGTGGAGGCACATTAACCCTGAGCGGTTTTTGCCATTCCTTAAAACTTTGGAATTATGCCTTAATGCAAATAGACGCTCGTGATTTAGAATCCACGGTCGCACTTGTTGAAAACACATCGAAAGGCGATGTTGCCTTGTGGGTTCACGACAGCATTACCTATCGAATATTAGGAACGGGTAACATCCGAGTGATAGGATATCCGTCGTTTCAACTGAATTCCGGGAGTTCTGGATCAGGTGATTTCATACTGCAATAAATTTAGTACCCACGTATATGATTAACATTGATAATTACCTAGACGTCCATTTTATCCACCGCAGCAACTGGTTGCGTGCCGTGGTTTTGGGAGCGAACGACGGCATAATATCTATTTCTAGTTTAGCCGTTGGAGTTGCTACAGCGAGTCAATCAAATCAACCCGTTATTTTGGCGACCGTAGCCGGCTTGGTTGCAGGGGCACTCTCCATGGCTGCGGGGGAATATGTTTCTGTGAGTTCACAAACAGATACAGAAAAAGCCGACATTGAACGAGAAAAAGAGGAATTGCGGACTATGCCTGAAGCAGAATTGAATCTTCTAGCAGCCATTTATGAGCAGCGTGGCTTAAAAAAAGAAACTGCAATGCTAGTAGCTGTAGAATTGACAGAAAAAGATGCCTTAGCCGCACACATACGGGATGAACTTGGAATCACTGAAATGAGTCAAGCTAAACCAATTCAAGCTGCTATTGCCTCCGGAAGTGCCTTTACTGCAGGTGGAATTCTCCCGCTGCTCATGGCCTTGTTTGCCCCAATTGAAAAAATGCCTTATTTACTTTATGGATCGACCATCGTATTCTTAATTCTGTTAGGATATTTATCAGCGAAAACAGGCGGATCACCGATTGGAAAAGCCATCTTACGGGTCACGATTGGTGGTACCTTGGCTATGGGAATCTCTGCTGGTGTTGGGTATTTGTTTGGGGTGAATGTGTAGATGCAACTATCTAAGCATTATATGCTTAACATAAGCTTTTATGCGTAAGATTTTAGCTTGATTGAAGCCATGAAAAATGAGTTTCAGTAATACTTGATTTATTGTTTTGAATAAATAGGCTAAACGCCTCAGCTACCGGACCATGGCGTTTCCCTTTGAGTGAAATCAATTGCCATTCCGTATGCACCGGTAAGCCACTAATTTTTAGTATTTTTAATTCACCTGCTTCTAGTTCATGCTTTAACCCGATTAAAGGCATAATGGATAAGCCGAGTCCGGCCTTTACCGCTTGCTTAACCGCTTCATTTGACGTTAATTCAAACTTCCGCTCTAATTTAACTTGATGGGCTTTAAGAAATTGTTCCATACGTTGCCGTGTGCCGGAGCCGAGTTCTCTCATAATGAATGAATGTTTAGATAAATCCCGAATGGATATTTTCTTCGTGTTTGAAAACGAACGGTCACCAATCAAGTATAAGGAATTGTCTAGAAGTGATATAGAATCTACATTCAAGCGGTCTGGAAGAATCGAAACCAAGGCAAAATCAATTTCATTTCTACCCAAGCTCTCAACCACTAATTCCTTATTCGTAACATCCATTTGTAAATCAACCCCAGGATTCAAATCCAAGAAGGGTTTTAAAAAAAAGGGGATCACATATTTTCCAGTCGAAACCACAGAAATCTTTAGGGTCCCGGTTAATTCTCCTTTGAATTTTAATGCCTTATGCCTGAGCAAATCAGCTTGAAAAAGAATTTCTTTCGCGGATTCAGCTACTTCTTTACCGAAAGAGGTAATGTGAATTCTTCTAGAAATGACCTCAAATAATGGGATTTCAAATTGATCTTGAAAATTTTTCAATTGAATAGAAACCGCGGGCTGTGTCATGTGTAAATGCTCTGCTGCTTTCGTAACGCTTTGATTTTCAAAAACCTTAACGAAAACATTCAATTGACTCAAGGTATAATTCATAAATTTTATTTATATTCTTTATCAAATATATAAATATTAATATATATATAAAACTATACATCTTTGCTGAAAAATTAATCACCATGAGAATAACTATTGCTAAAGGAGATGGAATTGGTCCAGAAATTATGGACGCAACCTTACAAATTTTAGAAGCCGCGGGTGCGGATTTACAGATTGACGAAATTCAAGTTGGAGAGCAGGTTTATCTTTCGGGAAATACCGCTGGAATTTCGAAAGAGAGTTGGGATGTTATCCGAAAAAACAAAGTCATTTTAAAAGCGCCTATTACTACACCACAAGGTGGAGGTTACAAAAGCTTGAATGTTACCACGCGTAAATTTCTGGGCTTGTATGCAAATGTAAGACCCTGTAAAAGCCTACATCCGTTTGTACAAACAAAACACCCCATAATGGATGTGGTTATTGTACGAGAAAATGAAGAAGATTTATACGCGGGAATTGAGCACCAACAAACAGACGAAGTGGTTCAATGCTTAAAGTTAATCAGTAGACCAGGGTGCGAAAAAATCGTGCGTTATGCCTTTGAATATGCCAAGCAACAAAACCGAAAAAAAGTAACATGTTTTACGAAGGATAACATCATGAAACAAAGTGATGGTTTATTCCACAAGGTGTTTGATGAAATTGCTGCGGAATATCCAGAAATAGAAAATGAACATTGGATTATCGACATCGGTGCGGCTAAATTAGCCGATACACCCGAAGCATTTGATGTCATCGTTATGCCTAATTTATATGGTGACGTCTTGAGTGATGTTGCCGCACAAATTACGGGCAGTGTTGGATTAGCCGGTTCATCAAATATCGGGGAAGAATGTGCTATGTTTGAGGCCATTCATGGATCCGCGCCACGAAGAGCAGGACAAAATCTTGCGAATCCATCAGGGTTATTGCAAGGAGCAATCTTAATGCTCATTCATATTGGACAAACAGAGGTTGCCGAAAAAATTCAAAATGCGTGGTTAAAAACCCTAGAGGATGGAATTCACACCTATGATATTTTCAAAGAAGGAATGAGCAAAGAACAAGTCGGAACCAAGGAATTCGCTCAAGCTGTAATTTCACGTTTGGGTCAAACACCGAGCACCCTTAACGCTGTTTCGTATGATTCAAGCTACCAAATGAAGCTCCCAACCTACGAACGCAAAGCGCCAAAAACAAAAACCCTCGAGGGTGTTGATCTCTTTGTACATTGGACAGGAAGTAATCCAGATACCCTGGCAGAGTCCATTAACCAATTAAATCATAGCGGCGTGCAATTATCCATGATAACGAATCGCGGCATTAAAGTTTGGCCAGATGGATTTAGAGAGACCTTTTGCACAGACCATTGGAGATGTAGATTCAAAGGGGCTGATCAAAAACTATCGAAATCAAACATCATTTCTCTCCTTGCGCTTGCAGAAGAGCTTGAAATCGATGTGATCAAAACTGAAAATCTATACGCTTTTGATGGGGTGCAGGCCTATTCACTCGGACAAGGACAATAAAAAAATAGACGATGAACATTAACTTAATCGAAGGAACGTACTCCCTTAGCGAGGCTCAGGAGCTCCTAAACAAAATAATCCATGTCAAAATCGCTTACCTTGAGTCTAAAATTTCAAGTTCTTGCAATGAAGAAGATATCAAGCAGCGAGAAAATCGAATTAAAGCCTTACAAACCCAACGCTCAGACATTAACAAGTTATCAGCAGAGGAGATCCGAGGCATAACGATTCAACTCAACATTGATTTAGATTAGCTTATGGCCTTAATTATCGGTTTCCTAATTTCAATAAGTTTCATCGCATATTCTATAGCTAATACGGGCACATTAATTTCAGAATTCGCTTCTATAGCCTCTGTGTCTTGTGCCCTTATTACTATCGCTTATGCTAAAAAACCAAACCCATGAACGAACTTAAACTCACACTGATCAATGGCGCATTCACCGTTGAAGAAAGTCAGAAAATTATTTTGGATGTAGTGGCAAGTAAAATTCAATTTCACGAAAAGAAAAAGTTAAGTGCTTTAATTAAAAATCAAACCTTAGATTCTTTTTCCGATGAACGAATTAAGAACTTGAAACACAGCATGGATCAAGTTAAATCAGAGTTATCTGTACTTACCGCAGGCTCAGAAGTAACGATTCAATGTGACATCCACATCAAAATAAATCACTCTAAGGCATAAGATGTTCCAAGGAAGGCGACTGTGTGTAGCCACGATGCACCAAAAAGAACAGGTAATTGCACCCATTTTAAATCCCTTGCTTGGTGTTACCTGTTTTGTACCTCAAGAACTAAACACAGACCAATTCGGAACATTCTCTGGTGAAATTGAACGAAGGCTTTCTCCGTTAAATGCTGCACGAGCAAAGTGTAATTTAGCACATCAGCTTACCGGATGTGACCTCATAGTAGCGAATGAAGGTTCCTTTGGTCCGCACCCGAACCTGTTTTTCATTCCTGCAAACGAAGAGCTGATGCTATTGCGGGATTATAAAAACAACCTATGCATTTGGACGAGTGTACTTTCAACCGAAACCAATTTTAATTCACTGGAAATATCAAACGCTAACCAACTGGGTGATTTCGCAAATTCCATCGGATTTCCTAGGCACGGATTCATACTATTATCTGCCGATAGAACTCAAGTTAGAAAAGAGTTCAAAACGCTAGAGGAAGCACATCACGCATTGGCAGAGCTAACAAAAGGCGCTGGCCGCTGTATAGCAGAAACCGACATGCGCGCGATGAATAATCCGACACGAATGAAGGTGATTGAAGAATTAACACATAAACTCGTTAAAAAAATAAATACCGCATGCCCTTCATGTAAGGCCCCTGGCTTCGATGTAATTGGATTAAATACCGGATTGCCGTGCATGGCCTGTAAATCAGAAACTTCTTCTACCCTTTCCTTAGTTAAGGGGTGTTTATCCTGTCGCTATGAAGAACTAATTGAATACCCAAACAACAAGCAAGAAGAAGATCCCATGTACTGTAATTACTGTAATCCATGAGTATGAAAACACTAATTAAAAATGCATGCATCATTAATGAAGGTAGCATAATTGAAGGTGATGTGTTGATCCACAATGAACGCATTGAGCGCATCGATTCAGAAATTAATGAGCCCCATTGTACCCAAATCGACGCGGAAGGTAACATCCTAATGCCCGGAATGATCGATGATCAAGTACACTTCCGTGAACCTGGACTCACCCATAAGGCGACTATAGCAAGTGAATCCATGGCTGCAGTAGCGGGGGGAATTACGTCATACATGGATATGCCCAACACCATTCCGAATACGCTCACGCGTGAACTGTTGGAAGATAAATATCGGATTGCGGCTGCTTCATCGGTCGCTAATTATTCCTTTTATATGGGCATCAGTCAAACCAACATGGAGGAGGCGCTGCGCATTGACAACGAAAGCGTATGTGGCATTACCGACGATGGCTTATACTTCAATCAAGAAGGCAGCATCCTTTGCAATCACCCCCAGTTTTTAGAACAACTTTTCGCACGGTCTGAGGCAATGATCGCACTCCACTGTGAAGACGAACCCCTGATTAAGCGAAATACACTACAAGCCAAAGATCACTTCGGAATGGAAATCCCATTTCATCAGCACCCCTTTATACGTTCCGTAGAAGCCTGTTATAATGCAACAAAAACCGTGGTTGAACTCGCCAAAAAGCACCAAAACAGGGTCCACATTTTCCACGTATCAACGGCTGCAGAAACCGATTTGTTTGATCACCTTACCCCCATTCGAAATAAACGAATAAGCGCAGAAGCCTGTGTGCATCACCTTCATTTTAACGACCAATGGTACGATTCGTTGGGCAGCCTAATCAAATGGAATCCCGCCATAAAATCCGAACAGGATCGGCTTGGATTAATTGAAGCCTTGAAAGCAAATACATTAGACATCATTGCTACCGATCACGCACCTCATACCTTGACAGAAAAAAACCAAGCCTACTTGAGTGCATTATCTGGCGGTCCACTCGTGCAGCATGCGCTCCCTGCCATCCTTGAATTATATCACGAGGGCTTGCTTACCCTTGAACAAATCGTTGAGAAAACCAGTCATAACGTAGCTGATCTGTATCGAATGAAAGACCGCGGTTACCTGCGTGAAGGCTATTACGCGGACCTGGTCTTGGTGAATACCAATGCTGCTTGGGAGGTTTCCACAGATAATATCTTATCGAAATGCGGATGGTCTCCATTCACCGGACAGACGTTCAGAAGCAGCATAGAGAAAACCTTTGTAAATGGAAACTTAGTATACGATTCAGGAAAAATAAACCACACCACTACCGGAAAACGCTTAACATTTGAAAAACACAGATTCTAATGAATTTATCCTTACTGGCCGAAAACCTAACCAATCCCGCCCTACTCTTTTTTATTTTAGGAATCACCGCAGTATTAATAAAAAGTGACCTAGAAATCCCATCGAATTCTTCGCGATTCATCTCTCTATACTTATTGTTTGCCATTGGATTCAAAGGCGGACAGGAACTTTCCCATGAACACATGAATGGAGAGATATTATGGAGTATGGCTTTTGGCTTAATATTATCCGCGTTAATCCCCTTGGCCAGCTTCTTTTTACTACGTATAAAACTCAATGTATCTGATGCGGCCGCAACCGCAGCTGCCTATGGCTCAGTGAGTGCCGTGACCTTTGTCACCGCTATCTCTTTCTTAGAATTTCATAAGGTACATTCAGATGGGCACATGGTTGCCATTATGGCCCTGATGGAGTCTCCTGCGATCATTGTTGGCCTCATGCTCCTGACAATTTTCAGAAAAGAAAAACAGGGGAAATTTGAACTCGGCTCCATTCTTAAACATGCATTAACCAATGGAAGTGTGGTACTCATTTTAGGGAGTTTATTCATTGGTTTTCTAGCAGACGCCAAACAAGCAGAAGACATCAAGCCGTTCACGAATGAATTATTCAAAGGATTTTTAGCGATTTTCTTGTTGGATATGGGAATATCATCCGGAAAAAAACTAAAAAGCTTTTTTGCCTATGGATGGTTTCCGATTGTTTTTGCACTGGTGATTCCCTTAATCAATGGAATCATAACAGCGTATATTAGTGCTTGGGTCACCCCAGACATCGGAAATCGATTCATTTTCGCTGTTCTCGCCGCCAGTGCCTCCTACATTGCTGTACCTGCCGCCATGAAAATTTCTGCGCCTGAAGCGAATCCAGGGCTATTTTTACCCATGGCGCTGGCCATTACCTTCCCGATGAACATTACCATTGGTTTTCCAATTTATTACAGTATCATCCAATAAAAAAGGCCGGCATTGCCGACCTTTTAATGGTTTATAATTTAACAAGTGGCAGAACCCCCGAGGCATGTTTCAACACATAACGTCCCGGTGACCAACTGGAAATATCTAAGATTCTTGATTCGTTTCCTCCCAAAGCAAACTCAAACAGGAGTCTTCCCTCCAACGTGTATATACCTACCTCATCAAAAGCGGTAGAAGTACTATTACTTACTGTAATGGTCGTGGCGCTCGGATTTGGATATAGCACTATGCTAGTAAGTCCCGCTTCATCCAATGAAACCTGAGAACCTACTACCACTTCCAAGGTATCTCCACAGCCGTTGGCGTCCAATACCGTGACCGAATAAGTTCCAGCAGCCAATCCGGTGATAGCGGGAGTTGTAGCGCCCCCTGGCATCCAATAATACATATAGTTCGGTGTTCCGCCGCTAACCGTAACGGTAGCCGTTCCGTCCATCCCCATCATTTCATCGGTGGACGTGGTTACTGCAGAAAGAGGCGTTGGTTCAGTGATGGTGGTTATAGTTGTTGTTGTACATCCATTCGCATCGGTAACCGTAAATGTTTGTGGTCCTGCACTTTGGGAGAAAGAGCCAGTACCTATGTAAGGTGCGGTTCCACCAGTTGCAGATACAATAACAGTAGCCATACCACCAGCGCATAAAATCGGATTTGTAACCGAGGAATTACCCACAAGGGCAACTGGTTCTGTTACCGTAAAATTTTGTGTAGTTATACACCCATTGGCGTCAGTTACCGTTACGGTATAGGTTCCCGAAGGCAAATTATTCACGGCTTGTGTATTTCCAGGCACGTTAGACCATACATAAGAATAAGGTGCTGTCCCACCACTTGGTGTAACCGTTGCGGTACCGGTGGCCTGCCCATTACACTGGACATTGTTAACCGTTGCAGCAGCCGTCATGTTACATACCGGAACGGGCACACACCCATTGGCTGGTGCTTGACTGTAATTAAATACCAAGCTCGGACATGGATACAAATAAGGAATCCCGCCATTCATTACTAAATTAACACCAGGTTCGTGATAAATCCGATGGATTCCACCGTTCATCACAATCGTCGCGCCAGTTTTTGCATATATCGTATCAATACCGCCTCCTGTTATCATGGTAGCGCCAGATTCAAGATAAATTTTCATGATCCCTCCATCGCTATACAGCGTATCATTTTGACAAACCCATTGAGGTGTAAAACCGCCATTGACTACCTGATACGAACTCACCACATTGGAATTCGAATAAAGGATAGGACCGGCAAGATTCGTTACACAGGCAGTAGCCATGGCTTGACATCCTGCGGCATCCGCTACCCCAACCGTGTAGCATCCCGGAGGAAGCATGGATTGGTTCTGGGTGGTACTTCCATTGCTCCACACAAATGAATACGGAGCAGTTCCACCATTCATCGTTAGGTTTATAGATCCATTGGGTGCGCCACCCATGGCATTGTTGGCACTTGCCGTCGCAGTAAGGTTGCACGATGGAACCGGTGTGTAAACAAAATCATCGATCCCGATAAGATCAGAATTTGTACCAGTAGGTCCGCCGTTTGGCACATAATATCGAAATGCAATACGACCGGACGTTGGTGAAGCCAAACCAGAAATTGTTATCGTGTATTGTGTCCAAATAACTGGATATAACGCTGCGGTCAGGGTTGGGTTTATTTCAAGAAGTAAATTGGAAAAATCCCCTACGGATATGTTGCTAGCGCCAACATTTGCACTTGAACCGTTGGTACTTAAGCGGACTTGTAAATTATCTGCATAAACAGATCCTGTTCCTCTGGTGTAAAACGTAATTACATCACCGTTATTTAAATTTAGCATTGGTGTAATTAACCAATTACTAATTGTTGCTGCGCCTGCAACACTGTTATAATTCACTGCAATGTATGAATTTGCTGGAAGTGAATTCGCTGAAAAAGGCATATTTACTGGATCACCCTGAACCCAATTCGGATTAGAGCCAATAGGGGTGCTCAGGTTTTGTTGATTCCAACCCGCAGCCGTCAGACCTGCAACATTGGAAAAGCCCTCATTAATGGCTTGGGAAAAAGTTGATCCAAAAGATAAAAGGCATACACATGCCACGCATAAAAGTGTTTTCATAGAGGTAGGTTTAACTCAAAGTTAAGCTAAAATTATGAATTGGAGAAAATGAAGGGGAGACTTTTTACCTACTTATTTCAGATAGCGAAAGTCTTGTCCTGCCTTGATGGATTTCACGGTTTCATAGATTAAGGCAATGCAAGATTCTACGTCTTCTTTTCGAACCATTTCCACCGTGGTGTGCATGTAGCGTAGCGGCAATGAAATCAGCGCACTGGTAACGCCTTCATTCGAATACGCAAAGGCATCGGTATCCGTTCCTGTGGAACGTGAAGCAGCTGCGCGCTGAAAAGGGATTTTATTCTTTTCTGCTACTTGAATAATCTGACGTAAAAAATTATTCTGTACCGCCGGACCGTAAGTCAACACGGGACCTTCCCCAGATTTTTGGTCGCCATTTTCAATTTTGCTAACCATCGGCGTTCCGGTATCGTGACACACATCCGTAATCAGCGCCACGTCTGGTTTTATACGATGTGCAATCATTTCTGCACCACGCAAGCCTATTTCTTCTTGTACGGCATTTACCACATACAAACTAAAGGGAAGGCTCACCTTTTTTTCCTTGAGCATTCGCGCTACTTCGGCAATCATAAATCCCCCTACCCGATTATCTAAGGCACGACCGACATAACGGTTTTTATTCAGTACCATGAATTCATCTTCAAAGGTGGCCACACAGCCTACATGCACGCCTAGTTTTTCCACTTCTTCCTTGGTAGCACATCCACAATCTAAAAAGATATTTTTCATGCTTGGCGCTTCATCCTTGGTATGGCGCATGTGGATCGCAGGCCAACCAAATACTGCCCGAACAATGCCTTTATCGGTATGAATATTCACGCGTTTCGACGGGGCTATCATGTGATCCGAACCGCCATTTCTTCGCAAATAGATAAAGCCATCGCTGGTGATGTAATGTACAAACCAGGAAATCTCATCGGCATGCGCTTCAATCACCACCTTGTAGGGTTTTCCAGGATTAATAACCGCAGCAACCGAACCGTAATTATCAATGATGAATTCATCGGTATAGGGCCGCATATAATCCATCCATAATTTTTGTCCGGGCGATTCAAAACCGGTGGGACTCGCGTTGTTGAGGTATTGTTCTAAGAATTTCTCTGATTTAGAGGTGATTATTTTTTTCATGGATTATTTCATTAAGGTTACATTTCCTTTGATGATGTTTTCTAAGCCCCCGTAACAGGTAACTTGCAGGTAGTAGTCGTAGACGTCCGGATCGAGTTTTCTTCCTTGATAGATTCCATCCCATCCGAAATTGACATCCGTTGATTCAAACACCAATTCACCCCAGCGGTCAAACACCCTGAAAATCATTTTTTCTACAAATAGTCCACGCACATACAACACATCGTTATTCCCATCATTGTTTGGAGAAAATGCATTTGGAACATAGACATAAGGTCCATCACAAATAATCTCGTAGACCTTCACATCGGTGGTATCGCTCACCGTGCACACGCCGTCTGAAACATAGAGGGTAAAGACCGTGGTTTCATCCACCGTGGCTTGCGTATTTTGCGCATTCGGATTGAGCACCGGCGCTGCTGGTACCCACTGATAAATCGGATAACCTGATGGAGCGCCAGTCAACGAAATCGTTGAGCCTGGAGTTACTAAGGGTGGATTAGCATTCGCTTGCACTAAGCTTGGATTGATGTACGACACGTTAACATAAACAGAATCTTCTACCACACACCCGTTCGCACTGGTTGCTTCTAAATACACGTATTGCGTGGCTTGCGGTAAGATGGTCGCAGCCGCTTGATTCGTTGCACCTTGAATGATTGCCGCTGGACTCCACACATAACTAAATACTTCTTGGGAATTATTAATTGCGGTATAAAGGGTTGGGCTATTTAAACAGATTGAATCAGGTCCGGAGATACTGATTGATTCTGAAAACACCGTAATGCTGATGGAATCTGTGTATGAACAATTTCCATTTCCTGCCGTCAAATAATAAGTTGCTGTGCTTGGAACCAAGACTTCCAATGAAGGATCTTGCACCGGATTATTCAAGGTATCGGTAAATTGATTATTGCTTGACCACACAAACGCGTTCGGACTACCCACCAAGGTACTTGGAGACAGCACGATGGTAGAATCAACGCACAAATACAGCGCATTTGGCAATGAGAAACTCACCGAAGGATAAACCGTGATGGTAACGGCAGCCGTATCTGAGGCATTACACACGGAATCAAAAATCACAAGCTCGGTGATGTATTGTCCCGGTACTGTATAGGTTACTTGCGGTTCAAAGGTTAGCGAATCAATGACTCCGTTACCGAAATCCCAATAGAAATTGGAAGTTACGGTGGAGGAATTATTAAAATCAACGGTTACCGGGCTGCAGCCACTTTCCGGACTTGGCTGGTAATTGGCAATCACGGGGACATCAAATTGAACAAAAACACTATCCGTTTTGGAACAATATCCATTGGCAGCGGATACATAATACCACCCAGGATTGTTATTTGAAATCAACAAGGTTGAATCATTCGGGGATGGAATTAACGGAGGCGTGAATGCTGAATTATTCCCCCACAGGTATTGACTCGCTGCTCCGTTGGTATTGATGGTCAGTGCATAAGGCGTATTCGAACACAGCGCAAGGGTATCAAACAGCACGAAATTAATGGAGTCCAATACCGTAATGGTGATTTCAGCCGTATCGGTTAGGTTGCAAATGCTGTCTGTCACGTACAAATACACTTGGTATTGCCCCGGATTGGTGTATGTAACCGTTGGATTGAACACCGTTGAGCTGGAATTATTGTTCCCGAAATCCCACAAATAATCATCGTTCTGCGAAGAAAAATTATTGAATGTCACTTGAAAGTCTTCACAGCCCATGGTTTGATTCGCAATAAATTGCGCGGAAGGAATTAATTCGAAATCAAACTTGAATAAGAGGTTGTTACAATTGGTACTGTTATTTACACTGGAATATGCTCCCGGCGTAGTTGGAAAGTCACTGTGCCCGCCACAGCCTCCACACACGGATTGATATACCACCCCGTTTTTATCAAAGCGACTCGTTCCCCCATCCACATGTTCTGTAGAAATATTTCCGCCCATGTACGTCGCATAAAGCAAACTCAAGAAATCATGTTCTATGACCATCAAGTAGAAATCGAATCCGGTGGTATTTGGCTGATAGGCATTCCCTGAAATAGGCATTCCAGAAATCGGGACATTTTGCAAGATATTGGCTCCCCAACCGGAGATGTAAATATTTCCGCAGATATCTACCAAGAAGGCAGAAGGCGAAATATTAATCTGGCTGCTGCCATTCCCAATGGTTGCACTCGCTTGATTGGTTGATAGGTTATTGCTGAGTTTGATTACAAACTGGCTGGAGTTCGGATTATTGTATGGTGCATTCCACGTTGGAAAAATTCCTCCTACCGACTGACCCAGTACAAATACGTTGTTGTTTCGATCTACCTCTACAAAAAATGCTTGGTCATAATCATTCCTTCCTAGGTACGTTCCTGCAGTGATTGCGGTTCCTCCAGGATTTAATCTAATCACAAAGCCATCCGATTTTCCCCCTTGATAAGCACCCATGAGTCCACCAACGGTACCCGTTAAATTCATAGACGAGGTGCCACCGCAAGAAAAGATGTTATTGAGTGTATCTACTTTTACCGAATAACACGCATCGTTTTGACTTCCGCCATAATATGAGGAGAATTGCAAGGCATTAAACGAAGGGCTCAACCTAAAAATAACCCCATCTTGTGCACCCGCATTTGTAGCTTGAAATGGATTCACGGTTGGAAAATTCGTTGACCGAGTACACGAAGCAATTAAAACATTCCCAGCTTGATCCAGCATGATTTCACCGCGGAATTGGTCCCCGTAATTGGTGGTCAAGGAATCATACAAAAATGCACCGTTGTATGGAAGCGAAGCTACCTTGTAATTTACCCCATCGTTCCCACTACCGCCAACATAGGTAGAAGCCAAGAGGTTTTGACCGTTTGCGCTGAGTTTGGAAACGAATAAATCCGTTCCTTGATTCAGAAAATACACGCCGTTAAAGAGAAAATTTGCATTTGCAACGCCGCCTGCGTGTGCGGGTTGGTAGGCCCCATTTGTAGTCGGGAAATCAATACTTGAGGTGGCACCAAAGATGTAGATGTTATCCACGGAATCACAGATTAAGCTGTTCGCAGTTTCCGTTCCTTGTACCATATTGCCCCCGCCTAAAAAGGTAGCCCAAAGCATGGCTGTACCGGTTGGATTGTATTTGGTAATAAACACATCCGTCACTCCGTAATTCCCACCAATGGCGACAAAATTCCCGGTAGGGTCATACGAAGACCCGTTCGGCATGGGGAAATTGTTTCCGTATACCATCCCCGCTGAATACGCCGCACCACTTTGACCATAGGTAGCCGTCATTCCAAAATTATCTGAAAATGCCCCATTGTACGTGGCAAAAACCAACACTGGATCGATGACTAAGGGAAGATCCCTGTTGTAAGAACCCAAGCGAAAAATCACCTCATCTCCTTGCACGATAAATTTACAATCAACCCAAATTCTTTGCCCATTAATATCCTGAAAAGCAGCTAATTGCTCTTGTTTAATTTGACCCAGTGGAGTTTCAATGACTAAATTCCCTTTTCTATCCACGCTGAGTTTACGGTGTCCCGCATATTGCATGCGAATTTGAGTAGGATCTGCACCGGGGGAAACTACAAATCCATATTCTTGATTGAGACCGGTTGCATTAAAGGTTAAATCAATTCCCGGATACAGTTGATGCCTTACTGCGCGATCATACCCATGAACCTCAGCGGCCCACCTCGTTGAATCTTTTCCAAGAAAATAATTGTGATAAAAGGGAGTCCCTCCCGCTTTCTCCATGGTGGTAAATGGAAGCGAGTTAACAAACGCTGCGTGCACTACATGTTCTCGAATGTCTTGATTCTTCTGTTTGTCACCCCGGTCATGCGCGTGCGCCATGGCACTTAAATCTTGCTGGTGAAAAATCATTTTATTTTTCATGACCCACAGCTTCCCCCCTTCCTTTTCGGCTTTAAACAAGACCTCTGATGGCCATTGTCCTTTATTCTCAAAAAACTGAATGGCATTCAACGAGGGCATCGATTGAAAATTCCCTTGAGGTGACTGCGCATGAAACCCAAGGGCTAAAAAAAGTATTCCAAGAAACAAAACGCACCGCTTCATTGCCCTAAAAATACAGATTTTATTCGGGTGAAAAAAAGTATTCAGCGCGCAGCGCGCTTTTTTGTAATTTTACTTCGCTTTCAGCCCAATATTCATGAATCGAATTACAGAACTTTTTAAGATAAAATACCCACTCATTCAAGGCGGTATGATTTGGTGCTCCGGATGGGAATTGGCTTCTGCTGTTTCCAACGCAGGTGGCCTTGGATTGATAGGCTCAGGATCCATGTATCCAGAAATTTTAAGGGAACAAATCTTGAAATGTCAAGCCGCAACAGACAAACCCTTTGGCGTAAACATTCCGCTCTTGTATCCAAACATAGAAGAACATTTAACCACAGTGATTGAACTGAAGGTTCCCATCGTATTTACCTCTGCAGGAAATCCAAAAGCCCATACGGCGCGTTTAAAAGCGTCAGGAATTACGGTAGTTCACGTGGTGTCCTCCAAGAAATTTGCACTAAAAGCACAGGAAGCGGGTGTAGACGCCATCGTGGCCGAAGGATTTGAAGCGGGCGGACACAACGGAAGAGAAGAAACCACTACCTTGTGTTTAATTCCCTCTGTTGCTGAAGCGGTTGATATTCCCGTGATTGCGGCGGGCGGTATTGGAAGTGGTAAAGCCATGCTAGCAGCCATGATTTTAGGAGCCGATGGCGTTCAAGTGGGTAGTCGTTTTATTGCTACGCCAGAGTCGAGTGCACACGTGGCATTCAAGGAACGAATTCTTGAGGCAGAAGAAGGCGACACCAAACTTACCCTCAAAGAAATTACCCCGGTGCGCTTACTCAACAACCCCTTCTATCAAGAACTTCAGACTATTTATGAACGAAAGGGCACCTCAGAAGAATTAGCCACGCATCTTGGAAGGGGTCGAGCAAAAAAAGGCATGTTTGAAGGCGATTTAGTTGCCGGTGAATTAGAAGTTGGACAAGTTTCAGCGATGATTCGTGTTATGAAACCGGCTGGTGACGTTGTCAAGGAGCTAATCACTGAATTCAACGACTTGGCCTCACAATTAAAACAATTGAATTTTTAAGATATGATAACCTTTCATCGCTTCACTTTACCCAATGGGCTGAAGGTGATTTTTCACCAAGATAAAACTACACCCATGGCGGTAGTTAATACCCTCTATGATGTGGGTGCGCGGGATGAAGACCCGAATCATACGGGGTTCGCTCACCTATTTGAACATTTGATGTTCGGTGGTTCTGTGAATATCCCAGATTTTGATGCCCCCTTGCAGCGTGCCGGAGGAGAAAGCAACGCATTTACCAGCAACGACATCACCAATTATTACGATGTACTTCCATCTCAAAACATTGAAACCGCGTTGTGGCTTGAGAGTGATCGCATGTTATCCCTGGCCTTTTCTGATAAAAGCTTAGAGGTGCAGCGCAGCGTGGTCATTGAAGAATTTAAGCAACGCTATTTAAATCAACCCTATGGCGACGTATGGTTGGAATTACGCCCGCTTGCCTATCAGGTTCACCCCTATCAATGGGCTACCATTGGGAAAGAAATCAGCCACATTGAACAAGCCACCATGGATGATGTGCGTTCCTTTTTTGGGTCACATTATCACCCCGGAAATGCCATACTAACGATTGCAGGTAACTACGAAAATAATCAAATCGAAGACTTGGTATCCAAGTGGTATGGAAACATCCCAGGGAAAAAGAAAGGAGCCCGGATCTTGATGCAGGAACCGCCGCAAAACGAATATAGAACCTTGACGCTTAAGCGAAACGTACCGGCTTCAGCGTTCTATTACGCCTTTAAAATGTCGGAACGTAAATCGGAAGGATATTACATTGCCGACTTACTCTCGGATGAAGTAGGAAAAGACAAATCAGGTAAGCTGTATTTGAGCCTTAAAAAAGACAAGGCGCTGGTTCATGAAATCAATGCCTACATCTTGGGATCGCTCGATGAAGGCTTATTTATTGTTTCTGGCAAGCTTATGCCTGGAAAAACATTTGAGGCCTTGGATGCAGCGTTGTGGGAGGTCCTGGAAACCTTCAAAACCACCTTGATTTCCACCCCTGATTTAAACAGGCTGCGTATGAAAGCGAAGACCTCTAAAGCATTTCAAGAGCAGGGACTTTTAAACCGGGCGATGAATCTTTCGTTCTTCGAATTATTGGGAGATGCGCATGGAATCAACGAAGAAGAAGCAATTTACAATGCCATCGAAGCATGTCATTTACAAGACTATGCCAAATCGCTCTTCAACCCAAGCAATTGCTCCCGTTTATTCATTGAATCTGAAACTAACTAACATGACAGATACTATAAATCGTTCGCAGGCTCCTTCAGTTTCCTTATCCAACGACATTAATTACATTGAACCGGAGCGCCACCTCACACCGGCGGGTGTACCCGTGTATTTGATGCGCAACGAAACCAGCGAAGCCGTTAAATTGGAATTGATTTTTGACGCAGGCTCTATGTACGATGAAAAACCTGTGGCTGGATTAACCACCGGGATGCTTTTAGCAGGTACCGCCGACAAAACCATGGCAGAAATCAACGATATGATTGATGACCACGGGGGGTATTTCAATGCCAGTGTAAGTGCTGATTATGCCTACCTAAACATATTCGGGCTGAATGAATCCATGGATCAATTAGTCCCGATCATTGAGGAAGCGCTTTATCATGCAAACTTCCCGGAAACCGAATTGATACAACTGAAAGCGGAGCGAAAACAACACTTAATGGTGTCACTCGAAAAAGTAAGCACCCTGGCACAGCGCGGCTTACAAGAACACCTGTTTAAGGGAACACCATACGGTAGGATTAATCAACCCGACGACTTTGATGGGGTTACTCGAACTGACATCCAAGCATTTTTTGAAACCTATTTTAAAAAAGGCCTGCGAAAAATCAATTGGGTTGGGAATCCAAGTGCAGCGCAATTAGACCGTATTTTACAGTGTTTTGCACGATGGACTAAGGAAGTAAAACCGTTACCCCCCATCAACTACACGCCAAGCATCGAACGCATTGAAGTGAAGAAAGCGGATGCGGTACAAACTGGCATTCGAATGGGAAAAATACTGTTTGACCGATCTCATCCGGATTACCATAAAATGACCGTGGTTAATACGATCTTGGGCGAATACTTCGGGAGTCGATTGATGTCGAATATTCGAGAAGACAAAGGCTATACGTATGGTATCGGGAGTTATCTTGGAGAGAATCAATCCAACGGATATTTTGTCATTGCGACGGAAGTTGGGAATGAATTTTTAGCGGATACCTTGGTTCAAATTAACGCGGAAATCGAACGCATGCGCACGCAATTAGTTCCCCAGGACGAATTGAGCTTGGTGAAAAATTATTTATCCGGTCAATTCCTTCGAAGCGCTGATGGTCCCTTTGCCATGATGGATTTATTCACGATGGTAGAAATCAGAGGACTTGATTATTCCTTCTACCAAAATGCCTTGAGCACCATTGAAGAAATCACATCCGAGGAAATCATGGAAACGGCGTCAAACCATTTAAATTCAGAAGACATGTTGATTGTTACCGCGGGATAAACTGATTAATTTAATGAATGGCCATCCCATTCTTCATCGTTATCACTTTTGTTAGACCTAAGGGTAAGTTGGTAATCCATTTCTTTAAGCGCATCGATTACATATGACATTTTAAGATTCATAGATTGCGGCTCAACGTTGTAGATTACGGCTTCTTTCCCTTCAACCGCCTTCATTCTAATGCTTAATGATAAACTAAAGGAAGAAGAATGGTAACCTCCATATCTACCCCTTTTAAACGTTTTTAAATAAACAACATGGTCAATATCGGGCTTATTTATGTGAAATGAGTCGGCACTTGTCGGATCATCTAATTGAATGTTATCTCTACAAACAACAATTTTATCATGAATTGCATGCTTGAGACGCATTACCATTACAACCAGCTTATAAACAGCAAATAATGATAACAGTGAAAATAAAATCCAAGCATCAGAAAATGATGACATTAGTGGTTGGAAGGTAGCCACCCCAACGACCATACAAATAACACCGAAGATATACGCGTAGTCAGCAAATAAGGGAGTATCTAAGCGAATTTGGTCGGGAGAATCAACATGATATACCTTACTTTTTCTCAACATGATTAAGCCCGTAACATAGCATACCACACCAAAAACAAAAAACGCCAAGGATACAGGAACCGGTACAAAATTGGCAATGGTTTCAAACCCATAAAGGAATAGAGCTCCTGTGCCAAAAATTAGTGCTAAAATAAAAACGATGATTAAAATGGCTTTCATAGATTAAGAATTAAATTAATGAGAATTAGGTTTATTTTTTTAGACAGCGAATTGGAATCCCACACTCTTTACTTGCATAGGAATAATCACTACAATCACATTCCTTGAATTGGATATAGAATGCATTCAACGCATCTTTTGATTTCTTAACCCCATCCTCCAAATAACTAGAGGTTGTCCAATAATATGCACAGCAATCATTAGATAAAACCGCATCATAACCCATTAAACCTGAAGGTTTTGAACTAAAACCGGTGCTGTTATTACCTGAATTCCCAAAACCCCAGCCTTCCTCAGCTTTACTATCCCAAACACTACCATATGAACCTGTCCAAGAGCGTTGACTAATATTGACTTGAAAATCCTTTACATTGGGAACTTTCCATCCGTTTGGAGCAATACCTCTAGGGTCCGTCACGACATAATGATTGTAATATTTAATCCCTGTTTTTTTATTAAAATTTCGCCAACACCAAGCTGGTATTTGTTTCTTATTTAATGACTTCCACTCTTTCGGGGTTCTAGCTTGCGGGATTTTCTCACCGTTTCTAAAGGTAGTTACTCGTAAATTGGTGGCCATCCATTCTTGATCGCCAATCTTCACTGTCTTGAATTCATTTCCATCTTGATCTTTTTCCACTTTATAATCTCCACTAAACCCTCCACAGGAAACTAAAAAAAATAAACTTGATGCAGCGATTAACTTAATCCAAGATAATTGATTTCTCATATTTTAAAGATATTTTTGATAAATGTAGTAAATTTTGGCAAGAACTTAGTTGTTGACATAATTTTTATTAAAACTATACGTTCCTCACGCGCGCATGAGATATTTCTTACTCTTTAGTTTATTTCTTTTTGGATTTAATCTATCCTTTGCTTCTCATGTGATGGGTGGAGAAATCACGTGGAAGTGCGGTGGAAATGGCGGATACCTCTTTGAATTGGTGTTTTACCGCGACTGTAACGGGGCTGAGGTTAATGTGTTGTCTGAAAACCTTCGCGTCTGGAACCATCCGAGCGTAACGAACATCACGGTGAATTATATCTCGCGTACCGATATTTCACCAACCTGTACTCAAGTTTCAGGCGGACCACAACCTTTGGATTGTGGGACTGGGTCCAATGGTGGCAACGGAATCGGCGCAACAGAAAAAGTCATCTATCGGTCGACTGAAGTCATGCTTCCCGGAACCCCACCGGCTCAAGGATGGATTTTTACCTACGAGAATTTCGCGCGATCGAATGCCATTACCAACCTAACCAATCCCTCCACCTACGGCATGACCATCTCGGCTACGATGTTTGCTATCGGCGGACAAACAGGCTGTCAAGACAACTCGCCACAATTCCTTCAATCGCCATACTTTGTTAGCTGCGTTGGTGATCCCTTTGTGTACAACATGAACGCCATAGATCCAGACATGGATTCATTGCGCTTTGAATTCAGCGCACCCCTCAACCATTTCCCACAAGGGAGCTTTAATCCCCCCGTAAATCCAGCTCCGGTGCCTTTCGACCTCGGATTTACGTACCAATCCCCCACCCCCTCCGCGGCCATTAGCCCTGGAAGTATTCCAGCTCAACTCAATCCTCAAAATGGGGAACTAACCTTTACCTCCACCCTTCAAGGGAATTTCGTAGTTAAGATCAAGGTGTACTCCTACCGCTTAGGACAACTAATTTCACAGGTGGAACGAGAAATGCAACTCGTCGTGGTACCTTGTCAACCCAATAATGCCCCGCAATTCACGCCACCATTCGCTGGTTCATTTACCACTACCGTAGATGCAGGAGCCTTGGTAAACTTCAATTTATTAGCTTCAGATAATGGATTCCTTCAGAATGGTGCAGCACAATCCGTGAGCATCAGCGCAACGGGCCCCATGTTCGGAACCAATTTCACCGCAGCCACCGGGTGTGGCATTGAACCCTGCGCATTTACTACCGGATTGCCCGCTACAGGAGTAGGCCAAGCAAATGTCCCTTTTACATGGCAAACCGATTGCGACCACCTCACAAACTCCTTTGGAATTGTGGCCGAAACCGTTCCGTACTTTTTCGTGTTTAAAGCCCAAGATAATTATTGTCAAGTTCCCAAGGTAAGTTATGCCACGGTACAAATCAATGTGCGGAATCCTGGTATCATCGCTGCACCTTCCTTACATTGCATTAGCTATACCAACGGGAATTATGAACTTTCGTGGAATCCCGTTTCAAATCCACAGAACACCTTTGTTTCCTATTCGCTGTATTCCCTTCAAAACGGATTGATTACCACGATCAACGACATCAATACCACGACGTTTTCGATCGGTGGAGCGCAAGCAAATCAAGATTTTTATTTGGGCGTTGTATCCGGTTGCAACGGAAGCATCACACGATTCAGCGACACCTTACACCCCATCATTCTTCAATTAACCAACCCCAATAATGGTACGGCCTTGCTGCAATGGAACGCACCAAGCGCAATAAATCTTGGGGGGTATTATCACATTTATCAGCAAACAGGAAACGGTCCGTGGGTTTTATACGACAGCGTTCCGTATGGAACTACGTTCTACAAAGACACCGTGCGCATTTGCTCCGGAACATTGGGCTATCAAATCATCTATCCACATAACGGGTGCACCTTTGAATCCAATACACCAAGCGACCAATTTGAAGACATGCTTACGCCTGTCATCCCCATCATTCAAGGCGTTGGATTTGATCCGGTCAGTGGAAGCCTCATCTTAACGTGGAATCAAAACAGTCAATCAGACACCTATGGGTATGTAATCTACACCTTGGATGCCAACAACGTGTTATATGAAATCGATACCGTATGGGGAATCGCAAATACTACCTACACCTATGTTCCAAGTGGTACGGGTCCGTTTACGTTTTCAGTAGCGGCCTTTGATTCTTGCTTTACGACGGCAGTTCCAATCACCTACCAAACCTCGGGAAAAGCTCCCTTAAATGGAAGCATCCGCTTAGACGGCGCCATTAATGCGTGTGATCAATCCATCAACTTAGCGTGGACCTCATACCTCGGTTGGAGTGTGAGTTCCTATCAAGTATACTCCTATGAAAACGGGCAGTTGGTATTGCTAGGTACAACAAATGCCTTGAACAGCACCATCGACGTCGTGGGCGGAAATACTTACACCCTATATGTTCAAGCAAACCTCAGCAATGGGAATTCGGTGCTTTCAAATCCGTATACCTTTGTTGTGCCCCTTCCCGGACAACCCAACTTTCACTACCTGCAAGCGGCCAGCGTAAGTGGGAATTCAGTGGATGTGCGGGTCTATGTGGATCAAAACGCTGGGATTAACCAGGTACAAATTGAACGAGAGGAAACCCCGGGAAATTTTGCAGCAATCGGAACAGCAACGGTTGTAAACAACTTGGCTCAGTTTACCGACGCGCAAGCAGATGTAATGAATCAAACCAATACCTACCGTTCTAAATACATCGACACCTGCGGTAACATTGGCAGTCCATCCAATGCGGCCACCACCATCTTAGCCACGGGAATAGCCAATGATGAAACGCAAATCAATGTAATCAGTTGGACCCCTTACCTTGGTTTTGAAGTTGGGGTGAGTACGTATGAAGTATACCGAATCGAACCGGATGGTTCTGCTACGCTCATTCAAACGGTTCCTAATGGCCAATACAGCATCGAGGACAGTGTTGATTCGGGTCCCTACCCCGGAGAAATCTGTTACTACATCGAAGCACGTGAACTCATCAACAATTACGGAATAGAAGAACGGTGCGCGAGCAATACAGTTTGCCTCACCTATACTCCCATTATCTATATTCCGAACAGTGTTTTTCCGGAAGGCATAAATAACGTATTCAAGCCCGTTGCCACCAACATCGACCCGAGCATCTTTAAAATGACGATCATGAATCGTTGGAGCAATATTATCTTTGAAACTACGGATTTCAACCTGGGTTGGAATGGTAGATTACAATCCACGAACGAATTGGTGCCAAACGATATGTACATTTACGTGATGGAATTTTATGATGCCGCAGGGAATCAATTAATCAAACGAGGAGAGGTTTATGTTATTCGCTGACAATGCGCGCATTTTAATTATTCAAACCGCCTTCCTTGGTGATGTCATACTCGCGACATCCGTGGTTAATTCCATTAAAGCCCAATACCCCGAGGCGCAGGTTGATTTACTGGTAAAAAAAGGAAATGAACTCCTAGTGCTGGGTCACCCCAATATACATCGGGTGCTCACCTTTGATAAATCGAGAAAATGGCGGGACATCCTACGA
Source organism: Flavobacteriales bacterium (assembly GCA_947460825.1). Taxonomy (GTDB): domain Bacteria; phylum Bacteroidota; class Bacteroidia; order Flavobacteriales_D; family Crocinitomicaceae; genus UBA952. The sequence continues at coordinate 63,883 of CANHHA010000014.1, forward strand.
CTCGTTCGTGCCAACCGAGCAGCGCGCTATGACTTCATTGTAAACCTGCATCGCTTTGCTTCTTCCGGACTCATTGCCGTGCTAAGCCAAACTAAAACCATAGGGTTTGACAAAAACCCCTTGGCTCGATTTTATACCTTGAAACTGCCGCATCCCATCTCAAAAGGCATTCATGAAATAGACCGGAATTTCACCTTAATCGCTGCGCTCGGTGTGAAGCACTTGGTAAAACCATCTATCGTACCAAGCGAGGACGCAATGAAAAACGTTAGGGAATATCAGGAAACGCCGTATGTGTGTTTCGCGCCTGCATCGGTGTGGGCAACGAAGCAACTTCCCGTTGAGAAATGGGTGGAGCTTTCAGAAAAACAAGAACATGTGATCTACTTACTGGGTGGTCCAAGTGACCATGCGCTGTGCGAAACCATAAAAACACAAATTCCCGGGCGGACTGTGAATTTAGCGGGTAACCTCTCGCTCATGGAATCGATGGCACTCATGAAGGGAGCCGTTCGAAATTATGTAAATGATTCGGGTCCCTTACATTTCGCTTCGGCGGTTAATGCCCCTGTAACGGCCTATTTTTGTTCTACCGTGACAGACTTTGGCTTTGGTCCCTTATCAGATGATTCGGAGGTCAAAGAAGTTACCGGGCTGGCATGCCGTCCGTGCGGCCTACACGGAAAAAAAGAATGCCCCGAAGGCCATTTTAAGTGCGGAAGGGAGCTGGTGGTTTGACGGGGGGGAATTTAGTAAGCATTGTTCCATTGATAACCAAAGTAAATTAACAGAACACCGAACCAATCAAACGGTAATTTGATGAAGAACTTTTTACTCATAATCTCCATCACTCTTTTTAACCATTTGGCGAACGGTCAATGGTTAAGAGGACAAATCGTGGAATTAGATACTGGAATACCCATTGCATACGCGAGACTAGGTGTTTTACATCAGAACAAAGGAGTCATCTGCGATTCAAATGGTTATTTTCGAATGGACCTTACTAATTTATCCGAGAATGACACCGTAATTATTTAGGCAATTGGATTTGAAAAAATTGAATTTTTAGTAGCGCACTGTAGAATCTATTTATTACAGCAAGCGAACTTAAGGTTAGAGCTAAGTCCAAAAAGTAAAGAACGTCAAGAAGTGGTCGTTATATCAGGTAAATACAAGATTTTAACAACAGGAAATAATGTTAGATCAACCATGACGATTGCTGGATTTCAAAACAAAAGTCTTGGCGCAGAAATGGGGACCGTTTTGAGATACAACAAAAAAAAGAAAGGTCTGATCACCAAACTGCATTTTAACATGGTTGGGAATCCATCTGACACGGTAAAATTCAGGACGAATATATATACATTCGAAAATGATTTACCAGGGAGTAGTTTACTCAGTGATCCTATTTATTTTTACGGCATCCCTTCAAAAGGAGCCATCGAAATCGATGTTATGGAGTGGAATATTTTTGTTAAGAACGATTGTTTTGTATCCATTGAATTAATAGAGAACATAGGCATGGATGGGCTATTTTTTAAATCCGCTTTTTTACGATCTAAAAGTTATGTTCGTGATGCACCGGAAGGAGTTTGGAATAAAGCATTTATTGATTTAGGATTTTGGGCAGAAATAAAATTTAAGCGCTAAAGAAGTTGGATAGCCTCAACAAAAAGCCACCAGCTTAACCATTAAGCCTTTAATCCTCGATGAAAAACGCTGGTTAATCCACCTCAACAGAACATCAATGAGTGATTTGAAAGCATATTAAAACCTTCTTTTTTAGATTCTATTCCAAAAAAGTTATGATATTTTTGTATTCTATTCCAAAAAGGTTGTATTTTTGATGAAAGACCCCCCATGATTGAACGGGAAATTTCATTAAACCTCCAACGAAAGTTATTCCAAGGAAAGGTGATCACCCTTCTTGGGGCACGACAAACAGGTAAAACAACCTTGTTAAAAAGCTTGTTTGAAGCAAATCGAGAAGAATCCTTGTGGTTAAATGCCGATGAATATGATATCAAAGAACGATTCAACCAACCTACATCCACGCAACTTAAAGCGTTGATTGGAAACAAAAAACTGGTGATCATTGATGAGGCTCAGCAAATCGATAACATCGGGTTAGCATTGAAATTATTGATCGACAACTACCCAGAGATTCAAGTCATAGCAACGGGTTCCTCAGCATTTGAACTCAAAAATAAAACCAATGAACCGTTGACGGGCAGAAAATTTGAGTTTCACTTATTTCCGATTTCATATGGTGAAATGGTGAAACACACCAATGAATTGGTAGAGCAAAGGATGCTTTCTCATCGCTTGGTATTCGGTATGTATCCCGAGGTTATTATGCACCCTGGAGATGAAATAGAGCGCTTAAAATCATTGTCAGATAGTTTTCTGTATAAGGACTTATTAATGCTCGAAGACATAAAAAAACCAGAAAAACTAGTAAAATTACTTCAGGCCTTGGCGTATCAAGTGGGTAGTGAAGTATCGTGCAACGAGATTGGAAACCTCATTGGGTTAAATAGTAAAACCGTAGAATCGTATATCCAATTGTTAGAGAAATCGTTCGTAATCTTTCGATTGAGTTCCTTCAGTAGAAATTTACGTAACGAATTAAAAGCGTCGAAAAAAATTTATTTTTATGACAATGGTATTCGCAATGCCTTAATTTCTTCTTTTCAACTGTTAGAGGGGCGGCAGGATGTTGGGGCACTTTGGGAAAACTATTTAGTATCGGAGCGCCAAAAACGAAATCTGTATGGACATCACCATACCAATGTTTTTTTCTGGCGTACGAAAGAAAAGCAAGAAATCGATTATATCGAAGAATTCGATGGTCAGTTACATGCCTACGAATTTAAATGGAAACCCGAAATGAAATACCGTTTTCCAAAAACCTTTACCAACGCGTACCCTTCAAGTACCCTTCAGTGCATTCACCGAGAAAACATGCATGGATTTATCATGAACGAATAGGCATAGCATTTAGCATCCGTTTTTCCCGAAGGCAATTTTAAGTATGAAAAAGAGCTGGTGGTTTGAGATGCAAGCATTTCCTCTGGGTGCAAAGGTCCCTGAGTAGTCCGAAGGACGTATCGAAGGGCGGCACCCAGAGACATAAAATAACAATATCACTCCTCCATCTCCACTACCCGTTCCACGGTGCCATCTTCGTAGATGAACAGCATCAGGGTGTTTTTACGGCGAGGGAGATTTTACTAATGTCATCCCCCTCTTTCCCCCTTCGCAAGGGCGATTGCCTATTATAACGCACATCCCAGTCTCAGTAATAGGTCGAAAGAATTTATGTCTCCATAATTTGATTTAAATGCGATTTCATCCATATAACTTTGTAAGTGTTTTCTACTAATTTGATG